>NZ_BMII01000001.1 GCF_014641855.1 Shewanella inventionis
CCAACGCGGTTAATGACACAAAAACAGTGGCAGAAGACACCGTCGCTACCGGTAACGTATTGGCGAACGACACTGACATTGATTCAACCTTGTCGGTATCAACCTTCACGATTGCAGGGTCAAACACCGTTTACACCGCGGGCAGCACCGTTGTGACACTCACTAACGGCACCTTACAGTTATTGGCGAACGGTAATTACACCTTCACGCCAAATGCCAACTGGAACGGCGATGTACCGGTCATTACCTACACCACCAACACAGGTGCAACGGCGACCTTGACCATTAAGGTCACCCCTGTCGACGATGCGACCAACGCGGTTAATGACACAAAAACAGTGGCAGAAGACACCGTCGCTACCGGTAACGTATTGGCGAACGACACTGACATTGATTCAACCTTGTCGGTATCAACCTTCACGATTGCAGGGTCAAACACCGTGTACACCGCGGGCAGCACCGTTGTGACACTCACTAACGGCACCTTACAGTTATTGGCGAACGGTAATTACACCTTCACGCCAAATGCCAACTGGAACGGCGATGTACCGGTCATTACCTACACCACCAACACAGGTGCAACGGCGACCTTGACCATTAAGGTCACCCCTGTCGACGATGCGACCAACGCGGTTAATGACACAAAAACAGTGGCTGAAGACACCGTCGCTACCGGTAACGTATTGGCGAACGACACTGACATTGATTCAACCTTGTCGGTATCAACCTTCACGATTGCAGGGTCAAACACTGTGTACACCGCGGGCAGCACCGTTGTG
This sequence comes from Shewanella inventionis, assembly GCF_014641855.1. GTDB lineage: Bacteria > Pseudomonadota > Gammaproteobacteria > Enterobacterales > Shewanellaceae > Shewanella > Shewanella inventionis. The sequence goes on from NZ_BMII01000001.1 coordinate 780, forward strand.
ACGCTCACTAACGGCACCTTACAGTTATTGGCGAACGGTAATTACACCTTCACGCCAAATGCCAACTGGAACGGCGATGTACCGGTCATTACCTACACCACCAACACAGGTGCAACGGCGACCTTGACCATTAAGGTCACTCCCGTGAACGATGCTCCAGTCATCAACGATTACACAGATACCATTAACGACTCTATTGCTGATGGAACGGTTGTATATAACGTTAATGATGCAAATACGGGGATCGACAAAGATATTGATGGTGATGCACTTACATATTCATTTGTACATTCAAATGGGTCTCAAAGCTTAATCAGCGAAGATGGTGCGTTTGTAATTGACGCTCAAACAGGTGTTATTTCTGTTAATGACACGACAAAAATAGATTATGACAATGGCAGCCAAATTCAATTAACCGTTAGCACAACAGATGGTAGTTTGTCAGATACTGCATTAGTTACTTTCAATTTAAACAACGTTGAAGCCAATGACGATATACCTGGCTCATCGTATAGCGTCACCACGGGCTCAAGTACTGGTTGGGTTATTCCTCAGTCAAATGGCGTGAATAAGATGACAATATCAGCTCGTAATGCTGATGGTTCAATGGGTGTGGTTAATATTGAAAGTAGTTCAGGTAAGCTTGGCGTTGCTGGCTCTCCTCGTCCTTCTGACCAAATTATTGGTCAAATCGAGTATGACTCAGCATCTGATACTTCTGAATCAATCGTTATTGATTTCAATGGATTAGTAAATCAAGCAACCTTTAGTGTTTCGAACATGTTCACCAATGAGAATGATGGCGAACAGGGTATTTGGAAGGCTTACTACAATGGTCAGTTAGTTGCGAGTGAAACCTTTAAGACCCTTTCAGGCGATACTGGGACATTCACTATTAATACTGGTGATATCGTCTTTGATCAATTAGTGTTCGAAGCGACTAAAACCATTAGTGAAACAAATGGCGGTGCGCCATTAAGTGACTCTTCAGATTATTTCTTGACGAGTATTACTGCCGCAGGTCCTGCGATAATGGGCACTTACCTGGTCTCTGAAGATGGGGTGTTGACAATCTCTAATGCTAGCAATGGCTTATTAAATAACGACTCTGATGCACAAGGAAATACCTTTAGCCTTACCGAAATAAATGGCAATGCTGTTACTGATGGCCAAGTCGTTATATTACCTAGTGGCGCACAATTAACTATCTATAGTGATGGTACCTATTCGTATGACACTAATGGTTCATTTGAAGCTCTTACTGCAGGTCAGCTAGCAACAGATACCTTTACCTACACGGTCACAGATCAATACGGTGCAACTGATACAGCTACCGTCACGATTAACATCGTTGGCGAATCTGAATCAGGTACTGTTTATGAGAAATACACGGGTAATCCGGGTAACGATGACATTGATGGAACTGTAAATAACGATATCATTGTCAGCGATCAACAAGGCTTACAAATCGTTGCCGGTGAAAATTACAACATCGCATTTATTTTTGATACGTCAGGTAGTATGTCTGGCGTTATCGCAGAGGCTAAAACACAGCTTGAAGCTGTCTTTAACTCATTGGCCAATAGCGCAACAGGTTCTAACAGCGGTACAGTAAATGTATTGCTAACTAACTTTGCATCTGGCTCAAATTACTCTGTATCAGTAGATATGGATGATCCTAACGCAGTCCAAACATTGCTAACAGAACTTGCGAAAATGAGTGCTACTGGTTCAACTAACTACGAAGCAGGTTTAGAGTCGGCTCTCAACTGGTTTACGAGCAGCACAGTGCTAAATAATGTTGGAAATAATATTTCTTACTTTATTACAGATGGTTCGCCAAATGCACAAACTGTAGACACTAATACTTCAACAGTATTAATGACCTATGATGCTTCGACCAGTAGCTATCTAACCTTAAGCAGTTTATTAAGTACTAATAACTATTCTAAAGGCCAATCCATTAGCATAGATGGTCAAGTTGTTGTCGACGCGAACGGTGCTGTGTATTCACCTTACACAGGCACTAAAATAGGTCAATTAAGCTTTAACAGTAATAACAGTGTTAGGAGCTTTACTGATAATGGATCAAACTCATCAAGCCAAGCCCAAGCACTGCACGCATTTAATTTACTTGCAGCCGTGTCTGAGGTTGAAGCAATCAGCTTAGCAAGTGCAAACGGTAGCACTACGGTTAATGAAGCTAACTTGTCACTATATGATACTGATGGAAATGTGCGTGCCTCTATCGACGTATCAACATTATCAAGTGTCATTATGGGTACTGAGACATTGCAATCTCAAGGTGACGATAATACAACGGGTAATCAAGGTGATGACATCATCTTTGGTGATTTAGTCCGCTTTAGTGGCTCTACCGAACAAGGCTATGTTGCATTACAAAGCTATGTTGCTGATAAAACAGGCCAAAATGCGGCAGATATTGATGTACAAGCTGTGCATGATTACATACGTACTCATGTCAATGAATTCAACATCAACAACTTAAATGACGGTGACGACATTTTAAACGGTGGTGTTGGTAATGACATACTCTTTGGCCAAGGCGGAAATGACACTATCTATGGCGGCGAAGGTAATGATGTACTTATCGGCGGTTTAGGTAATGACACACTCATTGGTGGATTAGGCAGTGACACTTTTGTGTGGTCGAACGGCGATGTCGGAACGGACACAATCACAGACTTTGAAGTAAATAATGATACGCTTCATATCAGTGATTTATTACAAGATGAGCAGAATGGTAATTTAGAAGACTACCTACAATTCTCATTCAGTGACGGCAATACCACTATCTCTATCGATGCTAATAAAGATGGTACCGTGGACCAAGTTATTGTTTTAGATGGTGTTGATCTATCGCAACAATACGGTGCAACAGCCGATGGCGTGATTATCAACGGACTATTAAATGATGGAGCCCTGATTGTCGACACACCAACGGCTAATCCTGCACCATCACCAGGAACCACACCACCTGATCTTTATGATCAATATAGTGGAAATATTATTCCTTAATAACAACACTTTGGATGCGTCGCATAGTAATATGTGACGCATCCATTGTTATTTCTAACAATAATAAATTAAGGATTCTAATTAGGTGTCTATAACTGCGTCTAACACAAACGAGCAGTGGACCATTTCGGCCTCACAACGTGTAACCGTTGATCCACTACTTGATTGCTTAGTATTACTGACAGAACACTTTGGCAGCCCTTGTTCTATTGACTCACTGGCAGCGGGTTTACCCTTGTCAGGCTCAGTTATTTCTCCAGAATTAGTACCACAAGCAGCGGCAAGAGCAGGCTTGTCTGCCAAGCTTTCACGTAAAGATTTAAATCAAATCTCAGACATATTATTGCCATGCATTTTATTATTAAAAGATAAAAAAGCATGCATATTAAGAAAAATTGATTTGGATAACGATAAGGTTATCATCCAATTACCTGAAACCAGCGGTGAAGATAAATTAACAATTGAAGAATTAGAGTCACTATATGTTGGCTATCTTTTTCTAGTTAAACAAGATTATCGCGGCGATAAAAGTTTTGATGTCCATTTGCACGACAACAGTACACACTGGTTAATGCAAAGCATTAAAGACGCAGCTCCGATATACCGAGATGCATTAATAGCGTCAGTTTTGGTTAACTTATTTGCGTTAGTGTCGCCACTGTTCATTATGAACGTCTATGACAAAGTTGTGCCCAATTTAGCATTTGAATCGCTCTGGGTATTAGCAATAGGTGCGAGCATAGCGTATCTGTTCGATTTTATTATGCGCCAACTTCGTAGCTACTTAATTGATGTCGCGGGTAAAAAAGTCGACATCATTGTCTCATCGAAACTATTTGCCAAAGCTATCGGGATCCCACTATCAAAACGCTCTCCAAGTGTTGGCGGTATGGCAAGGCAACTTGGCGAGTTCGACAGCATCAGAGAGTTTTTAACCTCCGCAACAATAACCGCCTTAGTCGACTTACCATTTGCTCTGCTATTTGTGCTGATTATTTATATTATCGCAGGTGATTTAGCGCTCATTCCAGTTTTTGGTAGCATCATTATCATCGCTGTAACCCTCTATTTGCAGCCGAAATTAAAGCAAGCAATTGAAGAGAGCAATCGTTTTTCAAGTTTAAAGCATGGCCACCTAATAGAAAGTCTAAGTGCATTAGAATCAATTAAAGCCAATGGTGCTGAAGGTTTAGTGCAAAAAAGCTGGCAGCAGATGATTGGACATACCGCCAATTGGCAACTAAAAAGTAAAAAACTATCCAATCATGTGGCTCATGTTGCTAACTTTATGGTGCAAATCACAGTCGTGTTAGTCGTCATTTTGGGCGTTTATCGGTTAGCAGACAATGAAATTTCAATGGGCGGTATTATTGCAGCAGTCATGTTATCGAGCAGAGCTATATCACCTATGGCACAACTAGCAGGGCTCATTTCTCGAGGTAACTACACAATAAGCTCTCTACGCCAACTTGACGCCATTATGGAACAAGATGATGAGTTTGAAGACAAAGGCCACCTCGTTAGTAAAGAACGCATAGTGGGTAAAATAGAAGCCGACAATATTAGTTTCAGTTTTCCAGGAAGCGAAAAACCAAGCCTTCACCCGTTGTCTCTTCGCATCAAACCTGGTGAACGCATAGCCATTATCGGTCGTAATGGTTCAGGTAAAAGTACCTTAGCTAAGTTATTAATTGGGTTATATAAACCCACACAAGGTAGCTTGCGCTATGATGGGCTAGATTCTGGACAAATACACCCAAGCGATTTACGACGCAACTTTGGCTACTTGCCTCAAGATGTCACCCTGTTTCATGGCTCAATCCGTGACAATATTCTCTTTGGATCTCGCCAAGTAACAGAACATCAATTAATGAGAGCGATTCAGCTATCTGGTGTCAATATGTTCACCAATTTAGAAGCCGAGGGGTTAGATCAGCAAGTTGGCGAAGGTGGTTTATCATTAAGTCGAGGTCAACGTCAAACTGTGGCATTGGCAAGAGCAACACTCAATGACCCGCCTATTTTATTAATGGACGAACCCACTGCAAGTTTAGATGCCAGAGCAGAAAAGCAATTCATTCGTTCAATGCAACTTGTTAGCCGCGATAGGACCTTATTACTTATCACGCACAAAATGCATTTACTCAATTTAGTGGATCGTATTATCGTTTTAGACAAAGGCCACATTATGGCCGACGGGCCTAAAGACGAAGTACTCGCCAAACTTAACTCCGGCGCAATGGCGGGAGAACAGACCAATGAGTAAACATTTAACTGCAGAAGATTTGGAAATGGTCGATGACGTATATGGAGCCATAATGACAGATGCCCCAACCGGTCATCGACTCATTATATGGTCACTCGCCGCCATGATGTTTTGCTTTATTATCTGGTCTTATTTTTCTGAATTAGACCAGGTCACCACAGGGCAAGGTAAAGTGATACCTTCATCTCAACTGCAAATCATTCAAAGTTTAGATGGCGGCATATTACAAGAAATATACGTACAAGAGGGGTTAATGGTCACTAAAGGTCAGCCGCTTGCACGTATAGATGACACTCGATTTAGATCCGATTTTGGCCAGCAAGAACAAGAAGTCTACGGCTTACAAACTAACATTATCCGTATGCGCGCAGAACTCGACAGCATCGTCATTTCTGACATGTCATCAGACTGGCGTGAACAAGTTAAAATCACAAAGCAAGAGCTGACGTTTCCCGGCACAACAATCGAAGCAGAACCAGAGTTAGTCAAAAGGCAACAACAAGAATACTCTCTACGCCTAGACAACTTAAACAACCAATTAGAGATTTTTGTTAGGCAAATCCAACAGCGCCAACAAGAAATAGAAGAGCTAGCCTCTAAAATTAATACGCTAACAACCAGCTATCAACTTGTCAGTCGCGAACTTGAACTAACACGTCCTTTGGCACGTAAAGGCATTGTACCCGAAGTTGAACTACTCAAACTTGAACGTACAGTTAACGACATACAAGGTGAGCTTCAATCATTACGGTTACTCAGACCAAAAGTCAAAGCCACAATGGATGAGGCCATTTTAAAACGCCGTGACGCTGTTTTTGCATTTACAACTGACCTGCGGGCGCAATTAAACGAGTCACAAACTAAATTATCGCGCATGAACCAGGCACAAATAGGGGCTTTTGATAAAGTCAGCAGAGCGGTAATTACGTCTCCGGTTGTTGGCACTATCAAAAAAATCTACTTTAATACTTTAGGTGGAGTTGTTCAGCCAGGTGAACAAATTATTGAGATTGTGCCATCAGAAGATAAACTACTGATAGAAACAAAAATTACACCCAAAGATATTGCGTTCCTACACCCTGGTTTACCCGCTATAGTTAAAGTAACAGCATACGATTTCACTCGTTATGGCGGGTTAAATGGAACGGTAGAACACATTAGTGCTGACACATCTCAAGATGAAGAAGGCAACAGCTTTTACATTATTAAAGTAAGAACTGAACAATCGAGTTTACTAAAAGACGATGGCACAGAGATGCCAATAATCCCTGGAATGCTCACCTCGGTGGATGTTATCACAGGGAAAAAATCAATACTTGAGTACATTTTAAATCCAATTTTAAGAGCGAAAGACACCGCCCTTAGAGAGCGCTAAGAAAAACCAGGAGGGTTTTAAATGAGCACGACTAATAATCTGCACACAAAGATAAGCGCAGTAGCACTTGCTTTGTCAGTGTTGATTGCGCCAGCCGCCTCAAGTCAATCACTTGAGCAGGCTGTTGCACATACACTAGACACCAATCCAGATTTACGGATTGCCTTTAACCGTTTTAAAGCTCGTGAAGAACAGGTTAACCAGGCGACTGCAGGCTTTCTGCCTACGGTGGATGTCTCAGCCGGTTACGGTTGGGAACAAACCGACACCCCTTCAACTCGCCGCAAAGCAGGCCAGGGTGATGTTGATGGCGATGGCGTAATAGACTTAAATCGCGGCGAAGCAGGCTTTAGCATCAAGCAAATGTTATTTGACGGTTTTTATACCAGCAGCGAAGTAGATCGCTATTCGTATGAAGCAACGGCAGATCAATGGGCTTTATTTGCTGCTGCTGAAGACATGGCGCTCGAAGTGACTAAAGTGTACCTAGACTACATCCGTAGCCAGCAAGTCTTAACGCTTTCAGAAAAAAACCTCGAAAGCCACAAAGCTATTTTTGAGCAAATCAAAGAACGCACAGACTCAGGATTAGGCTCAATTGCTGATTTATCGCAAATCACGGGGCGTTTAGCTCGTGCGAACGCAAATGTAGTGTCAGCAAAAAATAACCTAGAAGATGCAAAAGCGGCATTTATTCGAATCGTCGAATCAGAACCAGAAAACCTAGTTCTGCCCGTACCCGATGCAGACATGCTTCCAGAAGATTTAAACAAAGGGCTCATGCTCGCAAAAACCAATCACCCAATCCTCAAGTCAGCTGAAGGTGATATTAACGCAGCTAAAAACGAGCGTAATTCTGCCAAGGCAAATTACTTTCCACAGCTAAGTTTAGAGCTTAACGGCAACTGGAATAATGACGTTGATGGCGAAGACGGTTACAGCGCGCTAAGCAGTCAAAACGTCAATGGCCACAGCAATGACTTAGTGGCCATGGTACGGGTTAAATACAACTTATTTTCAGGCGGCAAGGATTTAGCACGCGACAGAGAAACAGCGTACAAAATTAATGAAGCCAAAGAAATTCAACAACGTGCTTATCGTCAAGTTGTTGAAGGGATGTCTTTAGCCTGGAATGCCTTCGACATGCTAGCACCACAAAAGCAATATATTCGTGAGCACGTGATTGCAGCCAAACAAACACAAGTTGCCTATGTTCAACAGTTCAATTTAGGTCAACGCTCTCTTCTTGATTTACTCGACACTGAAAACGAGTTATTTGAGGCTCGTAAAGATTACCTTCAAACCGAGTATGACGAAATTGCAGCTCGTTATAGAGTGCTAAATGCCTCCGGCAGCCTACTTGACTCATTAAGAGTGACTCGCCCAGATGAATGGCGCGGTGAACGCACTTATGAGGGAGGAGTTCAATAATGAAATATTTAATGATTCTACTCGCTATGTTGGCCGCTACGGGCTGTTCAATGAACGATATTGTCGAACTCGAAAAACCAACAGAACAAAAATTTGACCTAACCGATATGGACAAGGACGGCGTTATCACTGCTCGTGAAAATTGCGCAGGCACCATATTAGGTGCAGAGGTTGATAATTATGGCTGTGGTCAAGTTAACGATATTAATGACAGACAAGATCTCAAAATTTTATTTGAAAATAATTCTGATGTCATTGAGCCACAGTATTACGACCAAATAGAAAAAGTCGCAAAAATAATGAGAAAACACCCAGAGACTAAAGCCATTATTGAAGGTCACACTAGTCTTAGAGGCAGTTACGAACTCAATTTAGCCTTGTCTCAAAAGCGTGCAAAAGCCGTTATTGATGTACTAGAAAAAACATTCGATATTAGCGCTCAGAGAATGTCTGCAGTTGGGTATAGTTTCGATAAGCCCATTGATACTAGCGGTACACCCGAAGCTGAAATGCGTAATAGACGCGTCATCGCAACAGTAACTGGTGAAGATACAATGTCAAAGATGAGATGGACTATCTATACTGTTGACGATATGGATGAATAATCGTTAAACAGGATATGGGTCATTGAGTCGTAAAGACAGGCATGTCAACGCAGCGTATTACAAAAGGGTCTGTCACAGCATTATAGTGACATCGGCCCTTTTAGTTTCATGCTTATTTGCTGCTCCAACTCAAGAGCTAAACCAACAGCAGGTTGTTTCAGCATTAACAAAACGTTACGGCGACAGGGCCGCACTAAGAGCTAATGCCTGGTTTAAGATTCTTAAAGAAGCGCAGCAACTCAGTGATATAGAAAAATTAAAGAAAGTGAATCATTTCTTTAATTTATTTAGGTTTATTGATGATAAAACTCTGTGGGGAGACTCAAACTATTGGGCGTCACCCATGGAATTTATTGGGGTTAACGGCGGTGATTGCGAAGACTTTTCAATTGCAAAATACTTCACCCTACTCCAACTAGGCGTACCGGAAGATAAGTTGCGAATCACCATGGTAAAAGCAACAACCCTAAACCAATATCACATGGTACTTGCCTATTACGAACAACCTAACTCAATACCGTTAGTGCTAGATAATTTAGATAAAGCCATTAAACCTGCCACCCAAAGAAGAGATCTTCTTCCTGTATACAGTTTTAATGGTAAACAGTTATGGTTAAACAAAGAGAAAGGTCGAGGTGTATTAGCTGGCTCATCATCACGCCTTGAAAAATGGACGGACCTTAAACTTAGATTAGGTGTAGACCGCTTACGCCAACCCAAACTCAACATGGAGTAGTAGCAACATGACACTGTTCAGGCAGATCTATGCGTTACTTTTTGCACTTTTTTTACTAACAATTGCAAGTGTGGCCTACGTACAGTTTTCAGAAACCCAAGGTTTTTTAACGAAACAAATGGAGTCTGATCTTAATAATGCCAGTAATTCATTAGGTTTAATGCTAACCCCAGTGCTTGAAGCTGGAGATACAGCTGGCGCCGAAACCTTGGTCAATGTTATTTTTGAAGGGGGCTACTACCAACAAATCAAACTGACCTGGTTAGTGGACGGTAAACAACAGGTTTGGAATAACGCGGTAAAAGTCAATAACGTGCCCCAATGGTTTATCGACCTTGGCCTATTTAAAAGCATCAACAAGCAAACAACAATTACCTCTGGCTGGCTGCAAATTGCCACGTTAGAAATAACTGCCCACCCTGGGTTTGGTTACCAAGAGCTGTGGCGTATTATCAGTGACATAATCATTCTATTTTCAATTTTATTCTTAATCGCCATCGCATTTGCACGCGTCGGCTTAAGCTGGATTTTAAAACCGCTCAATACCCTTTCGGTTCATGCACAAAAAATTGCCGAACGCCAATTTGGCCCAGATATGCAGCCACCGAAAACAAAAGAACTAAAAGAGCTCGTTAACGCATTTAATAGTATGTCTGCACAATTAAAGCAGGTATTCAATTCACTCGATGAAGAAGTATCAGCACTACGCAAAAAAAATCTGGTCGATCAAGTCTCTGGATTACCTAATAGGCAATATATGGTCAGTCGTATTAACGGCTGGCTGAGCGAGCCAAACACTGGTGCACTTTTTTTAGTCAAAATGGATTGGCTAGAAGACATACACAGTAAATTTGGTTTTCAGGTAAGGGATGAAACCATCCGTATCCTGTCAGAAAAATTACAATACCACCAAGACGAAATTGCACACTCAGTCATTGCGAGAATAGCCGCTTATGAGTTTGCATTTTTAGTAGAAGATAGCGAGCACGACCAATTAACTAAGTACTTACAAAGCCTTATTCGTACAATAAACAAAGAAATAACCAAAGCCGGCTGCAAACCTAATGAACAATTTAATATTGGTGTTGCTGAGCGCTTAGGTCAAATGACAGTATCAGATATGATGGCACAAGCAGACAACGCGTTGCAGCAATCAATTAAAGAAGCCAAAGTATTCCACTGGTTTGAAAATAGTCAAAAGCAATTGTTTACACGTGAAGAGTGGCGCACCAACCTAGGGTATGCCATTCAACATAAAAAATTCCAGTTCCGCTGGCAACCAATCCAATTAAGCGCCAAAAACGAAGTATGTCAACGTGAACTATATTGCCAATTACAAATAGCAGACACAACACTTCATGCTGGCCAATTCATGCCTTATATTGAGCTGCTGTCACTAGGCACCCTATTGGATAGATGCCTCATCGAAACCGTCAATGAGCACAGATTACTTGAGCGCAACTACGAAAGAGTCGCAATAAATTTAACCAATCAAAGTATTAGCGATAATGATTTTCATATGTGGCTTAAGCAATTTTTAAGGGCAAACAAATACCCTGAGCGGATTTGCTTCGAAATCCCAGAAGCCAGTGTATACAGTGATTTAGAGTCGTGTGAGAACTTATGTAAGGTTATTCGCGATTGCGGAGCACACTTTGGTATAGATCACTTTGGACGTCAATTTGGTTCAATGGCTTACTTACAAAGCCTAAGACCACACTACGTCAAACTAGACCAATCGTTTGCTTACATTGATGAAAATCAACATAATAGTGAGCTATGCCGAGCCCTAATTAACGTTGCCAAAGGCTTAGATATTCAAGTTATCGTGACTGGCATTCAAGACGATCAACAGCTCAGTCGCTTTACCGAGCTTAGAGTCGATGCCTACCAAGGCTTTATCTCGCCGCCGGTCAATGTAAAGCTATAACGACTTAGCGACATACCCAATAAAAACCACTCTACGGAGTGGTTTTTTATTGGGGAACAATACTCTTATTGATGACTGATAAACATAGCAGAGTCATCAGACATACATATAAAGAAGCGTAACTCATATCAAAAATGAAAACAAAAAGTACCAAATAATGAAAACAAAAAAGCCACTCATTTGAGTGGCTTTTTTGTTAGATTGGTCGGTGATAGAGGATTCGAACCTCTGACCCTCTGCTCCCAAAGCAGATGCGCTACCGGGCTGCGCTAATCACCGAAATATACTTTAAACTGTGCAGTAAACCAATTAATCAAGTTAACCTGTTCACTTAAATGTGGTCGGTGATAGAGGATTCGAACCTCTGACCCTCTCGTCCCAAACGAGATGCGCTACCGGGCTGCGCTAATCACCGAAAATAAAAATTTTGATTGAATGGGGTGACTGATGGGGCTCGAACCCACGACAACCGGAATCACAATCCGGGACTCTACCAACTGAGCTACAATCACCACTGACTTTCAATCTACTAACCAATACAACATAACCACTGCTTACGGAATGGTGCGCCCAGAAGGATTCGAACCTTCGGCCTTACCCTCCGGAGGGGTACGCTCTATCCAGCTGAGCTATGGGCGCTCGCCTTGGTTAGCGACGCATATAGTAGGGATAAATTACCCTCACGTCTAGCACTGATTTACTTTTTTTAACTGACTGATTAACTTTTGACTCATTTTAGAAAGTAAAATGTGCAATCAGGATAGTTATTAACTTTATACTTACAATAAATTCGCTTGGATCACATTTATATTTATGGTAATTATAATGATTGTTCAAAAATATTTGTGCACATTATTAATAGGATAACGCCAGCTCGGGATATGGATACCAATTTAAGTCACCCAACAACATCTCCACGAGTAGAGCACCTACAAAAAAGGATTGCTCGGTTAAAGCGTTTGGCTAAAAAATATAAACGTTCCGAGATCATTCAAAATGCGCTGTTGGGCATATCTAATATTGCCACCCAGGTAACCTCATTAGATGATTTTTATCAACGAGTACATTTACACCTGCAACAACTTATACCCGCTGAAAATTTCTTTATTGCATCACGCAATCTTAAAACGGGATTAACCAGCTTACCTTTTTTTGCAGACCAACAAGATTCTCACCCAACAGAGTTATACCCAGATCAAGAAATTTCATCTTTATTAAATAGTGGTTTAACCGGATACGTTCTGAGAAAAGGTGAACCGTTATTATGTGACGATAAAAAATTTAATGAGCTCATCGCCAGTGGCGACATTAAAAGTTTAGGCTCACCCAGCCATCAATGGCTTGGAGTGCCAATTAAAAACCAAGATGTAGTCAGTGGTGTATTAGTGGTTCAAAGCTATAACGAAGCCAACACCTATGGCGAGCTTGAACTCGAGTTAATGGGCTTTATTTGTCACCATATTTCTGGGGTTATGGAGCGACTTGAGCATCATGAGCAACTAGAACAAGCTATCACAGAGCGCACAAAAGAACTTAGCCAAGCTTATGATAAAGTTAAAATTGAAGTTCAAGAACGTGTTAAAGCCGAAAAACTACAAAAAGCGTTATTCGAAATTGCCGATTTATCTGCTTCAAATGTATTACAACAAGATTTCTACAAGCGCATTCACGCAATTCTCAGTCAGTTAATTCCAGCGCAAAATTGTTTTATTTCATTAATAGACGACCACAACATGTTGTCTTTCCCATTTTATGTATCTCAAATGGCGGCAGAATATCCAGCATCGCGACCAATGCAAGATGGCTTAACCGAATATATATTACGCCATAAGCTACCACGGTTATTATCAGCAAATGACATTGCCCAAATGGTGGTTAATGGTGATATATATTCAAAATCACCAGAGTTAAACAAAACTCAACGTATGTATCAATGGATAGGTATTCCGCTGCTGATTAATGGCGACATTGCCGGGGCATTAACTATTTACAGCCTTAATGATGAGCACATTTATCAACTAAAAGATTTAGAGCTGCTCACTTTTGTATCGCAGCATATTGCCAACGCGATTGAACGTAAACAAGCGGTTGAGACACTCAAAAACAGCCACGAATTATTAGAAGACAAAGTCATTGAACGGACTCGTGCGCTCGCTGAACTGAACAACAGCTTGCAACAAGAAATACAACAACGTCGAAAAATTGAAGATCAACTGGTTCATGACGCACAACACGATGGCCTAACCGGATTGCCTAATCGTAGCTACTTAATGGAACGATTATCACAAGCATTAAAGCATCTTCGCCGCCATGGATTAGACCAATTTGCTTTATTATTTATCGATTTAGATCGCTTTAAACTCATAAACGACTCATTTGGTCATTTAGAAGGAGACCGTTTCTTAATAGAAACTGCTCAGCGGCTAAAATCATGTGTGCGCGACAATGACACACTGGCTAGAATGGGCGGCGATGAATTTGTTATTTTGCTTGACTCTATAAGTTCCACTCAAGATGCTGTCGACGTCAGCGAGCGCATATTACAAGCCATATCTAAACCCTACCAACTCGCTAAACAAGAGTTTATTTCAGGTGCCAGCATCGGTATTGCTTTTAGTGGCCGCAATAAGCTAGTGACGAGTGAGTCAATACTGCGTGACGCAGACGCAGCGATGTATCAGGCAAAAGCTAACGGCAAAGGTTGCTATGTTATTTTTGATGATCACCTCAGTGCTCAATCAAAACAACAACATGAACTTGAAGTCGACTTTAAACAGGCCCTTGAACAACAACAATTTGATATTGATTATGTAGAAGTAGTTGATTTTACTACAGGCGAAATCATTGCAATTGAACCCAACATTGAATGGCGACATCCGTTACACGGTAAAATAGAACACGCTAAAATGAAGCGCTTAGCGGAGCAATATCAACTTACTCTCAATTTAGATGGGTATATATTTTCTCACCTAAGCCAGAAATATCATTTACTTAAACAGCAATATCACCAAGATGTTATTTTGCACTTATCCATTAGCAGCCAACACATTAAAAATAAGTTTGTGCTACGCAATTTAAAAAACTCGATCAAAGCCAGCAATATTGAACCTAATAAGTTAATGTTGTTTTTTAATGAAAAAGCCCTGGTACAAGACACTGAAAACCACATCAATGGTTTCGATATTATCACCCAGTTAGGCGTTCACATCGGCATTGATGGTTATGGAAAGGGGTACAGCTCATTAAGTTGTCTCAGCTTTTTACCCATCACGGCACTAAAACTCGATACTGATATCAGTAAACACTTACTCAATGATAAACAGCTGCAACTGGTTAAAGCCTATCAACTGACGGCACAAACCCTTAATTTTGAAATATACGCCACAACAGTAGACACCCAACAACAGGTAAGACAATTTATCGATCTCGGATACACTCTTGGCCAGGGGCGTGCTATCAGCAAGTTATTTAACGAAAAAAAAAAGCCAACTAAATCCTGCGCCTAAATAATAATATTAGGCCTACTTTTTAAACATATCACGCAAGTTAGCAATATGACTTCTACCCGTTTCAACACGTTGCTGCTCAGTTTGTATCGGTTTTCGGTTTTCCCAAATTAAATCATCTTGGGGTAACTCAAGTAAAAAACGGCTTGGCTCGCAGCGCATAGTTTCACCAAATTGGCGACGTTCACGGCAAATCACAAACCACAACTCACGCTGTGCGCGGGTAATGCCAACATAAGCTAAACGCCTCTCTTCATCGACATTATCTTCATCAATACTCGATTGATGCGGCAAAATACGTTCTTCTACGCCAACCATAAACACAAACGGAAACTCCAGCCCTTTAGAAGCATGCAAGGTCATTAACTGTACCTGATCGCCGCCCTCATCTTCGCTATTGCGCTCCATCATGTCACGCAGGGTTAAACGCGTCACCACTTCAGGCAATGTCATGGCTTCGTCAAGTTCATCGCCTTCAAGCATTTCAGTCACCCAGCGATACAGCTCAGAGATATTCTTCATGCGCATTTCAGCGGCTTTTGCACTGGTACTGGTTTCGTATAAATAGTCTTCGTAATTAATTTTACGAATAAGCTGCTTAATGGCTTCTACTGGCTCCCCTCGCGTGGCAAGCTCGCCCGTATCGACAATAAACTGCCCAAATTGATAAAGCGAATTCACCGCAGCAGGTGCTAAATGATGATTCAGCTCGACATCAAAAATAGCCTCAAACAATGAAATATGCTTTTGATTGGCAAAATTGCCTAATCGCTCCAAAGTGGCAGGGCCAATACCACGTTTAGGTAAATTAACCACACGTAAAAATGCGTTATCGTCATCTGGATTCACCACCAAACGCAGATAAGCCATAATGTCTTTGATTTCTGCGCGCGCAAAAAATGATGTTCCACCACTTAACTTATAGGGTATACGGTTCGTCATTAGGGCGCGTTCTAATAAGCGCGACTGATGATTCCCCCGATACAAAATGGCGTAGTCGCCAAATTGAGTCCGGCCAACAAACTTGTGACGAATAATTTCAGCCACCACCCTTTCAGCCTCTTGCTCTTCGTTAGCAGCAATTAATACTCTAAGCGGCTCACCATAAGCGAGTTCACTAAATAATGCCTTGTCGTAAACATGAGGGTTGTTAGCAATTAAAATGTTTGCCGCGCGCAAAATACGTTGGCTAGAACGGTAATTCTGCTCAAGCTTAATCAGTTTTAATTTAGGAAAGTCTTTACCTAATAACACTAAGTTTTGTGGCTTAGCACCACGCCAGGAATAAATTGACTGATCGTCATCACCCACCACGGTAAATCTGGCACGCTCTCCAACTATCAATTTCACTAATTCATACTGGCTGGTGTTGGTATCTTGATATTCGTCCACCAGCAAATATTGAATGCGTGTTTGCCAACGGGTGCGCACTTCTTCGTTCATTCGCAGCAATAAGGTTGGGATTAAAATCAGGTCATCAAAATCAAGCGCGTTGTAGGCTTTCATGTGCTGCGCATAACGCTGGTACAACATGGCAAACAATTGCCCCTGCTCATCTTTTGCCAAGCTGCGCGCCTGCTGCGGTATAACCAGGCCACCTTTCCAATTTGAAATCGCCGAGGCCAGCGCTTTAATAAGGTCTTTGTCTTCGTCTAACTCATCTTGAGTCAGCTCTTTTAATAACGCAAAGGTGTCTTGGTCATCAAATAATGAAAAACCTGCTTTAAGGCCAAGCACTTTATGCTCACGCTTAATAATTTCTAACCCTAGAGTATGGAAAGTCGAAATCCACAACCCTCGCGCTTCTTTACGCCCCATAGACTGCGCCACACGCTCTTTCATTTCACGCGCAGCTTTATTGGTAAAGGTTACTGCGGCAATGTTACGCGCTTTATAGCCACATTTTTCGACCAGGTAAGCAATTTTATTAATGATTACACGTGTTTTACCGCTGCCTGCGCCCGCAAGCACTAAGCAGGGACCCGAGACATAATGTACGGCTTCATTTTGCCCTGGATTGAGTTTCATTAATATCGACACCTTACTAAATCTAAACGAAGGCGGATCATAGCAGAATCGCTAATACACAGTTAAGAAAATCACACTTTGGTTTTGGAAAAACGTTCACCTCGGTTACAATTACCTTAATATATCAGTAGGGGATCATAATGATTAATCCAAAGAAAATAGAAGAGCTCGCAAAACAACTCAGCGACAATTTACCAAGCGGTGTAAAGCAATTTGCAGGTGAGTTTGAAGAGCGTAGCCGGCAGGTATTACAAAACCAACTGATGAAACTTGACGTGGTATCGCGCGAAGAATTTGAAGTACAGCAACATGTGTTGCTTAAAACCCGTGAAAAGCTCGAAGCATTACAAGCGCAAGTTAACGAAATTGAAAAAAAGCTCGCTGAATAATCATGTCCAACAAACCATTATTCAACAAAAATGACGCTCAGTAGCGTCATTTTTTATGAACATAACCCAGAAACAACAAGCTTAACTGAGAGACTCTTGTAAAGCCCGTAAGCACAAGGCCACATTTTCACGGCGAGCACCAAAACCCATTAAGCCAATACGCCATGCTTTACCCGCTAATGCTCCTAAGCCTGCACCTATCTCAAGGTTGTACTCTTCTAACAGATGTTTACGCACAGCGGCATCATCAACACCTTCTGGAATATACACAGCGTTTAATTGTGGCAATCTCGACGCTTCATCTACTACAAATTTAAGCCCTAACTGGGTTAAACCATCACGCAATAACAGGTGCATCTTACGGTGTCTTGCCCAGGCGTGTTCTAAACCTTCATTAGCCAGTAAACGCAATGACTCGTGCAGTGCATAAAGCGCATTGACAGGTGCGGTGTGGTGGTAACTGCGTTTAGCACCGCTGTTATTACCCCAATACCCCATCACCAGTGTTTGGTCCAAAAACCAGCTTTGCACAGGCGTAGTGCGCGCTTTTAGCTTAGCAACAGCTTTAGGCGAGAAAGACACTGGCGATAACCCTGGCACGCATGAAAGGCATTTTTGGCTGCCAGAATAAATCGCATCAATGCCCCACTCATCTACCAGTAGCTCAACACCACCAAGAGATGTAACCGCATCAACAATACTGATACAGTCGTGTAATTGCGCTAACGTGCATAAGGTTTTGGCATCAGATAAGGCACCAGTAGAGGTTTCTGCATGCACAAAGGCTAAAAACTTGGCATCGGGGTTTGCCACAAGCGCGGCTTCAACTTTATCAGGGCACACGGGTTCGCCCCACTCATTGTCGACAACAACGGCAACACCACCAACACGCTCAACATTTTGGCGCATGCGCTCACCAAATACACCGTTGCGGCACACGATAACCTTTTCGCCTGGCTCAACCAAATTAACAAAACAGGTTTCCATACCGGCACTACCAGGAGCCGATACCGCTAAGGTCATTTCGTTTTTAGTTTGAAAGGCATACTGGATCAGGCTTTTTAGCTCATCCATCATGCCGACAAATAGCGGGTCTAAATGACCAATGGTAGGACGCGACTGCGCTGCAAGTACTTCTGGATATACATCAGATGGGCCAGGACCCATTAAGGTACGGCGCGGCGGCATAAAGGCTGGAATAGTTGGCACGGGTAACATCAATGTCTCCTTAAAATGAGGTCGTATACGCCTGCATATAACTACAAGCGCATGGAAAAATTTACCCTACA
The DNA here is from genome assembly GCF_014641855.1 of Shewanella inventionis. Classification (GTDB taxonomy): domain Bacteria; phylum Pseudomonadota; class Gammaproteobacteria; order Enterobacterales; family Shewanellaceae; genus Shewanella; species Shewanella inventionis. Next base: position 19,374 of record NZ_BMII01000001.1, read on the forward strand.
TATAAGCAATCCATCACAATGACATAACCCAATAACGGCATTACACTTTGATGGTATTGGTATTAACCTACGAATATATTTTCGTTTTAGGCGCACTGACAATATCACACTGAGATGTTAAATCATCTCAATGTGATAATAATTTATTCACCATCAGCCCAGTGCATAGCTGATTTCATTCAACTTTTAACCACTAAACAGTTACCTTTAGCAGTGTTGAATGCTTAATGTATTTAGCTCTTTGCTCTATTTAGCTCTTAGCACTATTTAACTCTTAGCACTATTTAAGAATAACTTATAAGCTGGGCTATGAGTTTCTTCTTGATAAACAAAGTCTAAGTCCGTTAAAAACTGCGCAAAAGCGCCATCATCACTTGCCGGCACTTCAAAGCCTGCCAAAACACGGCCAAATGCAGCGCCATGATTTCGATAATGGAACAAACTTATGTTCCACTTACTTTGTAAGGTGGTTAAAAACTTCAGCAAAGCGCCAGGATGCTCAGGAAACTCAAAGCTAAATAGGCGCTCTTCTAACGGCTCAAGTGGATGACCGCCAACCATATAGCGAACATGCAGTTTAGCGGTTTCATCTTGAGAAAGATCTTGAACCTCAAAACCCTCTAACTCAAGCTTGGCGACAATTTCAGCCAGTTCTGTTTGGCCGCCCGTTAAACGAATACCGGCAAATACTACCGCCATATCTCGACTACTAAAACGATAGTTAAACTCAGTCATTGGGCGTTTTTCAAGTAGCTCACAAAAACGTAAAAAGCTGCCTGGTTTTTCAGGTACTTTAACCGCCAACACGGCTTCTTTTTGCTCACCAAGCTCACAACGCTCAGACACATAGCGAAGGCTATGAAAGTTAACATTAGCCCCACTTAATATGGCAGCGGCTTTTTTAGGCGCATCGCTACTGTCGCCCTGTAGTGCCATATATTTTTTTAAACCCGCAATTGATAACGCCCCAGCAGGCTCAGCAATGGCTCGAGTGTCTTCAAAAATATCTTTAACTGCAGCGCAAATTTCATCAGAGGTCACTGTGACCACATGATCTACGTATTCACGTGCCAGCCTAAAAGGTTCTGTGCCGATACGCTTCACCGCGACACCGTCGGCAAACAAACCGACTTGCGCTAATGTAACGGGCTCATCCGCTTCTAATGCCGCTTTTAAGCAGGCGGCATCTTCTGGCTCAACACCAATAATTTTAACTTGGGGCATAACAGCTTTGTAATACGCAGCAATCCCGGCAATTAACCCGCCACCGCCCACGGGCACAAAGACTACTTCGATGTCACGTTGCTGCTGCACCATCTCTTGGGCAATGGTGCCTTGGCCAGCAATCACGGCCTCGTCATCAAACGGCGCGATATACACACGCCCTTCAGTTGCCGATAGGTTTTTAGCATAATCATTTGCTTGATCAAAGGCTTGCCCATGCAACACCACATTACCACCAAGGCGACGCACAGCATCAACTTTAATGTCTGGTGTGGTACTTGGCATAACAATCACGGCATCAATGCCGCGGCTGGCCGCTGACATGGCTACGCCCTGAGCATGGTTACCCGCCGAGGCACACACCACGCCTTTATCGCATTCATCTTGAGTTAGCGCAGCAATCCGGTTGTAAGCACCGCGCAACTTAAATGAATGCACAGGCTGCATATCTTCACGCTTTAAGTACACCTGACAACCAAACCGAGCGGATAATTTATTCATGCTCGACAATGGCGTCACCTTCGCAACATCGTAAACCGACGACAGCAAAATTTTCTGCAAATAATAATGCGCTAAATCTAATTGAGTTTGAGACGCCAATGCCAACATACTACCCCTCCAGTTTAGTGCGATCGCGTACCGCACCTTTATCTGCACTGGTTGCTAATAGCGCATACGCTTTTAACGCTAACGATACATAACGCTCACGTGATACAGGCTTCCAACCTAATGGACCTTTGGCGTCCATTGCATCACGGCGACGTGCTAATTCGTCATCGCTCACATTCAATTGAATACTGCGTTTTGGAATATCGATCGCAATTTGATCGCCGTTTTCAATCAGTGCGATAGTACCGCCCGATGCGGCCTCTGGTGAAATATGACCAATAGATAAGCCCGATGTACCACCAGAAAAACGTCCGTCGGTAATTAGCGCACACTGAGTGCCTAAACCACGAGATTTAAGGTAAGTGGTTGGGTACAGCATTTCTTGCATACCAGGGCCGCCTTTAGGGCCTTCGTAACGGATCACCACCACATCACCTGCAACAACTTCGCCACCTAGGATTCCGCTTACAGCATCATCCTGGCTTTCATACACGCGGGCACTGCCCACAAAGGTTAAATTTGACTCATCCACACCAGCGGTTTTCACTATACAGCCATCAGTTGCCACGTTACCCGCAAGTACAGCTAGGCCACCTTCTTGACTAAACGCAAATTCACGTGCGCGGATACAGCCATTTTCGCGGTCATCATCCACACTGTCCCAGCGGCAATCTTGGCTAAAGGCTTTAGTGGTCGGAATACCAGCCGGGCCTGCGCTGAAAAACTTAATCACGGCAGGATCATTGGTTTGTTTTAGGTCGTATTTAGCTAATACAGATTTTAGGTCACCGCCGTCATCTGCTGCTACGTGTGGTACATCATTGTGCAATAACCCTGCTCTGTCTAACTCTCCCAAAATACCCATCACGCCACCAGCACGGTGCACATCTTCCATGTGGTATTTAGGGGTTGATGGTGCAACCTTACATAAATGCGGAACCAGACGTGACATACGATCGATATCAGCCATATCAAAGGCTAATTCAGCTTCTTGAGCCGCTGCCAATAAATGCAATACGGTATTAGATGAACCGCCCATGGCGATGTCTAATGCAGTTGCGTTTTCAAATGCTTTAAAAGACGCAATATTACGCGGCAATGCATTTTCATCATCATGCTTATAGTAACGCTCAGCCAGCTTCATTATTCGGCGGCCTGCTTCTAAAAATAATTCACGGCGATCGGCGTGAGTCGCCAACATCGACCCATTACCCGGTAATGACAAGCCTAAGGCTTCTGTTAAACAGTTCATTGAGTTTGCAGTAAACATACCTGAGCACGAACCACAGGTTGGACAAGCGCTGCGTTCAATTTGCTTACTGTCTGCATCGCTAACATTGGTATCCGCGCCAGCGACCATAGCATCGACTAAATCAAGCTTGATTAACTTGTCAGACAACTTAGTTTTGCCGGCTTCCATTGGGCCGCCAGACACAAAAATAACCGGAATGTTTAACCGCAGCGCAGCCATTAACATGCCGGGGGTGATTTTGTCGCAGTTTGAGATACACACTAACGCATCAGCACAATGCGCATTAACCATGTATTCAACACTGTCGGCAATCAACTCACGTGAAGGCAAGCTGTACAACATACCGCCATGTCCCATGGCGATGCCGTCGTCCACAGCTATGGTGTTAAATTCTTTAGCAATACCGCCCACTTCTTCAATCGCACTGGCAACAAGCGAGCCCATGTCTTTTAAATGCACATGCCCTGGTACAAACTGTGTAAATGAGTTGGCAATCGCAATAATTGGCTTACCAAAATCGGTTTCTTTAACTCCAGTGGCACGCCATAGTGCGCGGGCACCTGCCATGTTGCGGCCTTCGGTACTGGTTGCTGAACGTAATTTTGGCATTGCAAATATCCTTGTGTAATGTGGAGCAAGTTACCCGTGTTATCACAAGTAACGCATTAAAATGGGTAATAATGTATGTTTAGCTGTTTGCTGCGTGCCCAAGTGACACCGCTGGTATCACCTTGCATTGGGTGACATCAATTAATTTAGTGAGCTGATTACTTAACAGTTCTATTGCACGTTCAGCCTCAACCCATAATTCTACAGCCATACTAGCATCGTCATTGATGCGCATCTGCATTTGAGTGACTTTAAATCCACGGTGGCGAGTAACACGCAAAACACGCTCTAGCACTTCTGGACGTTGTTGAACGGTTATTTCAAGATTATGCATCATGTTTGCTTCTCCATTTGATCCATCATGTCACTGTTACTGGCTCCGGGTGGAACTAATGGCCATACATTAAAGGCATCATCAATCGCGACGTGCAACATGTAAGGACCACTGCTGTTAAGCATTTCATCGAGTGCTTGCTCGACTTGATCAGCATGGTTAATCGTCCGGCCAGGAATATCAAAAGCCGACGCCATTAACACAAAGTTAGGGTTGTCAGACAAGTCAGTCTCGCTGTAGCGCTCTTCAAAAAACAGCTGCTGCCACTGCTTAACCATGCCCAATTTTTGATTGTCTATCAGTAAAATTTTAACCGGCAGCTTACGACGTTTAATGGTCGTCAACTCTTGAACGTTCATCATAAACGAACCATCACCAGAGACCGTGACCACCGTAGCATCTGGGCGCGCCACCTGAGCACCAATGGCTGCTGGCAAGCCAAAGCCCATAGTGCCAAGGCCAGCGCTAGACAAATGATCTTCAGGACGACGAAACCACATATGCTGAGCAACCCACATTTGGTGTTGCCCCACATCGCACGCCACCACGCTGTCTTCAGGTAATTTATTGGCTAAACGGCGCAACATAGCTGGCGCGTAAATTAAATCACCTGGGTGTTGATAGTTCCATTGATGTTGACGCGAAAGCGTTTCTACCTCAGCTTGCCACTGACTAATCGCCAGCTTACCTTTTACAGCTTGAGTTAACGCAGGCAAGACTTGTCGAAGCTCTGCGGCAATAGCCACTTCGGCTTGGCGCAATTTACCTAACTCAGCCGCATCAATATCTAGGTGCAATACTTTGGCATTACTGGCAAAGCTGGCTAATCGCCCTGTGACTCGGTCATCAAAACGAGCACCAACAACGATTAATAAATCACACTCTTGTACAGCGAGATTTGCCCCTTTACCACCGTGCATACCTAACATGCCTAAGTATCCTTTGGTGCCGTGGGCAATACTGCCTAAGCCTTTAAGCGTTGCAACCGACGGAATACCTGTGGCATCTATAAATTCACGTAAATGTGCAACCGCACCTGCCATGCCCACACCGCCACCAACATACAACATTGGCTTACTAGCTTGTGAAAGTAATTCGATAGCCGAATCAAGCTCGCATTGGGTCGCCACTAGCTCATCAGCAACACTTTGTAGAGGTGTTTTGTACTCAAGCTCGGCAATTTGAATGTCTTTTGGGATATCAACCAATACTGGACCTGGGCGGCCTTCGGCAGCAATTTCAAATGCTTGATATAGCGTAGGGATTAAATCATTGATGTCGGTAACCATAAAACTATGTTTGGTACATGACAAAGACATACCAAGCACATCGATTTCCTGAAAAGCATCAGTGCCAATAACGGCAGTAGAGACCTGGCCAGTAATGGCCACTAACGGTACAGAATCGAGCAAGGCATCGGCTAACGAAGTGATTAAATTGGTCGCCCCAGGGCCTGAGGTTGCAAAACAAACACCGGTTTTACCACTGGCTCTTGCATAACCAACCGCGGCAAATGCCGCACCTTGTTCATGACGGCTAAGTAAATGCTCAACAGGGCTACCATAGAGCGCATCGTAAATAGGCATAATTGCCCCGCCAGGATAACCAAACACTGTGGTAACACCATGTGCTGCTAGTACTTTGATTACTGCATCCGCGCCGCGCATTTTCTGTCCTGCTTCCATAATTTTTATCTCTACTTCGTCAATGTTTTGCTTGCTCTACGTCATGTTTGGATATTTTTATTTAGCCTTAAACTAAAAAACCCCCGATCCTTTCGGAGCGGGGGTTTTGCAATCTTTGTGACTCTTAGGTCAGTCTAGTTGTCAAACGCCACCCCCGCTGTGACTTAATAATCACTACGGTAATAATCACGAGAATGAGCATGGCTGCACGGTTTAACATGTTTTAGACAGTATCCTAAGTTTCAAATATTTTTTCGTTCGCTTATGTTCAATAAACGTTACGGTATGACTAACAAGTACCATAAAAGATTTACTGAGCACAACTAAAAAATTGTCTATGTAAAAAAAATTCAGCTTCCCTGCCGAGACAATGCAAACAACAACAAAAACTTAACGCATGAGTTCAATCTAAAATTACTTTAAAACTCACTCTATCAATTTGTTTTTTCAGCGCCCCATTTAACACTCATTGGGGCGTTTCGATTGATGCCTGTCCGACAACGATACTGTATTTACAGCCAACAACTGAACAGGAACAACATCAGTTTTTTAACGCTTAGCCCGCTTCAACAATACGCTTCATGTCAGTCATGTAGCCGCGAAGCTCAGCACCAATAAACTCAACATCAGTGTGACGAATTTGCTCATTCACTTCGATTAAACGTTGGTTATCAACACCATTTGAAGACTCAGCAAGTCCAGCACCTAAATACTCAGGCGACATGGCATTCACATAGTCACGTAGCATGGGTACTGCTGCGTGGTTAAATAAATAACAACCGTACTCAGCAGTGTCAGAAATAACCACGTTCATTTCGTATAAACGTTTACGGGCAATCGTGTTAGCAATTAATGGCGTTTCATGTAACGACTCGTAATAAGCCGACTCTTCAACAATACCAGCTGCAACCATAGTATCGAAGGCTAGTTCAACACCGGCTTTGATCATCGCAACCAAGAAGATGCCTTTGTCAAAATACGTTTGCTCATCGATGTGCTCAGATGATGTTGGCGCATTTTCAAATGCCGTTTCGTTGGTTTCTGCTCTCCAACGTAGCAAGTTTGCGTCATCATTAGCCCAGTCTTCCATCATGGTGCGAGAGAACTCACCGCTGATAATGTCATCCATGTGCTTTTCAAATAGCGGTTTAAGGATTTCTTTTAGCTCTTCAGCCATATCAAACGCTTTGATTTTTGCAGGGTTTGATAAACGGTCCATCATGTTGGTAATACCGCCATGTTTAAGCGCTTCAGTAACGGTTTCCCAACCTTGCTGAATAAGCTTAGCGGCATAACCTGGCTCAACGCCATCGGCAACCATTTTCTCGTAACCTAAAATCGCACCTGTTTGTAACATGCCACATAAAATGGTTTGCTCGCCCATTAAGTCTGACTTAACTTCAGCAACAAACGACGACATTAATACACCAGCACGATCACCACCGGTTGCACTTGCATACGCTTTAGCAATCGCTAAACCATCGCCTCTTGGGTCGTTTTCTGGGTGAACAGCAATCAGTGTTGGCACACCAAAACCACGCTTATATTCTTCGCGCACTTCTGTTGCTGGACACTTAGGTGCAACCATAATGACAGTAATGTCTGAACGCACTTGCATGCCTTCTTCAACAATGTTGAAACCATGAGAATAGGCTAACGTAGAACCTTGTTTCATCAATGGCATAACGGCATTAACAACATTAGTGTGTTGCTTATCTGGCGTCAGGTTAAGCACTAAATCAGCATCAGGCACAAGTTCTTCAAATGTACCGACTTTAAAGCCGTTGTCGGTTGCTTTTTGCCAAGATGCGCGCTTTTCAGTGATAGCTTCAGGACGTAGGGCAAAAGAAATATTTAAGCCAGAGTCGCGCATGTTCAAACCTTGGTTAAGGCCTTGTGCGCCACAACCTAAAATAATAATGTTCCAATCTTTGATATATTGGCAACCGTCGCTGAACTCAGAACGTTCCATAAAGCGGCATTGTGCTAATTGAGCTAATTGTTGACGTAAATTCAGAGAGTTAAAATAGTTAGCCATCTGATACCACCTTTAAAATTTATCTATTTGGGACGCAAACTACGTTTGATATTCATTCAAACTTTGCGATTGAGTTGACTATAGCCTATCCATAGCATTGCTTAAAATGATATATTCGGCATGTGATGTTGCAAAAAATGCAACGTCGCTATTTTGATGAATTATCTTCACTTTACGGAAATACCGATTATGGACATACGCTCTCTAAAATTGTATTTGCACCTGTGTGATAGCCTGCACTTTGCTAAAACGGCAGAGCAATCGCATGTCAGTCCATCCACATTAAGTCGAGCATTACAACGCTTAGAAGATGAAGTCGGCAGTAAGTTATTTGAACGCGATAATCGCAGCGTTACCATGACCCATGCAGGATTAGAATTTAAACGCTTTGCCGAACAAACCCTGGCAGACTGGAGCCAACTGCGTAGCCGTATCGACCCTAGCCAACAGTATTTACGCGGTATTTTAAATCTATATTGCTCAGTCACCGCAGCATACAGCCATCTACCAGCTCTATTAGATCGATTTCGTCGCGACCATCCACATGTAGACATTAAACTCACAACCGGAGATCCTGCAAATGCAGTCAGCCTGATCCAAAAAAATCGCGCAGACATAGCCATCATTGCGTTACCCGAAGTGTTTCCCGATACCCTACATTTCACTCCTATAGATAAAGTGCCTATTTCGGTGATAGCACCAACCATGCAATGCCAGGTACAGCAATGGGTTAATCAGGCCAATATTGAATGGGCAAAATTACCTTACATAGTGCCTGATCACGGCCCAGGGCGAAAACGTATCGACCAATGGTTTAAGCAAATGGGAATTAAACCCAATATTTATGCACAGGTGTCGGGGCAAGAAGCCATTGTATCTATGGTGGCATTGGGGTGCGGAGTGGGCATCAGCCCTGAAGCAGTGATCCATAACAGCCCTGTACGAGATAGGATCCAAACATTAGCATCACCTGTAGACATTCCTGCATTTGAGCTGGGATGTTGCTGTAAAGAAAAACGCACCAATGATCCTATCATTAGTGCGTTTTTAGAGATTATTTGATGAACATACTTTCTTCAAGGCTTATGGCATAGGTGGAGCATCATTTTCTAAACGCGTCACCAACAATTGGTCGACTTTGTACGAGTCGATGTCGACCACCTCAAATTTATAACCCGCATAATTGACAAAGTCAGTGCGCTTCGGAATTTTGCGCAACATATACATCATAAAACCGGCAATCGTTTCGTAATTTTGGTTATGTGGAAACTCTTCAATCTGAAACGCTCGCATCACATCGGTAATAGGAGTCACCCCATCAACCAGCCAAGAATTGCCATCACGGGCAACAATTTGCTCTTCACTTTCATGTAATGACCAGGCGCCCATTACTGCACTTTGCAAATCGTTAGTGGTCACAATCCCCACCACTAATGCGTATTCATTCATAACCACAGCAAAGTCGGCACGATTATTTTTAAAATACTCCATCGACTCAGACAGGGTTAAGGTGTCAGGAATAATTAAGCAGTTGTGCACTAATGTACTGCCTTTAAGGGTAATTTTTTCTCCATTGATTACCCGAATAAGCAACTCTTTTGCATCAACAAAACCTTTGATCATATCTAACTGACCATCACACACTAAAAACTTATTGTGCGGGTTTTTAGCTATTTTTTGCTTAATGTCTTCTTCGGTGTCTTGCAGCAGAAAATACACCAAGCTTTCACGTGCTGTCATGGCCGAAGTGACAGACACCGACTGCATTTCAAACACGTTTTCCATCATTTGTTGCTCACCTTTATCCATTACACCGGCTTCTGTTCCGGCGGTCATCATGGCGTAAATATCATCGTGAGTAACTTGATCGTTGCGCGCTGTAGGCACCTGCAACAGTTTAAAAATCGCATTGGCCAGACCGTTAAAAATCCACACAAAAGGTTTTAAAACCGTAATACAAAACGCAATCGGCATCACAAAGGTAACAGCCACTTGCTCAGGGATCACCATCGCAATACGCTTTGGCATAAGATCGGCAAATAAAATAAATAACGATGTCACAGTCACAAACGAGCACATAAAGCTCAGTTGCAAGCCCCACTCATCACCTAATAACGGTAATAACAATTGCTCAAAATACGGGCGAAATGCCGACTCACCCACAATACCGCCCATAATGGCAACCGCATTTAAACCAATTTGCACCACAGTAAAAAAGCTCCCTGGATGCGCTTGTAATTTTAGGACTTTTTGCGCTCGGATATCACCTTCATCCGCCATGGTTTGCAGGCGTATTTTACGTGAGGCGGCTAAGGCAATTTCAGACATAGAAAAAAAGCAACTTATGCCTATCAGGCACAATATAATTAAGAAACTATCAGTAATAGTCATATATTCTCTTTATCCTAGGCACAAGGCACTTAGGCATAATGGGGTAGCGGTTATCGCGTTTAACACGTTAATTTTGTTTTACAACAAAAGGACAAAAATTCGGTTTGGGGCCAATTCGAGGATGATTTCGACAGGTCTCAGGGCGTTGATGGTAAATAGTGCAACGTCGGCTATGTCTATCAAGATAAAGACAATCATCATTGGCCATTCGGGCTAAGGTAAAAATAGCGGTTTTATGAGAAAAGTGCGCCACTATTTTAGCTTTTTGTAATCTTTTGGCGATAGCCTTAAGATCACCTTCTGCTTCAAATGGGTCAACCAACCCCATCCTAATCAAATCGTTAACGGTCACCTCGACCGGTAACGTGCAGCAGGTTGCTCGACAAGTATCGCAAAGATTTTTTCGATATGCTGTCCAAGTTGATAAATCATCAATATTAAAATGATTCCCCTTAGAAAACTTCACGCCGCTTTCTCCACATAAAAATAGCGCGCGTATTCTACTCAAAACACGGCAATATAACCAAGGTTTAGTTAACACAATTGAACAAATTTTGATTCATTATACCGAGCGATCCACCATAAAATCAGCAAAAAACCTCAACGCTGCTAGACTGTATTCATCCCTTCATTTGTATATTATTCAAACAAAAGGATTTGTTAATGGCAATAGCCTGTGTTTTTACTCGAGCAAGTTGTGGTGTTGAGGCACCTAAAGTCACCGTAGAAGTTCATTTAAGCAATGGTTTACCTGCTTTTAATTTAGTGGGGTTACCCGAAGCTTCAGTAAAAGAAGCCAAAGAGCGAGTCAGAAGCGCATTAATCAATGCGGGTTTTGAATTTCCCCAACGACGCATTACCGTCAACTTAGCGCCAGCTGATCTCCCAAAACAAGGAGGGCGCTATGACCTGCCGATTGCTGTCGGGATTTTAGCGGCATCCAATCAAATACCGAACAAAGCGCTTAACCAATGTGAATTTGTCGGAGAGTTAGCGCTCTCAGGCCAAGTCAGACCGTGTACCGGGCTATTACCAGCCATAATTGCTGCTCGTAACGACCAACATCATTTTTTTATGCCTATCGACAATCGCCACGAAGCAGAATTAGTAGGGTACAACCACAGCTATTTTGTCGCGCATTTACAAAATCTCGCCGCATTTTTACATGGACAAGCGCAACTGCCTTTGCTCGACACCCAGCCCGAATGGATAGACGAATCGCCAGTTACTGACAATTTATTATGCATGAGTGATGTAATTGGCCAATATCAAGCAAAGCAAGGGCTAGAAATCGCTGCAGCAGGAAATCACAACCTACTTTTTCTTGGGCCACCTGGCACAGGGAAAAGCATGTTAGCTAACCGAATTATCCCGCTGCTGCCGGCATTGACGTACGATGAAGCCATTGAGGTTGCAGCTATTCATTCTGTTGCCGGTTTGCATATTAAACCGCAAAATTTTCTTAATCGCCCTTTTCGCTCACCACACCATACCTGTTCATCTATTGCATTAATTGGCGGTGGCAGCCACCCCAAACCCGGCGAAATCTCCCTCGCCCATCGCGGAATATTATTTTTAGACGAAATCGCTGAGTTTCCTCGCAAAGTGCTCGATTGTTTACGAGAGCCCCTAGAAACCGGCCAAGTTGAGATATCTAGAGCTGCAGCTAAGCTTACTTTTTCAAGCCGTTTTCAACTCATAGCAGCAATGAACCCCAGCCCCTGTGGCGATACGGAGCGAGCCCGATCAACACCTGAACAAATTCAGCGTTATTTATCGCGGTTATCTGGGCCATTTTTAGACCGCTTCGATTTAACCGTTGAGGTGCCTAAATTGCCATCGGGCACTCTTACGCAACAACATCAACCGGGCGAAACCAGCGTTGAAATAGCCAAACGAGTAAAACAAGCGCGCGAAAGCCAGTTGGCGCGCTCGGGTGTATTAAACAGTGAATTAAGCCCAAAACAACTTAAACAAGACAGTAATATCAGCCAGCAAGATTTAGAATTTTTAGAAAAAAGTGTACTGAGTCTTGGTTTGTCTGTGCGCAGTTTTCACCGTATTCAACGAGTATCACGTACCATTGCCGATCTACAACAGTCTGTCACCACAGAACGAGGCCATATCGCGCAAGCACTTGGCTACAGAGCAATGGATCGTTTACTCGCAAAGCTTAATCAACAATAAAGTCAATTTTTAACTGTTGTATTTATTGAGCAATCTTGCGACTACGAGTAACATAGCTCTCCGTTTAAAAGGAGAGAAAAATGTCGTTGCTTGCTAAAATCAAAGGCTGCTTAGCATTTACATGCTATCTACTGAATACTGTTTTTTGGACTATACTCATTATGGTGTTTAGTCTCTTCAAACTTATCCCGATTAGCATTTTTCAAAAAAACTGCAGTTATATTCTTGATAACTGTGCCACCGCATGGATAAGCGTTAACAATATCGTCGAATCTATATTCCACCCTGTACGCATTCACGTTAGCGGCGATGACACCTTTTCAGAACAAGAATGGTATATGGTTATTGCTAATCACCAGTCTTGGGTAGATATTTTAATTTTGCAGCGCGTATTTAACCGAAAAATCCCTTTTTTAAAGTTTTTTCTGAAACAAGAATTAATTTATGTGCCCATCCTCGGTTTAGCTTGGTGGGCATTAGATTTTCCTTTTATGCGTCGTTACAGCTCAGCAGAGTTGCGTAAAAACCCTAAACTTAAAGGCAAAGACATTGAAATCACGCGTAAAGCCTGCGAAAAGTTTAAAACTAAACCCGTTAGCGTAATGAACTTTGTTGAAGGCACTCGATTTAGCCAAGCAAAGCACAACAAACAACAATCGCCTTTTACACACTTGCTCAAGCCTAAAGCCGGCGGCATGGCCTTTGCGTTATCGGCAATGGGCGAGCAAATTAATAAATTAGTTGATGTCACCATTTATTACCCAGGCCGTGTACCCAGTTATTGGGAGTACATTTGTGGGGCACTTAATGATGTGCATGTACATATTAAGATCAGTGATATTCCCCAAAATATGCGCGGGGATTACCTTAAAGATCGTGAGTTTAAGATTGATTTCCAAGAACAACTCAATCAAATCTGGTTAAACAAAGATCACCAACTACAAGAGCTTGCAGACAAGTCAAAGCAAAAGGTATAACAATACATGTTAACGTTTTTACCTGGCCCACTGCTGTTTGTTCTCAGCCTGGTTTTGCTGATTATTAATACCAGCGTATGGGGTTCATTAATTGCAATAGGCGGTATCATTAAACTGTTATTGCCATTAAAAGCCCTTCGTCGTGTGTTGACTAAAATCATGAACCGTTTTATGTGGGCCTGGGCCACCTGCAATGGCGGGATTTTATATCTGATATCGAATATCGAATGGGATATATCAGGGCTAGACAATCTAGACCCAAACGGTTGGTATTTATTGATCAGCAACCATGTCAGTGGCTTTGATATTGCGGCACAAACATATGTGCTACGCAACCACATCCCCATGTTAAAATTTTTCCTGAAAAAAGAACTCTTATACGTGCCAATCTTAGGTTTAGGTTGTTGGGCGCTCGACATGCCATTCATGAACCGAACCAGCCCAGCCAAACTGAAGAAAAACCCTAAACTCAAGGGTAAAGATCTTGAAACCACCCGCAAGGCTTGCGAACGTTTTAAAGATTCACCCACCTCAATCTTTAATTATGTTGAAGGCAGCCGTTTTACTGAAGAAAAGCGTCTGCGCCAAGACTCGCCCTATCGGCATCTGTTACGCCCCAAAGCCAGTGGCATTGCCTTTACGCTATCAGCCATGGGTGAGCAATTTACCAACTTACTCAATATCACTTTAGTGTATCCAGAAACATCTGAAAAAGTGTTAAGCAATGTTATGCAAGGTCGAACCAAAAAAGTCGTCATGCATGTTGAAGTACTGCCGGTTCCGCACGTCAATGCCAATGACTATTTACATCATGCAGATAGCCGAGTTGCTTTTCAGCGCTGGTTAAACCAACTGTGGTTTGAAAAAGATCAATTTATTGACAATGTGCTCAAGCAATATCAACAGTCATCGCTCCACAAAAAGGACAATTAGCATAGTTTTTATACTGCGAAGTAGCATAACACTGTTAGTTTTGTGCAATTTCCATTAACCTAATGACACAATTGATATAAACAAAATTTAGTCACTGAATACGCAAGGCTTAATTAGCGTTTTACTGTTAAGCTTGAACAAACACTTTTACGCTGCTTGTCTACTATAACTTGTATAGGTGAGATTTGAATTTTCGCGCAATAACACTTTTACCCTACTTGATAATTTTGCTGGCATTGATTTTTTCAGTGCCCGTTTCTGCGCAAAAAAATAGTGCGAACCATGCTCTTGCAGAAGTGAAATTTCAACATTTCGACACCGAAGGCAAACTCAATCAAAACTCAATCACTCGCCTGTTTATGGACAGTGCCGGTATGTTATGGGTTGGCACACAAGATGGCCTACACAGCTACAACGGTGTCGACTTCGAGCTTTACCTTAAACAAGCTAACAACAGCAAAAGCATTTCTGGCAACTACATTACTGATATTTTGCAATCACCTGACGGTGATTTATGGCTAGGCACGTTTGATAATGGCTTAAACCGCTTTAACTTGAACACAGGCGAGTTTACACGATTTAAACAAAAACAAGGGTTAAACGAACTTCAAATCACTAAACTTGCAGTAATTGGTGACACCCTATGGATAGGCACCCGTACAGGTTTATATTTATTATCGTTAAAAACCGAAAAAATTATCCCCGTGAGTTTAGGCAGCAATATCACGCCAGATGTTGTGAGCATTGCAAATGTTGACGACAAATTCATCGTCGTAGGCACCAAAGAACATGGCACTTTTGCAGTAGACAGCAACACCATTATTCGCCTTGATATCCCCACAAACATGGTCGTCAACCAAATTCAATCCAGTTCAATTTATTCTGTTTGGTTGGCAATCGACAATCAAATATGGCGTTACAATCTTGATACTCACCAAAAAGAGTTAATTTGGTCACGAGATAATAGTTACGGAGAAAACCGTAAAATTGTCGACTTTATCGTGGTGAACGCCAATCAAATTTTTGCAATAGGTAACAACACAGGCCTGTTCCAATTGGACTTTAAAGAGGGGCAGTGGCACAGCACCATTTACAAACATAATCCACAAGCACTCAACACCATCAGTGCCAACACGTTACAAACATTATTTCTCGATGCAACAGGCACCCTGTGGATTGGCAGTGGTTATTCTGGTATTGATAAACTCAATCTTAACCAGCAATACTTTACACATTATTACGATTACCAAACCGACGCACCAGACATGGCCAATATGGTACGCAGCATTTATCGTGATAATCAGCAGCGCTTATGGATAGGAACCGATGGCGCAGGTGTTAAATACCTAGCGCCTCAAGATAGTCAATACTATTATATTAATCAATTATTTGCAGACAATCTGCCGGTACCTGTTGAACAATTATCACTCATAGTTCACGACATAATCCAAGACAAACAAGAGCTGCTATGGTTTGCTACAAACCTTGGCCTGTTTACTCTCGATCTCAACAATGAGCTCAAACAAATTAAGCCTGCTAACCCGCAGTTTCATGCAGACACCAAGTTTCGAAGCTTTGCCTTTGATGATAAAGATCGCCTATGGATATCGAGCTCCCTAGGGCTGTATTTTATCTCTGAACACACCCATAAGATGATGGCCTATAATTTTGGCTTTCAAGCAGACTACTCACCCTTTAAACATCAAATTATTAAATTGCACTTTAGCCAAGGCTATTTATGGCTCGGCACCATGGGTGGTGTGGTTAGGTTGTCACCAGAAGAGCAAAAGCTGGATTTTTTAACCCACGACGCAGAAAACATTTATAGCCTAAGCGACAACCGCGTCAGAGACTTTTTACTGGCTGACAACGGCGATTTCTGGATAGCGACTCACGGTGGCATAGACAAACTCACCCTTGAGTACGGCACCTTCTCTTTTGAAAGAATGGACGTAAATGCAGACAAAAGCAGTAATACCGTTTACGCCATATTAGAAGATGAGCAACATGATTTATGGCTCAGTACCAATTCAGGTATTTCGCGTTTTACTCCCAGCACAAGAAGCTTCATTTCATATAATACTTATGAAGGCTTGCAGGCTAACGAGTTTAATGGCGCCGCTAAATTTAAAGACACCAACGGCAGCTTATGGTTTGGTGGCATACATGGCTTAAATCATTTTAATCCTGTAACCATTCCTGCATTCAGACCGGAAAACAAACTTGCATTAACCAAATACATCATTGGTGAAACACAATATCCTATCCGCGATTTAAGCCATGCCCCCAAAGTTGTCATGCCCTATGAAAAACAATTAATCAGTTTCGAGATTGGGTCACTTAACTTTAACTATCCCGGGCTAAGTCGGTTTAGTTACAAATTAGATGGCTTTGACACCGACTGGCGTGAGCTGTCACAAGGCAATCAAATTACCTACACAAACCTTGCACCTGGCGATTACAAATTATTAGTCCGTCATGCGCTGGGAACCAACAAATATAGCCAGTACACACTCAGTGTAGATGTGTCTGTGGTCCCACCGTTTTATATGACACATATTGCCTATGCAGCCTATGTGAGCGTGGGCTTGCTAGGCATTATTTGGATTATCGCTGCCAGACGCAGAAAACAAACCAAACAGCGAGAATTTGATAACAGTATTCGCGCATCAGAAGAACGCCTTAAACTCGCGCTTTGGGCTTCGGGCGATGGGATGTGGGATTGGAACATAAAAGACGATAAAGTCTATCGGACCAACATGGTTGAACCGATGAACTTTTCATTAAAAGATGAATTACTGATAAAAAACATTCATCCAGAAGATCGTCCGCGCGTGCAAAAACTGCTTAATGATCATCTGTCAGGTGAAAGCGAATTTTTTGAAGCTGAATACCGTGTAGAAACTCAACCAGGAAATTGGGCATGGTTATTAGACAGGGGCCAAATTGTAGAGCGCGACAGCAATAATGCGCCCATCCGAATGGCCGGCACTCACAAAGATATCACCAGCCGTAAGCTAACCGAAAACGAACTAAAATTGTCATCGCAAGTACTGTTTAGTATGAACGAAGCCGTTGTGGTTGGTGAGCTAGACTATCAAGTTCGCTCAGTAAACCCAGCCTTTAGCCGAATTACAGGCTTTAGACACCGCGATGTTGTCGGTAAGCACTTTTTATTTTTAACCATGGGCAAACAATCGCGCGAGTTTTACAACGCGGTAGAAACCCAGTTATTAAGACACAAGCATTGGGCCGGTGAAATTAAAATTAGAACCCGAGACCGTCGTGGCATATTGGCATGGTTGGAAATCAACCAGGTTATCGACAACAAGGGAGAAACCAGTCACTTTGTAGCGGTATTTACCGACATAACTGCACGTAAAAAAGCTGAAGAAGACCTACGAGTGTTGGCTAACTTTGACCCACTAACAGGCCTGCCTAATCGCACCTTATTCCAAGACAGATTAAACCAAGCTGTAACCAAAGCACACCGAGCCGAAAGCATAGTGGCATTGCTGTTTTTAGATCTCGACCGCTTTAAGCACATTAACGACTCAATGGGTCATCATATCGGTGACTTATTACTTAAAGCGGTAGCGCATCGCCTGCAAAATGCTGTGCGTGAAGAAGACACCGTCGCCCGCTTAGGAGGAGACGAATTTACCATTATTTTAGAAGGTGTTGCCAAAACCAAAGCAGCAACAATTATCGCCGAAAAGGTATTACAGGCATTTCAGAAACCTTTCTTACTCGACGATAAAGTACTGACTATTTCACCATCGATAGGGATAAGCCTATTTCCAGATGATGCCGAAGACACTACATCATTAATTAAGTATGCCGATACAGCTATGTATCATGCAAAATCATTAGGCCGAAACAATTTTCAGTTTTATACCAAAGAGTTAAACCAATATGCTACACGTCATGTGCAGTTAGAGGCTGGCCTAAAAAAAGCCCTACAAGAAAACGAATTTTATTTAGTGTACCAACCTAAATATGACGTAAAAACAGAGCGTATTATTGGGTTAGAGGCTTTACTTCGCTGGGAAAGTCCAGAATTAGGCCTTATTTCGCCAGTTGAATTTATTCCGCTCGCGGAAGAAACCGGCTTAATTAACCAAATAGGCCATTGGGCTATTAATCAGGCATGTACTCAACTTGCACAATGGCATCAGCAAGGGTTTGAGCATATCTCTGTGGCGGTAAACTTATCGGCAAGACAGCTTAAAGCAGACATTATTTCAACGATTGAAGTCGCCCTTGCCGTGTCAGGTTTGCCTGCCAGCGCACTTGAACTAGAGTTAACCGAATCAATGATTATGGGCAACCCACAAGACTCAGTAACCGTATTATCTAAACTCAAAGCGCTAGGGCTAACCATTGCCATTGATGACTTTGGTACCGGTTATTCCAGTTTAAGTTATTTAAAGCGTTTCCCAATTGACACCTTAAAAATTGACCGCGAGTTTGTTCGCGATATCACAGAAGATCCAGATGATGCAGCCATCACCAGCGCCATTATTACCCTAGCGCATAGCCTAGAACTCAATGTAGTTGCAGAAGGTGTTGAAACAAAAGAACAGCTTGAATTTTTACGTAATGGTGGCTGTGATCAAGTGCAAGGGTTCTTGCTCAGCAAGCCGCTTACGGCAAGCGAATGTTTAACGCTATTAAGTCAACGTTAAACTAGATCCTGTTGATCTAAAAACAAAAAAGCTCCCAAGGGAGCTTTTATTTTTTTGCTACTGTAAAGCTAAGGCGCTATTCGCTCAACACGCGTTACCCAGCCTTGTGGTGCGGCAACATAGCCTTTTTGTATATCCGTAAATAGCTTGTAAATTCGCTTAATGTTTGGACCCACAGTGCCATCGCCAACGGTGACGACTCTGCCATCTTCAAAAATATACGAATTTACTGGCGACACTACAGCAGCAGTACCAAAACCACCCGCCTCAATGATCTCACCAGACTCAATATCAGCAATAAACTTGTCTAACATGACCGTTTCTTGCCTTACTTTGCAGCCCAGCATATCCCCGAGTTCGAGAATAGATTGTGAGGTAATCGACTTTAAAATCGTATCGGTAAATTTTGGAATAATCACAGTACCATCTTTTAAAATATGGAAGTGATTCATCGCGCCAGCTTCTTCAATTTGCGTATTAGTCGAATCTAAATACAAAACTTGCGAAGCGCCATGTTCTACCGCAGCCTTGCCCGCCCGTAGTGACGCAGCATAATTACCAGCGGCTTTTGACGCGCCTGTACCACCAGACACTGCACGGTGATATTTAGTGCTAATTAACAAACGAATACCGTTATTAACACCAGACGAATAATAAGCGCCAGAGGGGCTTAACACGACGCAAAAGGTATATTGCTGGCTAGGGCTAACCGATAAACGGTCTTCGGTTGCAAATATAAACGGGCGAATATACAAACACGCCCCTTCTTGCAAAGGGAACCACAAACGATCAACATCAATCAGTGCATTAATCGCCTTAACTTGCATCGCTTCATCAATATTGGGAATACACACAATATCTGCAGAACGGTTCATGCGTTCAGCATTCTTATTGATGCGGAAGGTGTAAATTTCACCGTCCTCGTGCATAAAGGCTTTTGCGCCTTCAAAAATAGATTGGCCATAATGCAACGCCATTGCACCAGGCGCCATCTCAAACGGGCCGTAAGGGACTATGCGCGGATCGCACCATTGACCATCACGATAATCCATTAAAAACATGTGGTCAGTTCGAAGCTTACCAAAACCAACATCGCCTTCAGGCATAAACGGTTCTGTGCGGCGCTCTGACGCAGATTTTAAATTATATTTTATGTCCATTGCATACCACCTTAAAAACTGAGCTTGCAGACTATGGAGGCGAGAGATTAATGTCAAGTCGCAGCGCTAGATCCTAAATCAAAATACGTCAATTGAACGTAACAAGCATCGATATATTTATTCATATTGCAACAGACAAACTGTCAGTGCATCACGCTATGTTATCTGTAACGCCAAGTCATCCTGTTTATTGCACGATAGCAGCCACAATAGAGACTTCAACTAAATATTCTGGCTCTGCAATGGCGGCCTGTACACACGCTCTTGCAGGCGCATGCCCTGTCGGCACCCAATGGTCCCATACCAAATTCATAGCATCGTAATCGGCCATGTCTTTAAGGTAAATAGTGGCCGACAAAATATGCTCACGGCTCGAGCCAGCTTGAGCCAACAAAGCATCAACCTCTTCAAGCATGGTGATGGTTTGGGTAGTAATGTCGCTGTTTTTATCTTTTGCCACTTGGCCACACAAGTAAACCGTATTGTTATGGATCACAATACTGCTCATCCGAGCGCCTACATCGAGTCGAGTAAGTGTCATAAATGTCGTTTTATTGAGTAAGTCAGGCGATGAAAATAGCGCGATATTAGATAAAGCACAATATCGACTGATTTATTGAATATATTTTAGCCACTCAGTTTTAAAGGCTATTCCTATAGGGCTTGACACTGCTAGAATCGGGGTTCCATCCAGAAACGTATAGGACTCCCCATGAGCCTTGAATTATTGTCCCAACTGGAAACCAAAATCCAGGCGACTCTTGAAAATATTGAGCTACTAAAAATGGAGCTAGAAGAAGAGAAGCAAAAGAACCAAGCTTTAGTGCAACAGCAAGAAGCATTGACACAAAAAAACCAACAATTGCAGCAAGACCTCAACTCTTGGAGTGATAAGGTCAATGGCCTTGTTGGTTTATTGAATAGCGAAATGTAACTGAGACTGTTAAGTAGATTGTTGTGGCGTAGATTGCGCCTCAATCAATGCATTTAATTCGCTGATAGCCTGCCTTACTTTTGGCAGGCTTTTTTTTGTTTGTAAAAAACGTCCTTTATCAAATTCAAGTAAACCTAAATCTTTTACCCAAATCGCACCACTCAGAAAGATCCTAGCATGCTTAACAATTAACTTGGGCGCATAAACAGGGAACGTTCTCATAGGGTTTCCTCCTAGAGCAAATACACATAGCACAATGTAATTAACCTAAAGTCGCTATCTATAGCCATGCTTAAAGTGCATTGGTAACACGAGTCATTTACGCAGCACTTTTATTCACTATTTGTTCTAACGACTATGTCAGTAAACGACAAGACAACAACACTAAAAACGCTGATATTGATGCCTGCCTGAAAGTTGGACAACGGTTTTTTATAAGAGTTTCATTAAAATTTTCACTTTAAATCATCTGACAAATCACACAAAAACAACTTGCCAATATAATGCCACTTGCCAATTTTTTGACGCCATGCTAGTATTTTGGCGTTACTCAGGGTAAAAAAGAGTCATTTGACTCATCACCGTATTATCTTTTCATAGATATACGGTTTTTTTTTGCTTGGGTTTAGGGCAAAAAAAAGGAGCCAAAGGCTCCTTCTCATCAATAAGGCTTAATTAACCGTTACTTTTTATTCATCGTAGATAGGTAAAATGCGATATCGATTAGCTCGTCATAAGACTTGATTGAGCCAGTTTCGACACGGTACTTACCATTAACAACCAATGAAGGTACACCAGAAATTTTAGCGTTTTCAGTATCACGCTTCATTTTTGACATCTGTGCATTCACCATAAACGAGCTTGCCGCTGCGTCATAGGCTTTTGCCTCTACACCATTAGCAATAAACAATGCTCTTACATCATCTGCACGGGTAAACTGTTGGCGTTTGTCATGGATTGCACTAAACAAAGCAGGTTCAATCTTTTCTTCAACATTGAGTTGTTTAGCAATTGCAAAAGCGCGCGACATTTCTACACCCATTTCACGGCCAATAAACTCAACATGTGCTTGGTTAAAAGCAACACCTTCTGGAAGGTTAGCCTGAATTTTAGGGACTACCGTTTTAGCAAAGTTATAACAATGTGGGCAATAGAAAGAGAAAAACTCAGTAATTTCAGGCTTTGCAGACTCTGGACCTTCATTTATCACTGTGTAATGAACACCTTCTTTGTAATCTGCAGCCATCGCCGCCATTGGCGCAAGTAATAGTGCTGCGGCCATCAATAATGCTTTTTTCATCTCACTTCCTTTAAATAGGCAAAATAAACTAATAAACATACGCTGGGGCTATCATAGTCTAGCGTTAGCCTGAAACTCAATCGCTAGATGATTGTATTTGTAACTAAATACATTCTGATAGTTATTATGAATCAATGTTAATCAACAATTAAACTGGTTTAAACTTAATGGTGCATCATCGAGGGCGGCCAGTTGCTCTTTAAACGCCAAGGTTTGTTGCTCCCAATATTTGATATCTGCAAACCACGGAAAGTTCATTGGAAATGCCGGGTCTTGCCAACGTTTTGCTAGCCAGGCGTTGTAATGGATCATTCTAAACGCTCTTAACGGCTCAATTAACGCCAGTTGCCTTGTGTCAAAATCGCAAAATTCTTGATAGGCATCAATTAAGATATCCAGCTGCAATAGTTGCTGTGCTCTATCGCCGGTCAGCATCATCCAAATGTCTTGCACCGCAGGCCCTTGCCTTGCGTCGTCTAAATCCACAAAACCTGGGCCATCTGGTGTCCATAAAATATTACCCGGGTGCAAATCTCCGTGTAAGCGGATCGTGTCAAAGCTGTGTTGTTGCCAAATCTGTTTGGCTTTTACAAGCACTTGTTCTACCACTGTAAAAAAGGCGTTTTGCATGCTTTGATCAACAATGCCACTGCTGCGTAAATAGTGGTAAGCATCATCACCTAATATTTGGGGCGTTAAAGGTTCACGATGGGTAAAAGCTTGCTTACTGGCATACTGATGAATGCGGCCAATAAAACGCCCTACAGACTCTAATTGCTCTTCGTTATCTACTTCAAACGCGCGTCCACCTATCGATGGAAATAACGCAAATCGATAACCTTTAAACTCAAATAAGGTTTTTGCGTCAATGACCACAGGTACAGCAATAGGAATGTCTTCAGCCGCTAATGCCAATGCGTAATCGTGTTCTTCTTGTATTTGGGCATCACTCCAACGTTGTGGTCGATAAAACTTAACCACATAACGTTGCCCACGGTCGCAGCGGAACTGATACACGCGGTTTTCATAACTGTTTAATGCCAATAAACCGGTCTCAGGAAACACCCCAATACTTTCAATCGCATCTAAAATCAAATCGGGCGTTAATGCCTGAAAATGAAACGCCGCGCTGTTATCCATGTATGTCTTCTTCTGTTATGTGAATATAGGATTTAAGCAAGCCAGATAAAAAATGCAACACATCAACATCTTTTGCACTGTCTACTGACAACCAACAAATATCACCATAAAACTCATAGTGTAACCACACCGGACAACCTTCAAAATTCAGCAGCCATTGGTGTCTATCTGCGCCCCATTGGCGCTCACGGATGTCGCAATCTAATGCTGCCGCTAAAGGTTCGGCAAACCGTTCAAATTGCTCAAAATCAACTTCAGCTTGGATAACAATGCTCTTCGCTTCAGGATCAAATTTAGCAGACAATAATTTCATAACATCACTCAATAAAATGGCAATTAAACTGGGTTAACTACTGCAAGACATAACTAAGCCTTGGCCCCACTGCGGAGGACGTTTGGCAAAATCATTCATCTCGGGCTGTTCATCAAAAGGTCGAGTTAATAACTGCTGTAATTGTAAAAGCTTGCTATTGTCAGCTTTTTCTTCGATGTCGATAATCGCTTCCTGAGCAAGATAATTACGCAAAATGTATTTAGGGTTATGCTGGTTACGCTCATGCTGCCATGCAGCAACATCGCTAACCTGCCCAACACGACTCTGATAGGCTTGAAACCAGCTATCAAATTGGTGCACATCGAGCATGTCATCGCGTAGTAGACTGTGCTGGCTGCTAATGTCAATTGTGCCTATTTTGCGTAAGCTGTTGGTGTAATCGAGCTGGTTGTTTTCAAGCATGACGGTAAATTGGCTTATAAATGCTAAATCTTGTTTTTCTTGCTCGGCGTTATCTAAATCGCTGTCGGTACTTAAGCCTAATTTTTCTCGCATTAAGCTAACATAATGGTTCACCAAACTGGGTTGATAGGTATTCAATGCGGCAATTAAATCGTCCGATGCGATAATTGGGGGCAGCGCTTGTGCGAGGCGTTTTAGATTCCATAATCCAATACCGGGTTGCTGGCCAAAAGCATAACGGCCGTCATGATCAGAGTGATTGCAAATAAAGCTTTCTTTAAATGTGTCTAAAAATGCAAACGGCCCAAAGTCAAAGGTGTCGCCTACAATCGACATGTTGTCGGTGTTCATCACGCCATGGGCAAAACCTACTGCTTGCCAGTGGGCAATCATTTTTGCAGTTAATTGCACCACTTCAACAAACCATTGCTTATAGCCAGCGGCGTCGGTTGTTAAATGCGGAAAATGCTGGGTAATCGTAAAGTTAAGTAACTGGGTCAGTTTATCTGGTGCGCCCTTTTCGCTATAACAAAAGTATTCAAAGTGACCAAAGCGAATATGACTTTTCGCTAAACGCACTGTTATTGCTGCGGTTTCCTGGCTTTCACGCCACACGGGCAGATCAGATCCTATTACCGCTAAAGCACGAGTTGTTGGTACAGACAACGCCGCCAGTGCTTCAGACACTAAAAACTCACGCACGGCTGAGCGCATAACAGCCCGACCATCGCCATGACGAGAATACGGTGTGGGGCCGCCACCTTTTAGCGCCACATCCCACGCGCCATCAGGGCCAATGGCTTCGCCTAATATAATCGAGCGGCCATCGCCAAGCCTTGGAGTATAACCACCAAACTGATGACCACTGTAAACCTGGGCATAATAGCTCGCACCAGGCGCGGCGGCATTAGCAGATAACTGCATCAGTAATTCATGGTTTGGTTTGTCTAAACCAATCAGTTTAGCGGCAGCATCACTCCAGCCTAGCCAATGCGGATTGCTAATCCCCTGCGGATAAGCTTGCGAATAAAAGCCGTCTAATTGCTCAAAAAAGTCTTGTTTAAAGCGCATCTAACTCAGCCCCAGCAACCAAGCGTTGACACTGTAATTGCTGCTTATCGTCGACCTGACATGCTTGAGCACACACAAAGGCTTGCGCTGCCGGCATGGATGAACCTTGCAAGCGTAACATGCCGGTGCCTTTGGCCTGACATTGTGCTAAAGAATCGTAATAGCCACTAATAAAATCAGTATCTAGCATGTTGGTTGTAGCCATGGCTTTTTGGGCATTTACAGGATTATCTGCAACGTAAAATAGCGTCCACTCTGGTGTGCGCGTACACCCCATGGTTACACTTAACCCAATTGCTGCAAGCAGTAATTTACCTATTGTAGAAGTCATCTATTACCACCAAAATCTAAACTATGCTATCCATTAGCATCGATTACTTCATCACAGATGCTAAATACAAAAAAAGCGGACCTAGGTCCGCTTTCCTTTGTGGATATCATACCTGATATCCGTCACCCTGTATTAACTGAGTTAACCAGCTTTAGTTTTAGCCTTTTCTATTCGATTTATTCGGCCTTCAAACCCAGTCACAGTTCCGTCGGTTAGTTGGTACTCAAGCGCCTGTTGGCAAACATCAATGGCTTGGTCAAATTCGTTGGTATCGTTCAGTAGAGTCGATAACTGCATAAATGCCGGTGCTTTGATCTCTTGCGCGCTATCGTTGGCGACTTGCTGTTGATATACCAAACGAAATAAGTCTAGATACGCCGACTTAAGTGCAGCACCATATTGGCAATAGTCATGCTGTTTTCGCATTTTATAACAATGATTAATCACACCGGATAATGCATCATGCTGACTCTGAGGATCATTTGCGCCATTAGCAGACTCAACTAGCTGTTTAAAACTGTCGCTGGCCCAGTCGCCTTTGGTTGCTGGTAAGTTGAGTAAATGGCTTTGAGCAGTGTCGTGAGGTGTAGACTCTTCAACTAAAACGTTTGCCTCGTTTTCAGTGTTGAGGGTTTCAGGTTCAAGCAGTGGCGCGTTGGATTTATCATCTAAGGTGCTCACTGAGTCTATTTTTTCTGGGTCCTTTGCACTTTCAAAACGGCCTTCATCAAATTCAACGGGGTTATCTTGTTCAGGCTTTGTTTCGCTAGCCACCTTTGCGAGGTGTTCAACGTCAGCCTTAGCTTGTGTAGCAACTGAGGCCTCTGGGTCTTCAACATCAGATGGCGTTGTTGCCGAGGCCTTTACATTTGATGGCTTTGTTGTTGGAGTCTTTTTCTCTAACTCTTGCTTTGCCACGGTTTGAGTTCGCTTGTAAAGATACACAGCGACAGCAACCAATATGGCAATTAAAATGATCTTTACTAATGGCATTAGGTATCCACCTTGCTGATGATGCGCAAACACGCATGGGTTCGGTACTACTCACACTCAGGAGTTACAAGCGAAATCTACTGTGCTAAATAGAGCGTGATGTTTTTTTAATCACTCATCTTTATTATTTCAATCTGCGCTATAAAATCAAGTATTTATCTACTTTAAACACTAACAAGCTATCAATTTTAGCCAAATAGATGATCATTTAGCTCATTTTTGCGATCAATGACACACTCAAGCATGGTTTTGTGTACAAATTCATAATTAGCAAATGCGAATTTGTCAGCTTGCATGTTAGCCACATAAACTGTCTATACCAGACTGTTTTACTAAGGTATTTACGATGAGCGAAACCGAGTTACTCACAGGCAAATTACTGTATGAATTTCGCACCATTACAGCCATGGTTAATATTTACTGTAAAGCACATCATCCAATGAAACCATCACACGGTGTTTGTGAGCAGTGTCGAGAGTTTTTAAACTATGCCAACACTCGATTAGACCGTTGCCCGTATGGCCAAGACAAGCCAACCTGCAACAAATGCCCAGTACATTGCTATAAGCCTCATATGAAACAAAAAGCCCGTGAAATCATGATTTTTGCAGGGCCAAGAATGTTACTGCCACACCCAATCATGGCCATAAAGCATTTACTTGCCGAGCGTAAACCCGCACCTGGTTTACCACCTGAAGGCGCATCGAATCGCCATGAGCGCAAGCGGCAAATGTCGTGAACATGTTTTGCCGTTATTAATAACATGGCCACCTGTGCCGTTATTTGTTCAATCATTCCTTATGGTGTTTACAGTATTTGCCTTAAGCTAACCTTGGTATAATGCCGAACCGCATTAACAAGTGGCCACGCAGAATGCGACCCGCGATTGTTGATAAGTATAAACGTTAATTAACTCGCACCGTTTAAGTGGTATTGGTAATCTATAGCGATATACAATGACAATGATGTCAATGGGTTCGTTAATGAGGTGATTTATGCAAGGTTCAATCAACCTATTTTTTGCAAGCGTAGTGATGTTGTTTAGTGTCGTGTTTTCTGTACCCACTTTTGCTAATGAGAATGCTTATAACGAAGCCGTTGCTAACTTCAAAAAAGCCAGCGAGACCAGAGACTTTTTCAATTCAGCTTATGGTTACGCGATTTTCCCAACAGTTGCCAAAGGCGGCATTGGTATTGGTGCAGCTTACGGTAATGGACGTGTTTACCAAGGTGGAACTTACACGGGCGATTCTGCCCTGACTCAGTTATCCATCGGCTTTCAAATTGGTGGCCAGGCTTACAGCGAAATCATCTTTTTTAAAGATGCCAAAGCATACAATGAATTTACCAGCGGCAGTTTCGAGTTTAGCGCCCAGGCTTCTGCTGTAGCGATTAACCTAGGCGCCAATGCCCAAGTTGGCACTACCGGTAACTCAGCCGGCGCAGGCCAAGCAGGCAGTAACCATAACGCTGCGGCACAATACATTAACGGCATGGCTATTTTCACCGCCGCCAAAGGTGGTTTGATGTTTGAAGCCGCCTTGGCAGGACAATCGTTTACCTTTAATGCTAAGTAACTCGAGTTAGCTCAAATGAGTTCAAATGAGTTCAAATGAGTTCAAATGAGTTCGAGTTGTGCTCGTTGCTTAAAGTACATTCAGGCTGCCATTGGCAGCCTGAATTGTTTTGGGAAGAGTTATTCATCTTACTAATTGGTTTTATCACAAAGGTTTATTACTACATTCTTGAGGCCTCAACTCTAACGTCGTCCCAACTCTAAACGTCGTCCCACCTCTAAACGTCGCCCCAACTCTCACGTCGTCCCGGTAATGCTTTTGAGCCGGGACCCAGGTGTTTGTTTACTTTTGTGCTTTTTATGGCCTGCGGCCACACCAGATCAATAGTGGCTAATGTAAGTCGGTCAACTAGAGCTACTAATTCAAACAAAACTAGGGTGTTAGGTATCGATACTCAATGAAATCACTTCTATGACACGCGGTGAACCCATCCATGGGCGCTCTGCGAAAACGTCCATGTTTTCGAAGGTCATAGCCGCGATTACATCCCCGTATAGGTATCTTCGATGCAACCTTGTTTGTGTTTGTAATTTAAAGATCTAACGAAAAGCTCGATAACTACATTCTCGTCGCCCCACCCCTCACGTCGTCCCGGTAAGGCTTTTGAGCCGGGACCCAGGTGTTATGTTTACTTTTGTACTTTTTATGGCCTGCGACCACACCAGATCAATAGTGGCTAATGTAAGTCGGTCAACTAGAGCTACTAATTCAAACAAAACTAGGGTGTTAGGTATCGATACTCAATGAAATCACTTCTATGACACGCGGTGAACCCATCCATGGGCGCTCTGCGAAAACGTCCATGTTTTCGAAGGTCATAGCCGCGATTACATCCGCCGTATAGGTATCTTCGATGCAACCTTGTTTGTGTTTGTAATTTAAAGATCTAACGAAAAGCTCGATAACTACATTCTCGTCGCCCCACCCCTCACGTCGTCCCGGTAATGCTTTTGAGCCGGGACCCAGGTGTTATGTTTACTTTTGTACTTTTTATGGCCTGCGGCCACACCAGATCAATAGTGGCTAATGTAAGTAGGTCAACTAGAGCTATCTAATTCAAACAAACTAGGGTGTTAGGTATTGATACTCAATGAAATCACTTCTATGACACGCGGTGACCCCATCCCTGGGCGCTCTGCGAAAACGTCCATGTTTTCGAAGGTCATAGCCGCGATTACATCCGCCGTATGGGTATCTTCGATGCAACCTTATTTGTTATTTAAAGATTTAACGCATTTCTGGATCAAGCTTGATAACTATCTTCTTGTCAAAAACAATGCCACCCATGTTTTATAAAAGTAACTTAACTCTTTTTTATGACTTTGGCGAGGGTTACGATCGATGTTAACAACTAATCAATTTTTATCGATATGGCTAAAATATTATCGTTAAATGAGTGATTTATGGTCATCTAAGAAATTTAGCACAGCAGAAAATCTTGATATCTATCAAGTGTTAGGTGAATTGTAATTTGATTGGGGATGATGACTTAAGCGCACAACCAGCGCTGACAATTTGCAGCGCCTTGTCGTCGTTTTCGGTCTAAATGCTCACAGTATTCAGTTAATGCGGGTAATGCTCCGACAGCACCTTTAAATAATGTACCAAATTCTGTGGTGATTTTAAGCCAATTATCTGCGGGGATGTTGAGCCTATTCAGTATGTCCTGGCTGCTTGAGCTAATGGCGCCATGCTTATCATCTCGAATTATCCGACCGGTATCTTCAACTAAGACGATGTAGTCTTTCACGCTGAACATGAGCCCGTTAGGCATATTTAAGCGCTCATTACCCACAAACGGTAATAACTCAGGTGGTTGCTCGCCTTTCATTGCTGAATTGATACGTCTTTGAATACTGGTGTAATCTGAGGTTTCAGGGGTTGCAGCCATTTTGGCTCTGACTGGGTTTAAATCCACATAAGCCATACAGGCTAAAACTGCGGCTTCATCAAGCAGAGCTTGAGACTTAAAGCGACCTTCCCAAAAGCGACCTGTGCACTTATCTTCTTTATTGGCCATTCTGGCGATGGGCTCACTGAGTGAGCGCATAAACCAACTGATATCAATTAAGCGTTTACGGTATTCGGTAATGCATTCATTAACCGTTTGAAGTTCAAACTGGTTAAGGTCTTCCTCTTTTAGGAACTTGTGCGTGAGTAACGTACCTTTAAAGCCCTTGTGCCATTGAATGAGCACTTCTTTATCTGACCACTTTTTTGCTTTGTCAGCATCAACTTTTATAACCACATGTAAGTGATTGCTCATCACGGCATAAGCACAGATATCAATGGCAAAGATGGTCGCTAACTCAAGAATGCGGGAATCGACCCACTCGCGCCGATGCTCAAAGTTCTCACCTGTTGAATTATCAATTCCACAAAGAAATGCCTTACGCACCACACGAGAACAGCAGTGGTAGTAAGGTGTATCTTCCAGGCTAACGATTGTCTGTCTTGGTCTGGCCATCTTTAATTACCGTTTGGAAAGGGTAAATAAAGCGTAGTTCAGCGTTCATTATTTCGCCAACTATTGTGGGTGGCCATGTAAATATTGTAACTCTGTCAATAAAGAGAGAGTTATTGTTTAACAAGGCTTTGGCATGTTCACAAGCCGCTATTTTTTCTTGTTCAAGACTCATAGTTTCAAAAGCGTATAACGCCCAACTTTGGGGCACAAATACATGGGCTAAAATAACGAGCGAAGCGAGGGAGCCCATGTGTTTGTGTCCCAGCGAACGCAGTGAGCGCCAACAGTTGTTTATTAGGCTCAGTTGAATCTGGCCTCGACGTTTAAAATTGCTGTTTCCGCTGTTGCAGGTAATAGCAAAAGCCATGTTTTTTCATACTCTTTGAGCTTTTGAACGACCTCTTGAGAGAAGTATCGACCGTTTACATCGAAACCTAATTTGTAAACTACGTACGCGGTTTCATCTTTTAATGTCGTAGAAATGATTTCAAAATCAGAATTTTTCAACATTGAAATTAGCTCTGGAGCTTGAGCTGCAACTCCATCATTAAGCCTTTGAAATGCTTCTTCATTTGAAATTGCCATGTACTCAGAAAAGTTGTTGAGTGAAAGTAGTGGCAACAATTCATTTTTTGCTTGTTCAGCTTTCGGTCCCTGAAGAGCATTATCAAAAGAAGCTCTAAACCTTTCCAGTGCGAGTGGGTGAATAAGAGAAGCCATTTGTTTAGTGTCGTAGACTCGCATTGCATCAATATAAGATGCCATAACATTATTAATATCAGTTTCGCCATCTGCAAATGTGTTCGCAGAGAATAAAAGGATAAAAGCAAGAAAATACCATTTAAAAAATTTGTTCATCAAATCCTCAATGCTTCTGAGCCTAACGCCTGCCACAACGGCTTGGGTGAGATGGCGGCTTTTGTGCGTCTTTTTGCACAAAAGGTGACAGCTTACCCAAGTCCGCTTGCTGGCACTTGTTATATGCTTTTAAGTTCCGAGTCATACCAAACATCTTCATAGTCTCCTGCGACTAAAAACCTATAGCCTGGAGGTAATGATAGATATTGTTCTACCTCGGGCAAATATTCTTTGATGTGGCTTACATGGAGAGGTTTAAAGAACTCTGTATCTTCAGACATTTCTTCACCGCACCAAACGTACCAACCACAAGTTCCATTTTCTGGAGGGTGGCGTAAACCATTAATTGGCAATTTACCGATTGTCTCGATTGCAATACCCAACTTTTCACTGCTTCTACTTGGAATAGGTATCACATCAAACTTTTTACATACATCCTTTTGAATTTGCACGAGCCCCCCTACCGCATATAACAGCTTATTGAAGGGCAAAACAAAATTAAAGTCGCCCTTTAAGTTATTGATTATTAACATCCTACATTTACTAACTTATTGATGTAAAGCGATTTAATTTAACTCCATTGACAAATAAAAGCGAGCTTGCACATTAAAAGTGGACTGAATTTTAGTCAAAAAATAAAAATACCTCTTATTCAAATGGTTACAAAATAAACAAATCGTTTATCGCACTACTTTAGTTTGATTATTAGCCAATTTAGCTTGAGTACACCTCAAAACCCATTACCACTATATTTATATACAGTGCACACCATTTAAAGGTGGCAGACATGGTTGGCACAGGATATTTATCCGACATTTGTAAGCCAGTTACAGATTAAAGTGTACAGATGAGAGAAGCACCACGACGTTAGTGGCCATAGGTACAAAAGTACAAGAAAACACCTGGATCCCGGCTCAAAAGCATTGCCGAGAAGACGTTCAACTAACCTGCGTTAGTTGCTAATTTACGACCCTAATCTGCTGCGGGCGAAGCGCCACGACGTTAGTGGCCGCAGGCCATAGTTAAAAGTACAAAAGTACAAAAGTACAAACAAACACCTGGGTCCCGGCTCACAAGCATTGCCGGGAAGACATATCTAATGATGGTTACTGTCGCTGAAAGCAAAATATGCTAAAACAAATTACTCATGCCCCCATGGCACTGGTGGTAATGCAACTGGTTTGGTTAAATCAAACTCTACCCTAAAATCGCGATTTTCGCGCTTTAAACGATACGTAAAAGTATGCGCTTCAATCATCATTTGCCACACATTGGTGACCGACTGATCTAGGCCATTTTGTTTAAAGTTAACGATGGATTCATCATCAACTGGAAACGATTGCATGTTGGCGGTACCCACATCGCGGGTGTCGCCACCGTACATGGTAACTTTATCTTCATAGCCGTCTTTGTGGCGATGATCGTGTTTTAACCGTAAGCCTGTGTCAGTTTGGGTGATAACCCAGGTGCGTGAGTGATCGTCACCGACATGAAATGGTACTTTTAATTGAGTCTCGCTGCATTCGCGTACATGCATAATCAGTGCTTTACCGCTAAATCCATCATCTTCACTGCCACCAGCAGTGATTTTACCGGCAAATGCTTTGCCGCAAAGTTTGGCTATCGACTCAAAAAATTGTTGATGTTGCACTGAGTTCGCGGCGTGACTTGGGGCGATCATTAACACGGCACTACCGATTAATGCGCTAGTAAATAAACCACGTAAACTGCTCGTTTTAACCATGTTGCTGCTCCCTTGCTTATTGATATTTTTCTTGCACACAGAGTACACGCTTTGCGAAGTGATACCAATCAGGATAAATAAGTGTTCAGAGATTGCGTAGGAAAAATCGCTTAGAATAAGGCAGAAATTGCAGCGAGCTAGTTGTTCTAACTTCAAAATGTCTAACGACGTTATAAGTGGTTTTAACCAGTAAGAATGATCACATTCTTGTACTGATTGGTATGAAGCCCAGATAAACTAAACCCGCATAAATGCGGGTTTAGTGGTTAACGCGATATATAGCTAACTGACTATTTAGCGTATTTAGACTTAGTGGCCCAACCGGTTTTAGCGGGTCGTTTAGCCCCAGTTGCTTTAGCTGGCTGACCGCTGTTTTTTGCCGTTGCTTTTGGCTTTTGCCCTGTCGGTTTAGCTTTGGGTTTATCTGCGTTTGATGCCCCTTTACGGTCTTCAAACTGGTCGGCAGAAAAACGGGTCATGGCTTTTTGGCCACCTTGGTCTTTGGCTTTAGCAGTAGGCTTTTGGCCCCACTTCACTTTGTTTTGCTCGTTACGGGTTTCAGGCGGCACCAAATGCTGTGGGCCGTTACCAATTAAGTGTTCTTTACCCATAGCGATTAAGGCTTCACGGATCATCGGCCAGCCTGCTGGGTCGTGATAACGTAATAAAAACTTATGCAATTTACGTTGGCGACCTTTTTTAGGCACACTCACCTGCTCACTGTCGTGCTTCACGTTTTTAAGTGAGTTTAGCTCGGTATGATAAATGGTTGTTGCGTTAGCCATTGGCGATGGATAAAAGTTTTGCACTTGGTCCAGTTTAAACTTTTGCCCTTTTAGCCACAGCGCGAGATTTATCATGTCTTCATCGGTAGTGCCTGGGTGCGCCGAAATAAAGTACGGAATGAGGTATTGCTCTTTACCGGCTTCTTTTGAAAACTTATCAAACAATTCTTTAAACTTGTCGTAAGTGCCCATGCCAGGCTTCATCATTTTACTGAGTGGGCCTTCTTCGGTGTGCTCTGGGGCAATTTTTAAATAGCCGCCCACATGATGCTTGGCCAACTCTTTGATATAGGCAGGATCTTCAATGGCTAAATCGTAACGCACACCCGATGCAATGAGTACCTTTTTAATACCTGGCACATCACGAGCTGCGCGGTATAAGTCGATGGTGTGTTTATGATCTGTGCCAAGGTGTCCGCAAATAGACGGATACACACAAGACAAACGGCGACAGGTTTTTTCGGCCTTTTCGCTGGTACAGCCTAAGCGGTACATGTTGGCCGTTGGACCACCTAAATCAGAAATTACCCCAGTAAAACCCGGTACTTTTTCTTGAATGTCTTTAATTTCTTTAATGATCGACTCTTGCGAGCGGCTTTGAATAATTCGCCCTTCGTGCTCGGTGATCGAACAGAATGAACAGCCACCAAAACAACCACGCATAATGTTGATTGAGGTTTTGATCATGTCGTACGCAGGGATTTTCTCTTTGCCATAAACAGGGTGTGGCACACGCTGATAGGCTAAATCGAATACGGCGTCCATTTCATCGGTATTGAGTGGCCAAGCAGGTGGATTAACCCATACGCCACGGTTAGCGTCGTGCGGCTGAAATAGCGCTCGTGCACACCCAGGGTTTTGCTCTTGGTGTAAAATACGCGAGGCATGGGCATACAAATATTTGTCTTCGCTGACTTTGTCAAACGCAGGCAATAGCACATAGGTTTTTTCCCATGGCTTTGGACGAGGCGGTTGAATGCTAATTGGCTTGGGCGCATCGTTATCAAAAATTTTCTTATCGCTTGGACCTGACAACTTTTCACAGCCAACGTCGTCTGCACCATAAGGATTAGGAATAGGATCAATTTTGTGTAATTGATCAATTTTACGAGAGTCCATACCACGCCAACCTGGCATAGGGTCTTTACGCATTACCGCGGTGCCACGTACATCATCAATGTCACTAATGGCTTCGCCTGCAGCAATGCGGCGCGCCACTTCCATAAGCGGGCGTTCGGCATTTCCGTAAATTAAGATATCGGCTTTGGCGTCAAAAATGACACTGCGACGCACTTTATCTGACCAGTAATCGTAATGGGCAATGCGGCGTAAGCTGGCTTCAATACCACCAATGACAACTGGCACTTCTTTAAAGGCTTCTTTACAGCGCTGGGTATATACCGTTACAGCACGATCTGGGCGCTTACCACCTATATCGCCGGCAGTATAAGCATCATCATGGCGCAATTTACGGTCTGCAGTGTAGCGATTAATCATGGAGTCCATGTTGCCGGCGGTAACGCCAAAAAACAGGTTTGGCCGACCTAATTGCATAAAGTCGTCTTTGCTGGACCAATCTGGCTGCGAAATAATCCCCACTCGATAACCTTGAGCTTCAAGCATACGGCCAATTACGGCCATACCAAAACTTGGATGGTCTACATATGCATCGCCCGTTACGATGATAATATCGCAACTATCCCAGCCTAGCGTGTTCATCTCTTTTCGAGACATGGGCAAAAATGGCGCAGTACCAAAACTGTGCGCCCAATACTTGGGATAACTAAATAACGTTGACTCAACTTGCATGTATATAACCTAAATCAATGGAGAGAAGCGTGTACCGAGTCCGGTAGCAATATCGCGTGCGGCCGCATTAACGGACGCGGAGTATAGCAGTACAGAAGCATTAAGTGTGACTAAAAAAGCAGCAAAAGTGAAATATTTTTATCGTTAAATAACCCTAAAAAAAGTGGTGATATGCTGATAATACCACCACTGTCAAAGCACTTATAAACCTAAAAAGAAGCCAATATTAGCCACAGCTAAAACCAGCAGTACAATCCAGGTCGCCAGTACCCCCCAAAAACGCCCAAAGTGATAACCGCCTTGCCCTTGGTTTAGCCCAATTGCGTGTAATAAACGCGCTACAATCCAAACTGTACCTAAACAGTGTATTAAGTAGGCGGGCATGCCATTTAACTCTGCCAACGCCAACAAAATAAGTACTACTGGTGCGTTTTCAATTAAATTACCGTGCGCCCTAATGGCAATAGACAGCCCCTGGTGACCACCATCACCAATGCCTATTTTATTGGCTCGACGAAATTTAACCACTTTGTATGATAATGCTAAAACCAAAAGCGCCGTTAAGCCTGCGTATAAACCTGTTACCATCAATGTCATGTGTTATTCCTTTTTTATTTTGACATCAACATTTAATATGACAATGCTAATGTGACTTAAAGCAACATTTTGAATCAGTTTGGCTATAAACACACGCACTAATCGGTTAATATTCGCGCCCAAATAAGCCCTATACCCTAACAAGAGTGACTATCGCCCAGTGGATAATCAGGATTTTTTAGAAAAACGTCGATTTATCATAAAATTAGGTAAAGCCTTACATAAGTTTGGCACACCGGCATATCGCTTAGAATCTCACTTGCAAACAGTTTGTAGTACCTTAGGTATCGAAGGATATTTTTTAATATCGCCCACTTCAATGACCTTTGTACTGCAACACGACACCGAACAAGAATATAACCATGTAGCACGCGTTAAACCTGGCGACCTTGATTTAGGATCTTTGGCGCGCACATTTGAGCTAGTTGAAGAACTGAGCTCTGGTCAACGCACCTTACAAGAAGCGCTAGAACGCTTAGAAGAAATAGCCAATAAACCTAACCCCTATGGTCACAAGTTAACATTATTAGCTTTTGGCTCAAGTGCCGGGGCATTTGCCATGTTAATGGGTACCGGTTGGCATGATGTTTTTTGGTCAGCGATGCTTGGGTTATTAGTATACAGCCTAGTATTTTGGGCTGAGCGCTCTAAACGCGTTGCTGAAATGCTAGAACCTATGGCAGCGGTGATGTGTGCAATTTTAGCCACGGCTATTTCGCAGTTTGACCCCAGCATTAATTTACCAGTGACCATTTTATCGGGAATTATTATCTTTGTGCCGGGCTTGGCGCTAACGCTTGGCTTAGCAGAGCTTGCGGCGCGTGATTTAATCTCTGGTACGGCGCGCATTATGGATGCGGTAATGCAGTTATTTAAACTGTATTTTGGCGCTGTGCTGGGTATGACCATAGGTAAAGCCATATTTGGTGAAGTCACTTATATTGACCCCATTCCACTGCCGCGGTGGGCAATTTGGTCGGCAGTGCCGTTATTGTCGATGTCGTTAGTGATCATTTTTAAAGCGCGCCTTAAAGACTCGCCCTGGGGTGTTTTTGCCGGGATAGTGGCCTTTTTCTCGGCCATGCTTGGTGGTATTTACTTAGGTGAGTCGATTGGCATTTTTGTTGGCGCGCTGGCCGTTGGCATATACTCAAACCTCTATGCCCGCTGGATGAAAGCCCCTGTGTCGATAGCGTTATTGCAAGGCATTGTTATTTTGGTGCCTGGCAGTAAAACCTATATTGGTTTAAACGCTCTGATATCGGGTGAAACTATGCTTAACCAAGCACATTTAGGCTCGCAAATCTTTTTAATTTTTATGTCGTTAATTGCAGGCCTTATCTTTGCAAACGTTGTGGTGCCTCCAAGACGATCATTGTAAAAACAACATCAGGTTAATGCGACATACGCAAGATTATCGGGGCTGCAAACTATGCAGCCCCGATGCTTTTTGACCATGATATAAAAACGTTAAATACTTGACTATTTTACGATTCAAGTGTGTTATGACTTAAAGCGTTAACGCAAAGCGCACTAAAAAAACAACAAAAATCTATCATTAGGACGAGTTTATGCCAAAAGTAGTCATGGCAGCCTTTTTTATCGTCATCTTGCTTTTTCACCCTAGCCTCAGTGCTAATGATGCGCCGGTAGCCAATCTGCCCGCCGCCTCAACGACAAACAAGCATGATGTTGATGAGGTCGCTAATATCGTCATTATCAGCCACCCTATTTTTGATGAGTCAGCCCCAGACGCGATTTTTTTACATCGTTGGGCAAACTACCTACATATCAACACTAAAGAGTCGACTATTCTTAACAGTTTAAGTTTTGAAGTAGGCGATAACATTACTGAAAAAGATCTTGAAGAAGCCCAGCGCTTACTACGCTACGAACCCTATATCCGTGACGCCGAAATCAATATTGCTCGCAAAGACCCAATGGCTGAAGACAATATTGAAAATGTTGTACTGGTTGAAACGTGGGATAACTGGTCTTTGTTACCCACTGTGAGTCTGAGTAAGAATGGCGGTGACACTAAATATTCATTTGGAATAAAAGAAGATAACTTACTTGGGTTAGGGGTTAAAACCCAAATTAAGTACCAGTCTAGCGCTGATCGCACCGGCTATAAATTTGCCTTTGATGCCCCAGTAAGATGGGTAAAACATGGCAA
This sequence comes from Shewanella inventionis, assembly GCF_014641855.1. Taxonomy (GTDB): domain Bacteria; phylum Pseudomonadota; class Gammaproteobacteria; order Enterobacterales; family Shewanellaceae; genus Shewanella; species Shewanella inventionis. The sequence goes on from NZ_BMII01000001.1 coordinate 57,979, forward strand.
CATCGCCGTCGATTTTTATGATAACAGTGACGGCCAGGCCTCTGCTTTAGCCTTTAACAAACCTTTTTACACCCTCGACACAAAAGACATGTATGGCGTAGCCTGGTCAACTGACACCCGTATTGACACCCTCAGACAAAACGGTAAAGACATTTACGAGTTTGAACACATCATTGATTACGCCAATATAGGTTTTGGTTGGTTACTCAATAAACAAGATGATTACTTACAACGAATTAGCCTTGGGATCACTCAGGATAAACACACATTTAATCACATTGAAATGTTCCCAGACTCTACATTGCCGTTTGATCGCGACTTTATATACCCCTGGTTAAGTTACGAGTACTTACAAGATCAATACACTGTGCTTAATAACATTCATTTAATCAATAATAATGAAGACTTTAACCTAGGTTGGCGCCATGTTGTTACCCTAGGCTTAGAAACCAATGACGTGGCGAACAATGCAAAATTGGGCTACCACCTAAATTTACTCACCACCCGTGGCTGGCAACAAGATAATCAATTACTGCTAATGACGCTAAATGGCCAGGCGGATATAGAAACAGGGCAACAAGATTTTTATAATGCCAGTTTAGCGGCAGAGTATTTTCATCAAATTAACCCTAAGTGGACAGCCTATACCAAAGCAAAGATCGCTACATCGCATAATAATTATTTAGACCAAACCTTCGCTTTAGGTGATGAAACAGGCGTACGAGGCTATCCAAATGACTATCAACATGGCGATAATCAATGGTTGTTCACCGGCGAAATCCGTTATTACCCTAACATCAACTTATACCAGCTAGCCGAATTAGGCTGGGCAATGTTTGCAGATGTCGGCCATGCTTTTGGTGGCTCAGATGAATTAAATGAAGTCACTGATATTATTGGCAGTGTCGGCATTGGCGCAAGGTTGTACTCATCTAAATCAAGTTATGGCAACGTTGCCCATATTGATATCGCCATGCCAATGACATCGGGAAATGACATCAACGCTTGGGAGTTTCGATTCCAGGTTAAAGACCATTTTTAACGCTAAGCTCGGTTTATCAATACTACCGAGCCTAGGGTCTGTTGATCTTTCAAGATTGTTTTTGCAGCGAATTGTTGGTCTTTTATACAAGGCAGAGACTTTGAGGTGTAGTTATTCTACATAAAAAGTCGATAACGCAGTAAAAATGGCCAACAAACGCTGCCTGAAAGGTTCGGCTAAAAACGTTTTACTCTTTGTTGAATGGATTTTGCTTAGATGACTAGGCATCAATCCATTCGCCTCGATTAAAACGTTTTTAACTCGAACAAAATTCAAACAGCAAAGATCAACAGACCCTAGCGACTACAACATTAAAATTGATGCGATACTTGTAAGACAACTTCCCTCGGCGCGCCAGGAAAATGACCGTTGCGCTCAGAAAATCCACTTACTGCGTATTCTTTATCAAATAGGTTTTTCACATTTAACTGGTATTGAGTTTGCTGCCATGTGATGGTCCAGCTCATATCAAACACGGTATAAGGTTTTACGATTTGTGCATCTGCGCTGACTTGCTCACTGACATAATCGGCACCAAATGCAACGGCTGAATGCAAACTGTCAATATCATAACGGGTCCATAATCCCGCCTGGTGACGAGGGGCATTAGCAAATCGACTGCCATCTGCATAGGTGTCATCAAGATCACCCTGGGTCACGCGAGCATCGTTGTAAGCGTAATTAGCCATAATGGTCCAGTCGGTTGTGATATCACCAACCAAAGTAAACTCAACACCTTTGCTTTCAACTTCACCTAAATTAACGAGTGCTGCAATCCCATCGTCTGCACCCGTATCATCTGGGTTGCTCATGGCGACATCTTTTTTATTGATGTGGTAAATAGCAAGTGTGGTCATCATTTGGCCATTAAACCATTGATTTTTGACACCCAGCTCAACTTGATCGCCAATTTCAGGTGATAAACCGCCATCTAAGTCGGCATCTTCTTGATCGCCAATAGACGTTGGATTAAAGCTTTCAGAGTAGTTCACATAAAATGAGGTGTCTGGTGAGTATTTGTAAACCACGCCTGCGCGTGGCGACACGTGCTCGTCGCTAAATTCAAAACCGCTCTCTTTGTCATAATCATTAAAATGATCATAACGTAGGCCAACTAATAACAACCACTTGTCGGTTAATGTGATTTGGTCTTGAGCGTACAAACCCGTACGTTCGGTTTTTTCACCGTCGCGATTTTGATCCGTCAATATGTAATCAGCTGAGTCGCTTTGACCATAATTTAGCTCAAATATATTCAGGTTGGCTACGCCATCGGCTTCGTAACGTGCGCGCCAATAATCATATTCACTGTCTACATGATGATAATCAGCGCCAAACAACACCGTTTGCTCTATTGCGCTTTCAAGGCGATAAACAAAGTCAGTGGTAAGACTCAGCTCTTGATTAGCACGGTATTGTTTGCGGTATTCACGTTTAATGGTTTCATCATCAACATTGGCTTCACCGTCGCCATTAACATCAACCCAGCCTTGCGACTCGTGATACCCTTGAACCCGTTCGTTATCAACATAGCGCACCTTGGTATCTACGCTAAAATTGTCACTAAAAAAGTGCTCTAATTGCGCTTGCAGCACTAATGCCTCTAAATCCTGATAGTCAGACGCTTCATTGGCGTTATAACTTGGGTCAACCAAAAAATTACCCTCATCATCGACTGGAACTCCACGTAACCGACTGCCGCCCAAATCTTGCTTAATATAATCAACCATAGTGGTTAGTGCGGTGTTATCGTCAAGCTGAAATAGTAACCCACCCGCTAACTCAGTATTTTTAGCGTCGGCATTATTACGAAAGCTGTCTTTTTGCTCATAAAAAGCACCAAGACGATAAGCAAGATTATCTGTTAAACCGCCTTTTGAGTCTATTGAGCCACCGACGCGGTCATAATCACCCACAATCATTGTCACTTCAGTCTCTTTTTCGAAACTTGGCTTTTTAGTGACATAATTAATCATGCCACCTGGCTCTCCGCCACCGTATAGCGCAGCCGCAGGACCTTTTAATACTTCGACACGCTCAACGTTAAATAATTGTGGGATACCAAAGTCAGAAAAAGGATCGCCGCGCATTCCGTCATAAAACACATTGCTGTCATCACGAAAACCACGAAAGGTTACACCAGAGTAACTGTAAGCGCTCACTCCTGCGATAGAACGATATAAATCAGTAATTTCGCGCGCGGCCTGGTCAACAATCAGTTGTTCATTTAGTACTTGCGCCGATTGCGGCAAGTCCATCATGTCAGTTTCAACTTTAGTACCAACAGAGCTTGAAGACTCAAGATAGAATGTTTGCGCTCTACCCATTACTGAAATTTTTTCGATTGATTCTGTTGGCTCTGTATTAGCAGGCTCATTAGCACTGACACTCATTACAGGTAACAATAGGCTGAACAACCCAAGATTAACCATTTTCAATTGCATATATCTCTCAACGACAGCATTAAAATTGGTCGGCAATATAGCACTAAACACAAATGCTAACTATTATCATTTAATAATTTACATTTGTTTGTGTTGTTGGCTAAATGTTGGAATTTATGATGATTTTACACATATTGGTAAAACAAAAAGCCTCGCATTGCTGCAAGGCCTTTCATATTAAAGAGGTTGAGTTGGCCGATAAGTCGCCATGACTTGGTTTAGCGCGGAGTGGATAGTTATTTGACCACATCAGTGCGGGCAATACCCTCACGCACTATGGTGTGAGTAAAACACAAAAGGCCTCACATTGCTGCAAGGCCTTCTATTTCGAAAGGTTTGAGTTGGCCGATAAGCCGCCATGCCTTGGTTGAGCGTGGAGTGGACAGTTATTTATTTGACCACATCAGTGTTGGCAATACCCTCACGCACTATGGTGTGAGTAAAAAAACAAAAGGCCTCACATTGCTGTGAGGCCTTCTATTTCGAAAGGTTTGAGTTGGCCGATAAGTCGCCATGCCTTGGTTGAGCGTGGAGTGGACAGTTATTTATTTGACCACATCAGTGCCGGCAATACCCTCACGCACTAAGGTGTGAGTCAAAAAACAAAAGGCCTCGCATTGCTGCAAGGCCTTTCATATTAAAGAGGTTGAGTTGGCCGATAAGTCGCCATGCCTTGGTTGAGCGTGGAGTGGACAGTTATTTATTTGACCACATCAGTGTTGGCAATACCCTCACGCACTATGGTGTGAGTAAAAAACAAAAGGCCTCGCATTGCTGCAAGGCCTTTCATATTAAAGAGGTTGAGTTGGCCGATAAGTCGCCATGCCTTGGTTTAGCGCGCAGTGGACAGTTATTTATTTGACCACATCAGTGCCGGCAATACCCTCACGCACTATGGTGTGAGTAAAAAACAAAAGGCCTCGCATTGCTGCAAGGCCTTCTATTTCGAAAGGTTTGAGTTGGCCGATAAGTCGCCATGCCTTGGTTGAGCGCGGAGTGGATAGTTATTTATTTGACCACATCAGTGCCGGCAATACCCTCACGCACTATGGTGTGAGTAAAAAACAAAAGGCCTCGCATTGCTGCAAGGCCTTTCATATTAAAGAGGTTGAGTTGGCCGATAAGCCGCCATGCCTTGGTTGAGCGTGGAGTGGACAGTTATTTATTTGACCACATCAGTGCCGGCAATACCCTCACGCACTATGGTGTGAGTAAAAAACAAAAGGCCTCGCATTGCTGCAAGGCCTTTCATATTAAAGAGGTTGAGTTGGCCGATAAGCCGGGTCCTGTCGTGGACAGTTATTCATCTAGGCCTGCAATCACTCACAGGCTCAAGCAACCTACCCGGTTCCTACGCGAGCAGCGCATATACTATTTAAAGTAATGGAACCCTATTTGGTCTTGCTTCGGGTAGAGTTTACCTTGCTACGGACTATTGCTAGCCGCACGGTGCGCTCTTACCGCACCCTTTCACCCTTACCACTTTAGCCAAAGCTAAAATGGCGGTCTCCTCTCTGTTGCACTTGTCGTCGGTTCACACCGCCCAGGCGTTACCTGGTACCCTGCTCTTTGAAGCCCGGACTTTCCTCCCCGTACCTAAGTACGCGGCAACTGTCTGGCCAACTCGGCGCGGATTATAGCCTAAGCAAGCCGACAAACCAATGTTAAAAAGCATTCGCGGTTATAAATCCAGTTCTAGGCCGTATTTATACAAGGCATTTTTCTTTAAGCCGTGAATTTGAGCTGCAATAGCGGCGGCTTTTTTAAGCGGTAATTCTTCACTTAACAGTTTTAATGTAGCTACAGCAACGGCAGGTATACCTTCTTCATCAGACAATGCAAAACCGTGGCACATTAACACAATTTCACCTTTCTGCTGATTGTCGTCAGCTTCTACCATTGCCAGTACTTCTGCTGCGGTTCCGGTTAAGAATGTTTCAAAGGTTTTAGTCACCTCACGCGCCATAACCACTTGCCTATCGTCTCCAAGCACTTGTGCTATCGCGCTTAAACTATATACAATTCGATGTGGAGACTCGTAAAAGATAAGGGTTCGAGGATCTTCTTTGAGCATTTCAAGTTTGTCGATACGGGCTTTTTCTTTTGATGGTAAAAAACCCTCAAAGCTAAAACGATCTGACGGCAAACCAGAAGCACTTAATGCTGTAATCGCGGCGCATGCGCCAGGTAAAGGCACAACGCGATAACCCGCTTGGCGAACATGATTAACGAGATGATATCCAGGATCTGAAATCAACGGTGTGCCAGCATCTGATATCAGTGCAATCGATTTGCCTGAGGCTAATTGCTCAACAATCCACTGAGCACGGTCGCGCTCATTATGGTCATGCAAAGCCGTTTTACGGGTTTCAATACCAAAATGGCTCAGCAACTTGCCACTGTGCCTCGTGTCTTCACAAGCGATTAAATCGACCTGTTGCAGCACCTCTAATGCACGAGCGCTAATGTCGCCTAAATTGCCGATAGGGGTGGGAACAATATACAGCGAGACCATTTGGTCCATAATTACCTCAATAATGAATCTACCTGATACTTTCGCCAAGCGTAAGAGCAGGTTAAACTAGTAACAGTATCTTACCAGAGTGAAGCCAAGTGTTAAAAAGACTGAATACAACAAAATTAGTGTGCGCGATGATTTTCTCTGTCTTGTTGGTAGGTTGTGCTACCGAGCAACAGCGAAAGCAAAGAGAATACGTTGAAATAAGCACATCATTGGTTGCCGCCGAACATCCGGCTAAAATCTACTTAACCGAAGCCAAAAATAGCAGTTTACCAGAAAAGCGTGACCGTTATTTATTACTGGCGGCTCATGCATACATTAATAATGGTAACGTTAACTCTGCTACTAATATTTTAACCTCAATGCAAAAGTCGATGGTTAATGTGCCTACGCTACAAGCAGAACATATTTACTTACGCGCTCGCATCGCTGAAAAAACAACCAGCAGTGAGGCCGCATTAGATATCTTGCAATATCCACCACATTGGCAGCTTCCTCGCTGGCAAATGGCGAGCTATCATCAATATAAAGCTAAACTGTTTAAAAATACTCAACAATCAATTGATCAAGTCAAGCAACTGAGCTTACTGAGTAATTACTTACCTAAGTCTGAAACGACAACGGTTAATAATGTCATTTGGGCAATTTTACAGCCATTACAAGAAGAAACCGTGCAATCATTTATGCGCGATCCTTCTAACCCCATTTTTGCTGGTTGGTTACAATTATCATACATTGCAAAACACTATGCGGTTGAACCAACGCAGCTTGTTCGTTACCTTGGCGAATGGCAGCGTAATAATCCTTATCACCCAGCGGCCATAAAGCTGCCTGCTGATTTAGAAAAAGCCTTAAGCGCTAAGCCATTTAGGCCACAAAACATTGCCGTGCTTTTACCGTTAACCGGCCCTCGCGCTGCGGTTGCCGAGCCAATTCGCCAAGGAATTCTGGCCAGCTATTTGTCTGAATATGATATCAATGTCGCCATTAACTTTTATGACACTCAATTAGGTATTTTAGCGGCGTATAATGAGGCCGTCACTCAAGGCGCTGAATTTATCATTGGGCCGTTATTACCAAATGAAGTAGAAGAGCTGCAAAAAATAAACGATAAGCAAAAGAGTACAATTCCGCAGCTTTATTTAAATCAAACTGAGCATTTTAATCCACAGCCGAACCAGTTTTACTTTTCGCTATCGCCTGCACAGGAAGCCAGCGACGCCGCGCATAAACTGTTCAGTGATGGTGTGAAATTACCACTATTATTGGCCAGTAACGACCCTATTGGTAAACGCATGGCCGACAGCTTTAAACAAACCTGGCTAAGCTTAACCAGCAACCATGCAGAAGTGCATTATTACGATGCAGGCGATCAAATGAAGGTGACGGTCCAAACTGCATTGGGCGTTAATGACAGCCAGGCTCGAATTAGCAGAATGCGTGATTTGCTGGGCAGTCGTCTTGAATCAGATTTTCGTTCTCGCCAGGATATTGATGCGATTTACCTGATTTCAGGCTCGCAAGACCTTGCCTTATTAAAACCGTTTTTAGACGTTAACTTTAGTGTGTTTTCAACGCCTATTGCGCTTTATACAAGCAGCCGCAGCCGTGTTGAAAATGAGTCATCTCAAACGGCGCAAGATTTAAATAACTTAATGATTAGCGATATTCCTTGGTTAATGCGTCAAAGTTCAGAAACTCAGCTGGTTTCTGAACTTTGGAGCAGTTGGAGCAACAGTCAAAAGCGTCTTTACGTGATGGGGTTTGACTCGCTCGAACTGGTCAATCGTTTAGCGCAGATGAGGGCATTCCCGGGTTACCAATTTATGGGCCGTAGTGGTGCATTATCGGTTAAGCCAAATGGCGTTATTGAGCGCCAATTATCATGGGGTAAATACACTCAAGGGCAACTAAAACCGCTATGAATCGCGGCCAGTTAGCAGAGCAACGCGCCAGAACTTATCTTGAACAACAAGGTCTGATCTTTGTAGAAGCTAACGTTCGTTATCCATTTGGTGAAATAGATTTAGTGATGCGCCAACATGATGTATGGGTATTTGTTGAAGTGAAATTTAGGGCATCGAACCAATTTGGTGGTGCAATCAATGCGCTAACTCACAAGCAAATTACCCGTATTCGCAAGGCTGCTGATCATTATTTACAACGGCAAAAACTCAATCCACCCTGCCGTTTTGATGTTATCGCAATGAGTGCAAATGAAATAAACTGGCTACAAGGTTGTTTTTAAGCCACAACTGATTACCAATTCTTGGTTTTGTGGCATCATATATCCAAATTACCGATGCGGATTAATTTGCAAAAAAGCTTATTACCGATGTGGGTAGATATTATTTATCGTAAGGATTGTTGCATGTTAGAACGTATTAAAGATAGTTTCACCGAGTCAATTCAGACCAAAATAGATGCTGCCGAAGCACTACCGGAGTCAATTGAAAAAGCAGCAGAGATGATGGTGCAATGTCTTCTTGGCGGCAATAAAATTCTATCATGTGGTAATGGTGGTAGCGCAGGCGACGCACAGCATTTTTCTGCAGAGCTATTAAACCGCTACGAAATTGAACGTCCACCATTACCGGCAATTGCCTTAAGTTGTGACACGTCAACCATTACCGCTATTGCTAACGATTATAGCTACGATGAAATTTTCTCTAAGCAGATTTTAGCCCTTGGCCAACCTGGCGATATTTTACTGGCAATTTCTACCAGCGGTAACTCAGGTAATATCATTAAAGCAATGGAAGCGGCGTTAAGCCGTGACATGACCATTGTTGCATTAACCGGTAAAGACGGTGGCGCGATGGCTGGCTTAATGAGCGCTGGTGATGTTGAAATCCGTGTACCTTCTAATGTGACAGCACGTATCCAAGAAGTGCATTTACTGGTTATTCATTGCTTGTGCGACAACATAGACCGCACTTTATTCCCACAGGATGAGCAAGCATGATGAATAGATTATTCATCATCTCAGTATTGGTAATACTACTTCAAGGTTGTGCTGGAGCGGTGATGGTTGGCGCTGTGAGTGGTGCCAAAATGGCTAATGATGAACGCAGCATGAGCACACAAATTAGTGATACTAATGCTGACTTCACTATTGCTAGTGCCTTATCTAAATACGATGACTTGAATAATCAAACTAATATTGCCGCTGTGGTAATGAATAACAACGTGTTGTTGATTGGCCAGGCGCCAAATTCAATGCTTCGCGATAAAGCGATTAAAGTTGTGCAAGACCTAGAAATTGGCGGAAAAATACATAACCAAATTCGCATTGGCACACCAACCTCATTTACCACGCGCAGTAATGACACCTGGGTAACGACCAAAGTTAAAGGGCGCATGTTAAACGAAAAGTCGCTCGACATTACTCGCATTAAAGTCATCACAGAAAATGGTGAAGTGTTTTTATTGGGATTAATTGATCGTAAGCAAGCTGAATTAGCCGTCGAGATTGCGCGTAATACAGCTGGTGTGCGCAAAGTGGTTAAAGTGTTTGAATACGTTGAACCCGCCAGTTAACACTTTAAGCAATGATTACATTAAAGCCATCGGTGAACGATGGCTTTTTTATGGGTAAATCATCACTGGCTTTAAGTCGTTATCGATTTACGTTATACAATTAAGCCGATTTTCTCGTAGACCTTTTTAATGGTCACTTCTGCACGAGCTTGTGCCTTTTGTGCGCCCTCTGCCATCACTTGTCTTAAGAATGCATCATCAGCGCGGTACTCTTTAAAACGAGCTTGCAATGGCTCAAGCATGGCCACAACAGCTTCACCTGTAGCAACTTTAAGATGGCCATACATTTTACCTTCAAACTCCGCTTCTAACGATGCGATAGACTGCCCAGTACAACCTGCCATTAAACTAAGCAAATTAGACACACCTGGCTTTTGTTCAATATCAAAACGCACAACTGGTGGCTCTTCGCTGTCTGTCATGGCTTTTTTCACTTTCTTTAAAATCGCCTTTGGATCTTCGAGTAACCCAATAACATTGTTACGGTTATCATCTGACTTAGACATCTTTTTAAGCGGGTCTTGCAACGACATCACCTTAGCACCGTGTTCAGGAATAAACGGCTCAGGAATAGTAAATGTGTCGCCATAAGCATTGTTAAATCGCGTAGCTATATCACGTGTTAGCTCTAAATGCTGCTTTTGGTCCTGACCCACAGGAATTTCATTGGCTTGATAAAGCAAAATGTCAGCAGCCATTAACACAGGGTAACCAAATAAGCCCACATTGATGTTATTAGCATGCTTTTGCGACTTATCTTTAAACTGAGTCATGCGGTTAAGCTCGCCCATTTGGGTATAACAGTTTAATGCCCAGCCAAGTTGGGTGTGTTGCGGCACTTGAGACTGAATAAATACTGTGCTTTTTTTAGGATCAACACCGCATGCTAGGTACAATGCAAGGGTGTCTAAACATGCTTCGCGCAATTTTTGAGGATCTTGACGTACTGTAATGGCGTGCAAATCAACGACGCAATATAAGCAATCGTGGCTATCTTGCATGGCAACCCATTGACGTAGTGCGCCCATATAATTACCTATGGTTAATTCGCCTGATGGCTGTGCACCGCTGAGAACTATGGGTTTAGTCATGTGTTTTATTGCTCCAGATTATCTTATAAAATTCGAATTATTGTGAAAGTAAGTATTGGCGTAGTTGGGAAAAGTGTTCGCATACCGCATCAGGTTCACTTAAGCCGATATCTTCGCCGTAGTTATAGCCGTAGGTCAAGCCAATCGACATTACATTTGCCGCTTTAGCCGCTAAAATATCATTTTTTGAATCACCCACCATTAATAGCTGTGACGAATTAATGTTCCATTGATCCATTAAATGTTGCAAAGGCAGAGGATCAGGCTTCATTTTAGCCAGTGAATCACCACCTAGTACCTGCGTAAACAGCCCATCTAAACCAAATGCTTGTAACAAAGGAATAGTAAAGCGATAAGGCTTATTAGTCACAACCGCCAATTTATAACCCGCTTGCTTTAGCTGTTGAAGTACCTCTAACACGCCAGTGTATAAACGGCTATGTTGCTGTAAATGCTCAGCGTAGTGGTGCATAAAGCGCGGCATAGTTTGCTCAAGCCTTGCTTGAAGCTCTGGGCTATCTTCCGCTGTTGAATATGAATAGCTCAATGCTCGTTGCATTAATATTTGAGCGCCATTTCCAACCCAGCTCCTCACTAAGTCTTCTGACACTTTGGGCAAACTGCACTCTGCTAACGTGGCATTTGTTGCTGCGGCTAAATCTGGCACACTGTCAATTAATGTGCCGTCTAAATCAAACGCAATGGCTTGAATATTAAGCCATTGACTCTTTGGTAATATCATTTTTAACTTACACCTTGGCTAATTCGGCGCGCATTAGATCAACAACGACTTTATAGTCTGGCTGATTAAAAATGGCAGAACCTGCGACAAACATATCAGCACCAGCTGCTGCAATTTCAGCAATGTTGTCTACTTTAACGCCGCCATCGACTTCTAAACGAATATCAAACCCGCTAGCATCAATACGAGCACGTACCTGACGCAGTTTATCAAGTGTACTTGGGATAAATGACTGACCGCCAAAGCCTGGATTAACCGACATTAATAAAATGACATCAAGCTTATCCATAACATGATCTAGGTAGTGTAATGGTGTTGCAGGGTTAAACACTAAGCCGGCTTTACAGCCTGATTCTTTAATGAGTTGTAATGTACGGTCGATATGCTCTGAGGCTTCTGGGTGAAAAGTAATAATAGATGCACCCGCTTTAGCAAAATCGGGAATGATTCGATCAACGGGTTTAACCATTAAATGCACATCAATATCTGCGGTGATCCCATAATTACGCAACGCCGTACATACCATTGGGCCAATCGTTAGGTTAGGCACATAATGATTATCCATGACATCAAAATGGACCACATCGGTACCGGCATCTAATACGGCTTTTACATCATCGCCTAAACGGGCAAAATCGGCAGACAAAATTGATGGTGCTATTAAAAATGGGCGCATAATCTTCTCTATTGGTAGACCAAAGTGACGACATTTTACCCTTTGCAGCCACAGGGCTCTAGGTTGAAACGTTAAAAAAGCGCATGAAGTAGCGTATATTTGTCAAAAACTAGACCAGAAGTCGGATTTGTTGTGTTTTACTGATAAAGCAGTGTTCAATATCTAGGCTGTTTTGCTATAATTAAGATGTTACAATTTATTGAGTAAATAACCTCAATAATAATCGATATAGCACAAAATTAATCACTGAAGAATCAATAACCAGCTAGGCCTGTATTGGTACTTTGGTTTATTACCAATGATATTCATGCTCCTCGCATAAACCACGGATAGGGTAACCTTATGGTTAAGCAATTATTAAGCAAGATGTCTAATCGTGATGGTAAATTTTTACCAACACCGGTATATGCTGTATTTGCAACGGCTACTTTGGCGCTGCTGATTAGCCAAGTGCTAATGGCTACAGAGAATACGGCATCTAACACTCAAGCTTGTGTATGCGATAATAACAACAGTTACAATGCCAGCCTACCCAGCAGTCATCCTGCGAACCGTTGCGCTGAACAATCAAATAATATCAGTTGGAGTAATTGGGTTACGGGTAACAGCCGTTCAAGTCAATTTCACTTTATCGATTTGTTAGAACTTTTACATGGGCATAAAGATAAACCGCTACAGGATATGCCAACGCCTAATAGTTCCGAGCAGATATAACCATAATGTCATTTTGGCGGGTTTTTAGCAGTACGGTTGCAGCCTTTTTTGGGGTGCAAACAGAACATAATCGCCAAAAAGATTTCCAATCTCAATCGCCATTGCCTTTTATTATCATGGGCATTTTATTAGCGGTAGGCTTAGTTTTAACATTAGTCTTAATCGTTAACCAGGTGTTGAGTTAGCCCTGCAACTCATCGTTTCTTCCACTATTCATCATAACGATAATGATGATCGTATAAAGCCATAATCTCGTCGACTTTATTGCGTGAGCTGCCTTTTTGGCTGATATTGCGCTGCACCGAAATGGTTGAAAATGTCGCACCTCGGTATAACTCTCGAGTCAGCGGGATATCATGGTTGCTGATTAACACTGGAATATTGCGCTCGTGTGCAATATGTCTTGAATGACGCGCCAGTAAAGCTTGGTCGTCTAGGCTAAAACCAGGACCTGCATAGGTTGTAAAGCTGGCAGTCGTAGATAGCGGAGCATAAGGTGGATCGCAATAAATCACATCACCAACATCTGCTAACTCAAAAGCTTGTTCATAACTGATACATTCAAACGTCGCTTTTTTTGCCTTTACAGAAAAATAACGTATTTCTGCTTCCGGAAAGTATGGCTTTTTGTATGAACCAAAAGGCACATTAAAACCGCCTTTACTGTTATAACGGCACAGACCATTAAAGCCGTGGCGATTCATATACAAAAAATATACAGATCGAATAAAGGGGTCGCTGGTAGCATTAAATTCGGTGCGGACCTTATAATAAGCTTCTTTATTATTCATATCATCGACAAACATTGCCCTAGCAGCTTGAATGTAAACTTCTGGCTGATGTTTGACAATATTATACAGATTGATTAAATCTTGATTAATATCGCACAACAGATAGTGCTCATAATCAGTATTAAGAAAAACAGATCCTGCACCAACAAAAGGTTCAATTAAGCGATTACCTGCCGGAAGGTGTTTGGATAGCTCCTCAATGAGCGAATATTTTCCGCCTGCCCACTTTAGAAAGGCTCTATGCTTTTTTATCATGAATAGGAACTATGCCAGCAAATTAAAGCTGATGATTGTACTCTGTTTCGTGGTATCGACATAGTGTAAAGTCGAATAATTATAGTGATTGTGCACATTATCAGCCCAAACCAACAATGCGTTTATGGTCACTCAACTCGTTGATATTCTGTTAAATCTGCCCATTTTCTTACCCAGGGTGCGGCTAAACGATATTGAGTTTGCAGCTGCTTTGCTTTCACGTCTGCCGCAGCTGGAGTATCAAAGTCGCCTAACAGAATGACAAACCGTTGTTTGTAACTCATTATATAAACCTGTGGTTCATCGACCAGTTTGGTTAATATCGGCGACAGCGACTTTTTATCATTTACACTGGCTAATTGAAGAGTAAAGCCTTTAATTTTATTGGGTGTTTTATCTCTATCAATGATCTGCTGAGGTTGACTAACTGCATGTGCCTGGGCTTTAGCTAGCTTGCCTTGAAACGACAAGCCTTCAACTGATGAGTTAACTACCACATCAGTATGATTATCGAGCGGCACAATATCTGCGTCTTCAACGTGGCTTTCAACAACCACATTTTTTGCATCAATTTGCTGTTGTATCAGTAACTCAGCCTGCTTGTTTGCTGCCAGTTTAGTTTGCGCTAAATGACGTTGCGAAAAATATGGTGCTAAGGTTTGCTTACCATAATCAGCAAGATAATTCGTCGCTTGTTTACGACGTTCAGCCTGTTCTGCGGTTAATTCAATTGAAGCTTTAGGCTGCTCAACAACCAATAGTTGTTGATTGATAAACCAGCCACTGAGCACAACTAACATCACCACGACAGAGAAAAAAACGAGTTTAAACTGAATCGACTTTTGTGTGCTTATTTCTTGTGGCGACTCTATGGCTAACGTGAGTAATTCAACAACTTCTTTTGGTGTGCCTGACTGTTTTTCTAATTGCTTATGAATGATTTCACGCGGAATAAAGGGTGTTTTTTGGCTACGTAATAAAAGGCTTTGATACAAACCGTCACGCTCTGCAATTGGGAGTGATTCAATACTCACCTGCAGCAATAATGCCCGAGTTTCATCTGCCAGATCTGCAATTAACTCACGCCAAAAATTAGGTTCAACCGTCATTGTCACAGCAACAGGTTTACCAGCACAATGAATTTGGCTTAATAAAATGCACTCTGCCCAAATCTCTTTTGGCAATAAGTGGGCATCATCAATGATAATGTGTAGCGGTTTACCCAGGCTTGATTGGATCCTAAAAAGGGTGTCCATTAAAGGTCGTTCATCGTCAAAAATTGGAGCTGAAATTAATTGCACCAAAATTTTACGGCGTATCTCAGCACAATCAGCATGTTGAGGGCAGATAATTAAAGCAGAATTGTAATCGTCTAGTTCGCTGGCCAATGCGGCAACAAGGGTCGATTTACCGGCACCTTTTTCGCCACAGAGCACCAATAATTGCTCACTATAACTGGCGATATGTTGTAAACGCTGAACCAGCGCTTCTTGGGTAGGAAGTAACAAAAGTCCTGAAGCAGTCAAAATATCACCACACTGTATTTATGCGCGGTTAATAACCTGTTTGAGTAAGTCTTCACTCACATCACCAAACACATCAGCACGACCAATTTGCGTTGGCAATATTAAACGAATTTTACCACCTAACACTTTTTTATCTCGGCGCATGTGCTTTATAAAATGCTCAAAAGTCATCGCGTCGGGTGAAGTAATAGGTAGGTCGAAAGCCTGCATTAACTTGCTGATGCGCTCAACACTTGCAGAGTCTAGTAGCGACAACTTACATGCGGTTTGAGCAGCTAAAATGGTTCCTGCTGCTACAGCTTCGCCATGCAACCACACGCCATAGCCCATTTCTGCCTCAATAGCATGACCAAATGTATGCCCAAGATTAAGTAACGCTCTTACGCCCTGTTCAGTTTCATCCTGCGCGACAACATCAGCCTTAATCTGACAACATTTTGCAATGGCATACGTTAAGGCATCGGTATCAAGCGATTTTAATGCTTGTACATTTTGCTCTAGCCATTGGAAAAATTCGCCATCCCAAATAATGCCATACTTGATCACCTCAGCCATGCCGGCAGCAAACTCTTTTGCAGGCAATGTCGTTAAACACAAGGTATCAATAATGACAGATTTAGGTTGGTAAAACGCGCCAATCATGTTTTTACCCAGTGGATGGTTGACGGCAGTTTTACCACCAACAGATGAATCCACTTGCGAGAGCAGTGTCGTCGGAACTTGGATAAAATCGATACCGCGTTGATAACATGCTGCAGCAAAACCAGTCATGTCACCCACTACGCCACCACCAAGTGCAACTAATACTGAATCTCGTGCAAAATTATGTTCGAGTAGACCACTAAAAATTAGATCGAGGTGTTGTAAATCTTTGTATTTTTCACCGTCAGGCAAAATAACAGTTTCTATAGATGTGCAAACACTCATCGCCTGTTGTACCTGTTTAAGGTACAACGGAGCAATGGTGTCGTTTGAAACAATTAAGGCTTTTTTATTTTTTAAGTAGCGAGTAAAAATCTCGCTGTCATTCATCAAATTCTGGCCAATGTATATGGGGTAACTTCTATCACCTAATTGAACCTGAATCTGTTGCATGATTTTTACCTAAAAGCCTAGTTGCTCGATAATTTGGTTAGCGACGATTTTCGCGCTTTGCTCGTCAGTCTTAACAATAACATCCGCAATTTCTTCATACAAAGGATTACGAATTTCAGCTAAGTTTTCGAGCACTTCACGTGGATCGTCTACTTGTAACAACGGACGACGCTTATCACGCTGAGTACGCGCGACTTGCTTGTCGATGGTTGTTTCTAAGTAAACAACTATACCTCGAGCAGAAAGATAATTGCGAATATCTTTACTCTGAACAGAACCACCACCTGTTGCGAGAACGATACCTTGCCTTTCTGAAAGATCAGCGATGACTTGAGCTTCACGACGACGGAAACCCTCCTCACCTTCAACATCGAACACCCAGGCAATATCTGCACCGGTACGTTGTTCAATCTCGTGATCTGAATCGTGGAAATCTAAATGCAGCATTTGAGCCAGATGGCGACCAATTGTGCTTTTACCTGCGCCCATAGGGCCTACCAGAAAAATATTACGTTTTTCAGCCATTTCGTATACGTCTGAATCTTATATGGAAGAATGCCTTATCGACTTAAACTCAAGCCGACCTATAATTTAACCTTGCTCTAATGAGACTTGACGAAGGATTATCTCAGTTATGGGCTATTACTTGCAAGCCATCCCGGCTATTTAAACTAATTAAATTAACTTGTGCGATAAAGTCTTGTTCGCAAAGCTGGCAATTACCAATATAAAAGCCAGCTACGGTGAGCTGGCTTTTTTGTTCAACATGCAATAACAGCGTTGATTTAGCTTATAGTTTTTCCGTTACAATTTTTGGTGTCACAAATATCAGTAACTCCTGGCGCTCGTTAGAATCGGATGTATTTCTAAATAAAAAACCAACCAAGGGGATATCACCTAAAATAGGCACTTTACTGACACTACTGATTAGGTTTTGCTGATAAATCCCGCCCAATACAATTGTTTCGCCATTATTAACAAGTACTTGAGTACCAATACGTTGCGTATCGATTGCCACGGCATCACCTGTTGCAGTTGCCACTGTTGTACCTTGTGAGTCTTGAGTGATCTCAAGGTCAAGGATAACACGGTCATCTGGTGTAATTTGCGGCGTTACCCGTAATGACAATACCGCCTTTTTAAAGCTGACGGTTGTTGCACCACTCGATGCTGATTCTACATAAGGGATCTCAACACCTTGCTCAATGTACGCGGCCTTTTGATTTGACGTTGTAATACGAGGGCTGGCAATAATTTCACCTTTGTTTTCTTGCTCTAATGCGCTCAGCTCAAAATCAAGCACGGTTCCGTCAGCAAGCTTAGCAACATGGAAAGCAATGCTTGACGCTGAAGTGGCCGCAGAAGGTAAGTTTACATTTAACCTGTCATCGATACTCGGGATTGTGCCACCTGCAATATCAGCGGCTCCCTCTAGTGTACCAGAAGTACCGTCTGAGCCTTGTTGATCACTAATACCCCAACGAACACCGAGATCTTCGCTAACATCATCTTTTACTGTCACCATACGGGCTTCGATTAACACTTGCTTAATAGGGATATCAAGCACTTCAATTAAGCGATGTATGTTTTCTAAAATTTCAGCAGTATCTTTAACTAATAATGTATTAGTACGCTCATCTACCGCAACACTGCCTCGACTTGACAGTAATGTTGAGTCTGGTGTTTTAAGTAATTCAGAAATATCGACAGCTTTTGCATAATTTATCTGTAAATACTCAGAAAACAGTGGTGCGAGCTCTTTAACTTCTTGCTGGTTTTTAAGATCGTTACTTTCACGGATTGCCAGTTCTTCACTTGGCGCAACCATTAAAATATTACCTTCAATACGCTTATCAAGACCTTTGGTTTGCAAAATCAAATCTAAAGCTTGATCCCAAGGTACATCATCTAAACGTAACGTTATCTCGCCCTCAACCGTGTCACTTGTGACTAGGTTGAAGTTGTTATAGTCAGCAATAATTTGCAGCACTGTACGCACTGAAATATTTTGGAAGTTTAACGATAATGAACGACCATTATATTTTTTAGCTTCTTTGGCGACAGATACACGCTCAAGTTTATCTATACTAACTTTAAATACATCACCATCTTGACGATAGTTGTAATCATAGTTGCCATTGATATCAACCATAATGCGTGCAGTTAAATCATCTTTAAACGTTTCAAAGCTGCTAACAGGTGTCGCAAAATCTTGTACATCCATGACATACAATAAATCGTTGCTAATATCAGTATTGTATAACTTAATTTCAAGTTTTGAGCCGACTTGCTCTACATTAGCTGCAACGGAATGGTTATTTAAATTAAACAGTATCTCCCCACCACCGGTTTTATTACGGCGAAAATCAATACTTTTAATTCCATTAACAAAAGGGTTGTTTGCTTGTTCTGGGCCCGCAACATCATCGTTAATAGTCAATCGATAGCTATTACCAACAATCTTTCCTTGATAGGGTTTCACATTGTTTAATGCAACAACAATTTGTAAATCGCCACCTTGTTGCTGTGCAGTTAGCTTTTCGACTCCGACACTATCTACAGGGATAACACCCTTATTTAAATTAGATATTGTGTCTGCAAAATTAAGCATAATTTCTGCAGGATCTGCAGAAAGATCCACCGTCGGCGATGTTACTTCCGACTCAAAAACAAGTTCTAATTCTAATTGGTGATCAACCATAGAATGGTATTTGACGTCCATAAGACGATTTGCAGCTAATGCGTTTGGCATAAAACCAACGAATAAAACTGCACCAATAAGCGCTCTACAAAATGATGAGTTTGTTATTGCTTTTTTCATCGCGGCAGAAGATTCCATTATTCCCTCATCCTTCGCACGTTATTTTCCTGAAAGTTCTAAGTTACTGGATCTTTCTGCCCAGCAACCTGAACCATCAGGGATTAATTCAATAATTTCGATAAATTGCGGAGTTACTTTTGCAATTCGGCCATGGTAAAGCCCTAAATATTCACCGACACCTAAACGATAAACATTGGCATCCGTTGATTCAACTAACGCCCATATTGTACCGTCTTCACTCAATGTTCCGCGCATTCTTAAATTGTCTAGTGCGTAAGTTTCTAATCGCCCTTTTCGACGCTTTAAGTCAGGTTGCAAACAATCTTTAGACGTATCGATGACTTCTTCTGTTAATTCCCTTGAAGGAGGCACAAAAGGACTACGCATTAATTCTGCTTGATATTCAAAATGCTCAAATTTTGGTGTTTCTTTTAAAGGCGGAATACGTGCGACATGTTGCGCCTTTGTAGTAGTAACAAATAGCTCTAAATCGCTACGATCGCCAATACAACCCGTTAATAAAAGCAACATAAGTGCAAAAAGAGGTAATAATTTCATTATTTTGCCCCCTGATTTGCTGGCGGTAATTCTGCGCCTTCTTTAAAGCGGTATGTTTTAGCCAGAATATCCATGGATAAACCGCCTGTTTCATTTCGCTTAATAACAAAATCATGCAAGCTTACAATACGAGGTAATTTAGCAACACCACTGACCATATGGCCTATTTCGTGATAATCACCTTCAACAGCCATTTTAATCGGGAATTCAATATAAAAATCTCGTTCGATTTCAGCATCCCAATCAAGACTATTAATGCGTAACCCTGAATCAGTAGCAACAAAGGTTAAGTCGTCTAATAACCCTGGCATTTCGTTTTCAGATGGCAGCATTTTTAATAACTCTGCAAACTGAGCTTCCATCACCACCAGTTGCTCACGATACAACTTTAAGTTTGCAGCCAGGCGATATTTATTTTCAAAATCTTCACGCAATTGAATTTCTTTAGCTTGTTCAGCTTCCATAATATCAATTGAATCGGCAATAAATAAATAATAACTTGCACCAATAACACAAATAGAGAGAAATGCAGCAAACACCACTTTGACTAATTTAGGCCAACTACCAATATTTTCAAAATCGATATCATTAAACTGATCTAGGTCGAGATTCATTTTCTCGCTCCTTGGCTGGTATCGACAGCAGTTGATTGTGAATCATCGCGAATGGTCACTCTTAATTTAAAGTTTTGTAGCTGCCTTAAATCTTCATTTTGTGTCACGATAGATTGCATATTAGGATCGTTTAAATAAGATGAGGTTTTCACCTTTCTCATCATATTAGCTACGTTATTATTAGACTCGCTTCGCCCTTCTATCCACAAAATACTGCCTTTCTTTTCAATGCTAGAAAGGTAAACCCCTGGCGGAACAACACGCACTAACTCATCTAAAACATGAGTGGGTAAATTACGCGACTGTTGTAAATTGAGAATAATTTCTGTGCGGCGTTCAATGTCTTTTTTACGCTCAGTGATTTTTCTAATTTCAGCTATTTGCGTATCGAGTAAAGTGATTTCAGATTGGAGATATGCATTACGTTGGCGCTGATCATCAGTCACCAATTCTAAAAAGCTTAAAAATAAATACACCAATAATGATGTCACCAAGAAAACTAACGCTAAAATACCAATATAATCGCGTTTTTGTTTTTCTCTGGCTTCTTCACGCCAAGGTAATAAGTTTATGTTCGCCATTGAGCGTAACTCCTTAGCGCAAGACCACATGCCACCATATATTTACTCATAGTAGGCTGAAGTTGGCTTTTCATCACATCGTCCGCATGTAAACAGCCCTGGAAAGGATCGGCGACAATGGTCATCGCACCTAATTCATTCGTCAGTAGCTCTGCCATTCCTTCTAATTTAGCGGTACCACCGCATAACACGATATAGTCGACTTTTTCACGACCGCTGGCAGTACAATAAATTTGAAGGGTACGTTTTATTTGCTGTAATAATTGGGTTTGAAAAGGTGATAAAACTTCGAACATATAATTTCGAGGAAGTTGCCCTGTGACTTTAGCGCGCTCGGCTTCATCATGTGGCATACCATAAAACGACAAAATAGATTGAGTAAATAATTCGCCGCCAAAGGCCTGTTCTCTAATAAACGTTGTTTCACCTTTTTCGACCACAGAAAACGTCGTCATATTGGCGCCAATGTCGACCATTGCAATTGATTTTTGCTTGGCGCCATCGGGTAATTGACCATATATCAATTCAGCTGAGCGACCTAATGCATAAGCTTCCACGTCGACTACTTTTACATCAAGTTCAACGGCATCTAATGCGTCAACTCGCGAGTCGATGTTTTCACTGCGGCATGCACTGAGTAGCACGTCGACCTTTGTTGGGTCGGTAACATTAGGACTCAGTCTCTCAAAATCAATACTCACCTCATCAAGCGAATAAGGAATGAGGTTGTCAGCTTCGATTTCAATCTGAGCCTCCATTTCTTCTTCATTTAATGCCGCATCCATGTATATGACTTTGGTCATCACCGCAGAACCAGAAACCGCAACAGCAGCAAACTTTACCGATTTCGGCAAAATACGCTTAACCTGTCGCAGCGATTCCAGCACCGCTTCAGAATCTCGAATATCATGATCGACTACAGCTCCCTTCTTAACAGGAACTGAGGCATGATTTTGAATTTTGTATCCATCAGCAGTCTTGCTCAACAAAATGGCTTTTATTTCATGAGACCCAATATCGATCCCAACCATTTGAGGTGCTTGACGCTTCCATAGTTTAGAAAGCATAGTCCGTCATCACAATTCTATTATTATTTTGTTAGAGATTAGCACATAATCAACTCGTTATAAGTATTTGTATAAAATGTTTATGCAATTTAAAAATACTATTTTAACTCGATCATGTTTTACTTCACCAAAAACACTGTGGCTTATATACTATCACCACTATTTTTGTTTTTTCTTGGAATTATCGAGTGAAGTGGTTTAAACGTTTATTAATCGCCTTTTTTAGCCTATCACTTTTAGGAGTTGCAGCTATTACTGCAGCTTACTTCTATGTGTTGCCCGATTTGCCCGATGTCAATTCATTAAAGACGGTACAGTTACAAACTCCGCTGCGAATATACAGCCGTGACGGCAAACTTATTTCTCAGTTTGGTGAAAAGCGCCGTATTCCAGTAGAGTATGATGACGTTCCTGCACAATTAATTAATGCGGTGCTTGATACAGAAGACGCGCGTTTCTTTGAACACAGAGGGATTGATCCTATAGGGATTATTCGAGCCGCAACCATTTTGATCACCACAGGGAAAAAAAGCCAGGGTGCGAGTACCATTACTCAACAGGTTGCGCGCGGTTTCTTTTTATCAAACGAAAAAACATACATTCGTAAAATAAAAGAAATTTTTTTGGCGTTAAAAATAGAAAAGACATTAACAAAGAAAGAAATTTTAGCACTTTACTTAAATCGCTCATTCTTGGGCAACCGGGCCTACGGTGTTGGTGCTGCCGCACAAGTATATTATGGTAAAGAACTCCACCAACTTACATTACCAGAAATGGCAATGATAGCGGGGTTACCCCAAGCTCCATCTGCTGCCAACCCAATTAGAAATCCTGAGCGTGCTATCGCCCGTCGAAATTGGGTGTTAAGTCGTATGCTAGAAAAACGCAATATCACTCAAGCAGAGTACGAAGAAGCCATCAACAGTCCATCAACTGCCAAGTATCATGGAGCTGAAATAGACTTATATGCTCCTTATATCTCTGAAATGGCTCGTGATTACATGATTCAAAAGTACGGTGTAGAAGCGGCCTACACCAACGGATATAACGTTTACACCACGATTTCATCTGATTTGCAGTTAATGGCACAAGAATCATTACGGGATAATGTGTTTGCATATGATCAACGCCACGGCTACCGAGGTCCTGAAGCTCAATTGTGGACTGAAATGCCATTAACACAAGATGAGATTACTAACAAATTAAGACAAATCTCACCAATGCAGGGGATTATTCCTGCCGCTGTGATGAGTGTGAACGGTCAACAAGCACAAGTCTTAGACAGTGATGGAAAGCTCATCACACTTGAGTGGAAAGGGCTAAAATGGGCGCGTAAATTTATTAGCGATAAACGTCAAGGCCTACCACCTAAACAAGCAGCTGACATTCTCAGTGCCGGCCAGCAAGTGTGGATCCGCAACAATGGGCAACATTGGCAATTATCGCAAATACCATCCGTTTCAAGCGCCACCGTTTCACTGGAACCTCACGATGGAGCAATTAGAGCGTTAGTGGGTGGATTTAGCTTTAGCCAAAGCCAATTTAACCGTGTCACTCAAGCCAAACGCCAGTTAGGTTCAAACATTAAACCGTTTATTTATGCTGCAGCGCTTGAAAAAGACTACACCTTAGCGACATTAATTAACAATGCGCCAATTAACAAGCCAGATACACGTCAAGGTACCGCTTGGCGCCCTAAAAACTCGCCTGATATATATGGTGGTCCAACTCGATTGCGGGTGGGATTGGCACAGTCAATAAACGTGATGTCTGTTCGTGCAATGCGTCATGCTGGCTTAGATAACACCATTAAAGAGCTGGTTAAATTTGGCTTTGATCCTAATGATTTACCTCGTAATGAATCTTTAGCTTTAGGCTCGCCATCCGTCACACCTCTACAAGTTGCAACCGCATTTAACGTATTTGCCAATGGCGGCTATTTGGTTGAACCGTATTTTATTGACCATGTGACAGATGGTTATGACAATATGATTGAACAAACCATACCGGCAATCGCATGTGAAAAACCACAAGAAATAAATACCCAAGAAATCGATGTAGAAGACCCATTTGCTGCTATGGCAGAAGAGTTATCTCAACCAATCGAAGCACAAGCATCGTCAACAGAAGTGATTGAAAACGAAGATGAATTCAATGCATCAACGGTTACAACAACCAAAGAAGACAACATTTGCAGTAACCCCAATGCCCGATTTGCAAAAAAAGTAATTTCAGAGCAAACGGCTTTTTTAATCACTGAAGCATTAAAAAGTGTTATTTGGGGCGGCGGAGACTGGAGTAAGGGCACAGGCTGGAACGGCACGGCTTGGCGTGCAGCTAAGTTAATCAAACGTCATGATATCGCAGGTAAAACAGGTACAACAAACGAATCACGTGATACCTGGTTTAGTGGTTTTAATCCAACATTAACTTCAACGTTTTGGGTTGGTTTTGATGATCATGGTCGCCAGTTAGGGCGTTCAAGCTGGATGGCTAATGGTGAACCTGATCAAATATCAGGTGCTGAAGCCGGTGCAAAAACTGCAGGTCCTGGTTGGAATGACTTTATGAATAAAGCACTTGCTGGAACGCCAGAATACCCTGTGGTTCCACCAAAAGGGATTGTGTCTGCGCGTATTGATCTCGCAACAGGCAAATTGACTCGCAAAACAGATCACACTACAGAGTTTGAGTATTTTGTTGAAGGTACAGAACCTAAAGAGTATGTAACTGAAACGCCGCAAAATGGTGATATCTTTATCGACAACGTAGCAGAAGATTTATTTCAATAACTCGAACAAGGTTTGATCTAAAAAGCCATTCAATCGAATGGCTTTTTTTATCCCGAAATGATGATCATTTTTATTGCTGTAGTAGCAATTGATGCAACTCCGTTAGCGTTTTAACCTGATAACTCGGGGCGATGTCATCACTCACAGCTTCACCATGATGATTTAACCAGCACGTATCTATGCCAGCTTTATTACCGCCTAAAATATCTGAATGAAGATTGTCACCAACCATTAATACCTGATGCTTTTCAGGCTCACCCATTAAACTAAAAGCATGATTAAAGATGGCAATATCTGGTTTTGCTTTGCCTATTTGCTCAGAAATAACCACAGGGCTAAACGCATGTTCAAAGCCTGTCTTACTTAAACGTACACTCTGTAACTCGGTAAAGCCGTTGGTAATAATACCTAAATTCACTCGCCCAATAAGTGAATCAACTAATTCACGCGCCCCAGGCAAAGGCTGACAAATATCAGCCATGGCAGTTAAAAAATGACTATTTAACTCTTGCGGGGTTACAGAAAGCTTATGGGCCCATTCATTAAAACGAGTATGTTGCAAATGAGCCGCCGTAATTACCCCATTTTGATAATCAACCCATAAGGGTTTATTAACTTGTTGATAGCGATCAAAATCGTCAGTATTAAAATCAATATCAAAACGAGAAAACATTAACTTTAAACCTGAAAAAGCATCAAAATGAAATAATGTTTCGTCAGCATCAAATAAAATCCATTTATACTTACTGAGCAAATTAGGCATCCATACAAACCTTACTTTTATATGATATTCGTAGCGAATTAGTTAAACAATGTAATGAGTTGTGCTTGTTGTTTAACTAAACTTTGATAAATGGTTAACTGATTAATTGCGCGGTCTAAATTGTGCTGTGAATGCTCGGTTGCAAAATACACATCACCAGTTAAATAGTCTGTTAAAAAGCGCGCGCCGAGCATTAAAGACATCACCTTAATACCGAGCCATAAACTTTGTTTTTCTAATGGTGTAATGATCCCATTTAACGCTTCAAGATATGCCTTAGTTGCTATCGTGATAATTTCTGGGCGTGCATAAACATGATTTAGAAGGGTTGAATCCTCTGGCTCCGGGGAGCAAAATGCCCTGACCATATCACCAAAATCATACATTAAATAACCCGACATGCAGGTATCTAAATCAATAATGGCCATACTGGACATATCACGTTTATCAAATAACATATTATTGATTTTAGTGTCATTGTGACAAATACGTTTCGGCAATTTAGTTTCAAAGTCGGCCAACTGCGCTAACACTTCTGTTTGTGACAAAGCATATTCAGCCCATGGTTGACAAGTCGCCAATCGTCCACAGAGATCGCTATCAACAGATTGCCTTAATTGCGCTAGGCGCTGAGGTAAATTTAAAAAATTAGGGATAACATCAACCACGCTGTCAGTATGCATGTCGCTGAGCGCTGAAGCAAAATGGCCAAAAGCGTAAGCTGCCACTTCTGCTTGCTGCGCAATAGTCACAACATCAATGGTATGGCTATATTCTAAATAGTCGATTGCACGCCAAAAGCCTTGCTCGCCGAGATCAAGCCCTAACAAGCCACTCTCTGTCAATACGGGACTAATAACCTGCATGGCATAGTGTTTTTCTTTGCGTTTAGACAACAAATGATGGCTAATATTAGCGCTATTGTTAACAACTGCGTCAGGCATAGTAAATATGGCGGTATTAAGCTTTTGTAACACAACTTTCTTGGTTGGGTTTGCAACCAAGAACGTGTGATTGATATGTCCATTACCCAGAGGGGTAATGGTTGTATCTGCTGAATAAAAACCAAACTGAGGCACCACAACCTGCCTAATAAACGCTATCAATCCATTGTCCCTAATCACAATAAATGGTCATTATTGCTACGGCTTTATGTTACTTGCCACAGCACTTTTATTACTGACTTAATAAGCTTTCAAACTGAGGGTTTTGCATCAATGCAGCCTGGCTGCCTTTTAAACTAAATTCATAACCACACAACTTAAAACTTCCACGCAGTGCCACGTTATTCACCATGACATTTTTATCTAACGGAGAAAACCTTGCCTCAGTAGCGCCATCGGCTAATAAATCAACAGTAAGCGGCCTAAATTGGCTGCCATCATTAAATGCTAAATGGGCACATGTTTGATCGCCAACCGCACTGGCTAAACGCCACAAGTTTTGTGCATCTCCAGCATCACCAAGCCAGCGTAAAATAAGCACATCACCTTCTAACGCTAACCAAAAACCGTCTGGCAGCTTAACCATTTGTCGAGTCATTGATACAGGTTCAATGACACCTTGTGTCATTTCTGCATCGATGTCGTCGGAATCAGAGCTAGAAATGGCATTAACTAAGGCCATCACAAGATAAATTAATGCACAGGCGATGCCGATAGCAGCAATAATTTTTCCCGCCAATATCAACTTAAGTTGGTGCAGTTTCGCAACATTAATCCATGATTTAGCCAATTCGGTTATCGAGCCAGACTTCAGTGCATCTTGGTCAACATATAAAGGCTGATGAACGCGCTCACGAGTTGCGGCAAACAAACCGGTACTCAGATCGTCATCAACATGATGGGCCAAATGTGGCTCATTAGGTAAGTCATCCTCTGCATCTTCAATATCGTGAGGTTCGACATCTACCGTTGAGTGCATAGTAGGCGCTGATGATTGATCGGCCTTATTGTCACGCTCAACATGTGGCGTTAACTCATGCCCAAAAGAGTTCGATGAGGCATCTGTTAGCGGTGAAGAATGCTGCCCTTTAATAACAGGGTCTTGTCGCTGATGCATTGAATTTGAAGTAGCACTAACAACCAAATTGGGGCCGTTGTAACCAAGCTCGTATTGAATGTTATTTTTACTCGGCAAAAAGCTTAAATAGGCACCACAGGCTAACCCAAATAAAAAAAGCCCTGCTAATGCGCCAAATGGCGCCATAAAATATGCTGAAACACCAAAAATGAATACAGGCAGTATGCAAACAGTCACAAGCTTAATGGTTTTGTTAGCGTCATATAAGCGGCGTATTGCAGATAAGCCGACAATAGGTAAAGACACTAGCGTGAAGATTAAAATGATAATACTTGCAGGAAACACCATCGCTGCGAGGCTCAATAACGCAAACGCTGCAAATACAATGACCATTAACCTTAGACCTGTGTCACGACCTTCGTGGCACAGCAGGGTTTTTACTAACATCAAACATTCCTATGTTGGTTTACTGAGTAAATTGATAAAACAGTGTTATTAGTACAGATTATTAACCTTACAGTGCATCCGAGCTTGCACATAAAGCGTTTATTGGCGTAGAAAAACAACACCATAAATAACCATTTCACACAACAGCGCAAAGCCTACAGAATTTATCTTATAAAGCCAGATCCAATGCATGTTTTAAGCAATTATTTTATCGAAATAATGCCCTATTACCCATCAAAATTATGTCTTGGGGTTATCACACTGTCCAGGTAACACTCTGGCGCCTAATAGCCCTAGCATAACCTTACTATTAGCGAGTATAATATTAAGCTTTCTTAATGAATAATCGGATGAAAAACCAATTTATGAGCACTCGTGGAAATCTTTTTATTGTGTCCGCACCCAGCGGTGCAGGTAAATCGTCACTTATCTCGGCACTTTTAAAAGATAAACCCAGCGATAAACAGGTTTCAGTGTCACATACCACCCGCCAACCTCGCCCAGGCGAAATCGACGGACAACACTATCATTTTGTGAGTGTTGAGCAATTTAAAGCGCTTATTGCACAGAATGCATTTATCGAATGGGCAGAAGTATTCGGTAATTTTTATGGCACATCTAAAACCGTAATAGAGCAAACCCTCGCACAAGGTATTGATGTATTTTTAGATATCGACTGGCAAGGCGCAGAGCAAGTCAAAAAGCTAATGCCTTATGCCATAGGGGTATTTATTTTACCGCCTTCAAAGGCTGAATTAGAGCAACGTTTAACTGGCCGAGGCCAAGACAGCCAAGCAGTTATCGACTCACGTATGGCGCAGGCCGTATCAGAAATGTCGCACTATTCACAATATGAATTTGTAATAGTAAACGATGACTTTGATAGTGCACTGGCGGATTTAAGCGCAATTATTCGCAGCCAAAGGCTAACCTGTGCTAGTCAGCAGCATACCCACAATGATATGCTTGTTGATCTCTTGGCAGATTAATTGTCATAGTGTACAATTTTGCGTCATTTTTTCCCATAGATAACACTGGAGTTTCAACACATGGCTCGCGTAACTGTAGAAGACGCCGTAAACAAAATCGGCAACCGTTTTGATATGATCCTGGTTGCAGCGCGTCGCGCACGCCAAATCGCTGTGCAAGGTAAAGATCCTATGGTTGAGGAGATGAATGACAAGCCAACGGTTATCGCATTGCGCGAAATCGAACTTGGTTTGGTCACCTCAAACACATTAGATGCTGACGAACGCCAAACTGTTCGTGAACGTGAAGCTGCTGAAATCGCCGCAGTTGCAGCCATTGCAGAAGGCCGCGTAATTTAAGGAGTAGCGCCACTTGTATCTGTTTGAAGGTCTAAAAGAGTCAGCTTCCAGCTACTTAGAGCCGGAGCAAGTCGAATTACTCAAGCAGGCCTATTTGGTTGCGCGTGATGCCCACGAAGGGCAAATGCGCACAAGTGGCGAGCCTTACATTACCCATCCAGTTGCGGTTAGCCGCATCCTGGCAGACATGCGTCTCGATCACGAGTCGCTTATGGCTGCCCTGCTCCACGACACCATAGAAGACACCCCCGTCACTAAAGAAGAGCTCACCGAGTTGTTTGGTATTACAGTTGCGGAGCTTGTCGAAGGTGTATCTAAGCTTGACAAAATCAAGTTTCGCGACAAAAAAGAAGCTCAAGCGGAAAACTTCCGCAAAATGATGATGGCAATGACTCAAGATATACGAGTGATCCTCATTAAGTTAGCTGACCGCACACACAATATGCGAACCCTTGGGGCCCTTCGCCCAGACAAGCGTCGTCGTATTGCTCGTGAAACCTTAGAAATTTATGCCCCGATTGCAAACCGTTTGGGTATTCATAACATCAAAATCGAACTTGAAGACTTAGGTTTTCAAGCATATTACCCTATGCGCCACAGGGTAATACGCGATGTGGTTAAAGCTGCTAGGGGCAATCGAAAAGAGCTGATCAACAGTATCGAATCAGCAATCGCTTCTCGCCTAGAAGAAGCCGGGATCCCGGCAAAAGTCAAAGGCCGCGAAAAAAACCTCTATTCTATTTACCGCAAGATGCGCAGCAAAGAGCTGCAATTCCAAGAAGTGATGGACATCTACGCCTTTAGAATTATCGTCGACTCTATTGACACTAGCTACCGCGTACTTGGCGCTATGCATGGCCTATATAAACCTCGGCCAGGTCGCTTTAAAGACTATATTGCCATTCCAAAGGCAAACGGCTATCAATCATTACACACCTCTTTATTTGGCCCCCATGCCGTTCCAGTTGAAGTGCAAATTCGCACCGAAGAAATGGATCAAATGGCCGACAAAGGGGTTGCAGCGCATTGGATGTATAAAAATAACACCGATGCTTCTAAGCAAAACACAACCCAGGTACGTGCACATAAATGGATGCAAAGCCTGCTTGAACTACAGCAAAGTGCTAGCAGTTCATTTGAGTTTGTTGAAAACGTTAAGACCGAACTCTTCCCAGAAGAAATCTACGTCTTTACCCCTGAAGGTCGCATTCTAGAATTACCTGTTAACTCAACCGCCGTCGACTTTGCCTACGAAGTGCACACCGACGTGGGTAACTCATGCGTTGGTGCACGCGTTAATCGTCAAGCATACCCATTAAGCCAACCGCTTATTTCTGGCCAAACAGTTGAAATTATTACCGCCAAAGGCGCGCGACCAAACGCAGCATGGCTCAATTTTGTGGTCACGGGTAAGGCTCGCGGTAAAATTCGTCAGGTATTAAAGAGCCTTAAAGGTGATAATGCCATCGCACTGGGTAAACGCTTATTAAATCATGCGTTAGGTGATACAAAACTTGAGAGCATTCCGCCAGAATTACTCGACAAAGTCATTAAAGAAACCAAACATACCTCGCTCAACTCACTGTTGGCAGACATTGGCTTAGGCAATGCCATGAGCATAGTGATTGCTCAGCGATTAGTTGGCGAACAATTTGACTCGCATGATAACAACAAAGAAAAACCACAAATGCCAATCCGTGGCGCAGAGGGCATGCTAGTCACTTACGCTAACTGCTGTCGTCCAATCCCCGGGGATGCTGTGATCGCTCATGTGAGTCCAGGTAAAGGCCTAGTGGTGCACATGGAGAGTTGTGCCAATATTCGTGGTTATCAAGGTGAGCCAGACAAATACATTTCGGTGCACTGGGATAACGTAGAGGGCGTTGAATATCAAGCCAACTTGCGGGTTGAAATTGTCAACCACCATGGTGCATTAGCTAAAATTACGTCAATTATTGCCTCGGCTGGGTCTAATATTCACAACCTCAGCACAGAAGAGCGTGATGGCCGTGTGTATTTGATTAATTTACGAATTTCAGTGAAAGATCGTGTCCACCTGGCCAATGTTATGCGCCGGATCCGCGTGTTGCCAGAAGTACTGCGCACATCGCGTAATCGTTAATTACTATAAATGATAAGAGAGTACCCAAATGGCTGAAAAAATCATTATCGCTACCGACAAAGCCCCGCAGGCAATTGGCACTTATTCACAAGCAGTAAAAGTAGGCAGTACTGTTTATCTATCAGGGCAAATCCCATTAGATCCAAAAACCATGACCATGGTAAGCGATGATTTTTCTGAGCAAGTTGTACAAGTATTCGAAAATTTAACCGCTGTGTGCGAAGCCGCGGGCGGAAAAATGAGTGATATCGTTAAGCTCAATATCTTCTTAACCGATTTATCGCATTTTGCCACGGTAAACGAAATTATGAGCCGTTACTTCCAACAACCTTACCCTGCTCGTGCCGCGATTGGTGTAAAAGAGTTACCAAAAGGGTCTCTGGTTGAGATGGATGGCATCATGGAAATATAAGTACGAAGGTACATTATTTTCATCAGGCGCCTAGGGCGCCTTTTTTATAGCTCATTCATTTTTGTAGAGTAAATGCTCAACACCTATTGTTTATTCAACAGATTCTGCTAACGTAACTAAAGCGTGATCCTGCACACAGAGTGTGCAAACGGTTTGCGCCAGCGCACAAAAATCGCCATACTAAAGTGATTCAGTCATGTCGTAAAAAGATAATAACGTTAATCAAGACAAGCTGTAAGGCTCATAATCTCATTAATGTACACGGGTCACTATGCCCGTATCAGCGTACCTGAAAGTGATAAAACATGGGGATGTTTTTAACGATTCAGTTGATAGTATTAAAACCCAAATAACTATAAAGAAAATGGAAGTGTCGATGGAAAATTTAATTAAAACTCCCGTTGAGATGCTGTCTCACTGGGTAGATACACAAGGTGATAAAGTTTACCTTCGCCAGCCAATTGGCGGCAAATATGTTGATTTCACCTGGCGCGAAGTTCAACAAAAAATGCAACAAATTGCAGGTTCACTTCGCCACCTTGGTTTAGAACGTGGCGACAAAATTGCGGTTTTGTCCAAAAACTGTGCCGAATGGTTTATTGTCGACTTAGCCCTCATGTACGGTGGATACATTAGTGTACCTATTTACCCTACCGCCAATGCCGAAACCATCCGTTACGTGCTTGAACACAGTGGCGCCAAAGCCATTTTTACCGGCAAACTTGATCATTGGGCCGAGCAAGAAACCGCCGTAGGCGGTGAGATCCTGCGTTTAGCCATGCCATACGACACTATGCCAGCCCAATATCATTGGGAACAATTATTAAAACTCGGACAACCGCTTGTAGAAGAAGCACTACCCACAACAGACCAGGTGATGACACTGATTTATACATCTGGCTCAACAGGTAAACCTAAAGGTGCGATACAAACTTTTGCCAGCTATGGTTGGGCTTGTGAAGCCGTCATTCGCGACTTAAAAACCAATACGGCCGACAGATTACTCTCTTATTTACCGCTTGCACACATCACTGAGCGTGTCGCAATAGAAGGCTCATCTTTCTATTCTGGAGCAACCGTTTCTTTTGTTGAATCTCTCGACTCATTTGTTGACGATATTCAGCGCTGCCGCCCTACCGTATTTTTCTCGGTGCCGCGTTTATGGACAGTGTTCCAGTTAAATATCATTAATAAAATTGGCGAGAAAAAACTCAACACTTTACTCAAACTGCCCATTATTAGCAGCATAGTGAAACGTAAAATTAAAAAAGGGCTTGGGTTAGATCAATCTCGCTTAAACGGTTCAGGTTCTGCACCCATTCCACCATCGTTACTTGAATGGTACAACCGTATCGGAATCGATATCTGTGAGGCGTGGGGTATGACAGAAAACTGCGCATACTCAATCATTAATTATCCATTTAATGCCAAAAAAATTGGTACTGTTGGGCGTCCTGTTGAAGGTTGCTTAGTGCGTCAATCTGAACAAGGTGAACTGTTAGTTAAAAGCCCAGGTTTAATGAGCGGCTACTACTTACAAGAAGAAGCCACCGCTGCCGCATTTACAGAAGACGGGTTTTTCCATACTGGCGATTTATGCGAAATTGACGAAGACGGCTATATCGACATTACTGGTCGAGTTAAAGATAACTTCAAAACCTCAAAAGGTAAGTATGTCGCCCCAGTTCCCATTGAGCGTAAATTAGCTCAAGACTCGCATATTGAATTAATCTGCGTGATCGGTTCAGGCTTACCTCATCCGGTGGCACTAGTTCAATTGTCTGAAGGCTCTAAATTACAGCCTCGTGAAGAAGTAAGAACGTCATTAAAAGAAACCCTCGACAGCGTTAATCCTCACTTAGAATCACACGAGCATGTTGATGCTATTGTGGTTGTTAACGACGAGTGGAGTATCGAGAATGATGTATTAACACCAACATTAAAAATTAAGCGTCATGTGCTTGAAAAAGCATTCAGCACAAAAGTTGAAGGTGTACGCGGAGCCAAAGTTCGTTGGGAAGATGAATTGTAATTTGCAATCATTTTTTATTGCTAAATGAGAAAAAAATACACGCTACACAGCGTGTATTTTTTTGACATATTCTGTCATTATAGCCGCACTTAATTAGGCTGTACTAATGTGGTACCGCTTGACTTCACAAGGCAGAAAAACATGTTCATTGCGTTATCGATTATTGGCGGTTTTATTATTTTAACCTTTGGAGCAGAAGCGTTAGTGCGCGGAGCAAGCGCTGTGGCACTTCGTTTAGGGATTGCCCCGCTCATCATAGGGTTAACCATTGTTGCATTTGGTACAAGTGCGCCAGAACTCGCAGTAAGCGTTAAATCAGCGCTTGCAGGTAATCCCGGTATTGCACTGGGCAACGTAGTGGGGTCTAACATCGTTAACATCGGGCTTATTTTAGCCATAACCGCACTTATCCGCCCGATTACCGTGCAATCACAAATGGTTAAACGCGATATTCCTATCATGATCGCTGCATCGATTTTGGTGTGGTTTTTATTACTTGATGGCGATGTCAGTTTTATTGATGGTGCTATTTTATTTAGCCTACTCATCGGTTACTTGGGCTTTAGTTATGTTAGCTCAAAAAACAGCCCTGAAGAGTTAGACATTGATGCCACGCCACAAAACCCGCTAATTTCAATACTACTGATTGCAGTAGGTATTGCCATGTTAGTGGGTGGCGGTATTTTGTTTGTTGATGGAGCAGTTGATTTAGCTAAACAATTTGGTATTAGCGAAGTGATTATCGGCTTAACGATTGTGGCAATTGGCACAAGTATGCCTGAGCTGGTCACCTCGGTGATGGCTGCGTTAAAAGGTCAAAGCGACATCGCCATTGGTAACGTTGTTGGCTCAAACATCTTTAATATTTTAGGCATACTCGGTGCCACTGCACTTATTCATCCTGTTTCGGGTGCAGGTTTTAACGAGATTGATTTTATTGCCATGCTAATTTTTGCCATTATGGTTTTGCCATTTGCTTGGAGTGGTTTACGTATTGGCCGACGTGAAGGTGGTGTATTACTCGCGGGATATATTGGCTATACCAGCTACCTAGTTATGCAAGTGGTTTAATCCATCAAATATTGAGCGAACCCAATAAGGCCAACAACAATGTTGGCTTTTTTGGCTACAAAATGACATTTGTCACCCTTTATTGATGACCTTTGTGCCTGACAATCAAATCTGTGTTTCTCCATACTAACCTGACTCCCACATATCAGGGACAACCAAGGAGAGCACCATGAAAACACTACTATTAATTACCAGCCTTAGTTTAGTTAGCCACCACAGCCTTGCCGATATCAAGGAGATTGATGCCGCAGCTAACACCATGAACATGAATCAACTCGCGCAATATAGCCAAAACACCAGCGACTATGAACAGGCCTACGCGTTCTATCGATTAGCCATCACAGCGAACATTAGTGGCCAACGTAAGCAGGCTGGGGATTCGTTAAACGAAGCGCAAAAAGCCTTAGAAAACTTACTCGACGCACAAACAACCGCTGACTCACAAGCATTACTGGCTGCGGTATATGGCATGCAAATCGCGTTAGATAACAGCAAAGGAACTGAGTACGGTATGAAAACTGCCACACTATTGCAGCAAGCCACAGCGTTAGAGCCCAACAACCCAAGAGTGAGCTTAGTCAAAGCAATCAATGCCTTTTACACTCCGAGCGTATTTGGCGGCGGACTAGAAAAGGCACAAAACTTAGCAAGCCAGGCAATTACACTTTACGACCTACCTTGCGACACCATTTGTTGGGGTCATGCAGAAGCCTACACATGGCGCGGCTTAGCAAAGCAAGAACAAGGGGACATAAGTGGGGCACTACAAGATTGGCAACATGCAATCGATATCGATCCACAATACGGCTGGGCTAAATATCTATTAAGCCAACAAGCTGTAACGCAGTAATGCCTTACGTATTTGGCTTGAGTTAACGCGCAGTTACTCTATGATTAACTGCGCTAGGAGGCACAATGACAACTTGCTTACCCATAAAAAAAGAAAAAAGCTACGAACAAAAAATAGCTTGGGTTTACTTATTAAACCTTGGGTTTTACTTTATTCCACTGTACTTTATGGATGAACAGTGGCTAAAAATATTTTTTGCTATTGCACTGCTTATCCCTTTTGTTGTTGGCTACTTTTGGGCATATAGCAGTACAAAAGAGCACGCATTCAAACCTATTCTATTAATGCTCACCATTGCCATCGCGTCGGGGTTTCTCACAAGCGGCGCCATGTCTTTATTCAGTTTTTGTTGTTTCTTTATCGGTTTTTTCTACTCATTGCGCACCGCGATATTAAGCTATATAGGTATCAGTTTGCTGCTATTAGCTATCAATATTATCGTGGGGTATTCTGGTTACTTTTTTACTTTTTACGGGATGGGGATATGCCTAGGTGTGGGTGTTTTTGGGATTGTTGAGCAAAATCGTCAACGCATTAAGCGCCAACAAAAACAGTCTAAAGATGAAATATCTCACCTCGCCACAGCACTTGAGCGCGAACGCATAGCCCGTGATTTACACGACGTTATGGGTCATCATTTAGCCTCTATCGCACTTAAAACAGAACTCGCTGATAAACTCATAAGCGCAGGTAAAACTGATATGGCCCAACAACAAATCAACCAAGTGAGCCAAATAACCCGCGACTGCTTAAGCCAAATTAGACAAACCGTCACCAACTACAAACATCAAGGCCTAAGCCAAACCCTAAATACGCTATCACAAACCCTGAGAGATAAATCCATTGAGGTTAATATTGAAGGCCAGTGGCCAACGTTAAACAACCTCACAGAATCACAATTGTGTTTGATGCTAACCGAATTAGTTAACAATACCGTTAAGCACAGCAAAGCAGACCAATGCACTATTGCTTTTCAATCTACACCGCAAAGCATGGTAGTCAGCTATATCGAAAACAGTGCCGTTGATACCCTCATCAAAGGTAACGGACTAAACGGAATAACAGAACGAGCAGCGTTATTAGATGCCCAAGTGCAGTATCAATTAGGCCCCCACTTTACGGTTACCATTACTTTGCCAGTAACAGAGACACAATGAATATTTTATTAGCAGAAGATCAAGCCATGGTCCGTGGAGCGCTTGCAGCTCTACTCACATTGGCCGTAGATAACATCAATATCACTGAGGTCGAAGACGGTGATAAAGCCCTCGCCATGCTTAAATCTCAGCACTACGATTTATTATTAACCGACATAGAAATGCCCGGAAAGTCAGGTTTAGAACTCAGCCAATGGCTGCAGCAACAAAATTGCTCAACAAAAGTGATTATCCTTACAACCTTTGGCAGAGCTGGTTATATAAAGCGAGCATTAGAATACGGTGTCAGTGGTTTTTTATTAAAAGATGCCCCCTCAGATGAGCTTATCAGCACCATAAAACAAGTAATGGCTGGTAAACGCGTCATTGATCCTGAACTGGCGTTTAGCGCAATAGGTGAACTTGATCCGCTTAACGATAAAGAGCGTCGAGCGCTTCGCCTTGCAAGTGAAGGGCTGTCTACGGCTGATATTGCCAGCAAATTGTTTATTGCCGAAGGTACTGTACGTAACTATTTATCTGAAGCCATCAGCAAACTTAACGCCAGTAATCGAATCGATGCTGCAAGGATCGCTAAGCAAAAGGGGTGGTTGTAATCATGGTTAACATATTGCCTTGTGAGCAAACTCTGCTAAGATAACCTAAATATCTGTATATAATTACAGTGATCGGCTGGGGCCAATTGATATCACTGCTATTTTTACTTATCAATTTTAGGTGCACGCAATTTGCTACAACTGGATCGCGTTCCAATCACAGACCTTCAAGGCGTTGCCAAAAAGGTCGCTGAAAAGCTAGCTAAGCTCGGTATAAAAACAGTACAAGATGTGTTGTTTCACTTACCGCTGCGCTACGAAGACCGAACGCAAATCTACCCTATTGCCGCATTACCTCCAGCCAGTTACGGCACCATAGAAGCAGAAATTCAATCAACACAAATCATGCAAGGCCGTAAGCGCATGTTAGTGTGCCATGTCCGCGATCACAGCGGCGTAATGAGCTTGCGCTTTTTTAATTTTTCAATGGCGCAACGAAATGCCATGGAAAACGGTGCGATTATCAGAGCATATGGAGAGATAAGGCGCGGCAACCATCATAAAGAAATCGTTCACCCTGAATATCAAATCATCCACCCAGGTGAAACCGTCAACTTAAGTGACACACTAACGCCAATTTACCCAACAACAGAAGGCTTAAAACAAGCCAGTTGGATACGTCTAACTGAGCAAGCATTGGCTATGCTAGACCAAGGCGGATTACCTGAATTACTCCCAGCCAATTTGCAGCCCAATAACATTAGCCTGCGCGATGCGCTGCATACCCTGCACCGCCCATCTAGCTCAGTATCGCCTTATGAATTAGAGCAAGGACAACATCCTGCTCAGCAACGCTTAATACAAGAAGAGCTACTGGCCCATAACCTCAGCATGTTGCAACTACGCCAGCGAAGTAATCAAGACGCGGCAGTCGCCATGGCCGCTACAGGGCAGTTATTACAACCATTTTTGACTCAACTGCCCTTTTCGCCAACTGGGGCACAACAACGCGTGGTCGCAGAAATCAACCAGGATTTACAACACCCTACCCCCATGATGCGCCTTGTGCAGGGGGATGTGGGTTCAGGTAAAACCTTAGTGGCGGCACTTGCCGCTCTGCAAGCAATAGAAAATGGCTACCAAGTGGCAATGATGGCTCCCACCGAATTATTAGCCGAACAACACGCGGCGAACTTTGCCGCCTGGTTTGAGCCTTTAGGCATTAAAGTCGGCTGGTTAGCTGGCAAGCTGAAAGGCAAAGCCAGGGCTCAATCACTTGAAGACATCGCCAGCGGTGCAGCACAAATGGTGATTGGCACCCATGCTATTTTTCAACAAGCCGTTGTGTTTAATAAACTGGCATTAATCATTATTGATGAGCAGCACCGCTTTGGGGTGCATCAACGCTTAGGCCTTCGAGAAAAAGGCATTAGCCAAGGCTTTCACCCTCATCAGCTGATTATGACCGCAACGCCAATACCGCGCACGCTCGCCATGACCGCCTATGCCGATCTGGATACCTCCATTATTGATGAGCTGCCACCAGGGCGCACACCTGTAACAACGGTGGCGATTGCCGATACTCGCCGGCAACAGATCATTGAACGTGTCAGACATGCCGCCATTAACGATAACCGCCAAGCTTATTGGGTATGCACCTTAATTGAAGAATCTGAAGTCTTAGAATGCCAAGCCGCAGAAGACACCGCGGCAGAACTGAGCGCTGCACTGCCCGAGTTAAAAGTAGGTTTAGTGCATGGCAGGATGAAAAGCGCTGAAAAACAAGCCATCATGGCGCAGTTTAAGTCAGGTGAGTTGAACCTATTGGTGGCGACTACCGTCATAGAAGTCGGCGTAGATGTGCCTAATGCCAGTTTAATGATTATTGAAAATCCTGAGCGGCTTGGGCTAGCGCAATTACATCAACTTCGAGGTCGTGTTGGTCGTGGCGCAGTAGCCAGTCATTGTGTGCTGCTTTACAAAGCGCCGTTATCGCAAACGGCTACCAAACGCCTAGGAGTATTAAGAGACAGCAACGATGGCTTTGTGATTGCGCAAAAAGATCTTGAGATCAGGGGCCCCGGTGAAGTACTGGGCACAAAACAAACTGGCTTAGCCGACCTTAAAATTGCCGACTTAATTCGCGATCAGCACCTTATTGCCCCCA
The DNA here is from genome assembly GCF_014641855.1 of Shewanella inventionis. Classification (GTDB taxonomy): domain Bacteria; phylum Pseudomonadota; class Gammaproteobacteria; order Enterobacterales; family Shewanellaceae; genus Shewanella; species Shewanella inventionis. The sequence goes on from NZ_BMII01000001.1 coordinate 97,756, forward strand.
CTCAAAAATTAGCTGTGCATATTAACCAACTGGTGCCGCAAAATATCGATGCCATCATTGAGCGATGGTTAGGAGACCGCCAACAGTACGTTCAAGCTTAAAAGTTTGCGCTAAAATTGAATTAATGCGGTTTATCACCAGTTACCACTAGACAAGTCCGTTGAATATTGCAAAATGATATTACGCAGTATTTTTCGATTCCATTTAGATACCTATATCGATAGCACACATGCCAAGGATTTGAAATGCAAGTTAATGAAGAAGATAGAATTACACCACAAGCAGATGAAAAGTCTGGTACCAATATAGCCTTTATTGCTATCGCAGTTATCGCGTTACTTGCTGCAAGTAGCTATTTTTACTTTACTAACGACAACACCGAAGAGTTAGATCCCGTTGTCATGACACCGGTTGAGTTACCTGAAACATTACCCGAAACACCGATTGAACAAGCACCGATTGAAGAGCCGCAACAAATCGTTGCAGCTGTTGATGATGATGTGGTTCCTACGGGTGAGCCTGAATCAAATGATGAAACCATTGCCGCTGAACCATTACCTGCGCTAGCAGAATCAGACGACTTTATTGAAAATAAAACCTTAGCCATCGCTAATGGGATGAAAATTGCGCCAATGATTTTGAAAAAAGACATTGCCCGTCAATTTGTCGTATTTGTCGACAACCTAGCGCAAGGCGAATTAGTGCGTAAAGCTAGCCCATTAAAAGGGCCAGAAACTGAGTTTTCAGTGAGCGAAATTACCAACAAAATCTTCTTAAATCCTGACAGCTACCATCGTTACGATTTGTATGCTGATTTTGTTGCTGGCTTAAATGAAAAAGATTTAGTCGCAACCTACACTGAGCTAAAACCGTTATTTGCCGAGGCATTTGCAGAGCTTGGGTACAGTGATATTGATTTCGATAATCGTATGCAAGCTATGTTTACTATGGTCGAAAACGCCCCCATTATTGAAGATCCTATCGAACTGTCTTCAGTAACAGTAAACTACCACTTTGCTGATCCAAATTTAGAAGCATTACCTAACGCGCAAAAATTATTGATCCGTATGGGCCCTGAAAACACGCGTAAGATTAAAGCCGCAGTCAAAAAACTACAGGCGAGTTTCCCAGCACAATAATCATGCTATGCCTATTGTTTTAAATAGCTTAGATAGCGCGACTTAACCAGCCGCGCTATTTTTTTCCTGTTTTGTGCACACCTTGTTTAACAAATAATCTAAAAAACGATTTTTCTTCTACGTGACTTCTTAAACCGCCTCTGTTAGGTGTACAATTGTCGCCGTTAACGAATACTCAGCAAATGCATGATTATTTATTAACACTTAGATAAGGATAGCTAGGCAGTTATAGAGGCAAAGTAGTGCACTTAACATTTCAACTTCTCTCATGGGGCGCGTGGTCTCCAAACTTTCAAACCAGTGAAAGCTGGCAACATTGGCAACAGCCAAATACAAGTGTGTCTGCTAGCCAAGCAACCCCAGCTCTATCACATATTCCTGCCATGCAACGCCGCCGATTTAGCCGCTTAACTAAAATGATGTTAACGGCAGCGCACCAATGTCAGGTTGCGCCACACACTCGCAGTATTTTTTCCTCTCGTCATGGTGAGTTAACCCGTACCCTAGGTTTGCTAGAAGACATAGTACAAAAACAACCACTGTCCCCAATGGCGTTTAGTCAGTCGGTACATAATACTGCCAGCGGTATCTTCGGTATTGTTACTCAAAACACAGCCGCATCGACATCGATTGCTGCAGGTGAACAAACCCTACCTCAGGCACTGATTGAAGCCTACGCTCAACTGACACAAAACCCCAGCCCATTATTATTGGTGTTTGGCGATGACCCTGTCCCGCCGGTCTACAGTGAATTTACCCACGAAGTTGAACTGCCTATTGCCCTAGGTTTGTATCTAGCACCCGCCAATAGCGTTACCAATGCCAGTATTACCCTAGGCTTATCTGAACGCCCAGTCACAGGGCAAAATCAAGATAACATCAGTTTTAGCCAATTAATTCACCATATTGCCACAGGTAAAAACATCCAAGGGTGTTTATGTCATTGGTATTGGTCTGTTGAACATCATGACTAATTCTTCGCAGTCAGCTCCTTTTACATCTCAACAGGGCCTTGCCCCAAAACTGACTGGGCTGAGGTATGCCCCAAGATGGTTTGGCGGGGTCATGTGTTATATGGTCTTTGGCCTTGGTGGGTTGCTCAGCTCATTAACCATCCTGCCAGTATTACGTTATTGGCCAGGGTCCAAGCAGGCACGTATAGCGCGAGTGCAACGTACCGTGAGTCTAATGTTTAAAGGTTTTGTTACCATGTTAACCGCGGTTGGCATCATTAAAGTGAGCACTCACAATCTGCATGTATTACAACAAGCTCGGGGTAACATTGTAATAGCCAACCACCCCACCTTGGTGGATGTAGTCGTACTGATTAGCCTTATGCCAAATGCGGGTTGCATTGTTAAACAAGCTTTATGGCACAATCCGTTTATTCGCGGCGTGCTCTCTAGCGTAGGTTATATCCCTAATCGCAGCGCAAATTTACTGCTACAAGATTGTAAGCAAGTATTAAATCGCGACACAAATTTAGTGATTTTTCCTGAAGGTACCCGCACACTGGTTGGCAACGTAATCAATCAATTTGCGCGCGGTGCGGCCAATATTGCGATACGTACTCAAAGTAATATTTTACCCGTTGTACTTCGCACTGATGTTCCAGGCTTAACCAAACAAGAGTCTTGGTTTCAAATACCAAGACAAACCATCAATATGTCGGTTGAAGTCGCCGACAGTGTACTGCAACATGACAATGAGATTACCCAAGGTAACGAAGCAAAAATGGCTCGGAAACTCACCCGAGATTTGCAACAGTTTTATTTAAACACCCTATCAACCACCATTGATAGCCATACTGATAAGAAACAAAAAAATGAACTTACACAACCAAATTAAACAGCTGATTATCGACAGCTTAGACCTAGAAGATGTCACCATTGACGACATAGATACTGATGCCGCGCTATTTGGCGAAGGCCTAGGTTTAGATTCAATTGATGCGCTAGAGCTGGGTTTAGCGGTAAAAAAAGAATTCGACGTCAAAATTGAAGCCAATTCAGACGCAACTAAAGCACACTTTTTCAGTGTGGCTAGCCTAGCTAGCTTTATTGAATCACAACGCGTTTAGGAGCCAGCATGCAAAGCCGTGAACAAATTTTTGCCATGCTCAGCACCATTTTAGTGGATGAGTTTGAAATTGACCCAGCAGACATCAGCTTAGACGCCTCATTGTATGAAGAGTTAGATTTAGACAGCATCGATGCGGTGGATCTTGTGATTAAGTTGCAACAACTCACGGGCAAAAAAATTCAGCCAGAAGAATTTAAAACCGTTAGAACCGTGAATGACGTGGTGAATGCCGTTGAAGGATTAATGCAAAGCTAATGCGGTTACTGTTGCAAATCATTACCACGTTAGTGATTGTTGCTTACCCATTAGCTGTGTATTTTGGTTTACAGTATTTACCCCCAGGTTACATAGCCTTATTACTGTGCGCGTTATTGCTCACACGAATGATAGTAACCAAGCAACAAGTGCGGGCAATGGTATTGCCGCTCATTGTTGGGATAGGGTTAACTGGGGCAAGTTTTATTGCTAAGCGTAATGACTGGCTACTGTATTATCCGGTGGTCATCAACCTCAGCTTATTGAGTTTATTTGGTTATTCTCTCATTCATGGCCCCAGTATGATTGAGCGCTTAGCACGTATAAAAGAGCCTGATTTACCAGGCTCAGCAACACCATATTTACGCACCATTACCCAATTATGGTGCGGGCTATTTGTTGTCAATGGTGCCATGGCAGCCTACACAGCAGTAGCCACCACAATTGAAATGTGGACGCTTTACAACGGACTGATAGCTTATGTGCTCATAGGTATGCTACTCAGTGGTGAATGGACTTATCGCAGGTTTTGGCTGAAAAAACATGACTAAACTTTTGCTTAACTGGCTTACTAATGGCCCCACTGCTCAGCAGCTGATTAGCTTTGACCATCATGACATCATGACAGGCTCGCTATTTTGCGCTCACGTCACGCACTTGCACAAACAGCTTAGCCAAAGCGATGCTAAGCGTTGGTTACTGGCAGCGAAAAAGAGTGATTTATTTGCCGCGGGTTTATGCGCAGCACTGCTCGCGGGTAAGCAAGTCATACTGCCAGCCAATACCCAGCACGGCACATTAAGCGAGCTAAACCACGAGTTTGATGCCATTATTGCCGATAAGCCATTATGCGAAGTCCGCGAATACGTTGCCCTCAAAAAAGAGCTCAGTCTTCCCGCTGCAACCTGGCCACAAGCCTCGACCTTAGGTGAACTGATTTTATTTACTTCTGGCAGTAGCGGCCAACCCAAAGCCATAACCAAAACCCTTGCCCAATTGGATGCAGAAGTCAGTATTTTAGAGCACACTTTTGCCCAACACCTGCCACATTGCTCTGTGGTATCAACGGTATCGCATCAACATATTTATGGATTGTTGTTTAAAATTTTATGGCCATTAGCGGCAAGTCGTGCTTTTTTAAGCGAACAAATCGACTTTCCAGAAACCCTAAGCTATTACCTCGCCATCATGCCCAATCTGTGTTTAATTAGCAGTCCAGCGCAGCTAACCCGCTTACCAGACGCGCTTGATAACCAGGCGCAACAACGCATTCCGAGCTTGATTTTTAGCTCAGGTGGGCCATTAAATTTTGAGTCGGCACAGGCGGTAAAACAGTGCTTTAAGCAATTACCCATAGAAATATTTGGCAGTACCGAAACTGGCGGTATCGCCTACCGCCGTCAACTTCACCCCATGCAAACCTGGCAACCCTTTGAACGTGTTAGCGTTGATATGGACCCAAGCGACGGAGCCTTGTTATTGCAGTCGGTTTACTTAGAAGATCCCGAAGCCTGGGTAAAGTGTGATGATAAAATTGAACTCGTTGAACATGGTCAATTTCGTTTACTGCACCGCTTAGATCGCATTGTAAAAATAGAAGAAAAACGCTTATCACTGGCACAGTTAGAGCATTTGTTACAAACACACCCGTTTGTCAGCGAAGCTGCCGTCACGGTATTAGAGCAACCACGCACCATGCTCGGCGCGGCTGTATGCTTAAATGAATTAGGCAGACAAACCCTCAAAAACGAAGGTAAGTTAGCAATTAACACCGCGCTTAAAAATCACTTACTCAGCCAGTTTGAACGCATCACGTTACCTAAACGTTGGCGCTACCCAAAAACCTTGCCGCTTAACAGCCAGGGCAAACGCACGCCAGCCGATATAGCAGCATTATTTATTCATGATTAAATCAGTATTACCGCAAATAATTAATCAGCACGTCGCGGGCGAGAGATGCCATTGGCGCTTATTCATTAGTGACAATTTGGCATTTTTTGATGGCCACTTTCCTGAGCAAGCCGTACTACCGGGTGTAACGCAATTAGATTGGGCTGTAAAGCTAGGGTGCGATGCTTTTGGTTATCGTGCCAATGTCGCCACGCTTGAGGTACTTAAATTTCAGCAACTCATTTTGCCTAATACCTATGTCGATTTAGTCATTGAACATCAGCCACAAAAGTCAAAGTTAATATTTAGCTACAGCGATGGTGACAAACGCTTTGCGTCTGGACGCATAGTGCTCAATGGCACAAAGCATGACGAGCGTGTCTCATGAAGCTGGCGTTAGTGATCCCTAATTACAATCACCATATCGCGATAGAAAAAACCTTAACCGATTTGGCCCAGTACCAATTACCCTGTTATTTGGTCGACGACGGCAGTGACGATCAAACCCGTTACGTGCTGCAAGGGCTAGCCGATAAGTTTAACTGGGTCACGTTAATTCAACATCCTTATAATCGCGGTAAAGGTGCGGCGGTTATGAGCGGCCTCCGCCAAGCTTACCGTGATGGTTTTAGCCATGCCCTGCAAGTTGATGCCGACGGCCAGCATAATTTAGCCGACATTCCCTTAATGCTCTCCACCAGCGAGCAGCACCCTGCAGCTTTGATATCAGGCCAACCACAATATGATGAGTCGGTGCCCAAAGGACGATTATATGGCCGTTACATTACCCATTTTTGGGTGTGGATAGAAACCTTAAGCTTTGATATTCAAGATTCTATGTGCGGTTTTAGGGTGTATCCGCTTGCCGCAACTGAACAGCTATTTAGCCAACAGGCGTTGGGTGAGCGAATGGATTTTGACATTGAAGTCATGGTTAAACTGCACTGGCAAGGCACACCCGTGGTGCATGTGCCAACCAAAGTAATTTACCCAGAAGATGGCATCAGTCATTTTCAAGGCGTAAAAGACAATGTGCGTATTAGTTGGATGCATACCAAGTTATTTTTTGGCATGTTAGCTCGTTTGCCACGCATTATTACTAAGCAAAATCAAACCGCTCAATCATTACAAACAACCCAGCATTGGTCAGCCATAAGTGAACGTGGCAGCTTTTGGGGGATTAAATTTTTAGCCCAATGCTATCGCTTTGGCGGTCATTGGTTGTGCCGCGCAGTCATGTATCCGGTGATTTGTTATTTTTTCCTTACTGGTAAAACCGCCCGCGATGCCTCGCTCGGTTTTTTGCAGCGGGTACAACAGCAACAGCCTAATCACCCAGACCTCAATAACCCAGTTAATTGGCGTGATAGCCTTAAGCACTTTTTTACGTTTGGTAATGCCGCCCTCGACAGAATCGACGCCTGGTGTGACAGAATTAACCTATCTCAAGTCGACTTTAACGACCGGCATATTCTGGCAGAACAAGTAGCTAGTGGACGCGGCGCAGTATTGATAGTGTCGCATTTAGGTAATATGGAATTGTGCCGCGCTATCTCCATCCACCAGCAAAAAGTGAAGGTGAATGTGATGGTGCTGACCCAGCACGCTGAGAACTTTAATAAAGTACTGCAACAACTTAACCCGCAAAGTAGCCTGAATTTAATCCATGTCAATGAACTCGACCCTAGCACTGCGATGCTGTTGCAACAAAAGATTGAACAAGGTGAAATTGTGGTGATTGCAGCAGATCGTACCTCATCGAGCAGTCAAGGTCGTGTGACCTATTTACCTTTTTTAGGCCAAGAAGCCGCATTTCCGCAAGGGCCATTTATTTTGGCCAGTTTACTCGATTGCCCAGTTTATACCCTATTTTGTATTCGCCAACAGGGCCGTTATCAAGTGCATGTTGAGCACTTAAGTGACACGCTAAAAGGCTCCAGGGCTGGCAGAAATGCTCGCTTAACCGATGCTATGAGTCTATATAGCCAGCGTTTAGCCCATTTTGCGCAACTCGCGCCAATGCAATGGTTTAACTTTTTCGATTTTTGGCGCAAGGACGAGCTGGTTACCCGTAACAACCAGCCTTCACAATCAAGTGCAGCCCCATTACCCAGTCAGGACAGATAATCTCATGAGCCACACATCTTCAGCAGACGCTTTCGATAACACAGTGCATTTTGGTCAGCAGTACCTCAACCTAGAACAAGTGGTTGCGGTCGCTAAAGGCGCCAAGGTTAAACTGACTGACACAGCCAATTACATTGAATATATTCAAAAAGGCGCACGCTTTATTGACAGTTTATTACATGAAGAAGGCGTAGTGTATGGTGTCACCACCGGCTATGGCGACTCTTGCACCGTCAATGTCAGCCTAGATTTAGTCCACGAATTGCCACTGCATTTAACCCGTTTCCATGGTTGTGGCTTAGGCGATATTTTTAGCCCAATGGAATCACGCGCCATTATGGCATGCCGTCTAAACTCACTCGCCGTGGGCAAATCTGGCGTAAGCTATCAACTGCTGCAACGCATTGAATGGCTATTAAACAACAACATCACGCCTATCATTCCTCAAGAAGGCTCGGTGGGTGCCAGTGGCGATTTAACGCCACTGTCTTATCTTGCTGCAGTGTTAGTTGGCGAGCGCGAAGTGATGTATCAAGGTAAACGCCAAGCCACTAAAGATGTGTATTTACAACTTGGCATAGTGCCACTGAGATTACGCCCAAAAGAAGGCCTTGCATTAATGAACGGCACAGCCGTGATGACAGCACTGGCATGTTTGGCTTACGACAGATCGCAATACTTAAGCCGTTTATCGAGTCGTATCACGGCAATGGCCTCGTTAACCCTTAAAGGTAACTCCAATCATTTTGACGATATTTTATTTGCCGCCAAACCTCACCCAGGGCAAAACCAAATCGCCAGCTGGATCCGTGAGGACTTAAACCACCACACGCATCCGCGTAACTCAGACCGCTTACAAGACCGATACTCAATACGCTGTGCACCGCATATTATTGGGGTATTGCAAGATGCGCTGCCGTTTATGCGCCAGTTTATTGAAACCGAACTTAACAGCGCTAACGATAACCCGATCGTGGATGCTGAGGGCGAACACATTCTCCATGGTGGTCACTTTTATGGTGGGCATATTGCCTTTGCCATGGATGCACTGAAAAACGCGGTGGCCAATATTGCCGACTTAATCGACCGCCAAATGGCATTAGTGATGGACCCGAAATTTAATAACGGTTTACCCGCCAATCTATCTGGAGCAACGGGTGAGCGCCGCGCCATTAACCACGGCTTTAAAGCAGTACAAATTGGCGTGTCAGCCTGGACCGCAGAAGCCTTAAAAAACACCATGCCTGCCAGTGTGTTTTCTCGCTCAACTGAGTGCCATAATCAAGACAAAGTTAGCATGGGCACCATTGCCGCGCGTGATTGCATGCGCGTATTACAACTCACAGAGCAAGTGGCAGCAGCGGCCTTGTTAGCCATGAGTCAGGGGATCAAACTACGGGTACTACAACAAGAGTTAGATCCGCAGTCATTGACCTCTTCGCTGGCTAAAACCCTTGAACAAGTGAGCACCGATTTTGAGTTGCTCACTGAAGATCGTCCTTTAGAATCTGTACTGCGCCAAACGGTTGAAAAAATTCAACTCGGTCAATGGGAGGTGTGCTAAATGAAAGGATTGTTACTCACCGAAATGGAAATGGTGATCCCGTTTCACGATGTCGACTCAATGGGCATTACCTGGCACGGTAATTACCTGCGTTACTTTGAAGTAGTGCGCTGTCAACTGCTCGATAAACTTGGCTATAACTATCGCACCATGCTCGAGTCTGGTTATGCCTGGCCAATTGTCGATGTGCAAATTAAATATGTTAAAAGCAGTACCTTTGATCAAAAAGTCAAAGTGATTGCCGCCATTGTTGAATGGGAAAACCGGTTACGAATTAACTATCAAATCATCGATGCTCAAACCAATGCACGTATTACCAAAGGCTATACCATTCAAGCTGCGGTAGAGATTGCCACCCAGGAGTTATGCTTTGTCACGCCAGAGGTATTTCAGCAAAAAATTAGGCCGCTATTAGATGAGAGCCAACGCTAATGCTTGCAGTTAAGTTGCTACCGCTAACATTTATTAGTCTTTTGCTGTGCTTAAGCGCACCGACGCAAGCCAATACTCAACTTAATCAGGCTTTGCTCACCGATGCTCAATTGACACAAATTAACAGCTTGTACCAACAGCCAGCTAGCACTCCCGCACTTGAGGCATTAGCTCAGCAACTGAATTTACATGCCGATACCCGCGGACAGTTTCTGCAACAGCGTCATCTAGCTGTACTCAAAAAGCCGTTACTCAGCCAAGGGCGATTTATCTTCAGCCCTAATCAGGGGTTGATTTGGCAACAACTTACTCCCTTTAATAGCTTAATGGTGCTTAAAGATCAGCAGTTAATTCAGCAAAACAGTCAGGGAAAAGTGCAACAACTCAGTGCAGCAACCAGCGGCAATCCCATCGCGCAGCAACTGCCACGCTTATTACAGGCCATCATGGCCGGCGACATAAACGCGCTCAGCACTGACTTTGCCTTATTTATGCCAACAGAAAAAACAGGCTCAGTGTGGCAACTCGGCTTACAAGCAAAAGACCCACAAATACATGCCGCTATGGGTAACATCACTCTCAGTGGTGATACACACATTCGTTCACTCATCATGAGCAGCCAGCAAGCCAATATTAGCGACTACACCTATATACAATTTACCGATACTGAACAAGGCGCGCTGAGTGACAGCGAACTAGCATTATTTAACCTTAACAGTGAGCTAGCCAAATAATGCCTCGCGGCCAGCAAAATAAAATAGTTTCAGCCAAAGGCGGTTTTGCGCTATGGCTAGTATTGCTATTAGCCATGTTATTAGGTGGCGCGATGCAATGGCAGCAAGGCGCAAAGATCCAAACTGATATTTTGGCCATGTTGCCACATTTGCAACAAGACAAACTCACCGAAACAGCATTAGAAACCGTCGAAAAAAAACTGGCTAACCAGGTGTATATAGCCGTGATGGCAGAAAACGACAACCAGGCCATTCATGCTGCTCAGCAGTTAATGGCTTCTTTACAAAGCCAGCCACAACAGTCTTTTATCGCCATTAGAAGCGGCGCCGACAACCAATTAGAACAGTTAGCCAAAGTGTATTTTGAGCATCGTTTTAGCTTACTGACCCAGGAGCAAGCACACGCGCTAGAAACAGGTAACTGGCAAGCGTTATTAGCGACAGCGCAAAACCAACTTTACAGTGCCTTTGGTTTTGCTAACAGCCAACTATTAGCGAACGACCCGCTGTTATTATTTCCAGCAAACTTGTTGGCGCTATCACCCAATAGCAAACTTCGTCGCCAGCAGGGTGTTTTACTTACCGACATAGACAATGGCGTGGCCGCTATCGTCATGGCCAAAGGCCGCGACAGCGCGTTTAGCCCCACGGCACAGCAACAGCAAATACTGGCGCTAGAAAGTGCATTTAGCCAGGTAAACCAACAGTATCCGCAAATCAGTTTTCTCAAAGCGGGTGCACTGTTTCACGCTATCGCCGCAACCGAGTCAGCCAAACAAGAGATCAGCAAAATCGGCCTAATCTCACTGCTGGGCATAGTATTACTGGTGTGGTTGGCATTTCGCTCGGTAATGCCATTAGTGGCTGCAACACTGACCTTAACCACAGGCGTCGTATTTGCTTTTGTTGCCACCCTAAGCCTATTTGGTGAGTTACATTTACTGACATTGGTGTTTGGCACCAGCTTAATTGGTGTGGCCATTGATTACAGCTTTCATTTTTATTGTGAAAAACAAGCCCACCCTACTGACAATGCTAGCGACACCATCAAACGTATCTTCCCTGCATTAACGCTCGCATTAGCCACCAGCGCCAGTGCATTTATCGCCATTGGTTTTACGCCTTTTCCGGGGATGCAACAAGTCGCGGTATTTTGCGCTGCGGGCTTAATCGGTGCCTATCTCACCTTGCTGTTGGTGTTCCCACTTTTGGGTAATTACCCATTAAAGCACACTCAAGGGCTTGGGTTTGCTCAGGCATATTTAAACGGGTTACAGCGCGTATTTACCCCAACAAAAACGGTACAAAAAGCAGTACTCATGTTGCTGCCTGTTGCTGTGTTAGTCATACTGTTTTTCGGGTTATCGCAACTCACCGCCAACGATGATATTCGGCAATTGCAGCAAAGCCCCGAGGCAATAACGGCAGAAGAAAACCAGCTGAGGCAATTACTCAGCGGCGGCACAGATAACCAATTTATTTTAGTCAGTAGCGCTAATGAACAAGACTTACTGCAAACACTTGAGCAACTCACCCCAGTATTAGGTGCCGCCATCGCAAACAATGAAATCGCTCAAGCGGTTGGCCTCAGTCGCTTTATGCCAAGTATTGCGCGCCAGCAACATCATTACCAATTACAACAGCAGCTCTACCAACAGCACCTGGCAGACATAATCGACCAAATGGGCCTAGATAACGACATCCAACCACATTTAATGGCAGAGCTTAATCAAGCCAATTCTGTATGGCTGACACCTCAAACTGTGCTTAAGCACGCCAATGATGACTTAAAAACCTTGTGGCTTGGCGATGTTGCAAGCGATGACAACGCTCAACAATTTGGTGCCATTGTATTACTGGGCGGCATTCATTCTCTGCCGTCGTTAGCCCAGCGACTCGACAGCCATAACTGGGCTTTGGGGCAAGTAAAAGTGATTGATAAAGTCGGCGACATATCCACATTAATGGGTCAGTATCGCCAGCTAACCTTTCAACTGTTACTGTGGGTATTTGCACTTGCCAGTGTTGCCTTTAGCGTTAAATATGGCATTAAACTGGCGCTTGCCATTGTTGCGGTACCGGCGTTTGCGGTGTTACTCACGCTGGCTTGTTTAGGTTTAGTTGGCTCAAGCATTAGCTTATTTCATGCACTAGCCTTTATTTTAGTGCTGGGTATTGGTATTGATTACAGCTTATTTTTTGCCGAGGCCAAACACAGCAATAGTGGCGTGATGATGGCCATCTTTATGTCGGCCTGCTCAACCCTATTAGCCTTTGGTTTATTGGCACTGAGCCAAACCCATGCGATTCATTTTTTCGGCCTGACGCTTTTATTTGGCATTAGCTTTGCTTTTGTATTAGCGCCATTTATCTCATTTTTTACAAGGAAGTCACTGTAAATGTTAAGCAGTCAAACAAGCATAGTTAGCCACATGGACGTTGATGTCGCCATTATTGGTGCTGGCCCGTCAGGCGCGATTGCAGCAAGCCTATTGCGTCAACAAGGTCATAAGGTTGTGGTCGTTGAAAAACAGCAGTTTCCACGTTTTTCTATCGGCGAGAGTTTGCTGCCATGTTGTATGCAATTTATTGAGCAAGCCGGCATGCTAGATGCGGTGAATCAGGCTGGATTTCAGTTTAAAAATGGCGCGGCATTTCGTCATCAAGGCCGTTATACCACATTCGATTTTACCGACAAGTTCACGCCAGGCCCTGGTACCACGTTTCAAGTTCAGCGTGGCCAATTTGATAAATTACTGGCTGACACAGCCATCAGTCAGGGCGTCGATATTCGCTTTGGACATCAGGTGGATTCGGTCGATATTAGTGGCGAACCGACCCTAAAAGTAACAAACGAGCAAGGCCAGCCTTATCAAATCAATGCCAAGTTTATTGTCGATGCCAGTGGTTTTGGCCGGGTATTGCCAAGGCTATTAAACCTTGAGCTACCATCAAGTTTACCGACACGCAGCGCGATTTTCACCCATATTGAAGACAACATCAGTGATAACGAATTTGACCGCAATAAAATCTTAATTAGCGTACACCCTGAACATAAAGACATTTGGTATTGGCTTATCCCGTTTAGCAATAACCGCTGCTCTATTGGGGTGGTCGGCGAGCCGCATTTATTAGCGCATTTAACAGGGAGTCTAGAGCAACAACTGCTGGAAATTATTGCGCAGGAGCCTGATTTAAAGCGTTTACTCGCCAATGCCAAGGTAGTGCAACCCTGTGCAACGCTCCAGGGTTATTCGGCCAATGTGACCACACTTGCCACCAACAAGTTTGCCTTATTGGGTAACGCGGGTGAGTTTCTTGACCCGGTATTTTCATCTGGGGTCACTATTGCCATGCAATCGGCTGCCATGGCGTGCAAAAGCCTTGATAGACAATTAAAAGGCGAAACCGTCGATTGGCAAGCCGATTACGCCCAGCCGTTAATGCTGGGGGTTAATACCTTTAGGACCTATGTTCAAGCCTGGTATGACGGCCGCTTTCAAGATGTGATTTTTTATCAGCAAGCGAGTAATAACGTAAAACAAATGATTTGCTCAATTTTAGCAGGCTACGCATGGGACTCTAAAAACCCGTTTGTGAAAGAGTCAGAGCGTCGTCTTAATACCATTGTTGAGTTATGTCGGGAGTTAGACGTTGCTTAAACGTAGTCGTGCTATCAAAGTGATTGGCGCAGTGTTGTTGCTGTGCGCATTGGCAAGTTGTAGCCAACAATTTGCCCGAAAAAGCTGTATGGCGATAACCAGTCAGGCTCAATATTGTCTTGCGCCTACAGTGAACGCATTGAGTGCCCAAAGTGACATCAGCCTTAGCCAAATGATCAGTATGAGCCATGGGCAGGATAACCATGAGTTAATGACTCAATTAGAACTCAGCTCACAACGCATGACCTTAGTGGGGCTCGCGCCATTAGGCCAGGCACTGTTTACCCTGGTGTACGATGGCGACACCTTACAAAGTGAGCAAAGTCGCTTGTTAGGCGATACATTTAATGCCGAATATCTCATGGCCATCATGCAGCTTATCTACTGGCCAACGGAGCAAATAAATCAGCACCTCACTGACGCTCAGCTAAGGGTTACGCCTTGCGAAAATGCCTTATGTAAACAGTTAATCGATGCCGATGGCGAGCAAATCACTATTAACTATAGTGAGCTCAACCCGTGGCAAGCAAAAATTAGCGTTACCATAAAGTCAGCCGACATTTTGTTGAACATTACGCCACTCTAGTAACCAATGACAAAGACTGAGTACAGAATATGAATAACCGAATCGCCATTTCCCATATCGGACTTTGTACCCCAATAGGCAACACGCCTGAAACCGTGCTGCAGCGCTTAGTAAATGGCGACAACAGCCCCATGCAATACCGTGATGACCTGTTGTTTAGTGGCCCAACCATTGTCGGTAGTGTAAACGATGACAGCCTGATTGATATTCCAGAGCACTTGCAGCTGTTTGCTTGTCGAAATAACCGCTTACTCCATACTGCAGCAATGCAAATCGCACAGGCAGTGAGCGAGGCTAAAGCGTGTTATGGCGCTGGTAGAATTGGCGTAGTTTTAGGCACCAGCACATCGGGGATTTCCAAAGGTGAAGCCGCATTAGCATACCAACTCGAACACGGCCACTTTCCACCGAGTTACCATTACTCACAACAAGAGTTGGGCAGCACGAGTGACTACCTCAAGCAGTTATTTGAGATCAGTGGCCCTTGCTACACAGTATCGACCGCATGTTCATCAAGTGCCAAAGTGTTTGCCAGCGCACAACGATTATTACAAGCAAACCTGTGTGACATGGTTATCGTGGGGGGAGTAGACAGTTTGTGCCAATTAACCGTAAATGGCTTTAACTCACTCGAATCTGTAGCTAAAGGGCATTGCAATCCATTTAGTCTACATCGCGACGGCATTAATATTGGTGAAGGAGCCGCCTTATTTACCCTGGAGCGTGGCCAAAGTGAGGTGATGCTGGCTGGTGTAGGTGAGTCTGCTGACGCACATCATATTTCAGCGCCGCACCCTGAAGGCTTAGGTGCGATAGCTGCCATGCACGCGGCATTAACTGCGGCCAACATCCAGCCTTCACAAATTGACTATGTAAATTTGCACGGCACCGCCACCCCCAAAAACGATGCAATGGAATCGCGCGCCATCACGGCAGTATTTGGCCAAACACTGCCAGCGTGTAGCTCAACTAAACCATTAACAGGCCACACCTTAGGTGCAGCAGGCGCCATTGAAGCGGCATTTTGTTACTTGTTACTTAGCCAACACAATCAGCTTGCACTGTTACCGCCGCATATATGGGATGGTCACGCAGACCAAAACGATCCAAGTATTCCCTTGGTAAGCGCCAACGCTTCACAGCCAGGCAATACACTCAGCTACATTATGAGTAACTCATTTGCTTTTGGTGGCAGCAATGCCAGCATTATTTTTTGTAAGAAGGATGCCTAACACCATGACGAGCCTAATTGCAGAACCCAGCTTATTAGCTCTCGATATCAGTGAGTTTGTACCGCATCGTGCGCCAATGATTTTGATAGATAATCTTCTAGAGCACCAACCGGACACCCTACTTACGGCTATCCACATTAGTCAATCAAGCGCTTACTTTGACAGCATTATCAATGGCGTGCCTAATTACGTGGGCATTGAATACATGGCACAAAGCATTGCCGCGCTAGCGGGGGTTGAAGCTAAGTTAGTGGGTGACAAGGTACGCGTTGGCTTTTTACTGGGCAGTCGCAAATTACAAATGCATATTGACCATTTTGAACTCGGGCAAACCTATCACACAAAGGTAAGTAGGCTTTATCAAGAACCCTCTGGCTTAGCCGTGTTCGACTGCCATATTTATCATCAAGACCAGGTTGTTGCGTCGGCAAACGTCAATGTGTTTCAACCTCAAGATACCCAAGCTTATATCAACGATAATCAACTCGAGCATAGTGCCTCAAAATAACTAAAACAGCCTAGCTCAACAACATCATGGAGAGACTTGTGACTAAAAGAGTATTAATTACCGGCTCAAGCCGAGGGATTGGCAAGGCCATTGCGATTAAATTGGCCGAAAACGGCTTTAACATTGCGCTGCATTTTCACAGTAATCACAGCGCCGCTGAAGAGGTAAAGCAAACACTTACCCACCTTGGCGTTAATGTGAGTTTATTGCAGTTTGATATTGGCGATCGCGCTGCAGTAAAACAGGCCATTGAAACTGATATTGCTGAGCATGGTGCTTATTACGGGGTGATTTTAAATGCGGGCATCAATCGCGACACGGCCTTCCCCGCGATGACAGAAAACGAATGGGACAGTGTTATCCACACCAATTTAGACGGTTTTTATAATGTGATTCACCCAACCGTTATGCCAATGGTGCAAGCACGTAAAGGTGGACGCATTATTACTCTCGCATCGGTTTCGGGCATTGCCGGCAATCGTGGCCAAGTCAATTACAGTGCTTCTAAAGCAGGCATTATTGGTGCAACTAAAGCATTGTCGCTTGAGCTCGCTAAACGCAAAATCACCGTCAATTGCATTGCGCCAGGTTTAATCGAAACCGACATGGTGAGCGATTTCCCAACCGATTTAGTTAACCAAATGGTGCCGATGAAACGCATGGGCAAACCCAATGAAATTGCCGGCCTAGCTAACTTTTTACTGTCTGACGATGCCGCTTACATCACTCGCCAGGTTATTTCGGTCAATGGAGGTATGATATGAAGCGCGTTGTTGTCACGGGCATGGGCGGGATTTCTGCTCTGGGTCAAGACTGGCCACAGATTAAAGCAAGCTTATTGGCCAAGCAAAATTGTGTAATCCGCATCGACGAATGGGATCGCTACCCAGACTTAAATACTCGCCTGGCCGCACCCGTGCAAGATTTTGAAGTCCCCTCGCATTACTCGCGTAAAAAAATTCGCTCAATGGGCCGGGTGTCGCTCATGGCAACCCGCGCTAGTGAGCTGGCATTAGAGGATGCAGGCTTATTGAACGACCCAATATTAAGCTCAGGTCAGGTCGGCGTAGCCTATGGCTCATCAACCGGCAGCACCGACCCAATTATGGGCTTTGGTGACATGCTCAAAACCGGCGAAATGTCAGGGCTTACTGCCACCAGCTATATCAGAATGATGGCCCACACTACCGCGGTAAATATCGGGGTATTTTTTGGCTTACAAGGCCGTATCCATACAACAAGTAGCGCCTGCACCTCTGCCAGCCAAGGTATAGGTTATGCCTACGAAGCCATAAAATATGGCATGCAAACCATAATGTTAGCCGGCGGCGGTGAAGAGTTATGCCCCACAGAAGCCGTGGTATTTGACACCTTATTTGCCACCAGCACTCAAAATGATACTCCCGAGCAAACCCCACGCCCATTTGACAAGCAGCGCGATGGTTTGGTTATTGGTGAAGGAGCCTGTACGTTAATACTCGAAGAGCTAGAACACGCTCAAGCGCGCGGAGCTACAATCTATGCGGAGCTTGTTGGCTTTGGCACCAACTCAGATGGCCAGCACGTTACCCAGCCCAATGCCAGCACCATGGAAGTGGCCATTCGTTTAGCCTTAAAAGACGCAAAACTCACGCCGCAAGATATTGGCTACATTAGCGCCCATGGCACAGCGACTGATCGTGGCGACATTGCTGAAACCACAGCCACCCACGCGGTATTTGGTGCCAGTACGCCGATTTCATCACTCAAAAGTTATACCGGACACACGCTTGGCGCCTGCGGCTCACTCGAAGCATGGACCAGTATCCAAATGATGAATGAAGGCTGGTTTGCACCTACTTTAAACCTTGATGAAGTCGACCCAGAATGTGGCGAGCTTGATTACATTAAAGGCGATATTCGCCAGCTTGAGACGCAATTTATTATGAGTAATAACTTTGCCTTTGGTGGCATCAATACCTCACTGATTTTTAAACGCTGGAACTAAGAAACTATTCTAAAAGGACGTAGCATGACCAAAAATGTAACAAGCATGGCAATCAATGGATTTCTGATAGCCGTAGGATTATTGAATTCATTATTCACTTCATTAGTCAGTGCGCAAGAACCCCTTGTCCAAGAGCAGCAATACTTGGCGATTTTTCAAAGTGACAGCCATGCTCAACAAATACAGGCCATTGAGACCTTAATTATTTCAGGGCCGCAAGATATAGCAGTATATGATGCGATAGAAGCATCGCTTAAACAGAGTTTAGCCAACACGAACAAACAAGCTATCGATCATTCATCTTGGCTTGCTAAAGGTTTAGGCTATTCTGGCAATGAGAAATATCGCTCGACGTTAACGCAAATCGTCGAGGGGGATTATCATAAAAAATTACGTAAATATGCTAACGAGGGTATTAGTAATATTAGCCAATACGCTATCTGGAATCCCATTTTGCATGTGCAAACTCACGCTGATTTATCGCCACGGTTAAATGCATATAGCAATGCCTTAGCCAGTAATGACTTAGTATTAATTCGAATCGCTGCTAAGCGGATCATGTATGAACGTGAATATAGCGAGGTGATATTAACTCAGTTAAGCGAACAGCTAACTCAACCTCGTCTGCTTGACGACAGCCGCTTAGCCATTGATACCTATGCCTGGCTAGCCAAAGCTCTGGCCAGCTCAGGTAACGATAAGTTTAAACCGGTCATTGAAGATATAGCTAATAACGCCGCCAATAAAAAGCTGCGCAGCTACGCCAAAAAGTACTTAAAAACCTATTTTTAAATGTGACCTCCAATTATGTATCAATAAAAACAGATGTGAGCAATCGCTGACATCTGTTTTACCTACACTTTATAAGCTGCGGCTTTAGCTTGATATTCTTCAGTAATACGTTTCATTTCAACGGCACCGACTGCAAGTTTTTGCACTTGCTCAGACAGTACCACTACCGCTTTGGCGTTATCTAAAATTTCAGCACCAATTTGATTCAGCTTATTAGCTTGCTCTTGTGTACTATTTGCAACGTTATTACTTAAGGTAGATACTTGGCCAATTTGTGCGGAGCGCTGCTCTAAACCCTTAGCAATATTATTAGTATGCTGCACGTTTTCTGCCGTTCGCTTTTTACCTTGATCCATCGAGTCGACCGTTTTTAACATGCTAGTATTTAATCTACTTAGCACCTTCTCAATTTCATCTGTTGAATGACTAGTTCGCTGCGCAAGCGCTCTGACCTCATCGGCCACTACCGCAAAACCGCGACCACTTTCTCCCGCTCTAGCCGCTTCAATGGCAGCATTAAGTGCCAGTAAATTGGTTTGCTCTGAAATACTGCGTATAGCTTGTAGCAATGACGTGATTGCACCGACATCTTTGGTCAGTTCGGTTAACGACTCAGTCACCGCGGTGGTATTGGTTTCAAGCAGCTGCATGTCTTTCATAATACTCAACGCACTTTGACGATCGCTTACGCTTGAGCTTGCTGCATCTTTTGCTTGCTCGGCAGACAACTGGCTGTCATGAGCCATTTGCTGAAAATGGTCGATCACTACTTGGGTTGCATCTGCAATCACTTGAGCTTGATGCGTTTGTTGCTGCACAGCATGCTGTGTCTTATCACTTAGCCCCATTAACTTGTCAGACGTATTGGCCATGTTAACCGCTATATCACGGTAATCGTCAAACAGCTGAGACAACTCTTCAAGCATAAGGTTAAACGACATTTCAGCGGGTGTATCAGCTTGAGCAAGGCGCACCGATAAATCTTTGTTAGCTGAAATAGTCTCAATAGCACCAGCAATACGCTGATTGGCAACGGCATCTGTTCGCATAAAAAGACAGATACGGATCAAAATAAAGGTCTCAGCCGCTGCAAACAGCGCATGGACAAACATGATCATCCAATTGCATTCACCGGAAAAAATCATGACTTGAGTATCAAATAAGCTGACACCTTGCAACTGTATGTACGTTAACACAATATGGTGTAGAGCCACTGTGAGCAATGCTGCCAACAAGGGTTGCCAGCGCAAATAGATTAAAAACACACCCATAGAGGCAAAAATATGAAAGTGCATTTCAATCATGCCCATTTGGCTTTGGATCAATAGACCTGAAACCGTCATCATAATGACCGCCGCTACGATGGCAAATAATTCAGTCCCTTTCAGTAAGCTATAAGCTAGCTGCACCAACACTATAATAGCGATGGCAGCAATGGTGCTAAACGTGAGCATGTTTGCACCCAAAAAACCACTGATAAACAGCAGAGGTGCTTGTAACATTAAGATTTTATATATATATGAATCATGTTTTTTTAATAGTGTTATTGTTTGATTATCATTCATAAATAGGCCTAAAGTTCAGATGAAATAATGTGTTTAAGCTCAAGCATCATTTTGGGGGTTGAAAGCTGCTCGGCGGTATATACCCTTACTATTTGTCCATCCGGGGACACTAAAAACAGTTTACCGACATGGTTAATACTGCTGAGTTCATGATTGATATTTTCAGACAATCGCCTATCGAGTTGCTGTAACTCTTCATCTGATAATGACGCACTCATAAAGCGAGACGATCGATTATCGATTAAGCTTTTACGCACGGCGGGAGTGTCGTTATTAGGGTCAATCGTCACAAACATAAATTGCACCTCAGCTTTCGTTAACAAAGCATCCTGCTGTAAATGTTGCTCCAATTGAATCAGTTGCTGGACTCGTATCGGGCATATTTCAGAGCACGATAAAAATCCTAAGAATAAGTATGTATATTTACCCGCGGACGCAGGAAATTGATGCGATTGTTTTTCAACATCCTGCCAAGTAAAGCGCAGGTTTTGGTTGTCGTTTATATTAATGCCGTAAGCTTTATCAGCTTGATACCATTGGCTTAACACCATCAGTATAGGTATCAACCCTAAGCAAATACAAATCAAAACCAATGCAATAACCACTTTTTTTAACTGCATAAATCACAGCCTTCTGTGCCGTATCGCAATATGATTACCAACATAATTATAGCCACTATGATGCGATTGCAATATTTGCTCATTATACAAACAAATAAAACGCTTAAAGATAGCGTAAATACGCAAGGTAGAATAGCGTTGATCAGTTTTCAGATTGAAAAATAACAACCAACTTAAAAAAATAACACAAAAACCATAAAAAACAATTAATTAGTTACTAAACTTTGTTTGGTTATTTGCAAGCTCGCCCACCACATCGTTTTATGCAACACGCCGTAAACCCATCCTTGGGGGCTTGACGAAAACATCCTGTTTTCAACATTTGCCTATGCCAATATGGCAGGCTACCCGATAGATCGTTGGTAGTTGGTAGTTGGTCGTTGATAGTTGGTAGTTGGTAGTTGGTAGCTTTATGCCACTTAGCATGTCGATGCTATTGTTGCGTTAAACACGGTCAAAAGGCGTAAAACATTAAGATGGGGGATTAGTTGTCTGCTGGATTATGGGTTATCCCGCCCACCACATCGTCCTATGCAACACGCCGTAAACCCATCCCTGGGGGCTTGACGAAAACATCCTGTTTTCAACAGTTGCCTATGCCAATATGGCAGGCTACCCGATAATCCGTTGGTAACGTCATGCCACATATCATGTCGATGCTATTGTTGCGTTAAACATGGTCAAAAGGCGTAAAGCATTAAGATGGGGGATTAAGTTGCCTGCTGGTTTATGGGTTATCCCGCCCACCACATCGTCCTATGCAACACGCCGTAAACCCATCCTTGGAGGCTTGACGAAAACATCCTGTTTTCAACAGTTGCCTATGCCAATGTGGCAGGCTACCCGATAGGTCGTTGGTCGTTGATAGTTGGTAGTTGGTAGTTGGTAGCTTTATGCCACTTAGCATGTCGATGCTATTGTTGCGTTAAACATGGTCAAAAGGCGTAAAACATTAAGATGGGGGATTAGTTGTCTGCTGGATTATGGGTTATCCCGCCCACCACATCGTCCTATGCAACACGCCGTAAACCCATCCCTGGAGGCTTGACGAAAACATCCTGTTTTCAACAGTTGCCTATGCCAATATGGCAGGCTACCCGATAATCCGTTGGTAACGTCATGCCACATATCATGTCGATGCTATTGTTGCGTTAAACATGGTCAAAAGGCGTAAAGCATTAAGATGGGGGGATTAGTTGTCTGCTGGATTATGGGTTATCCCGCCCACCACATCGTCCTATGCAACACGCCGTAAACCCATCCTTGGAGGCTTGACGAAAACATCCTGTTTTCAACAGTTGCCTATGCCAATGTGGCAGGCTACCCGATAGGTCGTTGGTCGTTGATAGTTGGTAGTTGGTAGTTGGTAGTTGGTAGTTGGTAGTTGGTAGTTGGTAGTTGGTAGCTTTATGCCACTTAGCATGTCGATGCTATTGTTGCGTTAAACATGGTCAAAAGGCGTAAAGCATTAAGATGGGGGATTAAGTTGTCTGCTGGGTTATGGGTTATCCCGCCCACCACATCGTCCTATGCAACACGCCGTAAACCCATCCATGGGGGCTTGACGAAAACATCCTGTTTTCAACAGTTGCCTATGCCAATATGGCAGGCTACTCGATAATCCGTTGGTCGTTGATAGCTGATAGTTGGTAGTTGGTAGTTGATAGCTTTATGCCACATAATAATTTGATTAAATAAGTGATCAGAAATTGCGTTGGAATAGTCCTTTATAATAAGGCAGGAAATTGCAGCGAGCTCGTTGTTCTACCTTCAACAATTCTAACGACGTTATAAGCGATGTGAACCAGTAAGATTGAGCACATTTTTGTGCTCATTGATATAACTCGAATTCTGGTTAAACATCCAGAGTTCTGGTTAAATAAAAAACGCCTAAACCTTTCGATTTAAGCGTTTTTTATTCGTAAAAACTGTCTATTTATAGCTTAATGGCATCAATTGCTTGCTTAGCTAGGGTAATGCCTGATTGCGCTGCCTCAGGGCCCATATTCAACGCTTCTGCATACACAGTTTCCACCTGAGTAATGCCAATAAAACCAAGCACGGTCGTTAAATATGGCACGACATGATCTGTAGAGCCACCTTTGTGAGCTCCACCACGCGTGGTCACAATAATGGCACGTTTACCTTCAATCAATCCAACAGGTCCTGTGTCTGTGTATGTAAATGTCACACCAGCACGAGCAATCAAATCAATCCAGCTTTTTAATGTGGTCGGAATACCAAAGTTATACATAGGTGCGGCAATCACAATGATGTCATTAGCGTTAATTTCAGCGATTAATTCATTCGACAATGCCAGAGCAGCTTGTTGACGCTCAGATAAATTGTCGCCACCACGCAAACCTGATGCTATTTCACCATCGAGCATTGGTACAGGATTAGAGCCTAAATCACGAACAGTTATTTCAGCACCGAGTTCGTTCCATTGATGTTGAGCATAATCAACCAGTGTTGAGGATTGTGAGTATTCGCCTAAAATGCTCGATTTTAACATTAGTACTTTTTTCATCAGTCATTCCACCTGTCTGGTTACGTATATTCTGTGAGGTCTCTACATGTTCGACCAATGACACCAGTATATTTGACGATAAAAAAGAAAAATAGCGGAATAATTTAGCGATTACATTCGATTTTATAGAACAATTTAGTTTGATGGCGTTTTAGGAATAGAAACATAATGGCCTGTAAATGCCGCACAAAGTTGATCGTTACAATACAAGCCAATATCGAGCATCACTTGTGCACGTAGTCCTTTAGCTAACCCTGATATATCTGTATTTGGCCAAATGACTTTCGCAATCGGTTCGCCAGTAATTGGCTTAATATATTTTACGCTCGCGTCAGCAATAACGATGTCACCTTGCAGTGTTAAACGTTGTTGCTGTAACCACATCATTCCCCAACCCGTTAAAGTCATTAGCGTATAAATACTGCCGGCAAACATGGTGTTATGCAGGTTAATATTAGGAGCCAAAGGTGCAGTAACCTGTAACTCGGTGCCACTGAAACTGAGCGGTTTCACCTGCATAAACTCACTTAACGGAATCGTGCTATGCCAAGTGTTTTGCAATTGAGATAACAGTTCACTAAAGCCACCACCGATTGGCATTACATTGTCTTGTGACATTACCGCCCCTTTTTGCCTTTACTTAACTTATTGAATCGATTTTTTATGGCCAAATAACGGCCAGCATGAACACTTTGCAAACAAAACTAAACCTGTAAATTAAAGGTCACAGGGCCATCGTTAATCAGCTCGACCTGCATATCAGCACCAAACTGGCCGGTTTCAGTTTCAACCCCTTGCTGGCGACAAAATGCAACAAAATCAAGATACAATTGCTTAGCTTGTTCAGGTGTTGCTGCACACGAAAAACTCGGTCTTAAGCCTTTTGCAGTATCTGCTGCTAAGGTAAATTGCGACACAACTAATAACTTACCACCCACTTGCGACAAATTGAGGTTCATTTTGCCATTATCATCACTAAACACGCGGTAGTTCATTACTTTGGTAGCAAGTTTAGCTAATTTATCGGCATTGTCTTCACGCTCGACACCTAATAACACCAGTAAACCTTGATCAATTTTGCCGACCACTTCGTCATCAACCGTAACAGATGCACGCTTGACGCGTTGAATTAATGCAATCATAACAACCTACTAATATTAAACGATTAAGACTTTTCGATTGATGAATCACTTGCTGATTTGGCATGTGACTGCGATGGTGCCACAGGATCATGCACATTCATCTTTGAAGCCTGTTTTTCTTTGCTTAATGCTTCACCTTCGGTGAATATCTCGGCTTTCATCTCTTCAGCAATCACTGCCAACTCTTCTAAATATTCTGGCAATGCAGCGGTAATTTCAGCCCCTAGCAACACAATCATCCACGATAAATACACCCACACAAATAAAATCGGGATAACCGCTAGCGCACCATAAATGGCTTCATAACTAGGAAATTGCGTCACATAAAACGCAAAGCCCTTTTTACCTGCTTCAAACAATACCGCAGCGACAATTGCACCGAGTAGCGCATGTAAAAAACGAACTTTTTTGTTGGGTACTACCATGTATAACAGCAATATAGAGGCCACTGAAAACATCAGCGGTATACGCTCAACAATCCAGGGCACAAGGCCAGACAATTCACTGCCTGTAACCACCTCTAACGACACCACATACGACGTCGCCACTAAGCTTGCACCAATCAATACTGGGCCAAGAGTGAGCACCATCCAATACATTGAAAAAGACACTACATACGAGCGTTTTTCAGTAATTCGCCAAATATTATTGAGCGCTTTGTCGATTGCCGATATCAGCATTATCGCCACAAACACTAATGCCACAATACCCACAAAAGTACCTTTAGAGGCATTAGCAACAAACTCATTAATATACACTTGCACCGTGTCACCCGCAGCCGGTATGAAGTTGTTATAAATAAACCCTTCAATTTTACCCCTAATGCCTTTAAACACCGGAAAGGCCGATAACATAGACATGGTTACGGCCACCATGGGCACTAACGACAATAACGTTACATAGGCTAAGTGGCCCGCGCGAATGTTAATTTGGTCTTCGGTGAGGCGCTGCTTAAGGTGCAGTAAAAACTGGCCAATACCATAAAAAAAATTGATAAAGGGTCTGAAATCAAACTTCTTGGGCATAATATTCCTTATTTCATAGTCCGTTAGTGGAGATAACATTTGTATTAAGCCACTAACTTCGTACAATGTTATAACATATTAGCGCGAAAAGAATGGAGCGAATTGATGTCTCAACAAGGATCGGCGGGTAATGTCCTCGCAGCTGTAGCAAATTTATTTTTTCCTGGCCTTGGTCAACTTTTACAAGGGCGTATTTTAGCGGCGTTGCTGTTTTTCTGTATTACTGTCACCTGCTATGCACTCTATTTTTTAATTATCCCGGCCATTATTGGTGGCTTGTTCCATTTATGGAGCATTATCGACGCTGCACGATTTAAATCAGGCAGTTAACTAATCAGATGGCTAATCTCACATAGATTGCTGTCGCCTCAAACAATAAAAAGAGACACATTGATGAAAAAATGGATATCACTGGCACTATTAAGTAGCAGTTTACTGTTGAGCGGTTGTCAAAGCGCCTATTACGGTGCCATGGAAAAAGTCGGTTATCACAAACGCGACATTATGGTAGACCGAGTTCAAAACGCCAAAGAGTCACAACAAGAAGCCCAAGAGCAATTCAGTTCAGCTCTAGAAGAAATGCAAGCACTGCTCGCATTTGATGGCGGCGATTTAGAAGATGCTTACAACAAAGCCAAAGACGAATATGAGTCAGCCCAAGCTGCAGCAGATGAAGTCACCAGCCGTATTGATAAAGTAGAAGATGTTGCCGATGCATTATTTGCAGAGTGGCAAGATGAAATCACTGAAATCAGCAAAGCCAGCTTACGCCGTAATAGCACAAATAAACTTAACGAAACCAAACGAGCTTACGCATCGTTAGTCAAAAGCATGCGCCGCGCAGAAGCTAAAATGCCACCCATTTTAACCGCCATGAAAGATAACATGCTTTACCTAAAGCATAATCTAAATGCTCAAGCGATTGGCGCCATAAAAGGTGAGTTTGCTAATTTACAGTCTGACATTTCGAGCTTGATTAATGAAATGAACAAATCGATTGAAGAGTCAAACAAGTTTATTGCGTCTATGGAACAAGGCTAGTCGTCTTAACTGAATCATCGAGGTAAGTATTGGCTATGTAAACTCGCGGAGCATAGCCAATACCCATGCAGCGAATTATTCTATTGGTGAAGCGTCCACGGGTAACACGTTATGACTAAAGATTTGTTTTAATACTACTGTGGTTTCAATATTAGACACGTATTTTAAGTTACCTAACGATCTTTTAATGAACTGCTCGTAAGTCACGAGATCTTGAGCGACGATTTTTAACAAATAATCATGCGAGCCCGTTACCACAGAGCATTCCATCACGGCAGGCAGTTGCGCCACGGTATTTTCAAATAAAGCGGTAGACTCATCAGAGTGCTCACTCAAACGCACCGACGCATATACCACCACGCTTAACCCCACTTTAGCGGGATCAACTTGGGCACCATAGCCTAAAATCACTTTATCAAGCTCTAGCTTTTTTACACGGCGTAAACAAGGTGTGTCAGACATATTAACCTTGTCGGCTAATTCAGACACTGCCATGCGGCCATTACGCTGTAATATTTCTAATAGCTTTAGGTCTTTCTTATCCATGACATTGGCCGTTTTTTTGCTGAGTGATTTTCAGTGAAAATATCATATTTTTGAGTGAAATCCTCTACTAATTTAACTTAGAATCAAATATTTCAAGAAAACCATCAAAAATGACATGAGAAAGTCATCAATCCCCTAAACTCTCAATAAATATGATTGCTATAAACAAAAATGCCATGAAACAATCTTCATGGCATTCGTATTAGCTTAAGGGATTAACTGGGGTCTGTTGATCTTTGCTGTTTGAATTTTGTTCGAGTTAAAAACGTTTTAATCGAGACGAATGGATTGATGCCTAGTCATCTAAGCAAAATCCATTCAACAAAGAGTAAAACGTTTTTAGCCGAACCCTTCGGGCAGCGTTTGTTGGCCATTTTTACTGCGCTATCGACTTTTTATGTAAAATAACTACACTTCAAAGTCTCTGCCGCGCACTTGTATATGAGTAATAGCCAACAATTCGCTGCAAAAACAATCTTGAAAGATCAACAGACCCTAGCATTCATCTATATACACTTCGATTAGTGGCTCCTCGCCAGCGGCTAAAGGCTGTGAGTAGCGTATTTCACACTTGTTTGCGTCGTAGTCTGCGTCTGGGCGAATACGCAAACCAGTACGGCCAGAAGAGTTATAAGTGGTTATTTCAAAATCCACACCATCGGTAATGTTTATCATTCTAGCAATACCCGTTGCAGTATGACGCGGGTACCCATAAGCTAAAATAACAACCTCACCCTCAACAGTAATACTATTTCCAGAGCCATTACCACCTCCTGCTGGCGCAGTTTCATCGCAACTGGTGCTTATCACACAGGCGGAATACACCATGGTTTTACCACTACTAATGGCTGCGGCAACACCTTGCATTGAGCTGGCATACGCATCACTTTTTAAACTAATAAATTTAGGTGCTGCAACTGCGGCTAATACGCCCAAAATAATAATCACAACCACTAACTCAATTAAGGTAAAGCCATGTTGCTTAGCGTGTTGAGCATTAGGTAGGCTAACAAGTCGATTCTTCATTTTATTCCTTTATCGGCATACGCTTTAGTCAGTTAACTCGCATGCATCACTTGATCTTTACCCGCATTCTTAGCTTGGTACATGGCAACATCTGCTCGATGGATCAAGCTATCGATATCGGTATCTGTACCATCATATTGAACAACACCAATGCAAGCGCTCACCTGTAATTGATGTGAACCAATGTCATAGGGCTGTTTAATGGCCTCTAGCACCCTATTCGCCTTCTGATTAACTTTATCGCATTGCTTATCATTTTGTAAAACTAATACAAACTCATCACCACCATAACGCGCCAAGATATCGTCACGCTCTAAATATACTGTCACCTGCTGACCAATACTGGTTAATAAGCTATCACCTACACCGTGGCCATAAGTGTCATTAATCTTTTTAAAACCGTCTAGGTCAATAAATAACAAAGAAAAAGGTTTTTTGGCATTAATCAGTTGTTTAATGGTATGTCTAATCGACATACGATTAGCTAAACCGGTAACTTGATCATGATTGGCTAAATGCAATGCAGCCGCTTGTGCTTTGGCTAAATCCGCCGTTTTATCTTTTACCCTTTTAGCCAGATCTTTTTGACTATTAATCACTTGCAAAGACATCTGATGAAAACTGTCAAACAAGGTCACAAACTCATTTGTCTCAATGCGCTGCTTAGGTAAAGGGCTTAACTGTGTTTGCTGTTCTGCTAGGTCGCACACTTGCGTGGTGAGCGCGGCAATGGGCCGAGTAATTAACCCCGTCATCCACCAACTGAGTAAAAGGCAGGCAACAAAAGACCAAACGGCTATCCACAAAATCGTGTTAATTTGAGATTCGGCTCGCACATACAACTCAACTAATGGTTGCGGGATCATCACCCCCCACCCTGTTGTTGGCACCACAGTGTATGCCGCTATCATATCTTGTTGTACTGCTGGTGAATAAAACTCCATTACACCGGTATTACCTGCCATCATCTGTTGCACAATATTGACTTTAGCTAGGTTTTTACTGTCGGCTTGCCACTGTTTGTTAGGATGAGCCAACACATTGCCTTTGCGGTCAACAATTGCGGCGTGACCTTCTTTGCCAAACTTAACCGCAGACTGTAATAAATCAATAAATTCTGGGTTCATTACTGCTAGCCAAACACGTTGTTGTTGGTCTTTGCGGACCATATACAAAGTAGGCGTTTCGCCACCCAGATTTTGCACATCGGTAAATGTTGCTTGAGATCTTTGTGCAAGGTCAAATACGTTCACACCTTTTGTGAGTGAAACGGGCTGAAGACTTTCAGGACCAAATAACACATTAACCAGCTGACCTTGAGCGTCATACTCACCGATAGACTCAACATCAATATCCTGAAGCAGTGAAACTAAATGAGGGGAAATATCTTGTTGTACCACGGAGTCAGTTGCATGAGTAAAAATGGATAAAGCATCAACACTATATCGGTCTAATGCCTGAGATAGATTTTTAGCTAAAAGTAGATGCTTGTCATGAACCGTGCGGTATTCATTGTCAAGTGCGTTATGGCTGCTCCATAACGCTAAAATACAAATGGGGATTAATGAAACTAAACTCATGGCAATTAACAATAGATACCGAAATGATAATTTCATTTAATTCTCACATACCCAATCAACTTAATTAAATTACGCTAATGCCAAGCATAAAAAAGACAAAGACAACACCTTAGACACATCCATTTACATTTGCAACACACTGTATACCCAATCAACCTGAAAATGCTCAATTTCAGCAAGAATTTACACGCGTTTAGGCAAGGCATTGATTACGGATAATGGTTATTCCCTTTTCAAAATCAGCTAATTCAACAAAAGCCGCAGCATAAACACGGTGAAACTCTGAAACACATATCTTTTGGGTATAAAACAAAAACCCCCGATAATAACTTATCGGGGGTTTTGATCTAGCTATACTTCGTCGTCTAAAAAGACAAACTCATTATAGGCTGTAGTACATTTCAAACTCTAATGGGTGAGTTGTACGTGATACACGCTCAGCTTCTGCAGACTTAAGAGTGATATAAGAATCAATAAAGTCTTTACTGAACACACCACCTTTAAGTAAAAAGTCGTGGTCAGCTTTTAAGTTTTCAAGTGCGTTTTCTAATGACGTTGCAACTTGTGGGATCTCAGCCGCTTCTTCAGCAGGTAAGTCATACAAGTCTTTATCCATTGCTTCACCTGGGTGGATCTTGTTTTGAATACCGTCAAGACCAGCCATTAACAATGCAGCAAAACCTAAGTATGGGTTTGCATGTGGATCAGGGAAACGCGTTTCGATACGACGGCCTTTAGGGCTTGGTACCACAGGAATACGAATTGAAGCACTGCGGTTACGCGCAGAGTAAGCTAACATTACTGGCGCTTCAAAGTGTGGCACTAGACGCTTGTAAGAGTTAGTGCTTGGGTTAGTGAATGCGTTCAATGCACGAGCGTGCTTGATAATACCACCAATGTAGTAAAGTGCAGTTTCACTTAAACCAGCATATTTATCACCAGCAAATAAGTTAACGCCGTCTTTTGCTAAAGATTGGTGAACGTGCATACCGCTACCGTTGTCACCAACGATTGGTTTTGGCATAAATGTCGCTGTTTTGCCATAAGCATGCGCCATGTTGTGCACAACATACTTAAGAATTTGGATTTCGTCCGCTTTCTTAGTCAAGGTGTTAAAGCGTGTTGCGATTTCATTTTGACCAGCTGTAGCCACTTCATGGTGATGCGCTTCAACAACTTGGCCCATTTCTTCTAACACTAAACACATTGCAGAACGCAAGTCTTGTGAAGAATCAACTGGAGCAACTGGGAAATAACCCCCTTTCACCATTGGACGGTGGCCAGTGTTGCCTTCTTCATAGCTTTTAGCTGAGTTCCATGCTGCTTCTTTGGCATCGATTTTAACGAAAGTACCTGACATGTCAGTACCAAAACGGACGTCGTCAAATATAAAGAATTCTGGTTCTGGACCAATCAATACTGTGTCGGCAATACCGGTAGACTTTAAATACTCTTCTGCTTTTTTAGCGATTGAGCGTGGGTCACGGTCATAACCTGTCATTGTGCCAGGCTCTAAAATATCACAACGGATTAGCGCTGTGGTTTCTTCGGTAAATGGATCTAAAACGAAAGTCGTTGGATCAGGCATTAATACCATGTCTGATTCGTTGATGCCTTTCCAACCAGCAATTGAAGAACCGTCAAACATTTTGCCGTCTTCAAAAAAATCTTCATTTACTTGATGAGATGGGATAGACACATGCTGCTCTTTACCTTTGGTATCGGTAAAACGTAAGTCAACAAACTTAACTTCTAACTCTTCAAGTTGCTTTAAAACTGATTCAACTGACATTCTCAAGCCTCCGGTAGGGTAAAGGGTTATCCCTTAAAATAATTTTGTATATTCGCCAGAAATCGTATCTGGAAAACGAATTTGCATTCATCCGATGACCAACAACTTAGCGATAATCATGCCAATTAGCTAACTAATTGATTTTATGCATTTTGAAAATATTGCAGCCAGTAGCAAAACTCATTTTGCACCAGTGCAGTGCACCACTATGTTTCAATATGGTGCAAAAGTCCATTGTGGTGCGTAA
This sequence comes from Shewanella inventionis, assembly GCF_014641855.1. Lineage (GTDB taxonomy): Bacteria > Pseudomonadota > Gammaproteobacteria > Enterobacterales > Shewanellaceae > Shewanella > Shewanella inventionis. Next base: position 129,860 of record NZ_BMII01000001.1, read on the forward strand.
GCAAATAGATAACATTATTACCAGTGTCACATTTCTGCATGACAAGCCTGTTACGTTATCAAAGCATTAACGCGATAAACATCAGTATCAGCATTTAAACTGATGCATTTATCTGCCGTTCAAAAGAACAAAAAGCGTAATACTTTCTATTAAAATAATGGTTTTCAGATGATTTTTGGCCACAAGCACACAAAAATTGCCATGTGTTCAAAAATAATCCTATCTACAAAAGCCGCTCTGAAGTAGAATGGCACGCTTTTTTATAGTGTCTATAATTATGTTTCACTATAAAGCCCCCCTTTTTTATTGATGGTTTAGAGGTTTATCCGTGCTAGAGAATTTACGTAACATCGCCATTATTGCCCACGTTGACCATGGTAAAACTACCCTGGTAGACAAGTTGTTGGCGCAGTCAGGAACCCTTGCATCTCGTGGAGAAGCTACTGAGCGGGTTATGGATTCTAACGATCTTGAAAAAGAACGTGGGATCACCATTCTGGCAAAGAACACTGCCATCAAGTGGAATGACTACCGTATTAACATCGTAGACACCCCAGGTCACGCCGACTTCGGTGGTGAAGTAGAACGTGTTCTATCTATGGTAGATTCTGTTTTATTATTGGTTGACGCTGTTGATGGCCCAATGCCACAAACTCGCTTCGTAACCAAAAAAGCGTTCGCGCAAGGCTTAAAGCCGATTGTTGTAATCAACAAAATTGACCGTCCAGGCGCTCGTCCAGATTGGGTTATTGACCAAGTATTCGATTTATTCGACAACTTAGGTGCTACTGACGAACAGTTAGATTTCCCAATTGTGTATGCTTCTGCATTAAATGGTTTTGCTACTTTAGACCCAGAAGATACTAGCACTGACATGACTCCGCTTTTCCAAACTATCGTTGAGAAAGTTGCTTTCCCTGACGCTGACGCGGAAGGTGCATTCCAGATGCAAATTTCACAGCTAGATTACAACTCTTATGTGGGTGTAATCGGTGTTGGTCGTATCAAGCGCGGTAGCGTTAAAACTGGTCAGCAAGTGACTGTAATTGGTGCTGACGGTAAAAAACGCAACGGTAAAATGGGCCAAGTATTAGGTTACATGGGCCTAGAGCGTACTGAAGTTGAAATCGCAAACGCCGGTGACATCGTGGCCATTACTGGTTTAGGCGAGCTTAAAATTTCTGACACTGTTTGCGCTGTTACAGACGTAGAAGCATTACCACCTTTGTCTGTTGATGAGCCAACATTAACCATGACGTTCCAAGTAAACACTTCACCATTTGCTGGTAAAGAAGGTAAATACGTGACTTCACGTAATATCCTTGAACGTTTACAGCAAGAGTTAGTGCACAACGTGGCACTACGTGTTGAAGAAACTGACAGCCCAGATCGTTTCCGCGTATCTGGCCGTGGTGAATTACACTTATCAATCTTAATTGAAAACATGCGTCGTGAAGGCTACGAGTTAGCAGTATCACGCCCAGAAGTTATTCTTAAGACAATTGATGGTGAACTATGTGAGCCATTTGAAACCGTAACCGTTGACGTTGAAGAAGAACATCAAGGTACCGTGATTGAAAAGTTAGGCACACGTAAAGCTGAAATGAAAGACATGCAGCTTGACGGTAAAGGTCGTGTACGTATTGACTTCGTAATCCCAAGCCGTGGTTTAATTGGTTTCCAAACTGAGTTCTTAACTGCAACATCTGGTACTGGTTTGATTTATCACTCATTTGATCACTATGCACCACATAAAGGCGGTGACATTGGTCAACGTGCTAACGGTGTATTGATTTCAAACGCGACAGGTAAAGCACTAACATTCGCCCTATACGGTTTACAAGACCGTGGTCGTTTGTTTATTGGTCACGCTGTTGAAGTTTATGAAGGCCAAGTAATTGGTATTCATGCACGTTCAAACGATTTAACTGTTAACTGTCTAAAAGGCAAACAGTTAACCAACATGCGTGCATCTGGTACCGACGAAGCTCAAGTACTGACCCCGCCAATCAATATGACACTTGAGCAAGCACTTGAGTTCATCGATGATGACGAATTAGTTGAAGTGACGCCTAAGAGCATCCGTGTTCGTAAGAAATTCTTAACTGAAAACGAGCGTAAGCGCCACAACCGTGGTTAATTCTGTTCAGTAAAAATATCTAGCCCAGATAATTATCTGGGCTTTTTTATGCCTGCAAGAACATGAAAACATTTAACTAGGAAGTTTAATAAAATATCTGTAATACTCTAAATAATAACAATCAGGATAAATAAGTGCTCAGAGGTTGCTTAGGAAAAATCGTTTAGAATAAGATAAAAATTGCAGCGAGCGAGCTGTTCTACCTTCAACATTTCTAACGACGTAATAAGCGACGTTAACCCGTAAGAATAGTCACATCCTTGTGCTGATTGGTTTAGTATAATTACATTAATTGGGAGTCGATATGAGTATGTTGCAACATGTAAGCGTGGCAAAACAAGCCAACGTATATTTTAATGGCAAGGTCACCAGTAGGAGCGTGTTGTTTGCCGATGGCAGTAAACAAACTCTGGGGGTTGTACTTCCTGGCGAATATGAGTTTTCAACTGCAGAAGGCGAAATCATGCAAGTAACTTCAGGTGAATTTGATGTGTTATTACCTGGTGCAACTGAATGGTCAACCTATGCCGCCGGCACTCAATTTGAACTTGCACCAAATGTGAGCTTTTCGATTCGTACAAGTCAAATATCAGAATACTGCTGCCATTACATCAAAGCGTAACAGCGCATTAACCGCAAGACACAAACGGCTGCGCCTTGGCCGTTAGGTTAATCAGCTTACTCATTATTGAAGGGAAGCACAGTTTACCCTGACAAAGATGATTAAGCTGATTTTTTTATAAAAAGCGTCTACTCTATGAAAATATTGGTTTTCAAGGAGTTTAACATGCGTGCCTTTTTGCTTATTGCTTTGCTGATCTTAAGCGCCAGCAGCCCTGCTACTGTCTATCGCTGGGTAGATGAAAACGGTAAAGTGCATTATTCTGATGAACCCAAATCAAATGCAGAAGCTGTTGATTTAAATAAAAATACTCAAAACAGCATGACCATCAACACCCCACCGCAAGCTAAAGAGTCCCCAAAAACAGAGTCTCAGATTAACTACAGTGTCACGATTATTTCACCTCAAGAAGAAGCCACCATCCGCGACAATAATGGCGACCTCACAGTCAATGTTAGTGTTAGCCCTAAATTGCCACGTGGAGCAAAAATGACATTACTCGTAGACGGTGTGGTGGCAGTCGAGCCACAAACTGCACCAATATTTAAACTTACTGGAATTTATCGCGGCGAACATAACCTTGTTGTTAATCTAGTTACACAAAACGGCAAAGTACTTGCATCTAGCTCTCCAAGAAAGATATTTCTGCACCAAGCATCAGTTTATAGCCCAGCAAACAAAGCTAGGCAATAATTTAAAATAGATTAAAATCAAACTCTTATATTGATTGATTGCTTTTTAAATCTTAACTCTTGTTTGTGTAGAACAGGTTGCGGCCTGCACCAAAACGGTGCATCATGTTAGTGCAACCTCAAATTAGGACAGCTAATGGACACAAACAACCTACTCAATCATTTAGTGACAGCTGTGCTGGTAATCGATACCGCGCTAAAGCCGTGCTATGCCAACGCCGCTGCGGCGCAATTACTTGGAGTAGGAAACCACAAACTACTTGAACAACCCTTACCAGAACTCTACCAACTCATGGGAGTGGAGCCTCAATTACTGCGAGACGCCATTAACGCAGGCCAAGGACTGACGGTAAACACCGCAGCATTAATCACGCTTGATGGTCAACATCACACCATTGATATCACTTTGATGCCCCTAGAAAATGACACCAATATGAGCATTTTAGAGTTACGGCAAGTAGACCAACAACGCAGAATTCATCAGCAATTGAACATGGACGCACAACAGCAAGCTGCACAGTTTTTAGTGCGCAATTTAGCCCATGAAATCAAAAATCCATTAGGTGGTTTACGCGGTGCCGCGCAATTACTCTCAAGAGAGTTAACCTCACCAGAATTAAAAGAATTTACCAGTTTGATCATTGAGCAAGCTGATCGGTTGCGTAATTTAGTTGACAGGCTTTTAGGACCACAACGCCCTACACAACATTCAGTGCACAGCATTCACCAAGTGGTGCAAAAAGTCTTAAAGCTGGTTCAAATGGCGCTGCCAGAAAATATTAAGTTAAAACGCGATTATGATCCGTCGATCCCCGATCTACAAATGGACGCAGATCAAATGCAACAAGCAGTATTGAATATTGTGCAAAATGCGATTCAAGCGTTGGAGCCCTGTGGCGGCGAAATTTTAATTAAAACTCGCACCCAGCATCAGGTCACCATTGGCACTCAACGCTATAAATTGGTACTCGCGTTGTCGATTATCGATAACGGCCCTGGCATTCCTCCCGACTTAATGGACACACTTTTTTACCCTATGGTCACCGGCCGAGAAGAAGGTTCAGGATTAGGGTTATCAATTGCACATAACATTGCCCGTTTGCATGGCGGCCGTATTGATTGTGTGTCGGCACCAGGACACACCGAATTTATTATTAACCTGCCCTTACAATAATTAGCACGCCTTTGTAGGCGCGAAGAGGTTTACCATGAACATAAGCGAACAAGTTTGGATCCTTGATGATGATAGCTCTATTCGTTGGGTATTAGAAAAAGCTCTTCAAGGAGCATCACTATCGACCGCCAGTTTTGCCGCCGCTGAGTCACTATGGCAAGCATTAGAGTCATCACAGCCGCAGGTTATTGTGTCTGACATACGCATGCCTGGCACGGATGGATTAACCTTATTAGACCGATTACAACTTCACTACCCGCATATTCCTGTCATTATCATGACAGCACATTCGGATTTAGACAGTGCGGTAAGTGCTTATCAGGCAGGTGCGTTTGAATACCTGCCAAAGCCGTTTGATATCGATGAAGCAATTAGTCTTGTTGAGCGAGCCTTGACTCACGCAACCGAACAAACACCGCTACCGGTAAGCGATGCAGAAGTCAAAACACCTGAAATCATCGGCGAAGCTCCGGCAATGCAAGAAGTCTTTAGAGCCATCGGCCGCTTATCACGTTCATCAATCAGCGTGCTTATCAATGGTCAATCCGGTACAGGTAAAGAGTTAGTCGCAGGAGCATTACACAAACACAGCCCTAGAAAAGACAAACCCTTTATTGCATTAAACATGGCCGCAATCCCTAAAGACTTAATTGAGTCGGAACTATTTGGTCATGAAAAAGGCGCTTTTACCGGGGCGGCTAATGTGCGCCAGGGTCGGTTTGAGCAAGCCAATGGTGGCACCTTATTTTTAGATGAAATTGGCGACATGCCCCTAGATGTACAAACACGATTATTGCGCGTATTGGCTGATGGCCAATTTTACCGGGTCGGCGGCCACCAAGCGGTGCAAGTAGATGTGCGCATTATTGCCGCTACCCATCAAAATCTAGAAGTGTTAGTGCAAAAAGGCACCTTCCGCGAGGATTTATTCCACCGTTTAAACGTGATCCGCGTACATTTACCACCTCTTTCACAACGCAGAGAAGATATTGCTCAGCTTGCCACGCATTTTTTATCGACGGCGGCCAAAGAAATCGGAGTAGAACCCAAAATACTCACCAAAGAAACGGCAATAAAGCTCGCAAACCTGCCCTGGCCAGGTAACGTACGTCAATTAGAAAACACCTGTCGCTGGTTAACCGTGATGGCATCTGGTCAAGAAATTTTGCCGCAAGATTTACCGCCAGAGTTATTAAAAGATCCTGTGGCAAGTCAGCAAAAACAAGCTGGTGCAAGCGATTGGCAAACAGCCCTAACCGACTGGATTGACGAGAAATTAGCCGCAGGCGAAAGTGACTTATTAACCGAGGTGCAACCAGAGTTTGAGCGGATATTGCTCGAAACGGCGCTGCGTCATACTCAAGGCCATAAACAGGAAGCCGCCAAACGCTTAGGTTGGGGACGAAATACCCTTACACGTAAATTAAAAGAACTGTCGATGGATTAACCATGCTCGCACTCAGATAAATGACCGGCGAAATAACACTGCAATGTATAAATAACCCATTATTTTACAAGTTATTATGCTATTTTATATCGAGCTGTGAGCGTTAGCGCAAATTGAAAAATTATTTTGTAACTTACTCATAACAGCGCATGCAAATAAAAAGATGAGTGCTAAAATAAATCATCCGTAGAACAATCATTACTCATCCCCAAGTGCAAGGATAGATTTTGGATTTTGATGCTCAATTTGGTGTGGTCATTCACCAGGACTTTATACCGCGACATGCGGATGACACCTATGCAAAAATATTTGGCTACAATAACGCTCAGGAGATCCTTGCGTTAAAAAGCATATTAGAACTCATCGATCCTGAGTCTCAAGATATTGCAGCTCATACTTATTACGCACTAATGAGTGGCATTGAAAAACCCCAAGTTCGCAGTTATATCAACCGTAATCGCCTTGGTGAAGTGATGAATGTGCTTTCTATTGAACATATTGTTGAATGGCAAGGCCGCCCTGCATTGCAAGTCACAATTGTTAATTTAACGCGCTCTATTCAGCTTGAGCAATCACTTCAACAAAGTGAATATCGTTACCGACAATTACTTAATGGGTCAATCCAGGGCGTATTAATACACCAACACTTTACCCCCCTGTTTTGCAATCAAGCATTAGCCACTATCTTAGGTTACCCAAACCCACAAAGTATTTTGGCATTACCGTCGATGCTAGACTTTATTGACCCAGACTATCGCACCCGACGCGAAGAAGCGCTTAAGAACCTATTTAATCACCAAACCAAACCTTATCCAGTAGAAATTAAATGCCTGCATCATAGTGGTAAGCCTGTTTGGGTAAAATTACAAGAAACCATTATCGACTGGGACGGCAAACCAGCCATCCAAGTCACCATGACAGACATCACTGAATCATATTTGCTCAAAGAAAAGTTTGAACAGCAAATCCATTTAGATTACCTCACAAAAACCCTCAATCGCAGAGGCATGACAACGGCTGGCAAAGCTTTGCTTGCCGACAGTACAGTGCAACACAAAAATCTGTATTGTTTGTTAATGGGCTTAGATGAGTTAAAACAAATTAATCATTTATTTGGCCACGACATTGGCGACAAAACACTTATCCATTTTGCCAGACAGTGCCAAAGCAAACTTGCTGATGCTGACATACTCGGACGCTGGAGTGGTGACGAATTTATCGCGATAATACAAGCAAGCAGTAACAAAATTGCCCGCAACATCGCAGAAAGTGTTCGTCATAGTATTGATGGTATTGATCTTATCGATCCAGAAACAGGCAAACACCTTAGCTTCAGTGCAAGCGTTGGCATATCAAAATGGCAAGAAAATGACACATTAGATGAGTTGATTTTACGAGCAGATTCAGCACTAGAACAAGCAAGATCGCAAATAACTAACCAGCTGGTCATGGTGTAAAACACCATGACCATTGGGTCCCACTAAACGGGGTCTTGATGGATAATGACTTCAGCGTCGTCAAAAGCAGCCTTTATCGCTAACCCTGCTTTGTCTGCAATGGCATGCGCCTCTACTAACGACAACTCGCCCGATAATTCCATATGCAATTGAATAAACGTTGTTTTACCCGCCTGACGCGTGCGTAAATCATGGATACCTTTAACTCTAGGGTCTTGTTTAGCCAATGTCTTGATTTGTTCACGAGTGGCATCATCTAACTCGCGATCAAGCAAACTTTGTATTGAGCGATAACCTAAATCTAGCGCTTGCTGGCCTATAAACACTGCAATTAATACTGCAAATAAACCGTCAGCCCACCACCAGCCATACATAGCCAATACTAATGCCAATAACACTGCACCATTAAGTAGCAAGTCAGATTTATAATGTAACGAATCCGCTTCGACTACCGTACTGTTGGTGTTTTCTAATGCTTTTTGTTGCAGTAATACCAGCGCTAAAGTCATCACAATAGCGATCACCGACACGACAATACCCACGCCTGTATTCACGACAGGCACAGGGTTTATCAACTTTTCACCACCATAAAGCAATAAGAGCGTTGCTGACCCTAAAATAAATGCAGCTTGTGCCAACGAGGCTAACGGCTCAGCTTTACCATGCCCATAACGATGATCTTTATCCGCTGGCACAATGGCATAACGAATGGCAATAAAGTTAACAATTGAAGCTAAAGCATCTGCAAATGAGTCGGTTAACGACCCCAGCATACTGGCAGAGCCAGAATACAACCAAGCTAATAACTTGATCACAATAAGGCATAAGGCTGTAGCAACTGAAGCGCGGCTCGCGAGTTTGACCCAAAAATCATAATCAGAAGATGTGGACATAAAAAATTATCGACTCTATTGGCTGTATATATCGACCGTGATTATAGCAAGCTAGACACTATATGAGGACAAAGTTTACACACCACACCAACCTCCATTTATCAAACTGTGACCATTAGCAAACTTGCATAAACAAAAAAGCCGTCACACAAGGTAACGGCTTTAATTTATTGGCTTTAGCATACTGCTAGAGATTAACGACGACCTTTACCGCCTTTATCTTTAGCAAACTTTTCTTGAAACTTTTGCTGTTGTTCTGGGGTTAATAATTGATAGATTTCGTTTTGCATTTTTAAATGCGTCAACATGCGCTGTAAATGCATTTGCTGCTTTGATTCAGCCATTTCAGTTGCTTTCGCTTCGTCAAAGCTTGCGCCTGTAATTAGCGTTAACATTTCAGCACGGTGCGCAGCACGTTGCTCTTCAGTTGGTTTTTCTGGGCGATCAGCTTTGTATTTTTCAACAACCGCTTTAACTTGCTCTTTTTGAGCATCGGTTAAATCCAGTTTGCGTAACATCTTGTGCATGCCATCTTTAGGGCCTTGATGCCTTTTACCTTTTTTGCAAGTTTGCTCTGTTTTCACAGTCGAGTCTGCTGCGGTATCAACTGCATATAATTGTCCAGCTAATAATGCCGAGCTTGCCACTAAGGCCACTAAACTGGTCTTGATGATCGATGATGTCTTCATTGTTAAGTACCTCGGTATGTATGAGTATTTAGTTTCTGCCTTAACAGATTGATACTCAGTGTAACCAATGCAATGTCAAGTAGGGTTAATCATGGGTAAAACTATGTAAAGAGCCATTTTATGGATTATTCAGGTCAATAATCCTTGATCCACTAGACATATTGGATCATAAAAATCGATGTAATGAGAGCCAGTTAACGAAAAATAGACTTAACCCTTTCAGCAAACAGATAAGGGCATAAAATCATCATATTAGCGTTTTAATGGAATTGAAGATGAACCGATTAATTGGCCACATACTCTTACTAGTTGGCATGTTTCTATTAGCACCAAATGCGGTCGCCGCTTCATCTGCAGCAATAGATGACACTATTTGGTATAGCCAACAAAACCAACAACCTGTTATAAAACTGCATTTTTTTTGGTCTAAAACCTGCCCGCATTGCCGCGAAGCGCATCCCTTTATTGATGCACTTGGTGAACGCTTTGATTGGATTGAGTTGCACGATTACGTGATCAGCGACAAAGGCAATGTCGATAAACTCATGCAAATAGGCAAGCTGACTGGCGTTGAACCCAAATCAGTACCGTATTTTGCCATTTGCGGCGAAGCCGTTGTTGGCTACAACAACCACGATGTCACAGGTCGCTACATTTTAGAACGCCTCATTGACTGCTACCAACGCCAGGGTGGTCAAGCCAAGATAGGCAATACACTCGATGACTTCCTTGTGGCGGCACCAAGCAACGATGCCCCTTTATTTGAAACCTGTGCCGACACCAGTGATGACCCAAATGCCCAAGGCAGCTGCGGCATGTCATTTGACAGCACGAGCCAAATCGAGCAAAAACCACAAGTACAGCCTGTTGATATTCCATTAATTGGTGCGGTTCATCCTGAGCAAATGTCATTACCTGTACTCACCTTAGTGTTGGCCGGTGTTGATGCCTTTAATCCCTGCGCCTTTTTCGTGTTGCTGTTTTTACTGAGCATTATGGTTAATGCGGGTAGCCGTAAACGCATGCTGCTAGTGGGTGGCATTTTTGTGTTCTTCTCTGGTTTTATCTACTTTATCTTTATGAGTGCATGGCTCAACTTATTCCAGCTCTTAGGTGGTGGCGATGGCGGTATCATTATTACCTGCGCGGGTGTGTTGGCACTGGTCGCGGCAATGGTCAATATTAAAGATTACTTTTATGGGCGCGGCGATGTGAGCTTATCGATGTCGGTCGAAAACCGCGGCTCACTCATCAAACGCATGGGTAAACTCTCCAAAGCTAGCTCATTACCGACCATGATTTTAGGCTCAACGATTTTGGCCATTTTAGCCAATGCCTATGAACTATTATGCACAGCTGGATTTCCAATGATTTACACTTCGGTTTTGTCATTGTCAGACGTTGATACCATGCAACGTTATATGTATCTTATTGCCTATAACATCGTATACGTCATTCCATTAGCGGCTATCGTAATTGTATTTTCAATGACCCTAGGCAAACGCAAACTCACCGAAAAAGAAGGCGAAGTACTTAAGCTTATGTCTGGCATTATGATGCTCGGCTTAGGCGGGATGTTAGTGCTTAATCCTGCTGCATTACAAAATGCAGTATTCTCAGTCGGCTTGATATTAGGGGCTATTTTACTGACATTTGTCGTAGTCAAAGTCACTCGTTACGTAAAAAAGCAAGCAAACGCTAAAATGTAAAACTATGCAATGTTAATGTAAATTGCCTCGAGTATGAGATAATCTTTAATTGATTGAAAATCGGTATGTTAAGTTAACTTACCGATTTTATTTTGTGCTAGAGGACAGTTATGAATCGCATTTTATTGATAGACGATGACGTTGGGCTATCTGACTTACTCAGTCAACTGCTCGAGCTTGAAGGCTTTGCATTAACCCAGGCCTACGACGGCGAGCAAGGGTTATCACTCGCACAACAACAAGATTTCGATTTAATTCTACTCGACGTAATGCTGCCCAAATTAAATGGCTTTGAAGTATTACGCGCACTGCGTCAGCGCAAGCAAACACCCGTATTAATGTTAACCGCTCGCGGTGACGAAATCGATCGCGTTGTTGGGTTAGAAATTGGTGCTGATGATTATTTGCCAAAGCCATTCAACGACCGTGAGTTAGTAGCCCGTATTCGTGCTATTTTGCGCAGAGCACAAACGACTCAGCAAGATCAACAAGTCAACGACATGATGCAGTTTGGCGATTTACGCCTCGACCCAACGCGTCAAGAAACCTATTGCAATGACCAACTGATTATCTTAACCGGTACTGAGTTTTTATTGCTGTTTCATTTGCTTGAAAAAAGCGGCGAGCTGGTCACCAAAGAATCATTAAGTGAAAACGTATTAGGCAAAAAATTAATGCCGTTCGATCGCAGCCTAGACATGCATTTATCCAACCTACGTAAAAAGCTGCCTGAACGCCAAGATGGCCGCCCACGAGTTAAAACTTTACGTGGCAAAGGTTATATCTGGATACCGTAATGCTAAAGCAAAACCCTTTCAATCGCTTGTTTTTCAAACTGCTGCTAGGCTTTTGGCTGTGCAGCTCATTGATTATTGCTTTGGTGTCATTATTACCGCTATTGCAGCAAAATCATGACCGCTCAAAGCTCCCACCTAGCCTTGAAAAGGTACTACAGCATGTGGCTGAACGCATTCAGCAGCAACCGCAATTACTAGAGAGCGAAAACCTGCAACGTTTACAACGCGGCCGCAACCATAAAGGCGGTCCTATCCGTTTATACTTAACCGACGACCAAGGTAAAGTACTAAACAATAAACGTGTTTCTCGAGAATTTAGACGTTTTCTATTAATGGCAGAAGAAGCCGACCAACCAATTAGCCACCAGTTTAGAGATGAACTGATTTTTGGGCCTTATTCTTTCGAGGTTAACAGCAAAACCTATCAATTATTCGGCCGTTTGCCTGACAATCACCCGCGGCCCTGGTTTTTATTTTTTGCCGACAATAAATTACTCACCGCAGGATTAGCAATTTTATTATCCGGTTTTTTATGTGGCCTTTTAGCCTGGTATTTAGGTAAACCATTACGCTCTTTAAAGCAAAGTGCCAACGCCTTAGCACGGGGTGATTTAGCCAATCGTGTAGACGAGGCAACCGCTAGCCGCCGAGATGAAATGGGTCAACTTGCCGTGGCATTTAATGCCATGGCAGATGCAGTAGAAACCATGGTGAATAACCAGCAACGCTTAATGGGCGATATCTCCCATGAGCTACGCACGCCATTAACACGCTTACAATTGTCACTTGCGCTTGCACGTAAAAAAGGCCAGCACAGTACTGAGCTCGATCGTATTGAATATGAGGCGCTGCAACAAGAAGCGCTCATTAGTGAACTGCTTACCTTGTCACGAGTAAGACTTAACGCCACTGAAAAACGCCTCACTGCCGAGTTAACAGAAACCTTAAGCCAGGTACTTGATGACGCGGAGTTTGAAGCAGAGCAACAAGGAAAACAGCTACACATCAACATCGATGACTCGATTTGCTTTGAACACTTTCCTAAAACCTTATCACGCGCGATTGAAAACTTACTGCGTAACGCCATTCGCTATGCAGAAAAGCATGTTTATATCGAAAGCCAACAAACTAAGCATCAGGTGAGTATACTTGTTAAAGATGATGGACCAGGCTTACCAGAAGAAGAACTAGAAGCGATTTTTACTCCTTTTTATCGTCCAGACAGCTCACGCGATAGAGAATCTGGTGGTTGGGGGCTTGGTTTAGCCATTACTCAAGCGGCAATTCAAGCTCATAGGGGGCACATAGCGGCTCAAAATCAGCAACCCCACGGCCTAATCGTTACCATCAGCATACCGAATCAATTAAGTCATTAAGATTAAACACATCGCCGATGTGATGCTATGCTTAACATTATCATCACATTAACGATTTCCATATGTATCGAATAATCATTGGTTTATTATGCTGTTGTATATTTGTCAGTCACGCCCAAGAAATCGACGTCATTGCTTTTGAGTATCCGCCTTATTTGACTCAACACACGAGCGAGCAAGGTGAGGTAGTGGTGTTGCTAAAACGCGCTTTTGCATACAGTGCTTTTAGCCCAAAAATAACATTTATCAGCAGTCGCGATGCACAAAAATACATCACCCAAAAAAAGTGGTGCTTGAGTTTTATTCCACCACAAACACCTGCTAAGCAACACTTGCAGGTGATATTGGCCGATAAAACCATACCATTAACCTTATTTCGCCTTGCTGAGCCTCAAGTGTTTATAGGTAACGAACTCAAAAACAAAGTGATTGCCCACCTACCTCTCTCACTTGACGATCGAAAAGTACGTTCATTTGCCAAGGCTGGGGCTAAACTGACCCTTGTTGATACCATAGAGCAAGGTGTGTCGTTATTGCTAAATCAAGAGGTCGATTATGTGTATGGCGATCAACAGGCAATTGATTACGCCAGCAATAACCTCAACTTCCCGGCAATGTTATTACAAGACTCAGCTATGGTATTTTACCAATTCCCAATGGCTGTTTGGTTAAATAGTCAGTGTGCAAGTGCAGATAAAATCCGTACTCATCTTGAGCAGCAACATTACTCTATTCACCGCTTTTAGCTTTACCTGAGTTGCAATGGATGACGCTTAAGCTCTGCTCAGGTATAATTTCTTCCCTGTTTTAAGCCTCGCAAAGTCTTAAGGTTACTATGTTTCATATCGCACTCTACGAACCAGAAATCGCCCCCAATACTGGCAACATTATCCGTTTATGTGCTAATAACGGTACACAACTGCATTTAATTGAACCGTTGGGTTTTGATTTAGAAGAGAAAAAACTACGCCGTGCCGGTTTAGACTACGCAGATTTAACTCGGGTTACCCGCCATAAAGACTACGCAAGTTTTTTGGCCGCCATGCCTGGTAAACGTATCATGGCTTGCACCACAAAAGGCAGCCGTCCACATACCCAAATCGCCTTTCAAAAAGATGACGTACTGTTGTTTGGCCCAGAAACTCGTGGCCTGCCCATGGATATCATCAACGCCACACCATTAGAACAGCGTTTACGCATTCCTATGACAGCCAACAGCCGCAGTTTAAACTTATCTAACTCAGTTGCCATTATCAGTTATGAAGCTTGGCGTCAGTTAGATTTTATAGGCGCTGAATAATGAAACAAACGCCCTCGCCAGAAACTCAAAACGATGCACTTGCCATGGCCAAAGCCACACAAAAGCCTGGTCAAACCAAAGAACAAACTAAGCTCATCGCTGCTGGGATAGAAAAGGGCATTGCAGAATACAAGAAACGTGAAAAAGCCAAAGCGCGCGACAGAGACAAAGCGCGTAAACAACGCTTAAAAGCAAAAAACCAGGTTAATGATATCGATGACACTGAGATGGACCATAGCGAATCAAGCGCTCAAATGACCACAATGGCTTGGGGGTTGCTCGGGTTATTGGTACTAAGTTGGGCGGGATTTGCTACTTACATATTGGTGCTTTAACCATCACTTAGACGGATACAAACTTAGCGCTCTAACCACCTGATATTGCTCGCTATCATCGTCAAGGTAGTGGGCACTTTGCTGCCATTGCCAGCCATTTTTCGGCTTGTCTGCTGTGGCCTTTATCGGGTCAAATTGCAATTGCACTAACGCTGGGCGCTGATTGATCTCTCCTTTACCCAAAAAAGAAAAACTACCCGACTGCCGATATAACGTCAGGTGCTGCATTACGTCATCGGTCACACCATTAGCGTAAATTAATAACACGTTATCTTGTTGCTGCCTAAACCACCAAGTTTCGCTATTTGAAAACCGGCTACCGCGACTGACACTAATGTATAAATTACCTTGATCGGCCGAGCACATCACCGAGGTTGTCACCGCCATTGGCGCCAAGTTGGGGTTGGCTGCAGTACCTTGCCATTCACCCACCAAGTGCGGGCATAACTCAGCCAATAACACCTTGTCGGCATTCGCACTCAAAGACAGAGTAATACTCAATGCTCCTAGTAATAGTAACGAGCGACGCTTCATCCCCCCCCCCTAAATGCCATACCAACTTAGAGTGTCAGTGTACTCCAACTCGCGGATAAAAAAATGACCCACTGAACAAATCAGTAGGCCATTTTATGTCTATTGATTACCTCGTGCCGAGGTCAACGACGCTTATTGACCAAAGCCAGTATCGGTAATGTTCACTTGAGTCACTTCACCGTATTGTGCAGCAATATCGGCAATTTCAGCAGCATTACCAATTAACACAAACTGCAGATTTTGCTGCGGAAAGTATTGAGCCACTAAGCGTTGAGTTTCAGCTAATGTGAGGCCATCCACTTTAGCTTGGAACTGGTTAATAAAATCATCGTTCATGCCATATAAGTACATGTCAGACAGTAAACCGGCTAATTGGCCACTGGTTTCGTACTTAGGCGGAAACTGCCCTTTAACGTACGCTTTGGCTGAGTCGAGCGTCGCTTGATCAATGCCCTTTTCCCATAAACGCGAATAGGTGAGCAAGGCTAAATCGATGGCTTCTTTGGTGGTCGATGACTTAGTAAAGGTACTAATTTGAAATACCCCAGACTGTGAATATGGGCTAAAGCCAGAGCGCGCACCATAGGTTAAGCCAGCGTTTACGCGTAACTCATCATTTAACCATGAGGTAAAACGGCCACCTAAAATGGTGTTCACCACAGTTAAACCAACATAATCCGGATTGTCATATCGAATGCCCACACCACCAATTAAAAACGTAGTTTCAATCGCGTCAGGCTTGTCGACTAACAAGACTCTTGGCTTGGTTAGTGTTGGTAAGCCCTGGCTCAAATCTGGTTGCATCACGGTTTCTGTAGCTTGCCAATCACCAAACGCTTTGTTGAGCTTGGCTGTCATGTCATTTACATCAAAATCACCAACCACGTTAATGCTCATGTTATTCGGTTGGTAATAACCTTTATGAAACGCTCGTAGCTCATTAACATTAATCGTCGAGATTGACTCACTGCTGCCAGATGCGGGATTTGCATAAGGGTGTTTGCCAAACACCAACTTGTTAAAGTAGCGACTAATCACTGCGCGTGGGCTTTCTTTTTGTTGCGATAATCCCACAATTTCGCGCTGTTTTAGCTTATCAAACTCGGTAGAGTCAAAGTCGGGTTGGCGTATAACATTGCTGAAAATGGCCAACACAGTGTCGATGTCTTTGGTCATCATATTAGCGCGCACATAAGTGCCCTCGGCATCGGCGTTAGTATTTACACTGGCACCAATAAAGTCGAGTTGTTGCTCAATATCAGCTTTAGACTGACCCGCAGCACCTAGCATTAAGCTTTGCGAGGTTAAATAAGCCAAACCTGAAGTGGTGTCATTAACCGCTCCGGCTTTTATCACTGCATCAAGGGTGACTAATGGCACTTCTTTTTGCACCATTAAATTAACGGTTAGGCCGTTATCTAAGGTCACTTTTTGATAACTCGGCATGACAAAACTTGGGGTTGCGGCAACCGGTTCAACGCTGGTTTTTTGAGTTGTTGCACAACCACTTAAAGTTAAACAGCATGCCAGCGAAATGGCAGATAACGACAGGGTCATTGTTGAATGAGTAAGGGTTTTCATTTGTCTGACTCCTCAGTCGCCGCGAGCACACCAACAGTGCGATTTGCTTTAATTAAATAGGTTTGTGCCACACGCTGAATGTCTGCTGGAGTCACTTTGTTATAAGCTTCAGGCGCATTAAAAAGCTTGGTGTAATCACCAAAATACAACTCGTAGGTACCAAGAGTATTAGCTTTACCATTAATGGTTTCCATGGTTTGATAAAAATCCATTAGCTTGATATTTTTTACTTTTTCGAGCTCTTGCTGAGTTACACCTTGGCTGGCAATTAAATCAATTTGCTCAATAAGCGCTTTCTCTAGCGTATCAGCACTGACGCCAGCATTAGCCACACCCAGGATATAAAAAAGATTAGGGTCAAATGACATGGGCATATAAGTGTCAGCCGCTACAGCCACTTGCTTATCAACTAACGCCTGATAAAAACGCGAACTATTGCCCTCACTTAACATTGAGGCTAATAAATCAAGTGCATAATAATCGGCATGGCTTGTGGCGGGCACGTGGTACGCCAGCATCACATTAGGGGTACTCACCGACTCTTTTTTAACAAACACACGGCGCTCACCTTTTTGCTCAGGCTCTACAGTACGTACGGCTTTTGGCGGCGCTTGGGCTGGAATAGGCGCAAAGTATTGGTCAGCTAACGCTTTTACCTGGGCAAGTTTTACATCACCGGTAATCACCACTAACGCATTGTTGGGTGCATAATAGGTTTTGTGGTATTGCTGTAAATCTTCCAAAGTCCATGCGGCAATGTCAGACTCATAACCAATCACCGACCAGCTATAAGGGTGCGCTGAAAATGCCACACTTTTAAGAGCCTCTTGAATGGTGCGCCAGTTAGAGTTTTCAAGCCCTGTGGTGCGCTCAGATTGCACAACACCACGCTCGCTTTCAACCATGTCAGGGTCAATGTCTAAATTGGCGATACGATCAGATTCAAGATCAAAAATAGTCTCAATACCACTGGCAGGAAACCAGTTGGTGTACACGGTTAAGTCTTCACTGGTATAGGCATTATTTGCGCCACCCGCGGCTTCCATGGTGCGGTCGAACATCTTAGGGCCAAACTTTTTTGAGCCGTTAAACATCATGTGTTCAAAAAAGTGCGAAATACCGGTAATACCAGGTACTTCGTTGCGCGAACCGACTTTCCAAAAAATGTACATGTTGGCATTAGGGATGGAACTATCCTCAAGCACCATGATTTTCATGCCATTGCCTAGGGTAAAGCTGTTAATGTCTTGTGCTTGTGTTGCTGACACAGAGGGCGTACTCAATACGCCAATTGTCATCAACAACGCGATTAACTTGCGTGTCATATCTCGCTCCTTTGAGCTATTGTCCAATATTATATTTACTGGGTTATTGTGCCGTGCCAAGTGCGGTCAATGCAACTTGAGTCATGGTTTGCACGCCTACTTTTAGTGCGCTCTCATCTACATAAAAAGCAGGCGAATGGTTACTGGCCACCTGGCTTGGCACTTTATCTGTTGGCGTCACGCCTAAAAAGAAAAACATGCCTGGGGTTTCTAGCGCATAGTAAGAAAAATCTTCTGCGCCAGTGATTAATCCTGGCTCAATCAATTTATTGTCACCCACCACAGAGGCTATCACCGGGCGCATTTTGCTAACCAACTCTGGGTTATTCACGGTAACTGGATAACCAGGTTGGATTTCTGTTGTCGCGGTGGCACCAAGGGTTTTAGCCGCATTAGTGGCAATTTCGGCCAGTTTCACTTTAATATCGGCGCGCATATCCTGATCAAAGGTGCGAATAGTGCCAATAAGCTCAACTTCATCTGGGATAATGTTTGAACGAATACCGCCATTAATGGCGCCAAAGCTAACAACCGCTGGCGCTTTAGTAATATCGACCTGACGGCTAATAATGGTTTGCACGCTGTTAATAATCTGCGCAGAAGCCACGATAGGGTCAACACCGCCCCAAGGGCGCGAACCATGGGTTTGTCTGCCCGTCACTTTAATAGTAAATGAATCTTCACTGGCCATGGCTGGGCCAGAGCGTAAACCAATCACACCAGTTGGCATGCTTGAGGTAACATGCATACCAAACACTTGCTCAGGCTTGCGTTTGGCAAACAAGCCTTCTTTTAGCATTAACTCAGCGCCGCCTTGCTCGCCTTCTGGCGCGCCTTCTTCGGCCGGCTGGAAAATAAACATCACATCACCAGCCAAACTGTCTTTTACCTTCACGAGGTTTTCGGCCACGCCCATTAACATCGCCACATGCGTATCGTGACCACAGGCATGCATTACACCGACTTTTTGGCCCCGATAAGTGTCTGTCGCTTTAGAGGCAAAAGGTAAATCAACCACTTCGGTCACTGGCAGCGCATCCATGTCAGCACGTAAACCAATGAGTGGACCAGGTTTACCACCTTTAAGGATCGCCACCACACCAGTATGTGCAATACCCGTTTGCACCTCGAGCCCTAGCGATTTGAGGTGTTTCTCAATCACTTTACTGGTGCGAAATTCACGATTTGATAATTCAGGATGTTGGTGAAGGTCGCGGCGCCATGCAATCACTTTGCTTTCGACTTGAGCAGTTAATTCTGCGGCATTAGGCACACTGGCCACGGTAGATGAACTGTAAACACTGCTAGCAAATACACTAGCAAGCATGAAAGCGAGGGAGGTCGGGCGCATGTAAGGTCCATTTTTGTTGTTATTTGAGAAACAAAACTACCGTGAAACGCCCCATTTGTTAACTGTTTTACCGATTTACCCTACAGACAATTGTATCTATTTATTAACATATGCGAGTTTATATCGAGGGCAGCTGTAAAAACACGACGTCATTGTCGATGATTTCAAGTTGCCAACCGCGTTGTTGTGCCAACCATTCAAAGGTCTCAACAGAGTAAAAGTTAATATGGGTTGGGTCACTTTTATAGTGCCATTTTGTGAACGCTTCCAAATCGAGCACACGCTTGGTCATAATGGCCAAAATGCCGCCGGGCAAAAGCAGTTGGCTTAATTGTTCAATTAACTGATGAGCATCGGCAATATGCTCTATCACTTCGGTTAAACATACAAAGTCATATTGCTGATTAAGCACCTGAGTATCTGGATGATAAAACAAATCATAATTAGCGATACTGACACCCTGGGCTGCAGCCATTTGGCTAAGCACGGCGCCTTCACCGCAGCCAAAATCTAAGCCTTTGGCATTAAGCCCAGTGCGAGCCAATAATGGCGTGAGTGTACGCGACAAAAACCGTTGGTAGCCTGCATCGGCAAAGTCATTGTCGTGTAAATCATATTGGGCTTTTTCAGCCGTTTCATCTAAATAAAACTGCGAGGGCACCGACACTAAATGGCATTGTTGGCAACGTACATATTCACGATTTTTGTCTTGATGAAAAGCAAACGTTTGCTGGTGACACAATGGGCAAGACGACAAAGACAACACTCCAAATTATAGCGAAAAAGGTTATTGTTCAGATTGAGCAGGATCGCTGGTTTCTTGTGGGATTTTTCGGGTTTGTGCTGCGGCCTCTTGCGCTTGCTGGAGGTATTTTTGCTCGCGAGTTAAACGCTGTTCCGATTGCGCTTTCGCTTTTTCGAGCTGCTGTGCTTCCCAATCATTTGCTTCTTGTTTGGCTAACACTTTTTGTTCACGCTCTGCAGTGGCACTGGCTGCGTCACGGGCTTTTTGCAATTGAGTTTGCTCAAGCTCGGCAGATTCAATCCGCGCTTGTTCGCCCTTTTCTGCCAAGGTCATTTTTTTATGTGGCTTGTCTGTCGCTAAAGCATTGACCGAAAGCATGCTAGCAAAACACATCAGCATTATCATCGCAATAAGGCGAGCATTCATAACATCTGTCCTTTGAGTCTTATCCCTTAAACTTATCGCTATTATAGCGCCCACGCACCGCCACTGGCATAGCGGATAACTTATGGTGCACCATTGCGTTAAACACTGCAAATATTGGCGCGATATCGGCACTAGGCTCAAGTCTTGCTAGGGTATAAGCCGCTGCCTCAAGGGTCGATAAACTGTCGCTGCGTTTGGCTTTGCGGATAACATATTGCGACTCATCTTCACACTCAAGGTGCAATGACGGATAGTTAAGCAACCATGGGTTAAGCTGCAACATACGGTAAGCTTTACGCCAGGTGCCATCAATTAGCACAATAATCGCTGTATTATCAGCGCCCACCTCACTTACCGCTTTGCTGTGCTCATTAGGGTACACAATATACACAGGCCGATTTTGCGCAGCTAAATACCCTTGCAACTCAGCAAAATCCTCTGCGGTTTCACCGACATAAACCTGAGTTTGTGGCAACGCCAGCTTGAGCAACCTAACGGTATTTTTAGCATGCCCCACCTCAGATGGATGCTGCATGATGATAATGTCAGTTGCTGTAGAGATTGGTTTTACTGCATGACAAATGCAAGCTGACTGTGGGTATTGGCAATTAATACAATAACTTCTACTCATATTTAATCTTATTTATGTTGCAATTTTGTAAAGCGCAATCCAGTATATTCCACTCTTATGATACCACCTCAAGGAAGAACCACTATTATGACAAGAGTTATGACTACAACTAAGGCAATGACAATGACTACAGTGTCTATTGCCTTAATGCTCGCGCTTTCTACAAGTTCGGTTTATGCCGCTCAAGATAATGCCTATCACCACGAAGCTGAAATAGGCTTTTTAGATTCAGACGATGGCGGTGATGGTATATTTAATGCCAACTATCGTTATTATTTTAAAGCGGTTGAACAAGCAGATAAGCCTTATGCGCTCGCTGACTTTTTTCACCAAGGGTCAAAGGTTGCAGTACGTTATTCGACTTCTGATTTCGATGATATATATGCACTTTCTGGCCAATATGTTTTTGACTCTAATTGGTTTATCAATGCAGAAGTGAGTCAGGTAGACTTTGAGGAATATGAATACTCTACCACTCTTGATAGCTTCACCATTTACGCAGTCAATCTAGGGTATTTTTTCACCGACTATTCAGCTTTAACCCTAGGTTACAGCACTATGTCTGAATCTAAAGCGACAAGCTTTACATCTTCAAGCTATAACTCTGAAAGATATTACAGTAATGACTTTGATGCTTTCCGTTTAACTTATGAGCACTTTATTCCACTGCAATCAACCGTCGGAGTAATGCTCACAGGTACATTGGCCTACAGCGATGAGCAATATAGTGATCATTTTTTAAACTCCGACACTAATGACCAAGGGCAAGTAACAAACAGTAATTCTGAGCAGAACATTACTTACGACAGATATAATGTTGCCATTAATGCCGATTGGTATATTAATAATTCATGGTCTGTCGGTGCTGTTATTGAGCAAGGTAATACCGATACTCATTATAATTACAGTAGTGCCAATTATGACGATGTAGGCAGTATTGACCAAACAGACACATCTACTAGCATAAACACACGCTATACATGGCGTTTTGCCGATATATTCTCAGCTAAGTTCTCACTTAGCTATTCAAATTTTGATGGCGAATATGAGAACGACTCACAAACTAACTTTAGTGTAGGTGTTAACGCGCGCTTCTAAGAAACCTAGTATTGAGAAAAAAATACCCGCAGAATGTGGTTAGCATTCTGCGGGTTAAAGGTGATATTACCAATATGTAATCTGAGCTCAGGTTATTTAATTAATCGTGTTGTAGTTGCTCTTGATGCAGATGGCTTAAACGGTTCATTGCCATCATGGCGAGTAACACACTGCAAAAACCACCCATCACAATCGCAATGGCATAAGGTGCTGGTATATCGGTTAACTGGATTAATGCAGTTAATATCGATGCGCCGCTCATTTGAATACAGCCTAACATTGCCGTTGCAGTACCTGCGCGCTCACCAAAGGCCGATAACGCCATACTGGTAGCAGGCCCAAGTAAAATCGCAAAGCCAACACAAAGCAGCATCATAGGTGCCATAAAGGCAACACCCGCAGCAATACCTTGCTCTGGGCCAGCTAATTGCATTACCACTTCAACCACAGCCGCTAACACCATTAACCACAACGCCACTATGACACCAGGGCGATTACCAATACGCTTAATTAATACTGGTGCAGCAAAACAGGCCGCGACATTCACTAGGGCATTTAACCCAAATAAGCCGCTAAACATCAGCTCTGAAATACCTAAGTGACCAATTAACCACACTGGTGAGTAAGACACGTAACATAAAATAGAAGCCATCGCGATCATGCAGCAAGAGGCATAAAACATAAAGTGAGCATCGCCAAGCACCGGCTTATAACGCCCCCACCGGTAAAGCGGGCCTGTGCTGTCGGTATTGAGTGGACGCGTTTCTGGGAAACGAAAACCTACTAAAAACAAAACGATTACGGCATAAATGGCCATAAAGATAAACGTCGAACGCCAGCCAAATTGCAATGCTAATAAGCCTCCCAATGTAGGCGCTAATGCGGGTACCACACAAATAGCCCCATTTAAATAACTGTACATCGACACACTTTGCTTGCGATCGTAACAGTCACGTACCGCACTAAATACCACAATAGACGTTGAACATGCGGCTAAACCTTGAAACACACGGGCAATTTGCAACAGCTCAAATTCAACCGCATACGCGCCCAACAAACTGCTAATGCCGTAAAGCACAATACCAAACAAGGCGACAGGCCTGCGGCCAAAACGGTCGGCTAATGGCCCAATCAATATCTGCCCGACACCCATCGCAAATAAAAACAGTACTAAAGTAGACTGAACCTCACTGTTCGATACTCCATACTCAAGTGCCATTGTCGGCATAGACGGAAGATAAATATCGATTGCCAGTGGGCTTAAAAGCACCATAAACATCAATAATGGCAGTAAGTTACGACGCATAATGTTCTTTCTCTTAGTGTTTAGCTGATAAAAGGTCACCCTTAATTGAGCGCTATGATAAGTCAAATGGTGGTATGAACAGAAATGATATAAAATCCAAAGTGAATTTCCATTTGAGAATATCTAATGAATCTTGATAACCTCGCACGTGTTGACCTTAATTTACTGGTTATTTTACAAGTACTGCTTGAGGAGCAAAGCGTCACTCGAGCAGCCCATCGTTTACACCTTAGTCAATCTGCTGTGAGCAAAAGCTTAAACCGCCTACGCGAAGCATTAGACGATCCATTGTTTCAACGAACAGCTCATGGCCTTAAACCTACAGCCCATGCATTAACTTTACGGCACAAACTGTCCCCAGTACTGCAAAACTTATATCAGTTAACGCAACCCCCCACATTTCACCCAGCCAGTAGCCAACGTCACTTTACGTTTTCAATGGTCGAAAGCGCTTATGAAACATTGATCCCCTATTTTATTGGGCCATTGTTACAACAAGCACCGTCGATAAAATTAGATTCATATGTGTGGACAGAAAAGTCGATGCAAGATTTACAGCAAGGGCAAATCGACTTTGGTATTGCAGGCCGCGACATTCATCCACAAAGTGACTTTAAGATAGAACATGTTCCCGAAGGTATCGAATATCAAACGCTATTTAACGACCATCAAGTGTGTTTGGTGCGTCAAAACCACCCTATTTTACAGGTTTTCGAGTCGGGTCACTGGGATCAATCTCAATACTTAAACATGTCCCATGTACAGGTAAGATGCGAAGGCAACGATTGGTGGGCACTCGATTATCACTTGGCTAATTTAGGTTTACACCGTCACTTATCAACCACAGTGCCAGACTTTTATGGCGCAGCCAGTGTATGCGCCCATACCGACCTTATTTTTACGCTGCCATCGAGCTTTGCCATCCATGCACAAAAACTCTATTCGTTAGTGTCTATCCCTTTACCATTTGATTTTATGCCCATGGCATATGTGTTTTTGTGGCACGAACGGAATAACCAGGAGCCCGGGCATCAATGGTTTCGCAATCTTATTTTTAACAGTGTCGACAGTGCCATGGCGAATACCAATCACCTACCTGAAAAACGCTAAAGCCTGCATTTTCAAGAACGAGCAAATTAAACATCTTGTCTGGCGCGTTCTCTGCACTGTTAAACACTACAGTATCAAGATTAACTAGGTTTAACGTGACATATTATGTCTTGAAGTTGCACACTGGATCTTCAATAGTCATTCGTTATCGATGCAAACAAGCCGCATTTAGGAGCCAACATGAACGTTAATCAAGCATTTAACAGCGCCCATTTTAAACATCGCATGGCGACGATGAACCCTATTATGACCTTATTGATGGTTGTTGCTATAACCTTGATAGCCATCACTTTACTGCCATTTTTATTTTTGTTTGGCTTAATCAGTTTTGTCGCCTTGCGTTTTTGGGGTAAAAAAATGCTCCGTCGTCAACAAGCTCAACAAGCGTATGCGTACCAAGATTTCGCCAATGTACAACGCGAACCCGCAGCGCCATATGCCGATATGTTTAAGCGCTCAAACGCAAACCAAGCGAAACCTACAGGCAGAACATTTGAACACCAGGCAGATTAACTCGGCAAAAAAGCTGACGAATGGCTTTGCTTAAGCGTTAGTGTCAGGAATTATCTAAGTGATAAGTTTTCGAAGTGCTAAAGAAAAGGTTGTTACATAGACAGAGACTTTACTTTTTGAGCAAATGCCGTTGCTGAGTCGCGCTTGTTACGGGGGCCAAAACCCGTGACTGCAGCTATCTATATAGCCAGCAAAACACTTTTAGACATAAATAATAAAACAGGCTGATGAAGGCAATTTTAACAAACAACGCGGCGATATATTCAAGCGATAAACTGGCTTCAACATCAATATCTAAATACCAAAAGATACTTTGAGCAATACCCAGTGCAACCACTAAAGATAGCCAATGAATTAATCCGCTTTCACGGGGATCCGTGCTTTTCATGCTCACAATACTCCCTTTGAACTCGTGAATGTTACCCCAAAAGCAACTTAGCCTGTTGCAACGCAATCATTTCATCATCACTGGGATTAAGCTCAATAACACTGTCGATTTGCATTGCCAGCGATTGCCATAACGGCTCAATAACCGCCAACTGTTTATCATTGGCATGGGCTTTCGCTAATGTCAGTAAATACGCCGCTTGCACCACATCAATACGACCTAAAATACCATCAGCCAACGCCACACTAAGCTCAATCATGGCTGCCACATTATGACCATATTTAATCGCTTGGTGTAAATAGCCTTCAGCCTTAACACGTTGTTGTTGACTAGCATTATCGTCATGCAAAATGTGACTGCCACAATGCAACATGGCATCAACCTGCCCTTGCTCTGCTGCCTCAAGCATCCATTGCCCGCTGGCCGCTAAGTCTGATGAGCAACCCAAGCCGTCAGCCAACATCAACGCCAAATGATATTGCGCATTAGGGTAACCCGCTTGAGCCGCCTTATTCACCCACAAAAACGCATTTTCAAACTGTTGGGCCTGGTAGTACAGCACCCCAAGGTTTGACATTGCCTCAGCGTTTTCGGCGTTGGCAGCCAGAGTGAGTAAACGTTCGGCTTGTACCAAATCAACCTCAAACTGATTACTGCCCACCAGATAAAAAAAGCCCAACAATGCCTGAGCGTCAACAATGCCACTATCAGCTGCCTGTGCAATAAATCGCTCACCCTCACTGAGATTGACCTCGCCGCAATAGCCATGCAGTAAACTTACGCCATGCTCAAAAACCGCGTCTTGATAATGGTTCGACGCAAGTGAAAACCAATAACCCGCTTGAGCAAAAGCCTCTGCTGCTGTGGTGTGTGTGCTAGCCTTATCAGCTTTGTCAGGCGCGCATATGTCTGTTGATGTTTGTGCTAATGCCTGCTCTTGTTCTTGCAGCATAAGGCCTTTAGCCTTTAACGACATTCCCACTAGATACTGCGCCTGAGCATCATTATTCATAACAGCGCGATAGCACAAATCTCGCCCAGCAAATGAGTCAAAAGGTTCAAATGTATAAGCTGGCGCGGCGTGTTGATGTACTACAGGATAAAGTTTAGTTACCAAACGCAAAATGTGTTCAATCGACTTTTCTGCCACAGTGACAAGTTGCGCCTGGGTTAAGTGATATTTTTCAGGGTGTGCACCACGGTTGCCGTCACTGCGCAAGCGGTGTAATGCGCGCACAGCAGCAGGCTCTATAAGCTTTGCTTGGTGTAATTGTTCAATACGGTCGTATAAATTAGGGCTGGTGAATGCAAAACCATAAGATTCGCCTAGTTGGCTTGTCAGCTTGTGAGTAAAGCTACGGACATACACCAATGACTGGGTTGGAATATCGCGTGCATAACTTTTCGCTAAGCGATAATCTTCGGTTAAGAGCTCGGAGAAACCATCAATAAACGCACTATCATTTAACAATGGCCTCTCCTTTTATTGCGGTCTATTGTTGCAAGTCTTCTGTTTGGCGGTTAACCATATACAATCTAAATAATGCTATGTTCACAAACAAGCCTAAAAATGCAAAAGCGGCTTCAACCACTAACTGTAACGGGAAACCAACCTGGCTAGCAAACTGAGTAAACACACCAGCAAATAAAGACAGCGGAACATATAGCATTAATACCGCAATGGTATTAAATGCAATTGAACCTGCACTAAAAGAAAAGCTTTTTTTAATGGCTTCTAACGGCGTTAAGCGTTCAACCACCACCATAAAGTTCACATAGGCCAAGCGAGCAAACAAATACAAGCTCACTACCAGACCAATTAACCATAAAGGACCAAACGCGGCAAAAATCATTACCGGCGCTAAAATCGCCAGCCCCGAAAACACGCCCGCAAGCAATAAAGGTGGCACAAACTGTAAACTGGCTTTTAAAATTTGCCCAGGAGATAACTCATGGCCTTGTGAGCGTAACTCCAAAAATAGGGTTAACGCAGCAATAAGCACCGAAAACACTAACAATAGCAACATCATCACAGCAGCATGAGATACACCAAATTGTGGGTTTTCTGGATCGGCGGTTAACATTTCATTACCAAGCCACAATTGTATCGCGACTTGGATTAACAGCAGTGGCAAAGTCAGTGCTGCCAGCTGACGAATATGGTTTCGAAAAAAGTTTAATGCTTCAGTCAAAATAGCAAACAATGACATGTAAATTCCAATAATCGATTAACAATAAATATGGCGCTTAGGATACCCAAAAAAACGCTAATTTGCACAAGTCAAATCGCTAAAAAACCGATTACCTGTCGCAATTAGATAAATCAGGGTAAAATAGCGACTACGTTTAACCATTTATTTCCCATCAACAGGACACGCATTATGAAATTAGCATCCGCTTTATCGGTACTTTTTACCGTCTTCGCTATCTCAACACCGGCATCAGCAGGTTGGTTAGACAAAGCTTCTGAAGCAGCCAAAAAAGTCGTTGAAACACCAGCCACGACGGCAACAGCAGCAGACACTAGCACTGCGGCACAATCAACTGAGCTCGTAGGCAGCGTAATGTCACAGCTTGGTTTAAGCCAATCTCAAGCAGAAGGTGGGTTAGGTTCATTACTGAGCTTGGCGCAGTCAAACTTAGGTGGCAATGATTTTAGTCAGCTAACAAGCAGCATCCCTAATGCCGACAGTTTACTGGCTGCAGTTCCATCAATGTCATCAGACAGTGGTATGTCAGGTTTATTGTCTAAAGCTGGCGATTTAGGCTCCTCGCTACAAGGCACTGCGATGGTCTATGATGCGTTTGAAAAACTCGGTATTTCAAAAGAATACATTGTGCCTATGGTCGATATTGCTAAAAACTATTTAGAGCAAAGTGGCAGCGAAGGCACTGTTGATCTATTAACCAAGGGTTTAGGTTCGTTGCTATAAGTTAACATTAATTAATCCCAAGCCATTCGCTTGGGATTATCATTTTTGCTAGCATCAAATTGCTTTAACCTCAGCCGTGGAGTCAATATGATCGCCAAACTAAAACAGTTTATCCAATCACATACTCAGGCAAGTAGCCCTGAAGAAAAAGCTCAAAACCTTAATTTAGCTGCTGCAACCTTATTGCTAGAAGTGGTTTATGCTGACGAAAAGCTAGCAGAAGCCGAAGCCGCTTTACTGCCAGAAATGCTCATTAACACCTTAGGTATAACCCCCGAGCAAGCAAAAAGCTTAATCGCTGAGGCCAAACAAGCGCGCCATGATGCAACGTCGCTGTTTGAGTTTACTGCAGAAGTTAATGCCCAATTTAGCCTTGAGGATAAACAGCAATTGTTACTGTCGATGTGGCGTTTAGCTTATGCCGATGGGGAGTTATCCCGCTTTGAAGATCAAATCATTCGCCGCACTGCCGATTTGTTATACCTCAAGCACAGCGAATTAATTCAAATGCGTAATATTGCTATTCAACACTCCAGCCAATGATCACGAGTTAACTTGGGGCTTAATTGTTTTGCGATATAAGTGATTTTTTTGCCACCACATAAAAGGGGCAATCACCATAATTAATACCAGTACATAGATCATATTATCTGCCAGGGCGATGCCAAGCCCAATACAAAACACACACCCAGCGGCAACCAAAGGTAGGTAACGTTTGCTGAGTAACTTAGCTGCCGATAACATGGCGAGCAAGTAAATAATCACAAACACCCCGTTACTCCAGGCAATCAACTTCTCTAAATCTTGCCCCGAATAAAAGGTCAACACTATCACCACTGCCATACTGCCGAGTATGCAAAAAAGCGCTCTAAATGGCACACCATGGCGATTCAATTTAACAAAGTATCTAGGCAAAATGCCTTCATTGCTAAAACTCCACAATAACCGCGCAGCACTGGCAGAATAAACGTTAACTGTCGCCAGGCCACTGGCAATACCTAAAATACCTATCGCCTGCGCGCCATATCCCTGTAAAAAGCTGTCTGATAACAAATAATCAAACGCGCTTATCATTGCCACACCGGTTTTATCTGTCGGCACCATTAACAACAAAAAAGTACAGGCTAAATAAATAACCCCAACCAACAATGTGCCCATCAAAATAGCCGGCAACATGTCTTTGTCTGGACGTCGAAAATCACTGGCTAAATGTGTCATGGCCTCTATGCCCAAAAAGCTCCAAAAACCAATCCCCATAGCAACCATAACGGTATTTAATTGTGGGTGACTGGTTTGATTAAATGATTCGAGCTGTTCAGAGTTAAGCCCGCTAGCACCAAATAACAACGCCACCACAGTGACTATGGCAAGAGTGAGCGCAAACTGAAGCTTGGCAGACACTTGAATGCCCCGAATATTCAAACCAAGTAACATCAGCACCACAACAAGCTCTGCCACTAATTGCCAACCACCATGCAGTGGGATTAAGGCGTTCATAAATTGAAAGGTCATTAAAATGGCGGCGGGGGCACCTATGGGGATCACCAATAGAAAAATTAACCCTATGGTTCTTCCGGCAATTCGGCCAAAGGCTTTTTCAACAAAATACGCAGGCCCGGCGGCATGTGGAAAGCGACTCGCCAGCAAACCAAACACTAACGCCACAGGAATAATGGCTAAAGTTAATATTAACCAGGCCAATAATGCCCCAGAATCAGCTACGGCTATGGTCATTTGCGGTAAAATAAACACACCGGTGCCCAGCAATGTGGTGGCCATTAACCCTGCACCTTGCCAGCGTCCAATCGTTCCTGATATTTGATTCATAATAGTAATCTTGCTGTGATATATTGCGATATTATAAGTGGCATTGGCTTAACATTCTGCGGGTTAATCAACGCAAGTTGTAGCTTAAAACCGACAAAATGACGGAATTATTATACTTTGCCGTCAAAATGTTGTAGCGCGGGCATGAATGACAACTCAGGAATACGCTATTGGATAAGTTTGATAAAGCGATTATAAACGAATTACGCCTTAATGCTCGACAGAGTATTTCGTTCATTTCCGAACAAGTGAATTTGTCACGCAGTGCAGTGACAGAGCGAATTAAGAAACTTGAGCAAAGCGGCGTTATTCGTGGTTATCAGGTTTTACTCAGTGAATCGCAAAAACAAGGCGTATCAGCCTACTTTGAAATCCAACATCGCTGCGCGCGCTGCGCAGAGGTGATCCATATTTTTACCACGATTCCTGAGGTCATAACCTGCCAGGGGATTACAGGCGATATGGATTTGCTGGTGTATGTCCATGCCAACTCAATGCAACGTTTACATGAAATTCGTGAGTTTATTGATGCTCAGGCCGATATTGTTAAAATAAAAACCCATGTTGTCATGAGTGAGTGGATTAACAATAAAGCATAAAAAAGCTCTTTATAAACAGAGCTTTAAATTTTAAAATAACTACATTATGCCAGTTGTTTACCGATTTCTAATCCTTTGCCTCTTAGTGCAACAAACTTTTCAGCCAAGCCAGACATATCCATTTTAATGATACCCGCTTCTTTATTTGCTTTACCCGCTAACCATGCAGTAAATGATTCATCGTCGCGCTCATCGTCCCAATGAGAAAATACCGCATGTGATAAATAAATTACCGATGCCAGTTTTGAAGCCGGTTTAGCTTGAAGCGGCGCACGTTGAAACTCAATGCCCTGCACTAACGACGGAGCAAACTTCCAATTTTTTGCTAATAAAGCACCAACAGATGGAGAATCAAACCCTAATAAACTGGTTTCGAGTTGCTGCTTATCCGCACCTTCTGCAACTGCAGCTCTAATTTGTGCCGCAATAGCAGGCTCAACAACTGCAATTAATAAATCACCAATGTTATGTAAAATGGCACAGGTAAATGCCTCATCTGCTGCCACGCCACATACTTTCGCCATTTCTTGTGAATATAACGCGACTTCAAAGGTTTCACCCCAAAAGTGAGCTAAATCGATACCTTCTGCATTAGGCATAGCGCCTACAACAGCAGAAGCGATCACTAAAGTACGTAGTGTTTGCATTCCTAAACGCACAACAGCATCTTCAATGGAGCCCACTTCACGGCTGCGGCCAAAATGAGCTGAGTTTGCAAGGCGAAGTACCCTCGCACTGATAATTGGGTCCTGGGCGACCTTGGCAGAAATGCTTTTTATCGAGGTGTTTTCATTATTAACTGCATCAAGTAACTCACTGACAGCTTTAGGTAAACGCGGTAATTCATCGACTCTTTTTAATAGTGCTGCAGACGGCATATGTTTAGGTCCTTAAATTAACTAGTATATAAATAAATCACTTTTATCACTTTAGCACAACATAATTTATACAATTAGTATTGCAGAAAATGATTAATATTAGTGACTCGTGAATATTTATAACTTGGTTTAAAAAAGTCTGCGTTAAACCTTAGATATCATGCACACTTGGCGTTACACTAAAGCGTGTTTATCTTCTACATGAGCCAATATGCAACAACAGACTAGTGCTGATATGAATTTATTATGGGGACAATTGATCCTCGAAGAACTCGCGCGATTGGGCGTTAAACATGTGTGCATGGCACCGGGTTCTCGCTCAACGCCATTAACATTAGCTGCTGCTAGCCAAACCCAAATTACACGACATATTCATTTTGATGAACGAGGTTTAGGCTTTATGGCACTCGGGCTTGCTAAAGCCAGTGACGCCCCAGTTGCCATTATCACCACCTCTGGTACTGCGGTAGCTAATTTGTACCCAGCAATAGTTGAAGCCTGGTTAACCCATGTGCCGTTAATTGTTTTAACAGGAGATCGACCTGGTGAGTTAATAGATTGCGGAGCCAATCAAGCAATTGTACAACCCGCTATTTTTGCAGGCTATGCCAAACAAGTAAATTTACCGACACCCGATAACGCTTATCCTGCCAATGCATTATTAACCGCCATTGACCATGCTATAGCCAATCAGCATCAACCTGTACACATCAATTGTATGTACCGTGAGCCGCTGTACCCAGCTGAATTAGTGACATTAAACCATGTAAAAAAAACCGCGAGTGTTACGACTGCAACTTACCTTGCACCGCTTAATTCATGGTTTGACAGTAATAAGCCGTTAACGCGCTATGCTGCGCTTAATGGGTCCGAATTGCCCACCACTGACACCTTAATGCGCTTTGTGCATGGTAAAGGGATCATTGTTGTGGGTACGCTTTCGCCGGCAAATAATCCTCAACTTATTGTGGCATTGGCTCAAAAACTTGGTTGGCCAGTCGTTGTTGATGCGCAATCGCAATTACGCCAGCACCCAGGCGTCGTCGGTCATATCGATCAGTTATTACTTAACCCCAAAGCCAGTAAATTACTAGAACAGGCTGAGCGAGTATTAGTATTTGGTGGTCGCTTTGTGTCAAAACGTTTGATCCAATACCTCGCCCAACAACAGTGGCATAGCCATTGGCAGATATTAGCTCACAGTGACCGGTTAGACCCAACCCATCAACATAAACAAATATGGCAAACCAGTGTACAGGCCATGTGCCAATTGCCTTGGCCAAGATCATCTGAGGCCAATTGGGCGCTGCAATTGTTACCTTACAACGAGTCGTTAGAGTCGGTACTAAAACAGCAAATAGACAACACCAGTTTTGGCGAAGCACAAGTTGTGCGAACCGTTGCGGCGAATCAAACCAATGAACACATTTTATTTATTGGTAATAGTTTACCCATACGTCTTTACGATATGTATGCCCCAATTGCTACCAATACGCCTTTAATTTATACCAACCGCGGCGCCTCGGGTATCGATGGTCTTATTGCGACGGCCTGTGGCGTGGCGGCAGACAAAAAAGCGCCTACCACTTTACTGATTGGCGATTTATCCTGTTTACATGACTTCAACTCAATGGCGCTGCTAAAACAGATGTCACGCCCTTTTGTGCTGGTCATTATTAATAATGATGGCGGTAATATTTTCAATTTATTGCCCGTACCCAATGAAAACTTGCGTAATGATTTTTACCGTTTAAGCCACGGGCTGGAATTTGGTTATGGCGCTGCCATGTTTGGTTTGGCCTATCGTCAGGTAGACGACATAGAGTCGTTCCAACAAGCTTATCAAGAGGCATTTGAGTATAACTGTGCCTCAGTGATTGAAGTCAATGTTGCGCCAAATCAAGCTAGCGATCAAATTGCGCAAATTAACCAATGGGTAAAACA
Source organism: Shewanella inventionis (assembly GCF_014641855.1). Classification (GTDB taxonomy): domain Bacteria; phylum Pseudomonadota; class Gammaproteobacteria; order Enterobacterales; family Shewanellaceae; genus Shewanella; species Shewanella inventionis. Next base: position 163,680 of record NZ_BMII01000001.1, read on the forward strand.
ACACTAATGGTCAGCATCCGTCGTTTTGGCCACCCCAATTTACCAGCATTAGTGATGTTACATGGTTTTTTGGGCAGCAAAGACGACTGGTCTATTTTGATGCCAAGCTTAAGCCAGCATTTTCATTGTATTTGCATCGACTTGCCCGGCCATGGTGCTAACCACTTAGCATTAACATCACCCGGATTTAGCCAGGTTTCAGCGCATATTCTGGCTAAAGTAAACGAGCTTGGCGTTAAGCAATTTCATTTGCTGGGGTATTCATTAGGCGGCCGCATTGCACTGCATATTGCTAAAGATTTTCCTGAGGCTTTACTGAGTTTAACTCTGGAGTCGGCCCATCCTGGATTAATCGATGACGATCAACGTGATGCCCGCGCCAACAGCGACGGCTTATGGGCTAAAAAGCTACAACAGTTACCCATAACGGCTTTTTTGTCGCTGTGGTATCAACAAGCGGTATTTAACGACCTTAGCAAACAGCAAAAGCAACAGTTAATCACCTTACGCAGTCAAAACGACCCACTGCGCCTGAGCAACTGCTATCTGGCCACCTCACTTAGTTTGCAGCAAGACTGCAGAAACGTATTGAGCCAGCTCTCGTGCCCGTGTTATTACCTTTACGGCGAGGATGACACTAAATTTGCTCAGGTGGCGATAGATTGGCAGGCACAGTCCGGTCAATCGGCATTGCAACTGCAACCACTTAACGCCGCTGGGCACAATATTCATAGTCTGCACCCGGCATTATTTTGCGACACCTTATTAGCCTTACTTACCCCCAAAAATCCAGCTAAGGAGGCGTAATGCAATTTGTCGACGAGTTAACCATTAGCGCAGTGTCTTTGTATCGATATCATATCGCGCTAACCCCAACATTGCCGGTGGCCAAACAACGCATAGATCACCGCCAGGGCTTGGTGCTGCTAACCAGCGTTATCAACAGCAATCAGCAAGATCAACAGGTTTGGGTTGAAATAGCGCCGCTATCAGGTATTGATACCGAAGGGCTGGCTATTGAAGGATTTAGCCAAGAGTCACTTGATGAGGTGATTACAGCCTTACCACAGATTGCCCAGCAACTTATTGGCAAATCGCCTAATGCGTTAATGGCTTTAGCCGCAACCTCAACTTTTGCATCTGTAGCGTTTGGACTGAGCTTATTACACGCCAAATTGTGCCATCAGTTACCTTGCAGAATAGAGATACCAAATACTCAATCGGTCACGGTTCCTTTGGTTTATTCTGGTATGAGTGAACAACAACTGCAGACTAAACTGCACCAAAATGGCAGCATCAATAGCGTTAAAGTCAAAGTGGCACAAACCTCAATGGAAGATGAAATTGCCTTTGTTTATCGGGTGCTAACGCTTGCCCCGCAGGTAAGCTTACGACTCGATGCCAATCGGGGCTTTACCCCAGAACAGGCCATCGATTTTTTAGCCTGTTTACCCAAAGACAAAATAGAATTTATTGAAGAACCTTGTATTAATCCAGCAGACAATCCTCTGATTTACCAGCAATTAGGGGTGCGTTATGCATTAGATGAGTCACTTAACTCAGCAACATTTGATGTGATCAATGCCATCAAACAGCAAGCAGGAATAGCTGCGCTAGTCATTAAACCTATGTTGCTTGGCTCTCTGACTGATTTACAACACTTGATTGATGCCGCCCATATTGAGGGGGTGCGCTGCATATTAAGCTCAAGCTTAGAGTCTGATATTGGCATTACTGATTTACGGCTTCTCAGCCAGGCCTTAACCCCAAACGAAACGCCGGGTTTAGATACTCTAGGCGCATTTAGTCAGTTGCTATTGATTGACTCGACACCCTCTAGCAAGCTTAATGTGAACGCTCTCCAGTTAGTTTATCATGCTGGAAATATAGATAAGACCACCACAGCATTATGATGATTTCGCCACTGCATCAAACAGCACTAACTGCGCCCGACGCCGTTGCCATTGAAGATGTAAGCAACAAATACACCTATGCCCAATTAAGCGTAATGGTGATTCAATTAACTCAATCTCTGCAAAAGCAGGGTATTCACGCTGGCGATATTGTGGCGTGTTTGTCACACAATAATCTGCAGATGATTTGTTTGTATTGGGCTTGTATCGATGCCGGTTGGGTGTTTTTGCCATTATCGCCACGCTTGTCTAACCAGCAGATTAATCAGCTCATAGACACATACCAGGTCAACTGGTTATGGACAGATAATCCAAGTCGGCAAGCTGACATTGCTGTTTCACATTATTTAACCTTGTCTCTATACACACAAGGCATTGCAGACTTATCTGCTGCTAAAATTTCCCCGCATGTTGCTTCAAATATCATTCTAACCTCTGGCTCTAGCGGCACACCCAAAGCAGCTGTCCACTGCTTGCTCAACCATATTGCCAGCGCCCAAGGCGCAGCGAGTTATATCCCGCTAAGAAGCAACAACGCGTGGCTTTTGTCTTTGCCGTTATTTCATATCGGCGGCTTAGCCATATTACATCGCTGCACGTTAGCTGCAGCCCGCATTGTATTGCGTGATATGGCTAAATCTTTAGCCGAACAATTACAACAAAGCACCATTAGCCATGTGTCATTAGTCCCCACTCAAGCCTTACAACTGTTAACTTTGCAACCTCAGGCATTAACTCATGTTAAGGCGCTATTACTCGGCGGCGGCATGATAGAACCACAACTGATAAATACCCTTAACGCGCACCATGTGAAGACATATACAAGCTATGGTATGACCGAAATGAGCTCGCAGATTACTACCGCTAAAGCCAATCTGAGTGGCCACCATGGCCGCCCTTTGCCTGCCCGACAACTCAAACTAGTCGACGGGGTAATCTGGGTTAAAGGTGAGTGTTTGTTTATGGGTTATTTAACCCCTCAAGGTGTGTTACTACCGGTAGATGAGCAAGGTTGGTTTTGCACCCAAGACAAAGGTCTGCTCAATGAAAAAGGTCAGTTAATGATTTTAGGCCGTGCAGATAATATGTTTATTTGTGGGGGTGAAAACCTCCATCCAGAGCAAATAGAAGCTGCGCTAATAACGCACCCTAATGTGGCGCAAGCCATTGTGTTTGCCATGCCCGATCACGTTTTTGGTAACTTACCAGCAGCGATTATCGACTATATTGATGACAATGGCGCCGAGCAGCTCAATACGGAAGCCATTAATCAAGTTAACACTCAACTGAGTGAGTTAATTGAACTAAAGTTAGCCCGCTTTATGCGTCCAAGACAATATTTTAGTTGGCCCAAACAAGTCGTATCCAGCGGCATTAAAGCATCGAGAAAATTGATCATTGATGCTGTGCAACAGCCGCGAGCATAATAACGTTAACGCCAAAATACAAAAAACCTGCCGCAGCAGGTTTTTTAGTTTAAAAAGCGTAAGAGAAAATTATTCCATACAGGCTTTAAGCTTGTTCATGGCATTTTTTTCTAGCTGCCTGATCCGCTCAGCTGACACCTGATAGGTAGAGGCTAATTCTTGCAGTGTGGTTTTATCGTCATCTAACCAACGAGCGCGAAGAATGTGCTGGCTACGCTCATCTAAGGTTTTAATCGCCGACAGTAAACGCGCTTGAGAATCTGCTTCCCAGTTGTCGTTTTCAACTTGCTCAGCCAAATCAGAAGAGTGATCTTCTAAATACAATGCAGGGGCAAAGTCATGTTGATCGTCGTCGTTGTCACTGGCTAAGTCAAATGCTGGATCTTGTGCTGCCATACGCGACTCCATTTCAGTCACATCGGCTTTAGACACACCCAGATTTTCTGCCACCATGGTCACTTCAGCGTCGCTAAACCAACCCAAGCGTTTTTTCGATTTACGAATGTTAAAGAATAACTTGCGCTGCGCTTTAGTGGTCGCCACTTTTACGATACGCCAATTTTTAAGCACGTACTCGTGAATTTCGGCTTTAATCCAATGCACTGCAAAAGAAACCAAGCGAACACCCACGTCAGGATCGAAGCGTTTTACCGCTTTCATCAAGCCAATGTTACCTTCTTGAATAAGATCGGCTTGTGGCAAACCATAACCAGAGTAGCCTTTGGCCACGTGAACAACGAAACGTAGATGCGACATAATTAATTGCTTTGCAGCTTGCAGATCGCCTGTTTCTTGTAAACGCTTGGCAATGTCGTACTCGGTTTCTGCGTCCAACATGTCAATGCTGGTCACAGACTGGATATACGCTTCTAAACTACTACTGCCTTGAGGGACAGTCAGTGCCATTGATTGCGTTTGATAAGTCATTCGCTCTCCTACTACATTCAAAAAATTAACTTCTATTAGCTAAATACGTTTTATGAAACCCATTGGTTCATCTACTTCAAGACCGATTTAGCTGATGAACTATCAACTAAATGACATCATATGTCAACTTAGCGTCAGTTCATTAAATATTTTCACCGCTGGCCATTAAAAAAGCAAGTGAACAATCGTTCATTAATAGCACCTATCGCGCTATGTTATGCCTTAAGCTGTGATTATGAGGGTTCAATATTACGTAAATGTTGTCTAACCGATAAATACGAGCCCAACCAACCTAAAAATGAAGCCAACAACACCAACTTAACGAGTTCCGTAAGGGTGAGCGACTGTATTGTCAATTGGCTACCATATAAGCCCATCAGCTCTGCTAATGCACCGTCGAGGTACCATACTAACGCATTAATAATAAGCCAGGCCAAAATACCACCAATGACTCCGTACCAAATACCGGTATACAAAAAAGGTCGTTGAATAAAGGCTTCGGTGGCTCCAACTAACTTCATCACTTCAATTTCGGTGCGCCGATTCATGATGGCTAATCGAATTGTGTTACCAATAACCAGTACCACAGCCAATACCAGCAATACCGCTATGGCCAATACCGTCTTTTCAAGCAATTTAAGCAATGCTTGTAAACGCTCAAGCCACTCAATATCAAGACGGCCAAAATTGACCTCGGGCTCACGTTCTAATTTTGCTAATAATTCACGAGCACCTGTAGGGCTTGAGTATTTGATTGATGGCGTGACAGTCACTACTGCTGGCAAAGGGTTATCGTCAAGGTAAGACAGAGCTTCGCCAAACCCAGATAGACGCTGAAATTCTTCAAGCGCCTGATCACGGCTAATATAGCTAACGGTGTCGACTTCTCTAAAGGCTTTAATCCGCGATAATAAACTTTGGATAGATTGCTCACTGCGGCCTTTATTAATAAACAACGAGATCTCAGCAGCGCTGTTCCACGATTGGGTAACGTTTTCGGCATTTTTAACCAACACCTGTAATGCCGCAGGCAAGCTTAAGCTAACCCCAAGTACAGCCATGGTCATAATGGATGAAACCGGGCTACGCCACAGCTCGCCCATACTTGACATGCCTTGCTGCACATGACGAATAAAAAACATCACAATACGGCCACTTAACGGTAGCTTGCTTTGGGTAATATTAGGCTTTTTACTCATCGCATTGTCTCCCGGCTACTACTTTCGCCACCCAGCATACGGCCCTGACGTAAAGTAAAGGTGCGGTATTTCATTCGCGCAATTAATCCCAGGTCATGGGTTGCAATTAATACGCTGGTGCCAGAGTCGTTAAACGTTTCAAACAAACGTAAAATATCCATCGACAATTTAGGGTCTAAGTTACCGGTTGGTTCATCGGCAAGCAGTAGCGGAGGCTTGTTGACAATAGCGCGTGCAATACCGACGCGTTGCTGCTCACCACCAGATAACATTATCGGCAGATGACGCTCTTTGCCATATAACCCCACCATATCAAGGGCTCCGGCTACCCGCTTACGAATTTCGCCGTGCGAGAAACCTTCAATCACCAATGGCAGAGCGATATTGTCAAACACACTTTTATCCATCAACAAATGATGATTTTGGAAAATCATGCCAATGTTACGGCGTAAATACGGCACATGCTTAGGGCCAACATTAGCAATGTTGTGCCCATTGATAGACACTCTACCTGCGGTTGCCCGCTCAATGACAGTGATCAATTTAAGCAAGGTACTTTTACCTGCACCTGAATGGCCAGTTAAAAAAGCCATTTCACCTTTTCTAAGATGAAAATTGACATCCATGAGGGCTTTCTGGCCACCTGGATAAATTTTACTCACCTGCTCAAATTGGATCATAAATTAGTGGTCCGTTTTTTCTTGACTGAATAACGCTTCAATAAAGTCATTTGCGTTAAAGGGGCGTAAATCATCAATTTGTTCGCCTACGCCAATATGGCGGATCGGGATATTAAATTTATCTGCAATAGCAAAAACGACCCCACCTTTAGCGGTGCCATCAAGTTTGCTGATGGTTAAGCCAGTAACGCCAACGGCTTCCTGGAATAACTGCGCCTGGCTTATGGCATTTTGGCCTGTGCTTGCATCTAGGGTAAGCATGACTTCATGGGGAGTGTCTGGGTCGAGTTTTTTCATTACTCGCACGACTTTTTTAAGCTCTTCCATTAAGTGGCTCTTATTTTGTAAGCGCCCTGCTGTGTCGGCAATTAATACATCCACTTTACGGGCTTTCGCCGCTTGTAATGCGTCAAATAATACCGATGCGCTATCGGCCCCCGTGTGCTGAGCGACAACAGGAATATTATTACGCTGGCCCCACACTTGTAACTGCTCAACAGCGGCAGCACGGAAAGTATCACCCGCTGCTAACATGACAGATTTACCTTGATTTTGATACTGTTTTGCCAGCTTACCAATTGTGGTGGTTTTACCCACACCGTTAACACCAACCATTAAGATAACAAATGGGCCATTGGCGTTGTCTGGCACCAGCGGAATCGCGACTGGTTCAAGCATTTTTTGCATTTCGTCACGCATTAAATCGTAAAGCGCTTCTGCATTTTTAAGCTGTTTACGCGACGCGTGCTCAGTAAGACTTTTAATGAGTTTAGTGGTTGTTTCAACGCCTACGTCGGCTATTAGCAATTGCTCTTCTAGTTCTTCAAATAACTCATCATCGATTTTTTTGCCGCTGAATAAGCCAATAAAACCAGAACCGATGTTTTCGCTAGTGCGCATTAACCCACGCTTTAAGCGGGCAAACATGCCTTCTTTTTTAGGCTTCTCTTGTGGTTCGTCCTGGACTTCTAGCTCAATTGATTCAATTGGCACCTGCTCGGCAGCAAGTTTTTCAGCAGCCAACGCTTCTGCTTCTAATCGCTCTGCGGCGGCTTGTTGTTCGGCTAAGGCTTGCGCTTTTGCGGTAACTTGCTCAGCCTCAAGACGAGCTTGTTCGGCGCGCAGAGCTTCTTCGCGAGCAGCTTCTTGTGCTGCCTGCTGTGCTGCTAACTGCTCTGCGGCTTGTTGTTCGGCGGCTTGCGCTTTTGCGGCAACTTGCTCAGCCTCAAGACGAGCTTGTTCGGCGCGTTCATTTTCAATACGTTGCTGTTCAAGCTGCTTTTCACGTTCTAGCGTTTCAAGGCGAGCAGCTTCTTCTGCTTGCTGTGTTTGCTCTGCGGTACCTGTGGCAACATCATGCGATATGTCTGCATCAGTTTGCTGCTGTTCTTCAACTTCAGGGGCGGGTTTATCTTTACGAAACCAGGAAAAAAAACCTTTCTTTGCCATGTTTGCTACCAGTATTTATATGTTTAAAAATTCAGTTGAAGCCGTTTGTTGCATCTCTGTGCAGTAAAATGATGAATACTCACATTTAATCACGAGTTTGATATAAAATAACGACGGTTCAGATTGTGGCATAGTCTACCACTTTCTTTTTTCTTTGTTCAGGCAAATCACGAGGGTGAGATGGCTAAAAAAAACACCAGCAGCGGTCAGGTGCGAATTATTTCTGGTCAATGGCGCTCTCGTAAGCTGCCTATCCATGATTTAGAAGGTTTACGCCCAACCACAGATCGGGTTCGCGAAACCCTATTTAACTGGATAGCCAGTGATATTCGGGGCGCAAGAGTACTCGACTGCTTTGCGGGTAGCGGGGCGTTATCGCTTGAAACCCTATCGCGTTATGCTGACTTTGCCACCATGATTGAACTGCAAAAAGACGCTGCTAATCAATTAAAACAAAACCTAGCCACCTTGCAATGCAAAAATGCTGAAGTGATTAATGGTGACAGTTTGCAAGTACTGGCCAAAGGCACTAAAAACGGTTTTGACATTGTGTTTATTGATCCACCGTTTCGCAAAGATCTTGCAACTAAAGCAATAGATTTATTAATGGCTCACCAATGGCTCAACAACAATGCCTTAATTTACGTTGAAACCGAGTCAGAAATAGCCAGCTTACATGTCCCTGCTTCTTGGCTACCACTCAAAGAGAAAAAAGCCGGCCAGGTGGCTTACCGACTTTATCAATATCAACTGACTGATACGTCGGTTGATGGTCCCTCGGTGCTATAATCATGCTCAATAAGATGACCTTAAGCGATATAGCCCGCAACGATTTGGTATTAATCGGGAAAACCGCCACGTTATCGATGTGGGGGTTATTTGCCTATGGTTTTTTTGTATTTAGCCAAGATGTTACCAGCATACTCACTTTTTTTGCTGCGTTTACTGCCACAATGCATCTGTTATTAATTTTAGTGGTTCGCCTTAGCGCTAAAGGCCACTACCAACCCAACATAAATTATGCCGCCATTTTGTTATGGGGTGTATTTGCCTTAGGCGAACTTAAACCTCAACCTGCGACCTCATAGGGCATTTCACTTAATAGCATTTACAAAAAAGCCTCGTTAATTTAACGAGGCTTTTTGAGTTAATGCGGTATTACTTTTTAGGGTAAGGGTGAGCAACACCTTTATGACAATCTACACAGGTTTTTCTGTCTTCTGGTGCTTTTTTGAAGTTATTGCTGTGCATTCTAACAGCCATTTTCTTCATAGTTTCTGGCTGGTTTTCATAAATACGAGTGTGACAGTGCTGACAGTTAGCAGAGTCATTGCTACGGAAGTATTTTAATGCGATATCAGCTTGGTCTTTACGGTTTTCATCTAACCATTCTTGAGTCATAAAGCCATCAATAGTCATCAAACCTATGATGTCTTTTGACACGATAATTTTCTTGATCAAGTAATCAACTGGACCATGAGGTAAGTGACAATCTTGACATTGAACCGTCACACCAGCACTGCCACCACCATGGGCAGATGCCATGACCTCATCTCTTAACGAATGGTCACGGTGACAAGTCATACAAAAAGCATCTGTGCTGGTTGCATGCAATGTCTGTTGAGTTGCGAAATAACCTACGACACCCACAATTACACCAACCACTATAAGTGCAATAATTGAGTACTTCGCGCTTGGTTTAAATAGTGCACGCCAGTTCATTGTTCAATCTCCATAATAACTAAAACTACATTTCTAATATTTGTTTATCTAGTTTAGGATTTTTTTAAATTAGAAAATTGATTCTAGTCGCTATTTTTATGATTACTTATTGGAAAATATCTAAAATGGGAGCTAGATCGCTACAAGTGATTTTCAATCAGTCTCATTACTTAGCTATGCGTAATTAAACAAACGAGAAAACACGACGAGAATAAATAACACAAAGATAAAAATGAGCGCTGGCGCATTGTTTACCTTGGCATATGCGTTTATATTAGCCTTGATTGACATTTTATTTATGCAGATTCATTTTTAGGACACTATGGGTAAATCTATTCGCCATTATCTTATTGCTATTTGCACCTTGCTGTCTTTATTAGGCCAAGGTGTGCTAGCTAATGGCCACACTATGATTGCACCAAACCATAGTCAAATGAACGATAAAGCCACAGCATCTGTTATGCTTGCAGGCGATCAAAACAACAACGACTGTCACGGTATGATGCAAGCACAAACTGCATCAACCGACGATACCAATCATTGTTGCGATAATGGCAGTAATTGCGCTAATGACTGCAGTCATTGCTTTACGATTACCTTTACCGGCACTGTGCTTACCACTGATATTAGTGTGAGCCCCGCACCTGCAGATGAAGTCATACCAAGGCCCACCTCACTGCTGTTTTCTATTGATGGGACCCCAGCGTTTCGCCCTCCTATCGTTTAGCCTCGCTTTAATAACGTCGGCCTAATGCTGGCGAAATCAATGCTACTTTTACAATACCTATGGTTTTTGAGTATGAGCAAGTCATAACGTTATTTTCTGCTCCGCGCTCTGCCATGATGTGAGGTTAAAATGAAACACACTCTTTTCGTTGCGTTATTAGCAACTGCCTGCTTATTGGGTTATTTCACTTCTGCGCCAACACTGGCCGCAGGCGAATCAACACCCCATGAGCAACATCAACACGCCTACTATTGCCCTATGCATCCTGAAGTCACCAGCAATGAGCCTGGTAGTTGCCCAAAATGCGGTATGTTTTTGATTGAAAAAGAATCCAATGCAAATGATGTTGAGGCTAAGTCGGTCACTCATGCAAAAACCCATTTAACTCCAGCAACACATGCGGCTAATTACTATTGCCCGATGCACCCAGAGGTCACCAGCCATGAACCTGGTAGCTGCCCAAAATGTGGCATGTTTTTAATAGAAAAAGAGACCGATTCGGCGACATCACATTCTGATGAAACCGCTCAAAACCATGAGCATCAGCAGCACAATTACTACTGCCCCATGCACCCAGAGGTCACCAGCCATGAGCCGGGCAGCTGTCCTAAATGCGGCATGTTTTTAATAGAAAAAGACACCGATGCTGAACCAGCAATGGATAGTAAGCAAATGACGCCAGCAGCTAAAAAGGTATTTGAGCAACCCATTAGCTCGCTCAAACCGTCTAATAAGGCGCTGTCTATTGCAGAAACCAGCAGTAATGAAACCACCAAATACATCTGCCCCATGCACCCTCATGTTATCTCTGATGCTCCTGGAAGTTGCCCTATTTGCGGAATGAATTTAGAGAAAGTTGCGGTTGGTGACGCAAATCAAGAAATAGTCGTAGGTGTATCTGGCGGCATGCAACAAGCACTCGGCATGCGCAGCCATGTGGTGGCTAAAGGCAGTTTATCCCGTCAGGTGAATACCATTGGCACGGTACAATATAATGAAAATACCATTGGCCATGTGCATACTCGAGCAACCGGCTGGATTGAAACGCTAATGGTGCATAACGTTGGCCAACAGGTAAAAAAGGGTCAGTTACTCTATGAGCTGTATTCACCTGAACTGGTCAATGCTCAAGACGATTACTCCCAGGCGCTGGATTACCTCAAACAGGACAAAAACCGTGGCAGCATATTACTCAGTAAAGCACGTAAACGTTTAGATCTGTTGGGGGTTGATAACGCGGTAATTAAGCGTTTAGAAACCACTGGGGAAACGGTGTATCGCGTGCCATTTTACGCACCGCAAAGTGGCTTTATTAGTAAATTAACAATTCGCCATGGCATGTATATTCAACCAGGTGACACCTTGTTTGAAATCGTCAATTTAGACAGTGTATGGGTAATAGCAGACGTGTTTGAAAACGAGCAAAGCTGGTTATCAGAAGGCCGCAAAGTTAGCGTAAGCGCAGCTGCACAAGGCTTGTTTGATATTGATTCAACCATTGATTATATCTACCCAGAGTTAGACCCTGTCACTCGCGCAATGCGAGTTAGAATTGAGTTACACAACACACAAGACAAACTAAGGCCAGGGACATTGGTAGACGTCACATTACATGGCCAACCTAAAGACAATGTACTTACGGTTCCCACAGAGGCGTTGATTTTAACGGGTAGAGAAAACCGCGTAGTAGTGCAACGTAATGACACCAGCTTTGCTTCTGTTCCGGTAAAAGTCGGCATGATGACCCAAGGTAAAGCTGAGATCCTTCAGGGCTTAAACGAGCATGACAAAGTCGTAGTATCAGGACAATTTCTACTCGACTCAGAAGCCAGTATTCAAGGCAGTCTTCAGCGCTTAAGTAGCACCAATACACCATCTGCTCACGATACCCATCAGCACTAAGGAGCCTTGTTATGCTAGCGCAAATTATCAATGCTTCAATTAAAAATCGCATCATGGTGCTGCTGCTTACCGCCATCATTGCGCTGGTAGGTTATCAGGCCATGCGCACCACACCGCTTGATGCGTTGCCCGATTTATCTGACGTACAGGTGATAGTGAAAACCAGCTATCCGGGCCAAGCGCCACAATTGGTAGAAGATCAAATCACCTACCCATTGTCGTCGGCCATGTTGGCAGTTCCGGGGGCAAAAACCGTACGTGGATTCTCCATGTTTGGCGACTCGTTTGTGTATGTCATTTTTGAGAACGGCACCGACATTTATTGGGCTCGTTCACGGGTGCTTGAATACCTTTCGCAAACCCAAGATCAACTGCCTGCTGGTGTAACGCCGAGTTTAGGGCCAGATGCATCTGGTGTCGGCTGGATTTTTCAATATGCGCTTGTTGATCGCAAAGGCCAATACGATTTAGCGCAATTACGCTCTCTACAAGACTGGTTTTTAAAACTTGAGCTGCAAAGTGTGGCTGGCGTGTCTGAAGTGGCTACCGTTGGGGGCATGGAGCAAACCTACCAAATTGTGGTCGACCCACACAAACTGGCGTTATATCAAATTGATTTAATGACCATTAAAAACGCCCTCGATAACTCCAATAGTTCAACGGGTGGTTCGGTGATTGAAATGGCCGAAGCCGAATACATGATCACCTCTAGTGGTTATCGCCAAACCATTGCCAACTTTGCCGAAATTCCCTTGGGTATTTTGTCTGAAACTGGCACGCCAATTTTAATGAAAGACGTGGCAGAATTACGCACTGGCCCAGCAGCAAGACGCGGTATTGCAGAGCTAGATGGTCAAGGCGAAGTTGTTGGCGGCATTGTGGTGATGCGCTATGGCGAAAACGCCCTTGAAACCATTAACAATATCAAACTCAAGCTCGAACAAATCAGCAATGGCCTGCCTGACGGTGTCGAGTTAGTCATTACTTACGACCGTTCTGATCTTATTGTGCGTTCAGTCGATAATCTCAAGCATAAAGTATTAGAAGAAATGTTTGTCGTGGGCTTAATTTGCTTACTGTTTCTATTACATGCCCGCTCAACGCTCGTTGCTATTATCACCTTACCCATTTCAATTTTAATCAGCTTTATTGCCATGCACTTTATCGGTGTTAACGCCAACATTATGAGCCTAGGCGGGATTGCCATCGCCATTGGTGCGGTAGTTGATGCGTCTATCGTGATGGTAGAAAACACTCACAAGCATTTAGAGCACTACCGCCAGCAACATGGTTGTGCCCCAGAGGGTGAAGCACATTGGCAGCTGGTAAAAGATGCCTCTGTTGAAGTCGGGCCTGCACTGTTTTTTAGTTTATTAATTATTACCTTAAGCTTTACGCCCGTGTTTGCACTCGAGGCACAAGAAGGCCGTTTATTTCATCCATTAGCGTTTACCAAAACCTTTGCCATGGCCGCATCTGCCATATTGGCCATCACCTTAATTCCGGTTTTAATGGGCTATTTTGTACGTGGAAAAATCCCCGATGAGCGAAAAAACCCGCTCAGTCGTGTTCTCATTGCTCTATATCAACCCTTATTAAAGTGGGTGTTACGTTTTCCAAAAATCACCATAGTGATGGCTCTCGCGGCCTTGCTCAGCGCCTATTACCCACTGACAAATATGGGCTCTGAATTTATGCCGACGCTAGAAGAAGGTGACTTGCTGTATATGCCCACCACCTTGCCAGGCGTGAGTGCGGGCAAGGCGGCGGAGATTTTACAGCAATCCGACAGGCTGATAAAAACCGTACCTGAAGTTAAACGGGTATTTGGCAAAGTCGGCCGAGCAAAAACCGCAACCGATCCTGCACCATTAACCATGCTCGAAACCACGATAATGCTTAAACCCACAAGCGAGTGGCGCCCTGGGGTGACCTTAGAAAGCATTATTGCCGAGCTGCAAAAAACCGTGCGTATACCGGGTATGACCAATGCCTGGGTACAACCGATTAAAACCCGTATAGATATGTTGTCCACTGGCGTAAGAACCCCTGTTGGCATCAAAATATCAGGTTCAAACGTTGAGGAACTGCAACGAATTGGCAGTGAAATAGAAGCCGTGGTTAGCCAATTACCCGGTACCTTATCGGCGTTTGCCCAACGCAGCAGCGGTGGCCGTTATATTGATATTACTCCTAACTTAAAAAATGCTGCCCGCTATGGAATGACACTCAAAGACATTCAAGATGTGGTGCAGATTGCCATTGGCGGCATGACAATCGGCGAGTCGATCCAAGGCCAGGAACGCTACCCAATAAACATTCGTTACCCAAGGGAACTGCGCGACAACATTGAAAAACTAAAAGACCTACCCGTGCTCACTAAAACCGGTAAATATTTACCCTTAAGTTACCTAGCAGAACTCACCATTAGCGATGGTGCGCCAATGCTCGCTAGCGAGAATGGTCGCCTTATCTCATGGGTATTTGTCGACTTAACAGATATCTCAATTGGCGAGTACATTGCTCAGGCACAAGCCGCGCTCGATGAGCAAATTAACTTACCTGCACGTTACAGCTACAGCTTTGCTGGGCAATATGAGTATATGCAACGGGTTGAAGCTAAAATGACCCTGGTGATCCCTTTAATGGTGGCGGTAATTTTTATCTTATTAATGATGACCTTTAACTCCATGACACAAGCATTAGTGATTATGCTCAGTTTACCTTTTTCACTGGTTGGCAGTGCTTGGTTACTTTATTCACTCGAGTTTAATTTTTCGGTTGCTGTGTCGGTTGGCATGATAGCCCTGGCCGGTGTTGCCGCTGAGTTTGGGGTAGTGATGCAGGTGTATCTCAATAACAGCATTGCCGCGTATAAACGAGAAGAGCGTTATCAAACCAAAGCCGATTTAACCGCTGCGCTTATGGAAGGTGCAGTAATGCGCATACGACCAAAAGCCATGACGGTTGCCACCATCTTTTTCGGATTATTACCCATTATGTGGGGCAGCGGCACAGGTAACGATGTCATGCAAAAAATTGCCGCACCTATGGTTGGCGGTATGGTCACAGCTCCCTTATTATCGCTATTTGTGATCCCGGCGATTTACTTGCTGATTTATGGCAGACGGCTGCCCGCTTAAACATTCGCAGACGCCAAAAGCAAAAATCCCAAACAATACATTGTTTGGGATTTTTATTGTCACGTTTAAACCTAAGTTAAGCTGAGGTTAGTTCGGTTAGTTACGCTCAAGTGACTCATTAAGATGATCCGCTTCATCTTGTTTCTTCTTACGGCATGCCGCGATGTCATCTGGATGACCGTGTTTGCATGGATCGCTGGCTAAAATGGCCCGAGGCAGATTGAGTATCATATACTCTGTATCATTTTTATTATCGTCTGCATTGCCAGCATTGCCTAAACGATAGGACGAAGTACCACTACAGGCCGTTAGCAACAGCAAACTAGACAACACCAGACTCGATAACAAAGTTGATAATAAAAGCGGCTTTTGCATTATTGAGTGATCCTTTGCTTTTCACGCGCCAACCCCATCATCCTAAACATTCCCCACGCCATAATCGCGCCACCAATAACCAACATTGCATTGATGATCATTGGGTGAGCCAGCATAGGTAAAAAGCCTTCATCAAAGCCGGCAAAAATGCCGTAAAGCCCTAAGCCAAACAATAAGGTGCCAGGAAAATCGATAATAGCCACCATCAGCATACTGCGATTAATTCGCGCTAATGCGGCTTGAGTCGTTTCTTGAGTCATAAATTCATCCTTGGGTGTATTCCTTGTGTATTGCTAATCACTGTGACATCGATTGTTAGTGTGAGTTCAAATAATGACCTAAATGCGAGGTGTTAGATGTTTATGCCGCTGGATCCAACAGCGAAATAATCGAGAAAAAACCGCCTTGTGGATCATTAAGCACCGAAAAACGGCCCACATTAGGGATATCGGTAGCCGGTACGCACACAGTCGCACCCAGGCTATTCGCCTTAGCCACTGAGGCATCACAATCTTCAACGGCAAAATAGTTCATCCAATGCGAAGGTGCGTCGCCCCACTCTTCGGTCATCTCCATCATGCCACCAATCGCTTGCTCGCCCACATACCATTCGGTGTACTCAAAATCGGCCATGTCTGCTAATTTTGTGTGATAGCCTAACACCTCACCATAAAACGTTTTAGCAGCATCACTATTTCGACACGCTAACTCAACCCAGCATAAGGTATTTGGCTCTTGAGCACGTTTAATACCAATATGATCTTGCCCCTGCCACAGTGCAAAACGGCTACCTTCGGGGTCGGTACATAACGCCATAAAGCCTGCATCACCAACGGCATGTGGCCCAGCTATCACTTGCCCGCCGCCTTTTTTGACCAACTCAGCCGATACAGAGACATCATCAACAGCAAAGTATACTGTCCAGTGTGTCGGCAAGGATTTCATATTGTCTGGCATGGGATACATGGCACCAATATCATCACCATCTATTTGCAACATAGTGTAGTGACCTTCTGGCATAGGCATATCGTCTGCGACCCAACCAAATAGCGCTTGGTAAAACGCTTTACCTGCTGCCCAATCGTGTGTCGCCAGCTCAAGCCAGCATGGTTGTCCTTGTTGATATTGTTGTACTTTCATTGTAGTTATCCTGTGACTGTGATGCTTATAAGTTAAGTTGATATCACCCAAAAAGCAAAAAGCCTTCAAACGAAGGCTTTAAAAATAATGTGCTATTAAAATCAGATTATTTAAATACCGGCAGAATATCAGCCATAGCCAATAGATGGCAGGTTGCAGTGATAATACCAAACAGCACAACGACAACGATTAATGGCGTACCACCAGGCACTTTAAAACCTGTAGAGTCAGGATACAATTGACGCACTTTATACGCTAATAACGCTGGCACAATCACGGCCCAAACCGTTGCGGCTAGTGCGGCAAACCCAATGGCGATAATAAAACCATTTGGAAATAACAAACCTAAAATCGTTGGCGGTATAAACGTGATTGCAGCGGTTTTCATTCGCCCAGCACGAGAATCATCAAAGCCAAATAAATCAGCCAGGTAGTCAAATAACCCTAAGGTGACCCCTAAAAATGATGACGCTACCGCTAGGTTAGCAAATAAGGTCAGCATGCTATTTAACCATTGACTCGCCATCGCCCCTGACAACGCCTCAACCAACACGCCAATATTGCCACCTTTAGCAATAACATCGGTAAATTGACCACGAGGAATATTTCCCATGGTCGCGATAAGCCAACATACATAGATAACTAAGGCGATAGACGTGCCAACTAGCAGTGCTTTAACTATGGTGCTGGCATCTTTACCGTAATATTTCACTAGACTCGGCACATTACCGTGATAACCAAAACTGGCTAATCCAAAAGGGATTGCAGCAAATAAATACGGTAGATAACGGGTTTCACCATCTGGCGAAAGTAATTTAGTGGTATCGATTTCAATCAGTAAATTGCCAATCGCTAAAAAGAAGGTAATCACCATACCACCGAGCATAATGGTGGTAATACGGTCAACCGCTTTAGTGCTAATTAAAACGATAAACGCCAACACAGCAGCAAAGACTAAACCAGCAACACTTTGCGGTAAAGTTACACCAAGCGCTGACAAGCTATGATTAACGATTGAACCACCACCACTGATGTAGGCGTAGGTTAAAATGTACAATACAAACGCAATGGATACGCCGTTAATCACTCGCCAAAATTGGCCTAATGTTTCACGAGTTAACGTATCAAAACTGGCGCCGGGCTCAAAATGCAAGTTAGCTTCAAGTAATAATAATCCCGACATTAACATGCAAAACCAAACACCTAGTAGCATGGCCATAGAATAACCAAACCACATGCCAGCACCCACAACGGGCAGTGAAAACATGCCTGCACCTACAGTCGTGCCGGCAATAATCATGGCGCCGCCCAATAAAGATTTACTTTGTGGGCGGTGCTTTGCCGCATTCATATGATTAGCCATTATTGTCCATGCTCCGCGTGCACACTATCAACAATGGTTTGTCTAACTGCTGAGCTTAATAATTGATTAGCATGATCACGAATTCGAATCACTTCTGCGCGGTGTTCAACACTGCATAGATAACCTAATTCTTTAAGCTTAACGCTTAAGGTATTATAGAGTTTTTTATCGTAAAACTCTGGCGCAGTAATACCATGCAATGCACCTAAACGCTGGGCCAATAAGTGGCTGTCGGTTTCGAGTTCTGAGCGCTCTAAATCAGGTTTTATTGCCAGTAAGTTAAAGATAATGGCATAACGCTGTAACGTTTCACTGATGGTTTCAGCCATTAATAATAATTGCGCAGTGTAGTTGGGATTGACTTCAAATTGCGTGTCGCCACTGAGTAAACCTTGGTCCACCATAAAGTCTAAAATACTGTCGACATGTTGCTGCACATCTTCAATACCCATAAATAACTCAGCTTTAAGTAAAGGATAAAAGTCCTTAACAACGGCATGTATTGTATTACGGTCGCAAATATCATATTGCACCAAACAGCTAGCAACCAATGACGGTAAAGCCATTAAATGAATGATATTGTTACGATAATAGCTCATGGTGATGGCAATTTTTTCATCAACAGAAATAATCTCACCAATCGCATCTTTGGTGCTAACAAACTTATTGAGCGATAAACAATGATCAACAATGGTTTTACCATCGCCTTCGGCAACCGAAGCATAATTGGTATAAGGTACTGCTTTAAGCAATGCTAAATACAAATCTAATTGACGCTCTAACAAGCTGCGCTCTAATGCATTACGCTCAGAAGCAAGCAACACTAAGCTGGTTAGGGTAACTGAACTGGCTGCTGCGGCACCGTTAATGTTGGTCATAACGCGATTAGCCAGCAAATTAACAGACGGTGTAAACCAGGTTGGTTTTTGCTCGGGGTCGTTGGCCACTTCTTCACGCCAATCTGGTGCTTGTTGGTTTAAAAAATTTTGTAAGTTAATAGGCTCACCAAAATTAACATAACCTTGGCCAAAATTACCTAATTTACGAATAGCGCCAAACACTTGCCAAACAGACTCTTTTTGCTTTTTCTTACCGCTGAGCTCTTTGTGATAGGTTGCCACTTCCATAACATGGTCATACCCTAAATACACAGGCACTAGGGTTACAGGGCGTTCAATTCCGCGCAGTACGCTATTGATGGTCATCGCTAACATGCCGGTTTTAGGCGCAAGTAAACGCCCAGTACGCGAACGGCCACCTTCGGTGAAGTATTCAACCGAGTAACCTTTAGCAAATAGTTGGTCCAAATATTCACGAAATACTGCGGTGTAAAGCTTATTACCATTAAAGCTGCGACGAATAAAAAACGCCCCACCTCGGCGGAACATAGGGCCTGCAGGCCAAAAGTTTAGATTAATCCCCGCTGCAATATGCGGTGGCACCATACCCTGGTAATACAAAATGTATGACAGTAATAAGTAGTCCATGTGACTACGATGACAAGGCACGTAGACAATTTCATGGCCATCATGATGGAGCTGACGAATTTGTTCAGCACCTTTAATGTTGATACCACTGTATAATTTGTTCCACAACCAAGTTAAAAAGCGTTCTGCAATACGGACTAAGCTGTCAGAATAATCTGCGGCAATTTCATCTAAATACTCAATGGCTGTTTCGCGCGCTTTTTCTGGCGACACTTTTTTACTAACAGCTTCTTCTTCAATGGCTTTTTTAATTGAATCCGACTTAAGCAACGAAGCAAAAAACATCTGTCTATTGGGTAATTGCGGGCCGGTCATCACTTTACGTTGGCGACTAAAATGCACCCGAGCAACTCGGGTGAGCTTATGAGCTATACGCTTATCGGAACCATGTTCATCGGCCATATAACGCAATGATAATGCATTAGAAAACTGCACAAAGTTATGGCGACCTAAAAACAAAATCATTAGCCATTTACGTAACCATGTAGGGCTTTCACGCTCAAAAACAGCCGCTTTCATGCTGTCGTCTTCTTTGCCGGGTGTGCGCCCCCAATATAAGCTAACAGGCACCAGCTGAATGTCTAAATCCGGACGCTGACGATGAAGTGCCAGTAAGCTGATAAAACAATTGATAAACTTTTCGCCACTTTCGCGTTTGCCAAAAAGAGGTTTACGTCCCTCAAGGCAAACAATACGCGGTACTTTTAATCCATCGACGATTAAAGGCTCATATGGGCTAGGCATACCAAAGCCTTCGGTGATTTCGCTTAAAGCCGCAGCATCACTAATTGACTCTGTTTTCATGACATAAACCAGTGGCTTAGTCGGGTCTAAATTAAGATCATCAAATGGGTCATGCGGCACAACAATGGTATGCACCATCCATTTTTGCACCCATTTTAATGTCCGTAAAAATATTGAATTTGGTTTTGACATGGTTAATTTCGCAATATAAGCCACTGTAATATTGCTGCATAGGATACCAGAAACCACCCTTGTTACACTATCTGGCTGTTTTATCTTTACTTTGTGAACTATCGCCAATGACAGATCTCAAATAATAAAACCAATAAAACACCTATAAAACATATGGATAACAGTATAACTGATAACAAAGAATAAAAAACAGTTGGTTAATACTTGCGCGAACAAAAACACTGTATATAATGACAGTCACTGTATAAAAAGACAGGAATCATCATGAGACCGTTAACGCCACGCCAAGCAGAAATTTTAGACCTAATTAAAAACAATATCGCCGAAACCGGTATGCCACCGACTCGCGCTGAAATTGCCAACCGTCTTGGGTTTAAAAGTGCAAATGCTGCCGAAGAGCATTTAAAAGCATTAGCCAAAAAAGGCTTTATCGAGATCATGCCTGGCACTTCTAGGGGGATCAGATTACCCCAAGAAGACGAACAAGAATCTGGCTTACCGCTTATTGGCCAAGTGGCTGCAGGCGAGCCTATTTTAGCGCAAGAACATGTTGAGCAATATTATCAAGTTGACCCAAGCATGTTTAAACCTGCCGCTGATTTTTTATTACGGGTTCGTGGTGACAGTATGAAAGATATTGGCATTTTAGAAGGTGATTTACTGGCCGTACATAAAATGCAGCAAGCACGAAATGGCCAGGTTGTTGTGGCCCGCGTTGAAGACGATGTTACGGTTAAACGTTTCGAGAAAAAAGGCAATGTGGTGTATCTACATGCTGAAAACGAAGCCTATAACCCAATTAAAGTAGACTTAAGTTGCCAAAGCCTAACCATTGAAGGGCTTGCAGTTGGCGTTATCCGTAATGGAGATTGGTTATGAATAAACTAATGGGCACAGCCCCACGCCACCCAGGCTTATGGGTCGATTTAACCGAAGCTGATATGTACGGCAGCCAAACCATTCAAACATTACAAACCGTGACTCAAGGTGAGTCTGAATTGGGTCAGTTGTGCAGCCAATTAGCTAGCTTGAGCCAACAAGGACGCTGGATTGTACTCATTAGTCCACCACACATTGGCTATAAGCATATGCTTGCTAGCGCTGGCGTAAGAATGGACCGTATTTTATTAGTGCACACTAAAGATGAAGTCGAAACCTTATGGGCCATGGAAAAAGCGCTAACCAGTGGCACGTCAAGTGCGGTTATAACCTGGACCAGCTCATTAGATGCCCGTGACAGCCGCCGTTTAGAAATCGTTGCTAAAAGTGCCCGAGCATTAGGAGTTGTAATCGAAGATGTGAATACTCACTCACAAGAAAAGCACCAAATGGTTAATCCTTCGATGACAACAGCTTCAAGTAATTTTTCAGCATTTCATTAACAACGAACCCATAAACACCAAGCCCTGCATTCAATTCAGGGCTTTTTTTTACATTTTTTCAGACGATTAGCGAACAAAGTGATCTTGATCAAAGTTTGATCTACAAGTAATGTTGTTAACAAGGATGAAACATTGTCTATCCTTAATATGACGTGTATTGGCCGACACAATAGCCATCGATGGGAACACGTCAACATAAATTGATTAGTTCAGTCGTAGGTACAGGTGTGGTGTTCAGCTAACAATAAATGCATAGGCTTAAATGTCTACAACCACCAGTGTACTTTGAAGTCATCAAACTTTTTTGGGAATCGAAGAGTTTGCATAGAGCAGAGACTTACTGTGTGACTCTTCTTTGTAATTGCGGTTTGCAATTAGCAGAGGAGAAGTCTTGTGAAGCAAAGGTGGTATTGTTTATTGGTAGTGCTGTTAGCACTCCCGTTAGGGGCAGCAGAAATGCCCCTCAACATGACTCAAGGTGTGACAGATATCAGTGGTAGGGTTTACGACCTCCATATGACTATTTTATATATCTGTTGTGCAATTGGGTTAGTGGTATTTGGGATCATGATTTACTCAATGATCTATCACCGCAAATCAAAAGGCGCTGTTGCGGCCAATTTTCACGAAAGTACTAAAGTAGAAATTGCCTGGACAGTCATTCCATTTATCATCTTAATTGCGATGGCAATTCCTGCCACCAAAACCTTAATTGCAATGGAAGATCCTAGCAATGCTGATCTGACCATTAAAATTACCGGGTCGCAATGGAAATGGCATTACAGTTATTTCGATAAAGATATCGAATTTTACAGCACACTTTCAACGCCAAGAGAGCAAATCGATGGCGACCAAACCAAAGGTGAAAATTACCTACTTGAAGTAGATAAACCATTAGTGTTGCCGATAAACCGAAAAGTCCGCTTTTTGATGACTTCAGATGATGTAATTCACTCTTGGTGGGTGCCCGCATTTGCCGTGAAAAAAGACGCTAACCCAGGTTTTATTAACGAAGCCTGGACACGTATCGACAAGCCCGGCATTTACCGCGGCCAATGTGCAGAACTGTGCGGCAAAGACCATGGGTTTATGCCCATTGTGGTTAATGCACTGTCTGAAGCGGACTTTGAAAACTGGCTAGTAGAACAAAAACAACTTGCCGAAACCGAAGCCGCAGCAGCGGCTGCCTCCATGTCACAAACCTTATCACTTGCAGAATTAAATCAGCAAGGTGAGCAAGTATACCTTGCCCGCTGTGCAGCGTGTCACCAACCTAATGGAGCAGGCCTTCCTGGTGTATTTCCATCACTTATTGGTAGCCCAATGATTAAAGGCCCTGTGCAAGGTCACCTTGATATAGTGATCAACGGTAAACCCGGTACAGCAATGCAAGCCTTTGCCAAACAGCTATCTGCACAAGAAATTGCCGCAGTTATTACCTATGAGCGTAATGCGTGGGGTAATAACAGTGGCGATGCCGTGCAAACAGCAGATGTTGGCCAATTTTTAAATAGTGGTGCGGCGGTGTCTGAGCCTGTTACAACACAGGTCGCCGACACGGCAACTGCGGTTACTAATTCTGTCACTGATGCGCTAACCGAAACAGTCAACCAGGCCGAAGAAGTGATAGCGCAAGTGGTAGAGCCAAAAGACTTACCCACTCTCACCATGGAACAGCTCATGGCAGAAGGTGAACAAGTTTATGCTACAACCTGTGCAGCGTGTCACCAACCTACTGGCGCAGGTTTACCTGGCGCTTTCCCCTCACTCATTGGCAGTCCTTTAATAACAGGACCGGTTAGCGGGCATATCGATATTGTTATGCACGGTAAACCGGGCACTGCAATGCAGGCATTTAGTAGTCAGCTCAGCCCTCAACAAATGGCTGCGGTGATTACCTATGAGCGTAATGCATGGGGTAATAATTCTGGCGAGGCAGTGCAACCTGCCGATGTCGCAAGCCATGGACAGTAGGGGAAAACCAATGAGCACAACAACGCACGATACACTCGACAATGCGCATGATGAGCATCACCACGGTGCCCCTAAAGGGCTTATGCGCTGGGTACTAACCACTAACCACAAAGACATAGGCACTCTGTATTTATGGTTTAGTTTCATTATGTTTTTAACCGGTGGTGCCATGGCTATGGTCATACGCGCCGAACTATTTCAACCCGGATTACAGTTAGTTGAACCAAACTTTTTTAATCAAATGACTACGGTTCATGGATTAATTATGGTGTTTGGAGCCGTTATGCCGGCCTTTACCGGTTTAGCCAACTGGTTAATTCCTATGATGATTGGTGCCCCTGATATGGCACTGCCGCGAATGAATAACTGGAGCTTTTGGATTTTACCTTTCGCCTTCACCATATTGCTGGCTTCATTATTTATGGAAGGCGGCGGCCCCAACTTTGGCTGGACATTCTACGCACCGTTATCAACGACTTACAGCCCTGATTCAACAGCATTATTTGTCTTTTCTATCCATATTATGGGTATTAGCTCAATTATGGGCGCAATTAACGTGGTGGTTACCATTGTCAATATGCGCGCGCCCGGCATGACATGGATGAAACTACCACTATTTGTATGGACCTGGTTAATCACGGCATTTTTACTCATTGCCGTAATGCCAGTACTTGCAGGTGTCGTAACCATGGTACTGACCGATAAGTTTTTTGGTACTAGCTTTTTTGATGCTGCAGGTGGTGGCGATCCTGTGATGTTCCAACATATTTTTTGGTTCTTTGGGCACCCAGAAGTGTACATCATGATTTTGCCGTCTTTTGGCATTATCTCAGCAATTGTACCTACCTTTAGTCGTAAGCCATTATTTGGCTATTCGTCAATGGTTTATGCAACTGCAAGTATTGCTATTTTGTCATTTTTGGTTTGGGCACACCATATGTTTACTACCGGTATGCCGGTATTTGCTGAGCTGTTTTTCATGTATTGCACCATGCTCATAGCGGTGCCGACAGGGGTAAAAGTGTTTAACTGGGTTGCCACAATGTGGCGAGGCTCTATGACCTTTGAAACTCCAATGTTATTTGCTGTCGCCTTTATCATTTTATTCACTATTGGTGGGTTTTCTGGATTGATGCTCGCCATTACCCCGGCGGATTTCCAATACCATGACACCTATTTTGTGGTAGCTCATTTCCATTATGTACTGGTGACGGGTGCCATTTTCTCCATTATGGCAGCAGCGTATTACTGGCTGCCAAAATGGACTGGCAATATGTACAGCGAAACCTTAGGAAAATGGCACTTTTGGTGCTCGGTAATATCGGTAAATGTGTTGTTTTTCCCGATGCACTTTTTAGGTTTAGCCGGAATGCCACGCCGTATACCTGACTATGCGATTCAATTTGCTGACGTTAATCAAATTGTCTCCATAGGCGGCTTTGCTTTTGGCTTATCACAATTGATCTTTCTAGCGGTCGTTCTTAAGTGCATTAAGGGTGGTAAGCCTGCGGGAGACAATCCTTGGCAAGCCGCCGATGGCTTAGAATGGTCAATTCCTAGCCCTGCGCCTTATCACTCATTTACTACCCCACCGGAGATTAAGTGATATGAGCCCAACGCAAAAATCAAACCGTAAATTACTCACCATGCTTATTTTAGGTTCTATAGGCATGTTTGGGTTTGGTTTTGCCTTGGTACCGCTTTATGACGTGCTGTGCGACACCTTGGGAATTAACGGCAAAACCCAAAATAGCGCCAGCACTTATGACTCGGTAGTTGTTGATAAAAAACGCACAGTGACCATTGAATTTGTTACCCAGGTGCAATCGGGTATGCCATGGGAATTTTCGCCTAAAGTGAACCAAATCACCGTTCACCCTGGTGAGCTAACCCATGCTAAATTTGAAGTTAAAAACCTGTCGGCAAAAAATATTATTGGCCAGGCAATTCCATCGGTTTCGCCTGGTCAAGGCGCGGCATATTTTAACAAAACAGAGTGCTTTTGCTTTAATCAACAACCTCTCGCCGCTGACGCAAGCGCTGAACTACCACTGATATTTTATGTGGACGCTGATTTACCCGCGTCCATTAATACTTTGACTCTCTCTTATACCCTTTACGATATCACCGACAAACAAGCGGTATCGGCAAAGCAAGGAGCAGCAAGATGACAACAAAGCATCAAACTTATTACGTACCAGCCCAAAGTGGTTGGCCTATTATTGGCGCCATTGGTTTATTTTTAATTGCCTTTGGCGCGGGTAATTATATTCAACAACTAGCCACTGAAAAAACCTCTGGCGGTTACATATTATTAGCCGGTATTGCAGTGATAATTTTCATGATATTTGGCTGGTTTAAAACTGTCATTGACGAGTCAATGGCAGGCTTATACTCACCACAAATGGACCGGTCGTTTAGACAAGGCATGAGCTGGTTTATTTTTTCTGAGATAATGTTTTTCGGCGCATTTTTTGGCGCTTTATTCTATGCACGTATGATTTCAGTACCCTGGTTAGGTGGCGCGTCAAACAATGCCATGACCCAGGAAGTATTATGGCCAGCATTTGAAGCCGCATGGCCGCTACTTAAAACCCCAGATGGCACCACAACCGAAGCCATGCCATGGACAGGCTTACCACTCATTAACACCATTATCTTACTGACATCTTCAGTCACCTTACACTTTGCACATGTCAGTTTAGAAAAAGCCAAGCGTAAACCATTAATTATTTGGCTCAGTTTAACGGTGATACTAGGCGCGGCGTTTCTTGCCTTACAGGTAGAAGAATACAGCCATGCTTACCAAGAAATGGGCCTCACACTCACCTCGGGCGTTTACGGCAACACCTTTTTCTTGCTCACGGGTTTCCATGGCATGCACGTCACCATAGGCACCCTATTTTTGATTATTTTGTTGCTCAGAATTATCAAAGGCCATTTTTCCCCAGACAAGCATTTTGCTTTTCAAGCCGGTAGTTGGTATTGGCACTTTGTCGATGTGGTGTGGTTATGCTTATTTATTTTTGTGTACGTGTTGTAATTGCAGATTAATAAGGCCGAGTGTTGGGTTGAATATAGCCCAACCCTAAGGCCACCAGCAGTACCACAATAACCACCACAGAAAATAAAACACGACGACCTAAATACTGACTCATTGATTGCTGATGCTGTCCTTTAACCATAATAAACAAAGCTCTACCCAGGTTAAAAATTATGAATACGAGCAACGAGACTAAAACTAACTTAACGATCAATGGTGTTGTCACGGGCAATCCTTTTGGTGGAGTGAGTGTGTCTCGGGTGTTATTGGTATTGATTACTTTGGTCGTGTTTACCCTTTTGGTCAAGTTAGGGTTTTGGCAACTATCACGCGCGGAGTTTAAACAACAATGGCAACAAACTTTAGTTTTACGAGAGCAGCAAGCCGCCATCAACTACACGCAATTGCTGTCACTAACCCAAACTGAACCAACAGATGCTGAAGAAGCCGCTTTACTGACGGGCTATCGCTTGTCGATAAATGCAACCCCTGTAAAGCAACCCTTATTACTACTCGATAATCAGGTGTATCAAGGTCAGGTTGGGTACCTTGCCTACCAATTATTTGAAGTTACACCCGATAGCCCATGGATTCTAGTGGAGTTAGGATTCGTATCTGCAGGTAAAGATCGTCAAATATTGCCAGCGTTAACGCCTATCACAGCAGGACAATATCAATTAACAGGTCGGGTATATCAAAAACAAGCCAATCCATTAAGTGACGGACTCCACCCAGAAATGCAAGTTGATAAACCTATACGGTTTCAAAATTTAGCCATGCCAGCGTTAGCAAAACTACTACACCATGACATTGCCGCAGCGGTATTACAGCCCGACAGCGTACCGCAATACTCACTGCCGCAACCTTGGGTACCCATTCCGCTGTCGGCGCAAAAACATCAAGGCTACGCATTGCAATGGTTCACCATGGCAGCAGTATTTTTAGGGCTGATGATCTGGGTCGCCTTAAGGCAATTTAGACATCAATAACAACCGTAACACACTAAAATTAAAACGATACGAGGAGATACAATGAACTCCCAACCTAAAAAAAAGAATAACGCATTACTCATATTGCTGGCGGTATTTGTGTTACCCATTGCCGTCGCTAAGCTAGTATTAAGCTTTGATCTTTACAACGGTGGTGCCACAAATAAAGGAATATTGCTACCTAGTGATATTAACTACTCAAATTTAGCCATGCCCAATCCCAAGCCGCACACATGGCAAATGCTGTACTTGTTGCCAAAACGCTGCGAACAAACATGTCAGGACCAATTATATGTGCTGCACCAAAGTTATATCGCTTTGGGTAAAGATCGCGACAGAGTGGTACCTATCATATTAATTAACCATGATAGCGATACTCGCACACTCAACAACTTAAACATGGCTTTTGAACAGGTCACTGCCAATAAAGCCCTAGCAGACTTATTAACGCAACAACAATTAGTGATTGTCGACCCACTTGGTAGCTTAATAATGCAATATAACCAAGTTGCCGGACGCGATGCCAACATAGCACAAGGCAAAGCCATGATTGCCGATTTACGCAAAATGCTTAAATTATCGAGGGTTGGCTAATGGCAGTAAAAAGGCTTATTAAGTTCACCTTAGTATTCACCCTTGCGGTGATTTTAATGGGTGCCTACACCCGCCTATCAGATGCTGGATTAGGTTGTCCTGACTGGCCGGGGTGCTATGGTCATTTAGCTGTACCCAGCGCAAGCCATGAACTGGCAAAAGTAGAGCAGCATTTCCCAGAGATGACTATTGAGCCAGAAAAAGCCTGGCTTGAAATGATCCACCGCTACATAGCTGGCACATTAGGGTTAATGGTATTAGCGATTCTTATTTTGTGCCTTAAGCAGCCGCAGGCGCCTAAAAAATTACCCAGCTTTATTGCCATACTCATTATCTTTCAAGCCGCTCTCGGTATGTGGACAGTCACCATGAAGCTTATGCCAATTGTAGTGATGGCACACCTTATCGGCGGCTTTAGCTTATTTGCCTTACTGTTACTACTGTATTTACGCCTTAAGCCGCTGCGGATCCCCAACGGCGACAATCAAGCACGTAAACTTATGCCATTAGCATTAGTGTGTTTAGGCGTGTTGGTGGTGCAGATTATGTTAGGCGGTTGGACATCATCAAATTACGCCGCACTCGCCTGCACAACATTACCCATTTGCGAAGGCAACTGGGTTGATAACCTCCGTTTTGCCGATGCATTTTCGCCCTTTCAAGGTGAACACCCCAGTTTTGAATATGGCGTATTGGACTACCCAACGCGGATGACAATTCATATTACTCATCGCATTTGGGCTGTCGTCACCGCCGTCATGTTAATTTGGCTTGCATTAAAATTACGTTATTCGCATTCGCAAATCATGCGTAACAGCGGCTATTTATTACTGCTGTTAGTCATAGTGCAAGTCGGCCTTGGGATCAGTAATGTGGTAATGAATTTACCCTTAGGTATTGCGGTCTCCCACAACGCAGGGGCAGCATTTTTACTGCTCAACTTAGTCTTTATTAATTACGCCCTGTGGCGTAAAGCATAAGCGAGGATTGACCATGACAAAACCTCTTACCCTAAGCCAACCACAACAAAAATTATCTTTGTCTTGGCGAGCCTATTTTGAAATGACCAAACCCAAAGTGGTTGCCTTAATGCTACTCACGGTGTTAGTGGGCATGTGCCTAGCGGTGCCAGGAATAGTGCCATTGCAGCCGCTCGTAGCAGGAATGGCAGGGATTGCCATGATGGCCGGTGCAGCTGCAGCTTTTAATCACTTAATCGACCGTAAAATTGATGCCTTAATGGCGCGCACTTACAATAGACCACTCCCTAAGGGTAAAGTCTCCACCACCAAAGCCGCGGTGTTTGCCGTTATGCTAGGGCTCGTTGGTTTTGTCGTATTGTATACCTTGGTTAATCCACTCACCGCCTGGCTCACATTTGCCAGCCTAATCGGTTATGCCCTTGTGTATACCGCTTATCTTAAACGCGCAACGTCGCAAAATATTGTCATTGGCGGGTTAGCCGGCGCAATGCCACCGCTACTTGGCTGGACCGCTGTCACTAACGAGTTACATGGTTATGCCTTACTGTTAGTGATTATTATCTTTACCTGGACCCCACCGCACTTTTGGGCGTTAGCGATACATCGCCGTAAAGAATACGCCAAAGTCGACATTCCTATGCTCCCCGTTACCCATGGGGTAGAATTTACCAAAACCTGTATTTTGCTATACACTATTTTACTGGCCATTGCCTGCTTATTGCCGGTGTTAGTTGGTATGTGCGGGCCGGTATATTTAGTCGGTTCAACGATTCTTAGTTGCGGGTTTATTTATAAAGCGTGGCAACTTAAATACCATGACTATCCAGGCTTGGCGATGAAGGTGTTTACCTTTTCAATCTACCATTTGATGGTGTTATTTATTGTGCTATTGGTCGATCATTATTTTTGGGTTGCATAGAAAGGATTTTGCATTGAAAAAACGTATTGCTGCAGGTGTATTCATATTGCTGGCTGCCGGAGTTATGGCCTATCAAATGACCCAACAACGGCCACTTGATTTGGCCACCAGCTATGTATTTGAAACCCCTAGAGCATTGGCACCTTTTACCCTTGAAGATCAATACGGTAATCAATTTACTAATCAGTCTTTACAGGGTAAGTGGAGTTTATTTTTTATTGGCTATACTGCCTGCCCTGATGTGTGCCCAACAACACTCAACAAACTCGCAGCGGCATACCCTGAGTTGCAAAAAATATCTGATTCATTTCAGGTGGTATTTGTGTCAGCCGACCCTAAACGAGACACGCAAATTAAGCGCCTCGATTACATTAACTTTTTCAATAAAGAGTTCAAAGCGGTCAGTGCAGAGCACGCTGCACTATTTCCGTTTAGTCGTGACTTAGGGTTTGTTTATGCCATGGTCGGTGAAGACAGTGACTATCAGGTAGACCACAGTGCTTCGTATGTGTTGGTGTCCCCTCGAGGCGAGAAAACTGCCGTGTTTAAAACTAAGCCCGCTCCTGGGCAACTGCCGCAAATTATCAATAACGAATTGATTAGCGATGTGGATAAGATTGTTAGCGCTTGGCACTAACAATCTATTTTGATCATCGCAATAGGCTTACTCTTGTGGCCACTTGCCATCATCTTTAGGCCGAATCCACATTTGCGAAAACCAGTAATAGCCTGTACGGGTTTTACTGGGCACGGTGCAATTATATCTTGAACGACCTGGCGCCATATCAGCAGTAGCCTGAATGCTAAAGGTATCTTCTTCGAGCCAAATTGGTTTTTTTGCGCCCTGGCCTTGAATAAAGCACATCAATTGATGTGGATATAAATCAGAAGTGTCTAAGGTAACGACTAACTTAGGTCTAAATTTGTCAGAGGTTAACACAGGCTCACTGATATTCTGCTTTAACACTGGCATCGGCAAGCTTGAAAATTTCACCGTTAAGCTAGATAAATCGGCATAAGCATTTGCCACCGGGAAACGCGGCAACGCAGTGATAGACGAATACTCACCAGCAGCGCCAGATTGCTGCCCAAAACCTACAAAGCCATGCTTAACTAAAATAGCCTCTAACGCTGCGGTATACTCACCATAAGGATAAGCAAAAAACTTCACGCTTTGGCCAGTGTGCTTTAGTAATTCCGCCTCGGTTGATAAAATATTATTTTCAACCCTATCATGCCATTGTTCTGAGGTTTCTTTAGGTAGACGACGGATTAAATGTTCATGCCCCCAACTGTGGTTTGCAACCGTAGCGCCTTGTTTGGCTAACGTTTTAATCTCGTCCCAGCTCATCATGCCGTCATAGCCTGCAATAATTGGCGCAGGCGACACAAATACCGTAAAAGGAAAGTGATGCGATGCTAAAATGGGCGCAGCATTTTCAATGATGCTTTCGTATGCATCATCAAAGGTGATCACAATGCTGTTATTGGCAATTGCCGTGTTATTCTTAATGGCATCAACGGCATCCGTTAACGACATCACAGTAAAGTTATTGTCTACTAAATACTGCATTTGCTCGGTAAATTGAGCGGGAGTCACGCTCGTGCTTTTGGGCGTACTGTCAGATACATGATGATATTGCAAAATCACCACCGCGTTAGCGTTAAGGTGAATAAAACTAAAACAGATAACCATCAAGCCTAAAACGATTTTTTTAACCATGATTACTCATACCTATGTCAGTTAGCGCATTACTATTAAATCGCCATAAGCATCGTCAATTATTGGCATTAGCGACACCAATGATACTGTCGAATATCACTATCCCACTTTTGGGGTTAGTAGATACCGCAGTAATAGGCCATTTAGGTCAAGCTTATTATCTTGGTGGGGTTGCGCTAGGCAGCACAATTATCACCTTGATGATTTGGTTGCTCGGATTTTTAAGAATGTCGACAACCGGACTCGTTGCCCAAGCTTACGGAGCAAACGATAGAATAACTCAGCAACAATTATTGTTACAAGGTTGTATCTTAGCATTAACACTGGGGTTTGCCTGCGTGATGTTGCAGTCTCCCATCGTAAATTTTGCATTAAGCCTTAGTGATGCAAGTGAACAAGTCATATTTTACTGTCGTCAATATGTCGATATTCGTATTTGGTCCCTGCCGTTTGCCTTAGTCAATTTAGTATTATTAGGCTGGTTACTCGGCCGCCAAGCTCCTAAAGCCGCCATGTGGCAACTGATCATCGCCAATGGCGCCAATATTATTCTCGATGTAGTGTTTGTTATTGGTTTTCAATGGGATGTACAAGGCGCAGCGCTTGCCTCTGTTATTGCCGATATTTGCGCCTTTTCTGTTGCTTTTATTATGGTTAAACGCCAATTGACTAAAATGGGCGACGTTCATTTAACACGCAGTCTTAGCCAATTATCCTTGCGCGGTTTTAGCCGCTTATTGTCGCTAAATCGTGACATTTTTATTCGTAGTTTGTGCTTACAAGCGGCGTTTAGCTTTATGACATTCCATGGCGCAGGGTTAGGCGACAACATCATTGCGGCTAATGCGGTATTACTTAATCTGTTAATGCTGATCTCATATGCCCTCGACGGAATTGCCTATTATGCCGAAGCTGAAGTTGGCCGAGCATTTGGACAAAAAAACCAAGTATTACTTCAAGATAGTGTTCATCTTGCCTTTTATTGGTCGGCTGCAATTGCCGTGTTGTTTAGCCTGTTATTTTGGGGCGCAGGAGGTGAAATCATTCAATTGCTCACCAATGTAGAACCTGTACAACAAGCAGCAAACCAGTATCTTATTTGGCTAATCTTTATGCCCATTTTAGCATTCGGCTGCTATCTATTTGACGGAGTATATATTGGCGCAGCACAAGGCCAGATTATGCGTAACAGTATGATTATTGCTACCTTTGGAGTGTATTTCCCGTGCTGGTACTTATTACAAACATGGGGGAATCACAGCTTATGGGCGGCAATGTCTGTGTTTATGCTATGCCGCAGTATGACATTAGGCTGGCATTATTTTTATCAGCTTAGATACAGACTAGCTTTGGCATAATAATCATTGATAGCTACAATGCAAATATGTAACATGCTGACAACATTATTATTTTTAACGGACTGTTAATGAAACGGATTTTATGGCTCATCGCCTTTATGTTTGTGCAACTCCCAAACATTATTCAAGCTAACTCCCTACCTGTTGACGCTTTTGCCAGCCTACCTGATGTAAGCTTTGTAACCTTATCGCCTGATGGTACAAAAATCGCGTCGTTAATTAGGATTAACAGTGACACAGTCGACGGGCAAATATTGGGCATTCGCGACATTAACACCAATAAAGATATCTTCCCGGTACAAACCGACAATCAAAAATTTGTTATCTTGTCGCTCACCTGGGCAAACAACGATATTGTCTTAATCAAAGCCAAATACCCTGCTATCCGTCGCGGCGTACCCACAACAGAAACACGCTTAATGAAATACAGCTTAAGCGACGATAAAATCTCTAGTGTGTTTTCTAAGCGGACCTTTTCCCGCTTCCAATTTGTGCCGCAAATACAATCGTCTATTATAGATTATCTTGAAAACGATCCTGACCATATTCTTATGGAAATAAGCGGTTTAGGCTCACAAGCACAATATGAAAGTGTGGTTCAAGTCAGCTTAAAAAGCGGTGGAATCAAGCAAAAGCAATACGCAGAAAAATACATTGAAGATTGGATAACCGATAGACAACATCAGGTACGCATTGGCATTTATCGCGACGATACAAGCTACCGTATTTATGAACAACAAAAAGCCAATGGTGACCTGCGATTATTATGGGAATTTGAAGCCTTTGATGAAAACGCCATCTGGCCAATGGGCTTTGACCATGACCCCAACATCCTTTATGTCAGCGCTTATCATCAAGGCTTAAAAGCCATTTTTAAAGTCAATTTAACCGACCCCGATCTCACCAAAGAGTTGGTATATCAAAACGAGAATTATGACGTAGAAGGCCAACTCATTTATTCCAAGTTAAAACAAAAAGTCATCGGCATTGATACCAATATTGAAGGTGAATTCCTATTTTGGGACCAAGACTATATCAAGCTCAATAATGGATTAAACCAAGTATTGCCAGAGTCACATAATGTCATCAATCAACTCAGCGATGATGAGCGTCGTTACCTCGTTTATAGCACAGGCCCCATTGAATCTGGCACCTACTTTTATGGCGACCGGGACAAAGGAGAGCTTTACCCAATTGCCTATCGTTATAGTCAATTAACACCAGAAGTGTTATCTAAACCTAAAAAAGTGAATTACAACGCCCGTGACGGTTTGGCTATCGAAGCGTTTTTAACTACTCCTAAAAACACAGAAGCCAAACACCTCCCAACCATTATTTTCCCGCATGGCGGTCCGATTAGTTACGACTCAACTTCATTTGATTATTGGGCGCAGTTTTTCGCTAATCGCGGCTATGCCGTGTTGCAAATGAACTTTCGAGGATCAGCAGGCTACGGCTATCAGTTTATGACCTCAGGGCTAAAAAACTGGGGCCTTGAAATGCAAAATGATGTTGAAGATGGTGCTCACTGGCTTATTGAACAAGGTATTACTGACCCTAAACGTATCTGTATTGTTGGCGCCAGTTATGGTGGCTACGCAGCATTAATGGGGGTAGCTAAAACACCCGATTTGTATAGATGTGCTATTAGCGTAGCAGGTGTGACAGACCTTGAATATTTAATTAAATCATCACGTAGATACGACAACAGTAAAATTGTTAAAAAACAAATTGGCGATGACTATGACGATTTATATCAACGCTCACCAATAAGTAAAGCCGCCAGTATAAAAGTGCCTGTATTGTTAATCCACGGCACAAAAGATCGCGTCGTAAAAGTAGACCATAGCGAAGAAATGTACGATGAGCTTAAAGGATTAAATAAAGCCGTAAAGTACGTTGAATTAGAAAATGGCGATCATTATCTCAGTAACAATGAACACCGCCTAACCACATTTATTGAAATAGAGCGCTTCCTGGCAACCCATATTGGGGTAAAATAACCGCACATTTTTTAAAGGCCAATTAGCCCAAGATGAGTAGAGAAAACGATGACCCAAGAATTGATAATAACCGATCTTGAAGTCGGCACGGGCAAAACCGCAGTAAAAGGCGCGCTAATAACGACCCGCTACAGTGGGCGATTAGCAAATGGAACACAGTTTGATGCATCTGATGCCTTTCAATGTGTCATCGGTACTGGCCGAGTCATTAAAGGCTGGGATCAAGGCATTATTGGCATGAATGTCGGCGGTAAAAGGCAATTATCAGTACCGGCGCACCTAGCTTACGGCGAGCGACAAATTGGCGATCGTATTCCGGCTAATTCAGATTTGTTTTTTGAAATCGAATTACTTGAAGTGCTCACACGAGACGATTAACCCATCTATATATAAACAAAAACGCGACTCAAAAGTCGCGTTTTTATTTGCTCACACTCAACACTCTTAAGCGTAAGAATGCTCACCATGTTGGTGATCCGTCACGTCACGCACACCGGTTAACTCACCAGGGAACATATCTAATAACTGCTTTTCGATACCATCTTTTAGGGTGATATCAACTTGCGAACAACCGTTACATCCACCGCCAAACTGCAACACAGCAACACCCGCATCGGTAATTTCAACCAACATAATGTTACCGCCGTGGCTGGCTAATTGTGGGTTAATTTCTGACTGAATTACATATTCAATACGTTCAACTAATGGTGCATCACCCGCCACTTTACGCATTTTAGCGTTAGGTGCTTTTAGGGTTAATTGTGAACCTAACTGATCGGTAACAAAGTCAATGCTAGCATCATCTAAAAATGGTGCGCTTTTTTCATCAACCATGGCGCTAAAGCCATTAAATGGTAACTCAATATCGTCAGCTTCTACTGCATCTGGCGGGCAGTAAGACACACCGCACTCAGCTTGTGCAGTACCTGGGCTGATAACAAAAACACGAATATGAGTGCCTTCTGGCTGATCGGCCAATAATTTAACGAAATGGGCCTGAGCTGTATCGGAAATGGTGATCATGAAAACCTGCTCCCTCAGGGTATACCCGAGTAATTTAGTAAGAATTAAGCACATGATACTCCGACTTGGATTTGCTTTGTAGTCTCTGAATGATTTGATCTTGAAAAAATGATCCACTGCAAAGTTTTTAAGCACAAAAACCATCTAGCTAAGACTAAAATAAATACATGCAATGCACTGATTTTATAACAAAATAAAACCGTTATTACTCAAATCGAATTAATCTAATAACCCTGGGGCCTCAGCACGCGCTAAACACCAGGTTTGCACATAAACATGTTGTTGAGTAAACAGCCTCGCAATTTCTTCCACTGTGGTACCCGTTGTCACCACATCATCAATAAGTGCGATACGCTGATAAGGAAAATGCGCACTTAATGAAAATGCATTACGGCAATTTTTACGCCGCTGCTTGCCCGATAAGTCAGCCTGTGGGGCGGTATCTACCATCCTAGTTAAACTACCATCATCAATAGGGATACCTAATAATTGGCTCAACCTATGCGCGATTAACCAGGCTTGATTAAACCCACGCTCACGCAAACGATTAGGGTGTAAAGGAACGGGGACTAACACTTGTGGCGCGCGGATGAGTTTATGCTCTATTAACTGACTCACTCTTGTTGCGAGTTGTTGAGTTATGGCATTAATTGGCGCGCACTGTTGCTGATATTTTATCGCCGCAATCAACGGCCCTAACCCCTGATGATAACTGCACGGCGCCACCACCAACATCGGTGTATGTTTTAAGCATTTACCGCAATACGCTTGTAACTGTGAAATTTCACGACCACAGCCCAAACACACTTCATGTTGATATAAACTGGCTGCCAAGCACACCTGACAAATACCGCTCAACACCTGGTTAGGAAATAACCTTTGATAGTCAAGCTGCTCAACTCGGTGCTGGCACAGCTGGCAACGGTTGGGTAAACTGCTCAGCAATGCCACACTTGCAAACTGATAAACAGATTTACTGCGCCTCACTAAGCCGGACATCTTACGTTTAAATACAGTTACAGACATAGGCAATTCATTCCATTAAAAAGAGAGATTAATGTGAGCTTTCCTGCACTGCATATCGAGATTGTTGGCACCCAAGGGCCAGATGTTGTCCTACTGCATGGATGGGGGGTCAATAACGCCGTATTCAGTCCATTAAAAAACGCATTACATCAGTATAGAGTGCATTATGTTGACCTGCCGGGTTTTGGCCTAAGCCCAAATATAGACGGTGATATCAATCAATGGGTGCAAGCACTGGCGCAGCAGCTACCGAAAAATGCCATATGGATAGGTTGGTCGTTAGGGGGATTGCTCGCCACTAAAGTAGCGATAGATTTTCCAGATTCAGTCTCAACGTTAGTCACCCTCGCCTCATCACCCTGCTTTATGGCCAGAGAGGCCACCGAAACAACCCCTGCCTGGCCAGGAATATTACCAGCGGTATTAGGGCAATTTTCAACACAACTCAATCGCGACTTACCACGCACAGTTGAGCGCTTTTTAGCAATTCAAGCCATGGGCAGTGATAACGCTAAAGCTGATATTAGCCAAATAAAACAGCTGGTACTGAGTAAACCCATGCCAAGTAGACAGGCATTAGCACAGGGATTAACTATGTTGGAAGAGGTTGACCTGCGCGGCCTGTTAAGCCAGCTACAACAACCCTGGTTGCGCGTTTGGGGTAAACTCGATGGCCTCGTTCCACAACGCGTCATTAAACACATGCCACAGGCTAGTCATATTACCGATGCGATCATCCCAAAAGCATCTCACGCGCCGTTTATTTCGCATCAAGATGAATTTTTGCACAATTTATTGCCTTGGATCATAAAATATCAGCAATAGCACTTTAGCTAATGAACGAGTTTGGCTATAATTTAGCCACGGTTAAATACAATAGCGACTGCGATGATCATTAACACTCATTATCCGCAAGTGCCTTTAGCAACATCGAATGTTGCGACGGATCTTGCACGAGTGGACAATCAACAAAAACCGCCGATTATTCCACCTCAAGAACCCAGCAAAGGCCACGAAGAACGCGCGTTTAATCCACAAAATGAACGGGCTCAAGCTTTTGTCGTGGCTGAAAAAAAACAGCAACAAGATCAATCTCAGCGCCAACAGCAAAACCTAACCCAACAGTCTGTTGACCCAAAAGCATTGTTGCAACAAGCCACACGACCACAAACTGTGCGCATCATGGCAAGCAACACACCAGCTCTGCAACGCAAAGACATTCAAATTAAATCACAATCGGCCACGACAAAAAGCTACATAGAGTCAACGCCACGCCAAGCCGATAGCAGCATGACCAACGCTACCGCTCAACAGTTTGGCATGCGAATTGGCCAGTTTTATCAGCAACAATCCGCACCCAATCTCGAGTCGCAATTACAAATATTAGCGTGACACTTTCTTTAAATTTTTGCCTGTTTCAACAGTGCTTTTTTCTGGTTTAAATAGCATTTTGTTGTACGCCAAACTCCCCCACAATGCCCAACCCAAAGCCGTTTCAGCTTGTTTACTATCGAGTTCTTTAGGGATTAAATGCTCACTGGCAAAGTCATACGTAAAGCTTTCTGCTGGTAATTCTGGCTGTAAAATAGTGACCAGGTTACCCTCTAATAAGCCAAAGTTTTTGTCATATTGCATCATCGCCCGCCCCTTCCAATCGCTTGGAACCTGGGTTAAATCTCGACCTAACATTGGATAACTGTCAGACACGCCCATCAGCGACAATAATGTGGGTGCCATATCGATTTGGCTTGTCACCCGTGAGTCACGTTTGACGTCAATACCTTCGCCTAAAATCAGCCCTGGGATCCTAAAGCGAGAAACTGGCACTAAGTCTGAACCACTGACACGGCTGTCATGATCTGCCACAACTAAAAATATTGTGTCTTTCCAATACTCTGATTTTTTTGCTTTTTTGAAAAACTCGCCCACAGCATAATCGGCATATTTTACTGCGTTATGCATGGTGTATTGTGGTTGCTCATAAAGCTCAATCCGATTATCAGGAAACTCAAATGGATCATGATTACTTGAGCTAAACACTAAACTAAAGAAAGGTTTACCTTGTTTATGCATTCGCGAAAACTCTTCATCAGCTCTGAATAACAAGTCTTCGTCTGACACTCCCCAAGACGCAATAAATGCAGGATTTTTATAATCACCTTGATCAACAATATTGGTGAAACCATTACCTAAAAAGAAACTGCGCATATTATCGAAATGACTTTCGCCACCATAAATAAATTGGGTTTCATAACCATGTTGCTTTAATAAATCTGCAATCGTAAAAAAGCCTGTCTGACTCTTACCTAGCTTAACCACTGCACGCGCTGGTGTTGGTGTAAAACCAGTAGTAATCGCTTCAATCCCACGTACAGAGCGAGTACCTGTGGCGTAAAGGTTTTCAAAAAACCAGCCTTCCTGCGACAACTTATCGATATTGGGTGTTAACGGTAACCCACCTAAACTTCCCACAAAACGTGCGCCTAAGCTCTCTTGTAAAATAATCACCAAGTTTTTAGGTTTACCACTATAGCTTGCTTGATTGAAAGACAACGTCGGTATTTCGGTTGAGGTAAACGCCTCCATGGGGCGGCCACTTTCACGGCGCACAATATCAATAATTTTATCGGCAGATAGTTTGCCATACACTTTTGAAGCATCTTCTTCGTTATTCATTTGCGAAATTGCAAACATTAATGAAAACGATGAATTAAGCACTAATGAATTGACTAATGGGTCATTGGAAAACGCCACTAACGAAGGGTTTAACGGGCGGTGTCCTAAAGATGAACGCGCGCCTAATAAAATCACGACTATGACTAATATGGTTAATACAGGCCGCCAATACCATTTTGGGTATGTAATTTGTTGCGTTAAACGGCCACCGAGCCACCAACCACCAGCTAACGTACCAATTGTGATAAGTGAAGATAAAATAAGCTCAGCTTTGCGCCCAGCCCATAACATCGATAAGACTTCTTTTGGATATATCAGATATTCAACATATAAACGGTTTGGCCTAAAACCATATTCGGCGATAAAAGACGGCGTAGACACTTCTAAAAATACCAGTACCCATAAACCGAGCGTAAGCCACACACGTAAAATGACTAACCAGACACGGCCAACAATATGTTCACCCGAAAAAATAACAGTACCCAGTGCTGCAATGCCAAAAACCCAGCAGATAGAAGCAATATCAACCCGTAACCCCTGGCTTAAAATATAACCCCAACCTTGCGCATCGGTGACACGCTCGGCTTGCCATATCGACAAACCTATACGGCTTAAACTCATCACGATAAGCGAAATAATGCTAAAAGCGAAAATGGCTTTGAATAAACTGGGTGAGAAGTATTGTTTTTGTGGATTATGATTAACACCCACACCTGAGAAGCTAGTCGTCATTTAGACTCCATTATTATTATTTTTTATGCTCTTAACCAAATTTTGTGCGCAAAAAGCTAACCCTAAATAACAATGGTTATTAGGAAAATCTCATCAGCGACTATTAAAAAGGCAAAAACGTTAACAGTACCAACAACTTTATTTTTAACGGCAAAACAAGTTCATTTTTATCGTTAAAAAAGTCTACTGGGTAAATTTCAATATTTTTATGTATTTCAATTGCTAAAAAGAATGTGACCCTTTTTAACGATATACTCATAAAAAATTGGCACCAAAAGTAGTTAAACTTAAGACTTACGTTTAGGTAAAAAGTTCACTCTCAAGGCCATTTTTATTAACATTTATTTTACATTTAAGCTGGGGCTGGTTTTATTGTAAATACCATGGTTTGCGCCTATAAGTGACTTAATCTACATTGGGAATGTGAACAGTAAACTTAATCCGGTCTTCTGCCATTAACCCAAAACTAAATACAAAACCATTTACCTTGGCGATATTTTCCACAATCGCCAAGCCTAATCCATGACGCTCGGTATTAGTACGCGACTGTTCAGCCTGGAATAACGGTTGAGTTAGGCGCTCTAAATCATCGGTTTTTAAACTGGTTAGAAGTTGATTTTCTACACTCAGGGTTACGCCGTTAGCGTCACTGCTTAATCGAACGGTTATTACCGACTTTGGTGGACTGTAATACAACGCGTTATCAAATAAATTAGTAAGAATAAGATGTAATGAAAACTCATCGACCAAAACACTGCTATTACGCAGATAATTTTCCACCTGCATACGCTCAGTTATGGTGTTGTACTTAAATGTTAAGGCTTCAATAATTCGATCGACTAAATCGGTAACATCAAGCTGCTGTCGATGCAGATGCATATTTTCAGACGAAGCTTGCTGCAGCAGTAATAAGTTACTCACAATGGTCTTCATCCGCAGACTAATATTAAGCACATCTTGTTTATAGGTAGCACCAATACGCTGATCATCCGGGTAGCGAATATAAATCTCACTTAAACTAATAAGCTCACTAATGGGTGTTTTCAGCTCATGGGCAATATCGGCGGTGATCCGCTTTTCAGTTTGCAAATATTGCTGGCTAATTTTAACGAACTTATTCAATTCATTACGTATCGGTTCAATCTCAAGATAACGCTCAGACTCAGTTGATAACGGAATATATTTTTGGGTGACATCAACACTTTTTAATGCGTTATTAAGTTCATTTAACGGCACTAAACCCCGAGATATCACCTTGACCACCGCCCAGCGCATCAACACAATTACCAGTAACAAACCAATGGCTAAACTGGAATCAATTATCACCAAAATTTGAGTTAAATCTTCAGAACTAATTGCCACGGTTAACCACATTGGCTCAACCGAGTACCCCACCACATTACGTAATGAATTTGGCACTTGAGGTTCAAAATATGACACCATTGCACGCCCTGAACGGCCGTCGGGTAATTCTACGTCAGCAAAAACAGCACTATTAATTGGTATGTCTTTTTTGAGTAAATCAATACCCGGAAAATGACCCAACGACTCCGATCGCTCAAATACGGCATCACCTTGCCATAGTTGGAAAAAGCTGGCTTTAGTTGAGGTGCCAAATTCAGGCATAAATTCGCCCGCAAAATCAAATTCAGTACCTTCAGGGGTTACTTTTACTAACGTTTTTAAATAATTAGATTTATCAGTGAGTGCATTATCAAACTCAACATCAACCCAATTATCGATACTGATATCAATCGCCAAAAATACAATAATTAAAATTGCTGTCACCACATAGGTCATGGTGTTCATTAGTTTAGTGGTTAAAGACTTCATGCTTGCGTATCCACAAAATAGCCAAAACCACGTTTATTTTTAATCGGTAACATTGCCCCTACAGCTTTGGCTTTTTTACGCACCGACGATAAATGCGCTTCAATCGTATTTTTAGATAAGTGACTAAACGATCCCACCACTGCCTCGCTGATTTGTTCAGGATTTAACACTTGTTTAGGGTTGTTAAATAAGTATTCCACTATCTTAAATTCGTTTTTAGTCAGATCGATAAAATGACCATTAACCCGCAAAGACTTATTGCTACTATCAAGCACAAAATCGGCGATGCTAATTGTTTTTGCTTGTTGATTTAACTCACCACGGCGCCCCATGGTAATTAATCGGGCCTGGAGCTCATCAAACGAAAATGGTTTGGTTAAATAGTCATCCGCGCCAGACAATAATCCGTTAACGCGGTCTTCCGCCTGAGATTTAGCCGATAAAATAATGACCTTAGCTTGATTACCTAGCTTACGGATACTTTTCAATAAGCTAATGCCATCGACATTAGGCAGCATTAAATCCAAAATAATAAAGTCATATTGATTGGTGAGCGCCATGCTCAAGCCTTCAGAACCGTCACCGGTTTCATCAACGGTATAACCCAAATGGTCTAACCCAACCCGAATACCACGGCGAAGTGCCTCAGAGTCTTCAATTAACAACACTTTCATTGAGCATCCTTTATCATTTTTATGCTTTATCCATGAAACTAACCACTATTTTGGCACATCGGTGTTCAGCCGTTACGAATAGTTTATGGCCATAAAACCGCCCACCAAATAATCGCAGCCATCAGCATGCTCACAAATACAAACGCTGATGAGATGTCCTTGGCCAAACCTGATAACGTATGAAACTCAAGGCCAATTCGATCGACAACGACCTCTATAGCAGTGTTAACCAGTTCGGCAAACAATACAAACAGTAGCGCTAAAACTAACATAGTAGTTTGTACTGCTGTGATATTTGCCATACATGCAAACACTGTCAATGGCACAAACAGCATCAACTCTTGTTGAAAAGCCGCCTCGTTACGACACATCCACTTTAAGCCGTTAAAGGTATGTTTACAGGTATATAGTAAGCGCATTAGCCCTTGGCGCTTAACCACTATTTTAGGCGATTCAGTTGATTGAGCTTTATTTGCCGAGCTTGATGATGTCATGGAGCGTTCCTAATTCAATTTACAGTTGCTGGTGATATCTAATTTAGCATCACGCGCCGAGGTATTTACGCCATAGAGGCCTAGCAAGCTGTGAAACAAGTTGTCGTGTGAGTAGCTTGCTGTTTGGGCATGATCAGCAATACATTCACGGTCGACACCTTTGGCTTGGGTGTATTCTTGCGGCAACCACATAAACCAAGGCACATGTGTTTGCTGGCTAGGCGCAATACTGTAAGGCGTGCCGTGTAAGTACATGCCACTTTCACCTAACGATTCACCATGATCAGACAGGTAAACCAATGCCACATTATAGTTGTCTTGGTATTGCTCAAGCACCTTAATGGTTTTAGCTAACACAAAGTCGGTATAGGCAATGGTATTGTCGTATACGTTGATGATTTCTTGGTCACTGCAATTTTCAATATCACTGCGGCTACACTCAGGGGTAAATGAAGCTTTGTCTGCGGGGTATCGTTGCCAGTAAGTTGGCCCATGGCTGCCAATAGTATGTAACGCAATAAATTGGTTAGTTAACCCTTTACCCGACGCAGCACTTGTCTGAGCATCTTGTTGTAATTTTTGCGTGAGCTTTTCAACTAAAATTTCGTCATAACAACTTAAACCATCACACAATGGGTTGTTTTCATTAGGTGATATGTCAATGGTGTTAATCCGTGCACCCACCGCTTTATCGCCACCGTCATTGTCAAACCAGGTCACTTCAACGCCTGCCGCTTTAATGACATCAAGCACATTATTTTGCGCCTCTGCGGCTTCGCGGTTGTAGCTATTGTGAGTCAAGTTAGAAAACATACACGGCAGAGAGTGCGCCGTTGCCGTGCCGCACGACGACACATTTTGCAATGCAATAATGCTTA
Source organism: Shewanella inventionis (assembly GCF_014641855.1). Lineage (GTDB taxonomy): Bacteria > Pseudomonadota > Gammaproteobacteria > Enterobacterales > Shewanellaceae > Shewanella > Shewanella inventionis. Next base: position 208,374 of record NZ_BMII01000001.1, read on the forward strand.
AGTCTTGGGTGTATGGGTTGGTATTACGCTGATAACCGTTATAAGCCATGTTTTGCGCTCGCGCCGTTTCGCCAACCACCAATACCATTAAGGTAGGCTTGCCATTGGCAACTGGCACTAACTGCGCATCTTGGCCTATAGGGTTAAACGTCAACTTCTCGCTAAAAAAACGCTGATTAATATACTTAGCTGTGTTGTAAATGTGCGCAGGAATAATCATCTTATTCAGGTATTGATTATTGCGTCCTACAGAGGCGTAATCCTTGTAAAAAAACACAATCATTGCACCAATAACGGCCAAACCTAATACCACAAAGCCAACGCGACGAATTACGGTTTTAGCCACCGAAGCGCGATCTGTTACATTCGTGCTCAATAACCAAATCGATGGCAATACGCCAAACGCCAACACATAACCCACTGAGTAGGCATTAATGTATGAGTATGCCTCGCCAGAGTTAGTCTCAAAAATATTTTCAATCATGCTGTAATCAATCATCACGTTGTACTTGAGCATCGCATACATCGCCGCAGATGAGGTCAGCAGTAACACAACCATAACGGGCTTAAACACAAATCTAATCGTAAATAAACTGAAAATAACCATAAAGCAGCCACTGAGCAAAATAGCTGGAGAGAGCGAAAATAGCACATGGCCCTCTGTCGATAATTGGTAAATTTTACGAATAATAGGGAAGTTTAATACCAGGCCAAAATACACCGCAATAATGAGCGTCATCACTTCATAACTGATGCTTTTGGGGGTAATGCGTGAAAGTGTTTGGGTTAATAATTTCAAAATTGCCACTCGCGTTAAACTCAACTGGCGCTGATATTCAACTAAAACACTTAAGATCCACTGAATAAAAACTGAATTATTGCTGACTGTAGAAGTTCAGTTTTCTAAGGCAATAAAAAAGCCCCTGCATAGCAATGCAAGGGCTTATTAATCAATAGTTTAATTCAGCTCAATCTTGTGTAAGCATAGGCAAATTATTTCTTCAGTTTGGCAAAGGCATCAGCAAACGCATTACCCATTGCGGCATTCTGAACTGGTTTAGCTGGCTTGTTTTGCTGTTTTTGCTGCCCACCTTGTTTAGGTTTACCGCTAAATGAAGTTTTTTGAGGTGCAGATTTAGCTTGGCCCGTTTTGGCAGGTGCTGGTTTTTCATCGAGGCGCATACTTAAGGCAATGCGGCGACGCTCAACGTCCACTTCCATCACCTTCACTTTAACTACATCACCTGCTTTGACCACGGTATGTGGGTCGCTCACAAACTTGTCAGTTAATGATGAAATATGCACTAAACCGTCTTGGTGCACACCAATATCCACAAAGGCACCAAAGTTAGTCACGTTGGTCACCACGCCTTCTAAAATCATTTCAAGCTTAAGGTCATTTAAGTCTTCAACACCGTCTTTAAAGCTGGCTGTTTTAAACTCTCCACGCGGATCTCGTCCTGGCTTATCAAGTTCTGCCAAAATGTCGTTAATGGTTGGCACACCAAAGCTGTCGGTCACAAAGTCAGCGGCGCTAATACTGCGCAGTAAATCTGTGTTACCTATCAACTGTGCAACCGGTTGCTGCTTAGCTGCAGCAATCGATTCAACTAAGCTATAGGCTTCAGGGTGAACCGATGAGGCATCAAGTGGGTTGTCGCCATTGCGGATACGTAAAAAACCTGCTGCTTGCTCAAATGCCTTTGGCCCAACACGCGGCACACTCAATACTTGCTTACGGTTAGTAAACTGCCCATTGGCGTCGCGGTAATCAACAATATTTTTGGCGAGGGTTTTATTTAACCCAGCAACTTGAGCCAGTAACGGTGCAGACGCCATGTTTAAATCAACACCCACGCCGTTTACACAATCTTCAACAACAGCCTCAAGCGATTGCGACAACATGCTTTGGCTCACATCATGTTGATATTGGCCAACGCCGATGGCTTTCGGTTCAATTTTAACCAGCTCAGCTAATGGGTCTTGTAAACGACGAGCAATCGATACTGCGCCGCGAATAGACACATCTAAATCCGGAAATTCATTGGCAGCAAACTCAGATGCTGAATACACCGATGCACCCGCTTCGCTTACCATCACTTTGGTTAAGTTGGGTTGCGAGTCTTTAACAGCCGCAATCAGCTCACCAGCTAACTTATCGGTTTCACGCGAGCCCGTACCGTTACCAATAGCAATAATTTCAACCTTGTGCATAGTGACAAGGTTGCTTAGCGTACGAATGGATTTGTCCCACAGGTTTTGTGGCGCATGTGGGAATATCGTTGTGTGTGCCACCAGCTTGCCAGTGTTATCAACAATGGCCACTTTAACGCCAGTGCGGATCCCAGGGTCAAGGCCCATGGTGGCTTTCGCGCCCGCAGGAGCTGCCATTAACAAATCGCCTAGGTTGCGGGCAAACACTTTAATAGCTTCTTCTTCTGCGCTTTCACGCATTTTGGCAATAAACTCGGTTTCCATTTGCAAGGCCACTTTAATGCGCCATGTTGAGGTAACAACCGTTTTTAGCCAGCTATCAACGCTAGAGTCAGTCAGCGCTAACTTAAAGTGATCGCTAATGATCACTTCACAATAGCTGCCCTGGGTGGCTTCGGTATCTGGGTCGGCATTCATCGACAAGCTCAACACGCCTTCGTTACGGCCACGCAGCATGGCTAATGCGCGATGAGATGGGATTTTGCTCATCAGCTCGTTGTGTTCAAAATAGTCGCGGAACTTAGCGCCTTCTTTCTCTTTGCCTTTGACCACACGGCTCTCAAGCACAGCTTGTTGGCTTAAGTGTTGGCGAACTTTACGCAACAGCTCAGCATCTTCTGCAAAGCGTTCCATTAAAATATAACGCGCGCCATCTAACACGGCTTTTGCATCGGCAAAGCCTGCATCTGCATTAACAAACTCAAGGGCTTTGCTGTCAATATCTAATGTGCGATCAGCTAAAACTGCTTCAACTAAAGGTTCGATACCGGCTTCGATAGCAATTTGCCCTTTAGTACGGCGCTTAGGTTTGTATGGTAGGTATAAATCTTCAAGGCGGGTTTTACTGTCGGCTTCATTAATCGCTTGCGACAGGGCTGGGGTTAACTTACCTTGCGCTTCGATGCTCGACAACACCACCTGGCGGCGGTCATGTAACTCACGTAAATAGCCAAGGCGTGAAAACAAGTTACGCAATTGGGTATCATCTAAGCCACCAGTGGCTTCTTTACGATAACGGGCCACAAACGGTACGGTAGCACCATCATCTAACAGCGCTATGGTCGCAGTGACCTGTTGTTCACGAACGTTCAGTTCTTGAGCGATAATCTGGGCAATATTATGCATAATCAGTAGAATTCGGCATGGTTTAAAATAAAATTATGCCAAAGATACCATAAAGACTACTAATTCGCTGCTAGTACTAAAAGCTTTATGATCCTTAGCAGACAATGCGCAGCCTACATACTGATGATATGCTTCACGCAAATACTGTCTTAAAAATAATACACAGATAAAAGAGTAGCAAAAGTGAAAACCAAGTTAATCACCCTCGAAGGTTACAACAAGCTCAGACTTGAGCACGATTACCTCTGGAAAGAAAAGCGCCCTGAAGTGACCAAAATTGTTACCTGGGCGGCCAGCCTTGGCGACCGCTCAGAAAACGCCGACTACACCTTTAATAAGCGTTTATTAAGGCAAATCGACCGTCGAGTACGCTACTTACGTAAGCTATTACCTGAGCTAAAAATCGTTTATTACGCCCCAGAGCAAGAGGGAAAAGTGTTTTTTGGTGCCACAGTTGAAATTGAAAACGACGCCGGCGACATCAAAACCTTTAAAATTGTTGGCCCAGAGGAAATCTACGACGAACGTAAAGATTACATCTCTATCGACTCCCCAATGGCGCGTGCACTGCTCAAAAAAGAAGTCGACGACGAAGCGGTGGTCAGCACGCCTCAAGGCGATAAAACCTGGTACATTAATAAAATTACCTATACCAAAGACTAAAAGTGCATTAGCGTTGGGCATATTTATATTCGGTGAAACGCCAGACACCATGACGCTACTTGGCAGCCTACTCGTGGTGGTCAGCGGCGTTTACACGCTCAGCCAAACACGTAAAAAAGTCAGTTCTAGAGTGGTGAATAGTGAAGCTTAATGGGCCGTGGGATTAAGATATGGCCTGCAAGCATTAAGGCCGTCTGCCTTAAATAATACCAATCAGCACAACCAAGTCATAAACAAAAAACCACCCCGACACACATTGCCGGAGTGGCTTTTAACTCGCATGATTACTATTTAGCTTTTAACTGTCTGCTATCTGCTATCTGCTATCTGCTACCAGCAATCCAATATGACTAGCGCAATAGTAATAACGGGATTTTGCTTTTGCTGATCATTCTGGTGGTGTTGCTTCCGACAAAAAATTCACGAATACGTGAATGGCCGTAAGCGCCCATAACCATTAAGTCGATGTTATGCTCAACTTGATAGGCTTCTAAAGCCGCTTGCACTTCACCCTGACACACTGCGGTGCTTACGTTAAAATCTGCACTGCTTAAGGTGTCTGCTGCCGCGGCCAATTCTGCACTGGCTTGCGTCAGATTGTCTGACACCATCACTAAGTGACACGCTAAACCTTTAAGCAAAGGGCTGGCTGCCACGCGAGCTAGGGCTTTTTTCGCCGTTGCACTGGCGTCGTAAGCAAAGATAAAACGCTTAGGTGCGGTAAACTCAGGCATAACCACTAAAATAGGTTGCTTAAGCGTGCGGATAACACTCTCAATATGGCTACCAATCGGTTGGTCTTGGTGCTGTTCACCTTGGCGTCCCATCACCACTAAGCGTGCATTAGGCTCTTGTTCTAATAAGGTTTCAATTAAGTCGCCGTGGCGCTGTAAAGTATCAACTGACACTGTCGCTTGTTGGTCAGAAACACGCTTTTTAGCATCTTCGAGCATATATTTACCTTGCTCAAGTGCCAGTTTGCTTCTGCGGCCTTCAAGCTCAACCATTTCGTCGAGTAGGTGTTCACGCGTACCTAAACCAATGCTGCCAGATAAATTCAACTGTGTTGGATACACAGATTTATCTAACACATGTAACAAGGTCACTGGCGCAGCCATTTGAGTTGCGGCCCACACGCTGGCATCACATACCGCTAAGGTGGCTTTTGAACCGTCGATACAAGCAATCACATTTGTCATTATTGTTCTCCTTTATGGTGTTGCTCAGGATTAGTGACCCGACATCATTTTTTCGACTTCTTCAGGTTTATCGTGCACCCCAAATTTATCAACGATGGTTGCACTGGCTTCATTTAAGCCAATTAACTCAACCTCGGTACCATCACGGCGGAATTTAATCACCACTTTATCGAGCGCCGATACTGCGGTGATATCCCAAAAATGCGCTAATGATAAGTCGATAGTGACTTTATCAACCACTTCTTTAAAATCAAATGATTGGCTAAACTTATCTGCCGAGGCAAAAAACACCTGGCCAACAATTTTATAATGACGGCCAGTTTCAGCGGTAATCTCTGAACTTTTAACCACCATGAATTGACCCACTTTATTAGCAAAGAATAACGAAGCCAACAACACCCCTACAAATACCCCAATCGCCAGGTTATGGGTAGCAACAACAACCACAACCGTGGCCACCATCACAAGGTTTGTCGACATTGGGTGATGTTTAAGGTTACGGATTGAATCCCAAGAGAAAGTACCGATAGACACCATGATCATTACCGCAACCAAAGCGGCCATAGGGATAAGCTTTAACCAGTCACCTAAAAATACGATTAGAATCAGCAAAAACAATCCGGCAGAAAACGTAGATAAACGCCCACGACCGCCCGATTTAACGTTAATAATCGACTGCCCAATCATGGCACAACCTGCCATGCCGCCCATTAAGCCGGCACCAATGTTGGCAATACCTTGGCCTTTACACTCACGGTTTTTATCACTTTGCGTGTCGGTTAAATCATCAACAATGGTGGCTGTCATCATTGATTCTAGCAAACCAACCACCGCAAGGCCTGCTGAATAAGGCAAGATGATCATCAGGGTTTCAAGGGTTAATGGCACTTCTGGCCATAAGAAGATAGGTAAGGTGTCAGGCAGCTGGCCCATATCGCCTACAGTGCGCACATCAATGCCCATAAATACCGCAAAAATGGTTAAACCAACGATGCACACTAACGGTGACGGTAATGATTTACCAATAACCGGGATCAGTGGGAATAAGTAAATAATCCCAAGGCCTGTAGCGGTCATGGCGTACACATGCCAGGTCACGTCAATCAGCTCAGGCACTTGCGCCATAAAGATTAAAATTGCCAATGCGTTCACAAAACCAGTCACCACCGAGCGCGACACAAAACGCATTAAGTTACCCAGTTTTAAGTAACCTGCTGCAATTTGGAATACACCGGTTAATAAGGTGGCGGCCAGTAAGTATTCAAGGCCGTGCTCTTTGACTAAGGTCACCATTAACAGTGCCATTGCACCCGTTGCCGCAGAGATCATCCCTGGGCGACCACCGGTAAATGCAATCACTACCGCAATACAGAACGAAGCATAAAGCCCCACTTTAGGGTCAACACCAGCAATAATAGAAAAGGCAATGGCCTCAGGAATTAACGCCAGCGCAACCACAAGACCGGCTAAAAGGTCTCCGCGGATGTTAGAGAACCATTCTTTTTTCATGGTTTGTATCATGTTATTCACTCTGTTTAAAATTCAATCAATTATTTCAATAGTACGTGCTTATTTGAAACTGCAATGTCGCTACAGCTTCTAATGTGTCGATCCGTCATGCAACGAGATGCTATCAAATATGAGGTAAAGCAAACTGCCACTACAAATGGATTGTCATAATCCAATTAGGAAGGGGTTAACGAATGCAGCTTATGTTCATGACATGCAAGACTTTACATGCATAAGATTTCGCTTTGACTACACAGGTGCAACTCAAAGCAGCGACACAGAATATAGTTCAGCCCGTTGAAAGTCAAAATCTGTCACTAAAATAGTCCACGTTTTGTTATTTAAAACCACCTGAAACTTTGGCGTTAATTTGATTTACCAGCATTGTTGACTACAGTTAAACCTCGTTCAAATTACCGTACGTGGTGCTATTTCTTTTCGCATTCAACCTAAAACATAAAGGGACATTATGTTTATTGCATTAACAGGCATGTTGCCCACACAACAATTTATTCAAATTATCAGTTTGTTACGATTACGCCCATTGTATCTTGTGCTGTATTTATTGCCGCTCAGCCCACTGCAAGCCACATCACAATCAATCCCGTCCACTTCACTCAAGCCTATTGTGGGCAACTGGATAATAGACACGCCTGAGCGGATTAGCTTATTACAGCTAAACCCAAACCAAAGCTACTTACACATTGAATTTAACTTGCTAGCACCACACCAAAGCGTGGCCGAATGGGGCCGACTCGCTATTGCGCCTAATAGCGTGCGCTTTATTGCCAGTTATACTAATAATCCACGCGAGGGTTTCGTGGCTCACCACTTTACTCATCCCACACACCAAATGACACTCACAAAAAGCAATACGACTTTACTGCTCGATGTCGATAGCAATGCCGATAGCGTTACTGATAAACAATATCGTTATAACCGCAACACAACCCACCCCGTCTATGGCGTGTGGCACCAATTGTCGACTCCCGCGTTGAGTAGCTTAGTACTGCTAAACAACGGTTATTACGCCACAGTGCACATTAACTTGCATCAGGATCCACATACCGATGCCCACATTACTCACCTACAATGGGGCCGCTTTGAAGGACTACAAGGGTTTGGTGAACCCATTTTTGATAGCCATCCACAACTTACATTAAACCCAGTAAATGCTATTACCAGAGTTATTTACCACCCACAAAGTCAACAACTGGCATTATCTTTTGACCAAGATATCGACCACACCACTGATCATTTGCCGCTTTTTAAGCAATAAAGCGGTATTTACAGCTATTTAGTTACAATTTCTGCTGCAATCAGCTATTCAAATTCAAGTGATTACACTTCATACTGAGCCATTGCTGGTATCAATTTAGTGTTTAAAGGATATTCCATGGGCCAAGAAACCTCTAAAATCCTCGTTGTCGATGACGACATGAGATTACGTTCATTATTAGAACGTTACCTAATTGAGCAAGGCTTTCAGGTGCGAAGCGCAGCCAATGCTGAACAAATGGACAGGTTACTTGAGCGCGAAAACTTTCACCTTTTAGTACTCGACTTAATGCTACCCGGTGAAGATGGCTTATCAATTTGCCGCCGTTTACGCCAGCAAGAAAACCCAATTCCTATTGTGATGCTCACCGCGAAAGGCGATGAAGTCGATCGGATTATTGGCCTTGAACTGGGCGCCGATGACTACTTACCTAAGCCCTTTAACCCACGTGAGTTATTAGCACGGATTAAAGCGGTAATGCGCCGCCAAACTGCTGAGGTACCGGGCGCGCCTGCACAGCAAGAAGAAATGATTGAATTTGGTGAGTTTTCACTAAATTTGGCCACGCGTGAGATGTTTCATGGTGACGAAAGCATTGCCCTCACTAGCGGCGAGTTTGCCGTATTAAAAGTGCTGGTTAACCACCCTCGAGAGCCATTATCGCGCGATAAGTTAATGAACCTTGCTCGCGGCCGCGACTACTCAGCCCTTGAGCGCTCTATTGATGTGCAAGTGTCACGTCTACGTCGTTTAATTGAAAAAGATGCCGCCAACCCACGTTACATTCAAACGGTTTGGGGTTTAGGTTATGTGTTTGTACCCGACGGCACTTCGCGTAAATAATTGATGGAACTCAAGTTAAAATGGTGGCAGCGCTTCTTACCTCGAAGCGCGTTTAGCCAAACGGTATTGCTGATTGGCAGCTTATTGCTGATTAATCAATTAGTGTCGTATTGGTCAGTCGCCGTTTACTTTATCAAACCCAGTTACGAGCAAATTAACCAACTGATTGCCCGCCAAATCAACATATTATTTGTTGATGGTGTTGATGTGGGCCGCGAACATCTCACCATGGTTGATGCTTTAAATGCCAAGGTACGTGACGATGGCATGACAGTGTACAATCAAAAACAAGCCCAGGAGGCCGGACTCGGCCAGGCCACCTATTACAGTTTTTTATCTGAACAGATGTCAGTGTATTTGGGCGGTGAAGCAGAAGTACGCTTTTCTCAGGGCGAAAATCTCGACGTGTGGATTAAGCCACCGCAAGCTCCTACATTATGGATTAAAGTGCCGTTAACCGGCATTAACGAGTCTGACTTATCACCTTTAACCTTATATTTATTAGTGATTGGTGCGCTTAGTGTTGCTGGCGGCTGGTTATTTGCCCGTAGGCAAAACAGGCCATTAAAACGCTTACAAAAAGCCGCCGTTGCGGTATCTCAAGGCGACTTTCCGCAGACATTGCCGTTAAGTGGTTCAACTGAAATTGTTGAAGTAACCCATGCGTTTAATCAAATGGCGCATAGCATGAAGCAACTTGAGCAAGACCGCGCATTATTAATGGCCGGTATCTCCCACGACTTGCGCACGCCACTGACACGTATTCGCTTAGCGTCTGAAATGATGGTAGAAGAAGACCAATATTTAAAAGAAGGCATCGTTACCGACATTGAAGACATGGATGCCATTATTAACCAATTTATCGCCTATATTCGCAACGACCGTGAAGGTGTGCGCGAACCTGATCAGATTAACCGCTTGATCCAAGAGATCAGCCAACAAGAATCGCACCGCGCAGAAACCATTGAGTTGTCGCTCGGCAATTGCCCAGACATTGCCATGAATAGTGTTGCCATTAAACGTGTGTTGAGTAACCTAGTAGAAAACGCGTTTAGATACGGTAACGGCTGGATAAAAATCAGCTCTTACCAGCAAGGCAATACGGTATGCTTTTGCGTAGAAGACAATGGTCCAGGCATTGATGAGTCTAAAGTTGAGCAGTTATTTCAACCGTTTACTCAAGGCGACTCTGCTCGCGGCAGTGTAGGCTCTGGCCTAGGGCTGGCGATAATTAAGCGAATTATTGACCGCCACCACGGCAAAGTAAAACTGTCTAACCGCCCTCAAGGTGGTTTAAAAGCCCAAGTTTGGCTACCACTAACCGACAACAACGTCGTCGACAATTAATGTTACCAAAGAATGAAAATAGATTAACTTTCATCCAAAACCTACACTGTATTACACATAATTTAATCACATTAGATTAGCTTTTCATCAATCAAAATTTACTAAATCATTGATTAAAATCAAAAATAAACAAAATACTTATCATGGCATCAGTTCAGGTGCACACGACAAACTGTCATATTAGTGCCATAAAATACTCACAATGAAAATTGCCTGAGTTTAGATTGAATGAAAATATCAACCTTATCGCTAGGAGCTTCTGCGCTGTTACTAATCCTTGCAGCATCACTTGCTGGCACAGTGCTATGGAGCAATCAGCAACGGCAAGTCAGTGAACAACTCAACCAAAGTTTGCAACGTATTCAGCATACATTTCAATATGATGTACGCCGTAATATCGATAAGTATTTGCAAACAGGCCAAAGCAATTATCTAGAACAGGCTCGTGCAGATATCAATAGCATTACGGGCAATATCAGTGCATTACAACAGGCACACCCGCAACTCGACAGCTCATCGTTAATCCAATTAATGGAGCAGCTCACGCAAGATTTAGACACAAAATATCGCGCTGCAGGTAAATTAGCCGGTAATCCACGGCAATTGCTGGCGTTTGCCGAATCTGAAATGCTCAGTTACAGCCGCAGCTTAAGCCGTTACGCACAATCGGCGCCGCAAGATAATAGCGTGGCACAACAATATCTTGCTCTTAGCACAGAGTTACCCAGCCTGGTGTATCAGTTATCGCAGCTCACTCAATCCTTATTAATTGATAAAGATACCGGTGTTAGCAACAGCGTAAATTTCACCATAGAAACACTCAACACCTGGCACGATCAATTGCAGCAACTGCCTTTACTCGGTATTTATCGCACCGAAGAAGTCGACGAGTTTGCGCTAGGTAACGATGAACCAGAGCAAATTGAAATAGGCGAAACACCTCGAGCTGAGCTACTAAGTTTAAGCCTGCGCTACAGTAAAGAAGTGAATAACACCGAGAACATGCTCAGCGAAAACCAGGCGGTACAAAACGCCCTTATTAATGCCACTAGCCAAGTAGAGCAACAACTCGTGGCATTAGCCGACATGCAAAACCAAACAGACCAACAATTAAAACTCAACTTACAATGGTTACTGTATGGCATGGTGGGCTTACTGGCACTGTTTGCCATAAGTTACTTTGTGTTACAACAGCGTCGTGTGGTCACGCCATTACGGCGCTTAAACCGCGCATTTGCGATGTTAAGCGAATCGAATCAACGTGAACCGATTGCGGTTACCAGCCAATGTGAAACGGGGCAAATTGCCGCGCATTTTAATCGTTTATTACAACGTTTTGATCAAGAGGACGAGCAGCAAAAACACAATATGGCTGTGGTCTCTAAGTCATTACGCGACTTAGTCATTCAAATTGGCTCGCTGTCAAATAGTACCCAAAAAACACAAACCGTAGTACAACAGGCTCAAGGGCAAACAACTGATTTAATTGAATTAGCCAACCAAGTAAACCAGTCGTCTAGTGAGCTGACCGTTCGCGCTCAACAAACCATGACCGACATGTTAGCCAGTCAGCAAGAAGCTCAGGGTGTATTAACGGCAACCGAACATACATTGTCTACGGTAAATCAATGTAACCACTCACTTAACCAGCTAAGCACCTCGGTGAATGACGCGGCTAAAATTGTTGACGTGATAGGCAATATTGCCGAACAAACCAACTTACTGGCACTAAACGCGGCCATTGAAGCGGCCAGAGCTGGCGAACAAGGTCGCGGCTTTGCGGTAGTTGCTGATGAAGTGCGTAATTTATCGCAACGCACCCAGTTGTCGCTCAAAGATATTATGGCGATATTAACTCAGCTCACCAGTTCAAATGAGGCACTAAGCCAAAGCGTCAATGACATTAGCGCCGCCTCTGAGCAACAAAAAACACGTGCCCAAAGCCTGCTAACCGTGGCTAAACAGGTACAGCAACAAGCCAGTGACATGGCAAACAGTGCCAGCCAGGGCAGCGAACACGCTAAGCAGCAAGTGCATTATCTCGATGAGTTCGTACAGGCGATGGACAGCTTAATGCACCGCGCTAAAGATGCGTTTGAACAAAGCGAAACCATTGCTCACGAGGTGAGTAACAGCGTCGACAATATTGAACAAAACCTCGGCATTGGCGAAACCAAAGCGCCATTCTCTACGCCATAAAAATGGGCGCCACATTGGGCGCCCATTTTGATTCAATCAAGTTAAAATCTGGCTTACAGTGCAGCCATTACCGCTTCTGCGGTGCTCACTTCAAATGATTTGGGTGCTTCAACATTCAATAATGTCACCACGCCGTTGTCGATAATCATCGCGTAACGTTGTGAACGCACGCCGCCAAAACCTGCGGTGTCCATTTCTAGACCAAGTGCTTTAGTAAAGCTTGCATCGCCGTCGGCTAGCATCATTAACTCAGAGGCATTTTGCGCTTCGCCCCATGCTTTCATTACAAATGCATCGTTTACTGACACGCAGGCAATCAGGTCAACACCTTTGGCTTTAAACTCGTCAGCTTGTACAACAAAGCCTGGTAAATGCGCTTCTGAACAGGTTGGCGTAAAGGCACCAGGTACGGCAAATAACACCACTTTTTTACCGGCAAATAATTCAGTTACATCGTGGTTCACCATACCGTCTTTTGTCAGTTGGCTTAATGTAGCTTTTGGTAGAGATTGTCCTTTAGCGATCATAATCATATTTCCTTAAGGGTGAATAAATGGGTTATTTGGGTGCCAATACTTTACGGCAACCCACGTAAAAAATTGATAATACTGACTCACATAAAATTGCGATCAACAGCCCAAGTAACATACCTATAGCAATGGCTTCGGGCTTTAATAAAATCACATGGGAATAATTTTTCCAAACCTCTAGTTGAATGTCTGTTTGCGGTGAAAAAATTAACTGCTGGTATGGGCTGTAACTGTGCTGACGAAAACGCGTTAGTGCATCGGTTAACGCCATGTAACGCTGGTAAATAGATTCAATGCTTTCACCGCCAGAGCTGAAAACCGGATCATTATTTTGGCGATAATGGTAGATGAGCTTGCTGATATCGCCACCGAAAAAACGGTCGGCGTCGTGTTGAAACTCGGCCAAATTTTGCTTAGCTTCTAGCTGATGTGCTTCAAGGCGCTGACCGTATTGGTCAACAAAACCAGGAACTTGAATACCAATCAATACGCCACAAACAAACAGCACTAAGCGCAGGTAGTCCATTAAATGTTTAATCATGATGTCATCGGCTGAGATAGAGAGAAATTCACAAACGCCACAATATCACCAATCAGTAAACTACGCATCTTGTATAAACTGATGTTAATTTATTGCCGCTGATTACAAGGTTAATCTGGGCTGAATAAACTCAATAAATGCCGAGATCCTGCGTGCCACAGTAGATGATTTGTAATACATCGCACTCACTTGCTCGCGTTCGGCAACATTAATTTTGTCGTGATTTAGCAAGGTGACTAATCGCCCAGCGGCTAAATCGTCATTAATCATAAAGCCCGACAAACACGCAATACCGTTGCCACTCAATGCCAATTGGCGCAGCGTTTCACCATTACTGCTACTGATCGTCGGCGTAATATCCTCACCGCCTTTTAGTGGCCATTGGTTAAGCACTTTGGGCTCGGTAAACCCTAACAACTCATGGCCGCTTAAGTCGGCCACCTTTTGCGGCGCGCCTCGTCGGGCAATGTAATCTGGTGAAGCAACGATGTGTAAAGCACTTTTACCTAATGGCCTGGCATATAAAGTAGAGTCGTTTAATTTACCAATACGGATCGCTACATCAGTGCGTTTCTCTAGTAAGTCGACATAACCCTCGTTAGAGGTGAGTTCTAGCATAATATCTGGATACGCTTGCCTAAAATCGTTCATGAGTGGCACTAACTGATGAAACACAAATGGGCTTGCGGCATCAACACGCAATCGCCCTTGCGGTAATTCACCTCGGCTCACTAGCTCATCTTCTGCCCGTTGTAATTGCAGTAAGCCCGTTCTCACTGACTCGACAAATTGCCGGCCTTCGTCGGTCAGCTCAATCCGCCGAGTGGTACGGTTTAATATGGTCACCCCAAGTTGCTGCTCAATTTTACTCACAGCCCGCGACACGCGCGCCACCTGAATATTTAACGTATCAGCCGCCGCAGAAAAGCCGCCACTGTCGACCACAGTTAATAAAATATCAAGATCATCTGAGCGAGTAAGCATACACACCTCGGGTTAACGCACTGCTTTATTACATTCATTTTACACAAATATCATTTGCTAAAGACACTGTTTTTTACAACTAAATTACCGTGAATAATAGCCAGCATTAAGCAACACCCATCCATATTATTGAAACCGAGGAACACATCATGCCGTTAGCCCTACTCGCATTGACGCTAAGCGCCTTTGCCATCGGAACCACAGAATTTGTCATTGTGGGATTACTGCCCACCATGGCACACGACCTTAATGTTTCATTACCCTCAGCAGGCTTACTGGTTAGCTTGTATGCTCTAGGTGTTGCCATTGGTGCACCGGTATTAACGGCATTAACAGGTAAATGGAATCGTAAACATGTGTTATTAACCGTTATGGCGCTGTTTGTGGCAGGTAATGTATTGGCCTGGCAAGCCCCCGGTTATGAAACCTTAATTGTCGCGCGCATTATTACCGGGTTGGCTCACGGGGTGTTTTTCTCTATTGGCTCAACGATTGCGACCGGATTAGTGCCCAAAGAAAAAGCCGCCAGCGCTATCGCCATTATGTTTACTGGTTTAACCGTGGCATTGGTGACAGGCGTGCCATTAGGTACCTATATTGGGCAAACATTTGGTTGGCAAGCCACCTTTTTAACGGTAGCGCTGTTAGGCCTTATTGCACTGATAGGCAGCAGTTTATTGGTGCCAAACAATTTACAGCAACCTGCGGCCACTAAAATATCAGCTCAACTTAACGTGTTAACTCAACCACGCTTATTATTAGTGTATGCCATTACCGCCTTAGGCTACGGTGGCACCTTTGTCGCGTTTACCTTTCTAGCGCCCATTTTAGAGCAAGTGTCTGGTTTTGAGTCTAACGCGATTGGTCTAATTATGTTGGTTTACGGCGTGTCGGTGGCTATCGGTAATATTTGGGGTGGCAAAATGGCCGACAAGTTAGGCCCAATCAAAGCGCTAAGTATTATCTTTATCGGTTTAGCCGCTATTTTACTGGTATTTAACTTTACTGCGGTTAACCCTATTGCAGCGGTTATCACCATTTTGGTGTGGGGCGCCTTTGCATTTGGTAATGTACCGGGTTTACAAGTTTATGTGGTTAAACTAGCACAAGAACATACACCTAATGCGGTGGATGTGGCATCTGGCCTTAACATTGCCGCGTTTAATGTGGGCATAGCATTAGGCGCATGGGGCGGCGGAATCATTGTTGAACAAGCTGGCTTAATGCATACACCATGGGTCGGCGCTGTGATTGTATTGTTGGCATTAGCATTAACCCGCTACAGTGGCTCACTAGACAATAAAACCAATAGCGCTGCGGTATCTCGGGCAGCAGCATAAGCTAGAAATCATTAAATCAAGGGTATAAGTCTATGCCCTTGAGTATTTTCAACACTGCCTAGCTCAAGCCCCAATCAATGTTAGGCAAGTGCTCAATAAACCACTCAAATCCGCGGCCTTGATGCTCTTTATGCCAGGCAAGATACAAGCTCTGGTTAGGTCGTGGAATTGAGCATTGTTTTTCAATCAACTCGCCGCTATCAAAGTAACCTTGCACCATGTGCCGAGGTAAAAAACCAATCCCCAAACCTTGGCGCTGGGCCGCTATTTTAGTTTCCATGGTGTTTACTTTAATCACTTGCTTGCTTTTAAACAGACCACTGCTGCGGGTGGGTAACACTTGCGCCGTATCGGCTACCACCACCGAGGCATATTCTGTCAGCTTGTCGGCTTCTAATACACCATCGACAAATGCCAATGGATGATGTGGTGCTACCGCAAACACAAACTCGATTTCACCTATTTTATGGGTTTTAAATACACCTCGAGGTAACTCGCCAGAAGCGCCAATGACAATGTCGGCACGGCGACTGTGCAACGCATCCCAGCCACCACCTACCGCTTCAACATCAATCGTAATGTCTACCGAGTGTTCGAGCTGATTAAATTGCTCGATTAACTGAAACAGCGGTGCTTGTGGGATCACCGTATCACGTGAAAGCCTGATTTCACGCTCCCAGCCAGACTCTAACTGCTGCACAGAGTCAATCAACCGATTTGTGGCCAATAAAATATCGCGGCCATGCTCTAACACCAACTTACCTGCAGGGGTAAGCTGCGCCCGTTGTTTGCTGCGGTCAAACAACGCGGTACCCATGTCGTCTTCAAGTTTTTTGATGGTATAGGTTAATGCTGATGGCACGCGGTACAGTGATGCCGCCGCGGCAGCAAAACTGCCCTTGCGCTCAATGGCGTCCAAGGCCCGTAGTGCATCGATGGTAATCGCATGGTGCATGAATTTTCCTTATTCAAATAATTTGAACTATTAACTCAGTTTATTCCGATTTTTTATTCAATCAAGTCTCAATATACTCATTATCAATCGGTGAGGCAGACTCACTAAACGATATTCACACTGTTTAAATTTATTGAGGTTAATTATCATGAAAGCACTAATCAACAACATCACTCGTTCTACCGCTGGTTTTAGTACATTGGCATTACGTGTACCTGTAGGGATTATTTTTATGGCTCACGGCGCCCAAAAATTATTTGGTTGGTTTGGCGGTTACGGTTTAGAAGGCACTGGGCAATGGATGGCATCAATGGGGATGGAACCTGGGGTGTTAATGGCCTTTATGGCTGGCAGTGCTGAGTTTTTTGGGGGCTTATTTATTCTACTGGGTTTACTGACTCGTCCAGCGGCTGTTGCACTGGCCTTTACTATGGTAGCTGCCATTGCCAGTGTTCACCTAAGTAACGGTTTATTTATGTCTAACAACGGTTATGAGTATGCTTTAGCATTATTAGCCGCTAGCGTGTCATTGGCTTTATCTGGCTCAGGGAAAGCGGCACTAGATAACGCGCTTACCCGTCGATTAGCTAAATAATTTCAGCTCAAATTAACAAACCTGCATTTCGATAATACCAATCAGATCCAAACACACATCTGATTGGTATCAAGCTACATTATGCGTTAGGAGAACACCATGATCACTTTACGTCCTGCAAACGAGCGTGGCACCGCCAATTTTGGCTGGTTAGACAGTAAGCACAGTTTCTCATTTGGCAGTTATTACGATCCGGAGAAAATGGGGTTTTCTGCCCTGCGAGTTATTAACGATGACACAGTAGCCCCCGGCGCAGGTTTTGCCACTCATGGTCATCGTGACATGGAAATTATTAGCTATGTGCTGCAAGGCTCAATTGCCCATAAAGACAGTGAAGGTAATGTTGAGATATTGCCCGCAGGAGAGTTCCAGCTGATGTCGGCGGGTAGCGGCATTAGCCACAGTGAATACAATGCATCTAAAACCGACCCATTGACCTTTTTACAGATTTGGATCCAGCCTAACACCTTAGGGAATCCACCTGGCTATCAGCAAAAAAACTTTGGCCAGGCTATAGGATTAACCACTATTGCCACGCCAACGGGTGCAAATGGTACCTTGCACATAAAGCAAAATGCGACCTTATCGCAATTGATTTTAGCACCGCATTCAGAGTTAACGTACACCATTGCACCAGGGCGAAAAGTGTATGTACATCAAGTTGCTGGTAAGCTAATGGTCGAGTCTCAAATACTCAGTGGCGGTGATGGTGCTAAAATTACTGACCTACAAACTATTACGTTAAAAAACACGCTAGACGACCAGTCTACTGCACTAATATTCGATTTACCTTAACACCAACACTCGTGATGCCTGCAATAATGACATTGCAGGCACTTAAGCTGTTAATTCACAAGCGGATTGCTCAGGTTATCAAAAGTAGCCATCGGCTTTGGATCTTTTAGCTTTAACGCACTAAACACGCCAATTGCAGCCATAAAACCCATTGACACTTGCACCCCAATCACCGCAGTAAAGCCGTCTTGCCACAGGGTAATAATCTGCTCGGCAAACATCAGCCAATCGGCCACTATGGTGATGATAAGCAGCAAACTGGTGAGCAGTAATAAGCGGCTAATATGACGTTTAATATTGCTAATGTTAATACTCACTAACATGGTCGCTAACAACGCCAGCACAAAACTGGCAATAAGCCAGTCACCGCGAGCAGCTAAGGTTGCAGGCAGCAGTCGCTCGCATAAAAACCCCACAGCAGTAGCCACAATAATGCCGCCACATCCTCCAATGGTAATGGCGCCTGCAATGGCAATGCTGCGCGGTGATGACTGACGCTGCGCACGACGCTTATTTATCCACAACATGTTACCGGCAACAATCATCGCACTAATGGCAATGGCTAAAATAAAATATAAAATCCTTACATCCATGCCGGCAAAGTTACCAAAATGCAGGGTTACTAGCACATCACGCCCCTGACGAAATACATTGTACTGCTCAGCATTAACCTTATCGACTACATCACCATTGGCCACCCGATAAGTCACTTCGTCACGCTGGGCAAAACTGGCAGTATCAGTACCGCGCACTTGCACTAATGCATTTTCAGCGCCGAAATGATGAAAAATCACATTACGTAACTCAAAATTGGCTTGTTGTTTGGTTTGCTCAATCAAGGTAAACGCATTGTCCATTGCCATCGGTGTTTTACTGCGCGGCTCAACCACCCGCTTAAAGCCTGCATCATTAAACAAAGCCTGTTGATCGCCCTGATAAATAAACGTCGCAAATGCCAATTGAAACACAATGGCTAAATTGAGCACTAATCCACTTAAGGCATACATTAAGGTAAACGGCAGCGACATGACGCCCACCACAGTATGTAAATCCAATAGATGATCGCGCCGCTGCTTATCGACCCGATACTGAAAAAAGTGTTTAAACAGTTTACGTGCATGAATAAATACCCCTGAGACAAGGGCAAACAAAAACACTAATGTGACCATCCCGATGAGGTAACTTCCACCGGGTAAATGCAAGTTGTAATGTAATCGGTAGATAAATTGCGATAGTAAGAAGTCATCTTTACCGGCAACTGTTTCTCCGGTTTTAGGGTCAACCAAGATTGGAAAAGACAGACGACCGCTTTCAGCCGTTTGGTCTACAACCTCTAGATAAAAAATATAGTAAGGCACTAATGCTGTGGGCATGTTTATCCTAAAGCGACCATCTTCAGCGACAGGATATTCAGCCATTTTTTGTTCAACTAAGTTGCCAAGTGGCAAATCTTGCTGGCTGCTTTGCACCGGATGATGTGGGGTAATGGCCCACTGCGCTATCTCATCATGGAACAGCGTGATCGCACCCGCCCAAAATACGATAAACAGTAATGGCGAAATGATCAGCCCAAGCCAGCTGTGGGCTTCGACGAGGTTTTTAATCACTTTATGGGGAGCGTTAGTGCGAGGATTCATTGAAAACTTCATTAATAGACAGGAATATAAAACAACAACACATTGGCTGCGGCTGTGACGGCAAACCATCTACCACAGACTACACTGGCCGCTTTGGCATTATTGCGGCTGTAGCAATAAATCATCACCGCAACCCATAAGCAAAAACCCAGCATCATTCCGACAAATAGTTTGATATCAGCTGCAACAGGCAATAAACGAAAAAGCAACAACGCTAAGCAGACGGCCAGCAATAAGCCCCAAATAAAGGCTGCAAAAGACTTTAACCACATTTGATTAACCTTACCGAGCCTTACTTAACACCAACCAGCATAATGCTGACAAATAAGACAAAACCGAATGAGCTCACCCACATACTCCGGCCTTTAAAATGTGCGGCGAGTAATACCATCATTATCCACATGGTCATCACACAAATAATCACCAACAAACAAGACACCAGTACACTGTATGTATGGCTAAAACCCCACACAGAAAATGACATGGCAACACAGCCTAAGCTCCAGGCAAGTAATTTAGGAAACGGTAGGCTGATAAGTTGTTGTTTGTCTGAGGCTAAATAAGCAAACAAACACCCTAGCCACAAAGAAGACACGCTAATAAGTTCCATTTTACCGACCAGCAAATACAAATGATAATGATTACCATTAATTATCGTGGATCGTGACAATAAATACAAGCCTGCAGACTGTAATATCATCGGGCTTTTTATTAAAAATAAAGCACCATAGTTAAAGTTGGCTTGTCATTGGCTATAAAAAAGCAAGATAAAACCACAGAATAAAAACAAAACAAATCAGAACATTATGATCAACAGCAAGGTGTAAAAAACCGCGAGTTAACAAAAAGTAAACATTTTGACTTATAATACCCCTCAACCATCGCAGTATTTATGGGTGTATTCATGTCAAAAAGCACAAACGTTTGTTTAGAGTCTATTTTCCTCGAAGGGTTAGAAATCACCCCTAACTGCTTTGGTGTGCTCGATGATAATCGAACCGTCATTTATTGTAATAACCACTTTGCCAGCATATTTGGCGTCACAAAAGAACAAGCAATTGGACAAGATACAGGCACGCTATTACGCCATGCGTGGGAAAGTAAACAAGGTGTAATTATTAATACCGATGACTTTGAGCAATGGCTAGCCAACCTCAATAAGCTCCATGATGAAGTGGCTTTAAATGAGTTTGAAACCGATTTGATCGATGGTCGCTGGTTTAAAATGACCCGAGTAAACCTCGACAGTGGCCATGTTATGCTGTTGGGAGTTGATATTACCCAGCTTAAAAATGCGCAAAAGTCGTTAGAAGAAGCCCACCAACATATTGAAAATCTTGTTAATACCGATCAGCTAACTGGCGTACACAACCGCCGGGCCTATCATCAAATCGCTAAACAAGAATGCGCACGCGCCATTCGGTTTAATCAGCCACTGTCTCTGCTGGTGATCGACATCGATTATTTTAAAGCAATTAATGACAATTATGGGCATATCGGCGGCGACGAAATACTCAAAGAATTTGCCCAAAATTGCGATAAATTATTGCGCCAATCTGACTCGTTATCGCGCATCGGAGGAGAAGAGTTTACCGCGATTTTACCCATGACCGACAACAATGACGCCAGGTTAATTGCCGAACGAATTCGAGCCCAAATAGCCCAACATCCTTTTTATATATCAAAAACCTGTACTGGGGTGAATATTACAGTGTCGATTGGGTGCAGCTCGCTCACAAAGGAAGATAACTCAATGCATGATCTCTTTTGCCGTGCAGACAAAGCCTTATATCTCGCCAAACATAGCGGCCGCAACCAAGTGCTTTAAAAGCACAGAAACAGTTAAGCAGCCGTTTAATAAAAGCAAAACGTATTTTTAGCAAAGTAAGCTGATAATAATCCGATCATAACGCTTATTCGTTGGCCATTTTTTGCAAAAACTCCAAACGCTGCATTTCTTGCTCCTCAGGCTGCCATGGCTCATCGGACAGTTGATCAATAGCGAAGACACCTAACTCATAACTAGCCTCATTACTGCGACCATAACGCGTTAACTCACCTGGCACAGCTGGGCGACGCTCTAGCACAAAGCTACCCAAAGTAAACTCTCCATCTTGCTTAGGCAGTACACCTTTATAAGCTTTAAGCTCCATTTGGACAGCCCCTTCAGATAATTTTTCAGACTGCGTTAACAAGGCAACTGGCTGTTGATTAGCGTCATACAAGTTAGCTCGTAAGCGATAGTATCCTGCTTTTTCAACATCAAGCTTTAGCGGAATTATCATATCATGCCCTTCAGCTCGCACCTCACCGACTCCGGTGATCGTCGCTGTTGGGTAGCTATATTCAATGCCCGTCGTTAAAGTCTGCTTTTTACCTTTAGCACTAAAGGTAACATTGACCGACATAGGGCCATCCCACTCTTCTGTGGCATCGAGTTGCACCGTCCAGCGCCCGTTTTGCCCTAACATCTCACCTTCAACCAACACCTGACTTGCATCGGTTTCACTGATGATCGCGGTGCTAACCTCACTAACCGATAGTCCATTAACCTCTAACGTCACCGTGACAGGCTCAGGAAAGCTAAAGCGATATTTAGGCATAACAATACTCGCACTTGCGCCGCCCTCTAGCATCACTGGCTGTGGTACATAACGATTAGGGTTTAGCAAATGAACATCCTCTACCCCAAGCGGCACCGAATATGCGGGCAAAGATAGTTCTTGTGCATAAGCTTTAGCAAGCATTGAAAAACGCTCGTTCACCGTCTCAGGTACGGTTTCTTTGACAGTAGCTTGCTTAGACTGCATCGGCTTTACCGCGCTGGATTGATGATTCACGATTGGAGTTTGTTGTTTTGGAACAACCACCTTAGCCAGCGAGGGAGATGGCTCAGGTAATAAATACCAATATCCTGCACATCCACCAAGCAGGGCAACAATACTGATAATTTTTTTATGCTTCATAATAGCTAAACCCGCATTGAGTTGGGACTAATTTGCAGCCTGGTAAACCAATGACGACATGCTGGTTCGACTAGAGTTACTCACCACTCTATAACGCGAACTAAAAATCCACCAGCCACGTTTTTCGTCATAGGTCGTAAACTTGATGTTGTCACCATTTAAGAAAACTGAGCTATTATTAGCGGTAGTCACTTCATCTTTAGCACTACTGCCAATGGTGTCATTGTGGCTGTAGCCTTCACTCATCAACATCGGATAATGGTAAGGCATAAATGCAGTTGGCCCACTAACCGTGGTTAACTTGCCGTCAAATGCCACACTGCGTGAGCAACTGTCATAACTGGTTGCTGAGGCTGCCCCACAACTTGAATGGCTCGCCACCACGCCGTCATCTTCGCCCGGTAAAAAAGCCCCAGTCGAGCCTAAAAAGTCAGAACCTGCACCAGCAAAACGTAAACGCGGCACTCGACTGTCTGGAAAAGAAGCTAATTGACGTGCCGTATTCACCCGTAAATCATTTAACACCCCAATGTTAGATGATGTTGGCGTAGCACCAAGCCATAACGACACAGCAAGCTTAACCGCTGAATTAATTAAACCTGAACCATTAGCCACATTGACCGCTAAGTCAGCAAGCTCAACACCGCCGCCCGCCCCCGCGAAGTCGAACGTTGCCACAATATTAAGCGGCTGTAGACCAGCATTTTGTAACCACAATGCCTGGTTATCGATAATATATCGTGTTACTAAGTCGCCTGTTGAATGGCTCACAAACACACAGCCATTAACACAGGTGCCGTCGCGCGACATTTGCTGTAGTTTTGGCCATACATACTGGCTGGTGATCTTATTGGCTATACGCTCTTGCGACGGCCAATCAATCCGCTCGTCAGCTCTATCGCGCCAGTATTGCGCCCAATAATCAGCACCATTATTGCTCACCTGTGCCCCAACAGGTTTGCTTTGTAAGTTATCCGGCTGAAAGCCATGTACTAATACAACTGGGTAACCGCCGACAGCGGCCTGTGCTGCACAACTGAATAAACCAGCTAACAGCAAAAAAATCGACTTTTTCATGAGTTGTCCTCTTTTTTATCTGCCACAGTATCAAGTTTACTGTTAGCAATTATTTATATTTTTGTTAATGCATCCATGCATTTTTTTACAACTGAGCACTCAACATAGAGCAGATAAAAAACAATGCAAGTCTAAAAAAAGGCCTGTTTACCTGCTTAACAGACTCATTATTTAACGGTTTGTTTAAATAACTCATAAACAAGAATGTCGATATCCACAATAGGATAGATGGCAGAAGAATCGATAAGCTGGACAACAAACGGTTTACTGTACACAAACGTTTTAAGCATTTACTCCAACTTTTTTATCTTTAGTGATTTTTATTTACGATAACCCGAAAGCTTAGCAACTGATTTATATAGTAATCTGTTCCGTATAAAAGTCTTATTACAGCAATACATTTATGCCTATACTGAATTGTGTTAATGCTTACTCATTAGGGTCTGTTGAAAGATGATGATTACGGTATCGATGAAACTGAAAAATTTATGTCTATGTACCTTGATTGCATTGTGCTTACCAGGTGAGCTTGTCGCCGACACATTAGAGCTGTCAACGCTCGAGTGGCCGCCATTTTCAGGCAGTAACCTACCCGAACAAGGCATCAACAGTAAAATCATTAGCCAAGCATTAAGCTTTGAAAACCACACACTTGCCATCTCCGTGTTACCCTGGAACCGTGCTGCTCGAACAGTCACCACCGGCCAAACTGTGGGGTATTACCCTACTTATTTTAATCCCGCCAATGGATTGCTGTTTTCAAACCCAATAGGTGCAAGCCCAATAGTATTAATTGAGCGTAAAAATAATCCGATAATCTGGGACCAGGTGAGTGATTTAAATCAGTATGAATTAGGCGTACTAAAAGGCTATATCAATACGGTAGAAATAGATGAAATGATTGCCAATGGCAGCCAAAAATTTGAAACGGGCATCGATGAAAAACAAAATATCCTAAAACTTGCAAAAGGCCGAATTGACGCCATCATCATGGATATAAACGTATTTGAATACCTAAAGTCTGATCCGCAAGTCGCCAAAATAGCTCACCAGCTACAAGTAAACCCCAAAACATTGCAAAACAAAACCTTGCATATCACGTTTAATAATACTCCCGAAGGTAAAAAGTGGTGCGACATTATCAATAATGGTTTAGCTCAATTTGATGCTATGGCCATCCAAGATGCTTTATTACCCGCTGTGGAATAGCAATGTAACAAACACTATCGTTGATATTTCATCCACAGTTTATAAAACACCGCATTGCACTCTGGGTTGCTGTCCATTTTACCGTCTCTGTCACAGTCAGAGCCGGTTAGGGTTTTCATCACATCGCTGCCGTATTGTTCTATATCATCAGCTTCAGGCGCCACAAACACAGTGACTTTAGGCGAGTGCTCAATAAAGTCTGCAACATTGTCATAAGACAAAAACTCCGCTTTAGAGATAATCTCACTGATATCGCGCTTGAGTAATTCAGACGCTGCGACAGAAACAGACATCAGCAATAACACACCACTTAAACACACAGTTAACACTTGCACTTGTTTCTCCATCACCTTGCCAGGCAAAACCTGAGACCAACACTAAACCGCCGATAAGTGAGTATAAATTAACGGCCCCAATCTTCATCCAATATATCTTTTCTTTTAGCTTCATACTCTGCGGTGGTGAGTAAACCATCAAGATATAGTTGCTCCAAATCTCGTAACTTTACAGCGAAATCGTTACCTTTTTTAACGTTTACAGGTGAACGATGGTGAACATCTTCTAGCTGTAAATCGTGATCAGTCTCTTCATGATGCAGACTTTTATTTGAAAATATGGAGTTCCGGTAAGATTGATATACTTGAGCACAAACACCACCTACCCAAAAAATCATAAACACTTTACCCGCACCATGCATTTCAGAAAAATCAAATGCCATGAACACAACAAGCAACATACCGAGACTAATAAATAGCCCCACAGTCGAATTATACTTAGACTCTTTAGTTTTTGACGTTCCGCTCAATCTCATTTAACACTCCAATTAAATGGTCTATCGATATTATTGGTGTTCAGCTGGGACCTATAAATTAGGCAAAGTTAAGGTTTAGAGTATTGTTTGGTCAAGCTAGAGGCTCTAGAGGTGATTTAATCACACTAATGAGGATGAGCAACAAGCGATACATGTTATTCCTTTAACCATGATTTAACCTTTATGTATCATAACCTTTCGGGCATAAAAATAAAGTAGGGCAAAATACCATTTAAAAGAAGCCCCCTCTGGAGCGTCACTTTAATAAAACCATTCACGCGTACATATCGACAAAATTGATACTGCTTATCACGCTATGCATTCACGACATCAAATATGGCTTTAAAAGCCAATAGTTAATCAAAAAAACTGTCGGTTCTCTTTTGGTAAAGCAAGTACTCATTAAACAACAGCAAAAGAAAGCCCTTTAGTCTTAACACCCATCAGTTTTATTGATACTGAGCTTCATAAACACTCAATATTATTTAACTTTTAAATGTGTAATCTGAAGATAACTCGACAATTCAGAAACCACATTAAGGAGTTATCAATGCATGTAAGTCATAGCCTATCGCCACAACTAAGTGCCTGTAATATTTTACAGGGGGCGTCATGAAATCGTTTAACGCCCATGAGGCGACTCGAACTGTTAGCCATCTTGCCGTTGTTAATAACACTGCCGAGATGAGCCCATTTGAAAAAGCCGCCGAATATGGCCACGCCAAAGTGACAAAGCATATTGCCCAATCATTTGGCTTATCTGTATTTGCTGGCGCCTTCATAGCACTGGCCTTTGTGTTTTATCTCACCGTGACCACAGGAGCGGCACCTGGCTCGTGGGGGCTGGTGCGGTTTAGCGGTGGTATCGCGTTTAGCTTAGGCTTAATTCTGGTTGTGGTGCTCGGAGGAGAATTGTTTACCAGCACCGTATTAAGCGCAATTGCCTGGGCGCAAAAACGCGTCACCACCAAACAATTATTAGCTTGTTGGACAAGGGTTTATTTAGGCAACCTTTGTGGCGCAATGTTGATATTGCTATTAGTGATGATGTCTAAGATGTATGACCTAAACGGCAGCGCTTGGGGTCTCAACGCATTGCATGTCGCACAACATAAAATTCACCATGATTGGAGCCAAGCCTTCGCACTAGGCACCTTATGTAATTTATTGGTGTGCCTAGGGGTGTGGATGACCTTTAGCTGCAAAGACGCCTTAGCCAAATCAATATTATTGATATTGCCAGTGGCGATGTTTGTATCAAGCGGCTTTGAACATAGCATTGCTAACCTATTTATGGTGCCGCTGGGGATTGCTATTGAGCACTTTATTGGCAGCGAATACTTCATGGCATTAGGCGTGGTTCCCCAAGCCTTTTCCGACCTCACCATCAGCAATTTTATAGCGCACAACTTAATTCCGGTCACCCTTGGCAACATTGTTGGCGGCGCGGTGTTTGTTGGCCTTGGGTATTTTTGGATTAACGATCGCAATCCAGGCAGCGATCACATAACACAACTACACATTAGCCCTATTAGGCAAGACAGTACCCGCCAACAAGACTGGACTCAAGCGCAGCAACAGCTTTTATCGGCATCTTCGCAGTTTCAGTCAGCAACCATTACATCAACTCACTCTTATACCAGTCATAAGGACTTAACCATGGAAACCAAAATTGACAAACTTATCGTTAGCGAATTAATGGACACTAACCCTGACACACTTAACCTTGATAACACGATTTACCAAGCACTTGATTTACTCGCAGCCAAAAGTATTCGCAGTGCGCCGGTTGTTGACCAAAATAATCAGTTATTGGGCTTTGTTTCAGAGCAAGATTTACTGCGTTCACTGTGGTCAGAAGAGTTTTCTGCCACCTTACCCACTACAATCAAAGAGGTGATGCAAACTAAAATGCTCACCGTAGCGCCAACTGAAAACGTCGCCCAATTGCTTGAGTTTATGGTGGTCGATAAGAAAAAGCTTTTCCCTGTAACCGACTCAGGCATGTATATCAGTGGTGGTTATCAGAGTTATGAAGAGCGCCTACGTGAAGCTTCTGCTGCGGTTCCGAGTGTTTACCCTGTAGTTGAAAACGGCCGTTTATGTGGTGTTATCCGCCGCGAATCACTCATGAAGATGTTTGCTAAGCTTTATCATCCAAAACATGATGGTAACGCCCATCCAGTAGAGCAGTCTGTCGCGTAACAGTGGTGACTTGAGAGTTTGCTAACAAGCTATGATTAAATCCATAGCTTGTTACATTTTATCAATACGTTGAATTAGGCGTACTTTCAGGATTAATGTCGCCGTACACCTCTTCTGGGTCGACATCATTGATCAATAACATCTCCCTGACGGTTTCAATATGATCTAATGTTTTTTGGTAATTATCGCCATACTCATACTTAGTGACTTCAATTGCTTTAGGCATATAAGTAAACGCAATTTTTAATGCCTGCAATGCAGACTCACTCATTTTGTCACTCATGTTGCACTCCTTAATATCGACACATCACCATACTGCAAAACTTAGACTTAAACCATGTCTTACAAAGACTCAACCTAACAAAATCTTTCCATCTTTTTGCGTCTTTAAGCATGCTCTCTCGTCATAATGCTATTGGACAACGTACAACCGAGTAAAACGATTTCTACCACGTTATATATGAAAGTGATTCTGTTATCGATTGATAAGTGGATCTCTGTATAGGTTAACCATTTAAAATAGTGAGAATACTGTGATAGCACAACAAGTCATTGAAGATACCTGCGAGTAGCCAAAAGCGAGCCACCCATTTTTAACATCAAGATATACCAATCTTAAACTCGTTTTGGGGCAGAAATGTGCTGGCCATACTAACTTGAAAATGGATAAAGGCATGTTAGCTACTGTCTCATGGTCCTAACTTTAATATCGTCCTAACTCTAACGTCGTCCCGGCAATGCTTTTGAGCCGGGATCCAGGTGTTTGTTTTACCACTAGGTATCAATACTCAATGAAATCACTTCTATGACACGCGGTAAACCCATCCATGGGCGCTCTGCGAAAACATCCATGTTTTCGAAGGTCATAGCCGCGATTACATCCGCCGTATAGTTATCTTCGATTTAACCTTGTTTGTTATTTAAAGATTTGACGCATTTATGGGCAAAAGCTTGAAAACTAACTTCTTGTCGTCTCAACTCTAACGTCGTCCCGGCAATGCTCTTGAGCCGGGATCCAGGTGTTTGTTTTACCACTAGGTATCAATACTCAATGCAATCACTTCTATGACACGCGGTAACCCCATCCCTGGGCGCTCTACGAAAACATCCATGTTTTCGAAGGTCATAGCCGCGATTGCATCCGCCGTATGGGTATCTTCGATTCAACCTTGTTTGTTACTGAAAAATCTAACGCATTTATGGACATAAACGTTTTAAAAAATCAGGGTTTCAATTTACTTTTTATAAAAGTTTACCCTGACCCCACTAAATTTGGATAACAGCGCACGACATTGCCCATTTAGCATTGCGCCTATGACAATGAAGCGCAATGTATATCAGCATTTGCGCAACGTGACCCCGTTGGTGGCAAAACTCATTAATCGTGTGTCTGGAGACCATGATTTTTTGCAAGCCTCACTCAGTGATGTAGCTAAAGCTGATCCTTTTATTGGCCATTTAATCCAACTACATCATCAAGCACATGGTGATATTAATAACCAAAAGAGCGTTGTGCGTCAGCCACTACTGTTAATGCGTACCGACTATATGGATGATGAGCAACACGGCGCTAAAGTCGTTGAGTTCAATGGTATTGCCGCTGGCATGGCACCATTTGGCCAAAAAGCGGCAGAATTACACCTGTATATTCAACAGCAGTGGCCACACACTTATCAAGATTGGGCCGAAAACCCCTCGGCAATACCTGAAAAAAATACCGCGCTCACCCAATTGGCCTCTGGCATCACAGTTGCCGCATTCAAGGTAAAAAATGAGGCTGGCGACGCAGGTAAACCGACATTTATGATGGTGATACAAAAAAATGAAGATAATGTGTATGACCAGCATTTACTCGAAATTGAGCTTCAACGACTCGGCATACGTACCGTTAGACGCACTTTTGAACAGCTTAGCACTGAGCTTTCTAGCGGCGAAAACCAACGGCTAATATTACAAGGTGTTGGTGGCATTGATGTGGTCTATTTACGGGCGGGATATCAGTACGCTGACTATTATGCTCCCGACATGGACCAACACGAGTGCTGCCACACATTAAGTCAAACACGCCTATTTATAGAGCAACATAATGTGGCCATGAACGCCACCATAAGCCAGCAATTAGCCACCAGTAAAACAATCCAGATGCGACTGACAATGATGCCTGCAACTAACTATGGGCGTTGGGGGCTCAGTATTGAAGAAGCCATGCTGATAAAAAGTGTATTGGCAGAAATGAAACCCGTGAATACCGACACCATTACGTGGTTCAACACCACAGCCAATAAACAACAATGGGTATTGAAAAATCAAGGCGAAGGCGGCGGACATTGTATTTTTGGAGAAGACATCAGTCATAAGCTCAAGCAACTTCCGCCTAAAGAATACGATGCCTGGGCATTAATGCAACGCTTATACCCGCGTGAGCGCGAAGTGCCGACCATGGCAATAAGAAATAGTAAACAAACCTATATTGATAATCTTGTAAGCGAAATAGGGCTGTTTACGGTCACCTTTAATGATGTTCCGGCTACAACGTTAGATGGATATGCAGGCTATTTAGTTCGCAGCAAACCCGCGAATGAAGGCGAAGGAGGCATCCACAGCGGCCAGGGTATTTTAGACTCGTTAGCATTGGTTGATTAAGCGACCCATTGTACGCACATGCGCTATCGTTTATTGATGATACCCAAGCGCACATCAATAAACGATAAACATCGACAACATACAAGCATATTTATTGCGATATTAAAGGGAGTGTTAGCGGCAAGAACGTTTAGGATCTTTGACTGAATAGCCTGAAATGCCGTGCTCATTAATTTCAAAATCACAACAGGCCATTAGCTGTTCGCGAAATTTAACTCGGCTTCGTTGTACACGACTTTTAGCGCCAGAAAGAGACAAGCCAAGTTGATCGGCGATCTGCTGTTGTGGCATGCCCTCTAACTCGGCTAAACGTAAAGGAATACTGTACTTTTCAGGCAGTTCATCAATCAGTGGACGTAAGCATTCGGCTAACTCTGCACGCGCCTCTGCACCGCTATCTTGCTCTTGTGCGACTAAATTGTCAGGCAATTCATCAAAATGCTGCCGGGTCCGATAAAAGTCCATCAAGGTGTTATGTGCAATACGGTATAGCCACCCTTTTAAACTGCCTGCAGACTTCAATTGGTGTAAATTAATGCTGGCTTTGATGTACACATCTTGCAAAATATCATCGACAGCATCAACGTCATCGATACGCTTTGCCACATAGGATCGAAGCTGCGTTTTATGTTTTTGCCATTCTGCCAACATAAGAATATCGCCCTAATCTAGAATTAATCGAAATTTAACAGGTTAATTAAGACGTATTAATTTGCAAAAGACGCATAATATTTTATGTTTATGCGCACATTGTATGCCTTTTAGTTGTAACCACATACTATTGATACTCTGCTAACTCAGCTCATTATTCAACATCAAGTAACGATATCACCCACTTTTGCAAAGGGTCGTCGTGGTAGCGCGGATGCCAAGCGGCAATCACATCAAAACAGTCCGGCGATTGCTCAAGTTCAAGGGTGACTACATCTAACCCTTTAATCGCTCGTAAGGGTAAAAAAGCAATTGAGTCGGTTGTTTCAAGATACATAGGCACCACCGAAAAACAGGGCGCAGATACAACTATGTTTCGTTGTAAACCAAATTGCGCAAACCAATCATCAATAGAACCTTTAAAGTTGGGCCGAGACGGTGACGCAATAATGGTAGGATATTGGGCTATCTCAGCTAACGAAGGTATTGTTTTTGATATTGTTGAATGGGTTGAAGTCACACAAACATGGCGTTCTTCAAACAGCTTAATAACGCGATAACTATCAGGAATATAATCAGGAAACGCGATAGCCAAATTCACCTTTCCGCTTTCCATTTGTTCATGCAATTTATCTATCTCAAAATCTTGCACAATCAGCTTTAAGTTGGGCGCTTGAACCCTGAGTTTGGCAATCAACATAGGCAGAACAATTTGCTGCGCATAATCTGTCGCAGAAATAGTAAAAGTGCCTTTGGCCTTATGTGGAATAAAGGTTTTGGTTGATATTAATGAGTTGAAATCAATCAGCAGCTTATCAACCCCAACCGATAATTCCTCAGCAAAAGGCGTTGGCACAAAGCCATTTGTTTTCCTAACAAACAACCTGTCATCAAAGACGTCTCTGAGTTTTTTCAAATGCTCACTAACAGCTTGTTGAGTCAAACCGAGCTGACTTGCAGCTTTAGACGCATTCTCCTCACGCATAAGCGCCTGAAAAACCTTCAATTGTTTTAAGTCTAATCGGTCTAATTTACTCATAATTTATCCTTCATACATCATCGCTGGCCCACTCCGCTAACCATTAACAAGTATAACTTGTATCACTTACAATTAACGATTGTTTCTAATTGTTTTACTCATTCGCTAAAGTCTACCCATCAAGTTAACTCAATAGATGGAAACAAAAATGAAAACAGTAATTTTAATTGGTGCACTAGGCAAAATGGGTCAAGCAGCGTTATCTGGCTTAGGTAAGCATAAGGTTATCACTGCGGGCCGCTCTGGCAACGTCGACCACATTGTCGATATTACCGATGAGCAATCGATTGAGGCTCTATATGCAAAAGTCGGTCACTTTGATGCTGTGGTTAATACCGTTGGCGTTTGTGAATACGCGCCATTTGTAGAAATGACAGAAGCGCAGTGGATGACCACTGTCATGAGCAAAATGATGGGCCAAATTAACCTAGTACGGATTGGCCAAAAATACATTGCTGATGGCGGCTCATTTACCTTAATTAGCGGCATATTAAATATTAAGCCTATTCCGTTTGCGATTGCCGATGCCACCACCAGCGGCGCCATTGATACCTTTGTAAAGTGCGTCGCCTATGAAATGCCAAGAAACACCCGCATCAATGTGGTTAACCCAACGGTGTTAACTGAAGCGTGGGATGTGTATGGCGAAATGATGCCAGGGTTTGAGCCAGTACCAGGCAAGTTAGTTGGCAAAGCGTTTGAACGTTCTGTCGATGGTTTTATTACTGGTGAAGTGATTTTTGTAGACGCTTAATCTCATGAAAACGAGGGAGCAAAACAACAATGCTCCCTTCGATTAAGCAATTCTATGCATTAGGCCAAGCCATTCTAAAGGCCGAGTCAGTAGCATTTTCACAGCCTAATTTACTCAGCCCTAACGGACTCAAGCAAATCAAAAAGATAAGCGGCTTAAACAGACGTAATCACGCTATCAATTAATATTTAGGAATACACAATGAAAGTTTATACCCTTGCAGCAATCATCATGTTTTTATCCGGCTGTGCGCATTTGCAAACTACTGATACCTCAAGTTCTGAGCGTCAAAACATAGGCTCTCGAGGCACTTATTCTCAAAATATAAGTGTCGATGATTTAGCAACTCAATCCACTGACCCAAAACAAGTATGTAAAAGGATAAAGCGAAATAAACATTTTATCACCCGTTGCCAACCTAAATAAAATCTTGCTAAATAAAATCTTGCCACCCATTTTTAAGGCATTTTTAAAAGTGGACTCAATATTCGACAAAAATAAAAAACATTTAATTTCAATGCGTTACAGCATTCTCGATTAATTTTTCGTACGACTTTAGTTTGCTTATTAGCCAATTCAATTTAAAACACGCCAAAAAACATTACAGCTGTTTTTTACACAGTACACACTACATAAAGGTGGGAGACATGGTTGGCACAGGATATTGCCCGACATTTGTAAGCCAGTTATAGATGAAGTGTAACGATGAGCGAAGCGCCATGATGTTAGTGGTCACAGGCCATATTTGAAGCACACTTTGGCGAAGATACGAGTGAGTTTTTTATTTTAATTCATCTCGGAACTTGAGGCCGTTGAAGACTCCTTACAAAAGAATACGTGAGCAGGCTACAAACGAAGTTAAAAGCAGGATCAGGTCTCATGCCTACCTCGAAAATATGACAGCATGTGTAAATATGTAAAATGGCTTTATTAGGGATTAGCCTCGTTGAGGTTTAATATTCGTGTAATTGGATACACAATCAATATCAACAACACACAGAATAATGTGTTGTAAACAACACCTTCAGCAGGCGCTTTAGAAATAGGTTCATAGAAAAAAAGTGCGATACAAAATGAAAATATTGAAAAGCCGATCTTTCGCGGAACATGACAGATGTCGAATTCAGTTAAGATAAGTTTAAACCAAGGAAAACCACAAACAATAGATATTGAGACAATTGGTAAGATTGTCGTACTCCAATTTTCAATTATTTGTCCTACTACGAGTTGACTCGTACTGGAGTTTGAAAATAGTGCTAGCACTACTACCGAGGTTGTAGCGACCCAAGACAAAAATATAAATATATTGACTAATTTTACATATATATCTGGTAGCTCATTTTTCATCGAATCCCTCTTAAAGCTACAAAAAACCACACTGGAGTTAAACATTTTTAATTCATGAATCAATAATATATAAAACAAAATGTCATTGAATGGGTTAAATTTGTCAAACTATGGGTGCATTATGTCAATGTATGGGTTCAGCGACAAAATTGTTAAAACTTAAGCACTACTACTTAAACACCACTATTTCATCGCGGCTTTCACGTACACATCAAAGCGATTTTTTTTCTGGGCTAATACCATACTGGGTTTTATCCCGTCGAGATCTTCAGCGTAATCAGGGCGTTTTACGACTACACGCTTGCTGGCCAGTGCCATTGCCGGGGCTAATAAGCCGTCGGCGTCGAGGTCGGCACCGACTAAGGTTTGAAATACGCGCATTTCTTTTTTAACTAATGCTGACTTTTCGCGATGTGGGTACATTGGGTCTAAATACACTACGTCTATTTCTGTACCAGAGGATTGCGCAGCATCTGCTAGTGCATTAAGGCTTGAGCCATGAAACAGACTCATCAAATCCTGCATCCACTCGCCAATTTCGGCGTCTTCGTAGGCGCGACGTAGGCCGTCTTCTAATAGTGCGGCAACCACAGGGTGGCGCTCAACCATAATCACTTTGCAGCCCAGGCTTGCCAATACAAATGCATCGCGGCCTAAACCTGCTGTGCCATCGACAACCGTTGGCGTTACACCTTGCTTTAACCCAACCGCTTTGGCGATAGACTGCCCGCGCCCACCACCAAATTTGCGCCGGTGTGCCACAGCACCTGAGACAAAATCAACGTTAATACCATCTAATTTGGGTTCATCTCGTTTGTACAAACTCAAACAGTTTTGCTCAAAGCGCAATTCAAATGCGGCGTCTTTGTCCCACACGAGTTGCCAGCGAGTAGCGATATCCACCAATGTTGGGTACTGCTGATTAAAAAAGATAGGTGTCTGCAACAAGATAAATACCATGCCAAAATAAAAACTACCTCATTATGCCAAAAGCCATCACCAGTGAATACCTATACCTCACGCCTGAGAAAACTTATAATGATGGTATTACACAGTTTTTACTGTTCATTCGTTAATGGAAACGCCCATGCTTAGTTATCGCCACGGTTACCATGCAGGCAATTATGCCGATGTGCTTAAACATTCAATGCTCATCCAAGCATTAAAAGCCATGCAGAAAAAAGAAAAACCTTATGTGTATATCGACACTCATGCAGGCGCTGGCGCGTATTCGTTAACGGATGAGTTTTCGCAAAAAACCGGCGAGTATTTAGAAGGCGTAGCTAAATTATGGGACCACAAAAATCTCCCAATCGCCCTTGCCGATTATGTTGAGACTGTGCGCCATTTTAATGCTGAATATGACGGTGAGCTGAGGGTTTACCCTGGGTCGCCGGCAATTGTTGACGTGGAATTACGCCCGCAAGATAGAATGGTGTTGCACGAGCTACACACAACCGACCATGAGCTACTTGAAAGTTATTTTATTCAAGACAAGCAAGTCAAAGTGATTAACGACGATGGTTTAGCTGGGTTAATCGCGGCGGTGCCACCTCTTGAGCGCCGAGGGGTGATTTTAATTGACCCAAGTTATGAAATTAAAACCGATTATATTGATGTTGCGAACACGCTGATTAAAGCCCACAAACGCTTTGCAACAGGTGTTTTTATGTTGTGGTATCCGGTGGTAAAACGTGAGCAAACTGAAGCCATGCTGACACTGCTTAAAAATAGCGGCATTAAAAAGCAACTGCGTATTGAGCAAGCCATTAATGCCGATAGCGATGAATTTGGCATGACCGCCGCTGGCTTATGGGTGATTAATCCGCCGTGGCAAATGGATGACATGGCTAAAGAAGCATTAGAGTATTTAGCGCCTTTATTAGGCCATGCTGACGGTTACACAACAGTAAAATGGGAAGTCGGCGAGTAGCCTCCATTAGATAATAAAAAAGCCCGGTGCATGTTAATGCTCCGGGCTTTTTAATAACAAACTTAAAATGATTACTTAAAAAACGCGCCTGCCGCCCCAGGAAATACCACTGGGCTGACATTACCGTTGGCAGCAACACTTGCTACGCCAAATAAGTAATTATCAATCACTAGATTATCTAAAGTAAATGTTTCCACTTTGCCAACATAACGGCTGTGAGTCCATTCTGGCGCGGTCGTTGAGCGCCAATACACCCGATAACCTACTACCGTGTCATCAGTGCTTTTTTGCCAACTTAGCGTAGTACTGGGTGACACCTGACCTTCAATGCTCACCTTAGTTGGCGGCGCTGGTGCCCACGCCTGTGCGGCTAAACTAATTGCATTTAATGCGGTGAGTTTGGCGGTAAAGTCAAAATCGACCCCTTCAATCACATCACCGTAAGCAATGCCGTTTTCAACCCGAATATCTTGATGTTGGCGGTCGTAATGCTCGTTGGTTTCCATAATGCGCACCGCTGGTAAACCGGCTTGATTAAACGGTAAATGATGCCCACCACGGCCAAATCGGTCGAGGCGATACACTAACATAACGTCAAGGTTCGTCATGTACTGGTCGGCTAATGATTTAATTTTACGGGCTAAATTACGTGAGGCAGAATCGTTCTCCCCACCACTAAAATAACGCTCTTTTGCTTCGTCGGCGGTTTCGGCAAAGCGCACACCTTCCGAAAACACTCGCACACTGCTGTTATTGACCACGCCATTAATGCCGGCAATGTTGCCTATCATGTCGTTATTGAGCACAGCTTGCACTTGCCAGCCTTGTGCTTTGGCATAGTCGGCTAAAATATTGCCGCCGTATAGGCCCTGCTCTTCACCCGACAAGGCCGCGTATACTATGGTGCCGTTAAACTGATATTGAGATAACACCCGTGCAGCTTCTAATGCGCCTGCCACACCGGAGGCATTGTCGTTTGCGCCTGGTGAAATAGAAGTGGCATCCAGCACGTCGGTAACACGCGAATCAATATCACCGCTCATCATCACCACACGCTTAGGATCTGTTTTACCGCGTTGAATCGCGATAACGTTGACCACTTCTGTTGGCTTGGCGATACGCTTGCCTTCAACCGTTTTGGCTACGGTAACAACCTCTAAACAGCCACCACACTGTGTTGAAATTCGCTTAAACTCGGCTTCTATCCAGCGTCTTGCTGCGCCAATACCCTGGGTGTCTGACTGCGTGTCAGATAAGGTATGACGAGTGCCAAAATCAACCAGGGTACGAATATCTTGCTCAATGCGCTGTGCTTGTGGCGCATTAGCAATGTCGTATAAGCGCATGTCTTCTTGCGATGGTGCAACTGATGTTGCTGGGGTTGCCGCCATAGCAGGAACCGTGGCCGCACCTAGAATTAATAACCCTGCTAGGCCCGCTAAACAGTAACCGCTCTTAGGGCTGAGTTTGACGCGCTTTGGCGCTGCTTTGTGGATAAGATATTTCATATGACCTCGATTAACTGGCTAATGCTTTTTGGTAGCGTTTGAATAATATTTTTACGCGCTTCACATAAGCTTGAGTTTCTGGGTATGGCGGAATGCCACGGTATTGGGTGACGGTGCTTGGGCCAGCATTGTACGCGGCGCACGCTAGGTCTAAATCACCATTAAATTGGGCTAATAGCTGTGCTAAATAACGGCTACCACCACGAATATTTTGCTGGGCATTTAATGGATTGTCTACGCCCATGTCACTGGCGGTGCCGGGCATTAATTGCATTAAACCTTTAGCACCCGCTTTTGAAACGGCGCCAGGCTTAAACACAGATTCTGCATGAATCACGGCTCTAATTAATGCTGGGTCTAACTGATATCTGTGTGCGGCTAACGCCACATCGGTAGCAAAGTGCGACGTAAATAACGGGATTTTATACCAGTCGATGGTGGAGTCTGGTCGGCAGGCAAAGCACTCGTACAACAACACTTGATAGTCGGCATCTAACGGTTGCTGATCACTAAATACCATAATCCCGTTAGCTTGCTTATATTGGTACACTTTACGTTTTTCAACGCCAAGATCGCTCACAATACCGTTTTCAGAATATTGCGCTTTAACTCTGAGTTTATTTGGTGTTGTTGAGGATTTTTTTAGCGGATAGTCGTTGGTTAAGGTGCGAGGTCTAGAAGTATCATTAACATAGCTATTATCGAGTACAAGCTGATCATTGAGCGACGTAACAGGGGGCTGTTCAATCGCATTAACATGCTCAAGCGCGGGTTCGCTTACGGCTGATGGCTGTAATGAGCGTTGCGTTTTTTGCTCAGGCCGTTCTTCAATGTATTTGGCTTTAATTTTCGGTTTAACGACATCTTCAACCTCAGGATAAACCACTTGTTTGGCTTCTGCGGTTATTCCCAGCAACACAGTGCCGGTAAGTAAAAGCGCCAAACTATTACGCCATAACATGGGCTTATTCCTGCACTTGGTCAAAAATGGGCATCGGGGCAATCCGCGCAAATTTTGCCACTGCCGACCCAGGAAAAATTTTTACCCCACTGTTTAACTCATCCACGGCTTTGCGATAAAAATCTTCGGCATGTACAAAATCAAGTTCAAGCTGTAAATACTCGGCCAATTGTTCAGTGCATAGCTTGTCTTTATTTACCGTCGACAGCAGTGACTCTAACCCTTGATCGATTTGTTGCCAGGCGGCAATAGACACTGACAATGAGCCACCAGCCACATTTGACTCTTCAATGGGTTGGTTCCAATCATGCTGGGGTTGTATGTGTTTTAAGTGGGCAAGTTGCGCTTGCTGTTCAGCGGTTAAGGGATGTTGATATGACTGTCTTTCACGACATAATTCGGTAAACAGCGTTAATCGTCTATCGATTTTTGAGTCGATCACTTTTAGCGCTTCAATGGCTGAAGTGCGTTTTTTAAGTAAACTGGCATACCATAGATAAGCCAGAATAGCAGCTAAAGTGAGGCTAAGTAACAGCGCCTGCATGGTGACATCCTTTATTATTGTTATTCACTATCATAATCATTATTTAATCAAAAGTTCATCTTTATCAACAATCTCTTCGTTAAAAAATAACCACAAAGGTGTTTAGTCAGGACAAATAGATGTTAAAAATCTGTTTTAATTAAGATCTTAATCATAACACAAACACAGAAGAGTACCTGGATGATATTTACACAAGTAGTTTTTTAATCAGTAAATTTTTCAATAACCTAAAGCAAAACCACTTAGGGTGTTTTTTAAACACAATTTAAGTTTAGTCTTTTAAAAATAGTCAATTAGCAAGATTTAAGTATCATTTAATTGCCGTTAAACTGGGTTTTACGTGCTACATCCTTTTTTGACCAAATCACTGCAGAAAAGTCTATGGCTACAGACACAAAAAAGCCCAGATTAACTGGGCTTTTAAACACGGTTCAGTGATTATATCGACTTTCTATCATTATCGATTTGCTCATGCTCTGCTTCGGTTATTTTTTCACGCTTACTAAAGATGCGTTCAACCACCACAAAGAATAACGGCACAAAGAAAATACCCAGGAATGTCGATGACATCATCCCGCCCAGTACAGCAGTACCGATGGCATTTTGACTGCCAGAGCCAACACCAGAACGAATGGCTAATGGCACTACACCTAAACCAAAGGCCAATGACGTCATTAAAATTGGGCGTAAACGTACTCTCACTGCATGCAG
The DNA here is from genome assembly GCF_014641855.1 of Shewanella inventionis. Taxonomy (GTDB): domain Bacteria; phylum Pseudomonadota; class Gammaproteobacteria; order Enterobacterales; family Shewanellaceae; genus Shewanella; species Shewanella inventionis. Next base: position 248,488 of record NZ_BMII01000001.1, read on the forward strand.
TGTTGCCTCAATTAAGCCCGAGCCTTTCTCAAAGTATTCTTTAGCAAACTCAACAATCAAGATGGCGTTTTTAGTTGCCAACCCAACCGTAGTTAATAAGCCGACCTGGAAGAATACGTCGTTAGGTAAACCACGTCCATTCATGGCGAGCAATGCCCCAATAATACCCAGTGGCACCACAAGAATAACCGATAACGGCACCGACCAACTCTCGTATAATGCCGCAAGTACCAAGAATACAATCAAGATAGACAGTGCGTATAAGCTCGGAGCTTGGTTGCCAGACAACCGTTCTTCGTATGACAAACCATTCCATTCTATACCGTAACCTGGTGGAAGCTGTTTGGCCATTTCCTCTAGTGCACTCATTGCCGCTCCGGTACTGTAACCCGGTACTGTTGCGCCTTGAATGTTGACCGCAGGTACACCATTAAAACGCTGTAACTGAGGTGAACCAAACTCCCACGAACCAGTAGAAAATGCCGAGAACGGTACCATTTCGCCATTGCTATTACGCACATACCAGGTATCTAAGTCGCTTGGCTGCATGCGATACTTTGCTTCACCTTGCACATACACCTTTTTCACACGACCGCGGTCAATAAAGTCATTCACATAAGAGCCACCCAACGCCGTCGCCATGACGCTATTAACGTTATTAATATCAATGCCTAATGCGCGTAATTTAGCGTGATCAACGTGAATTTGATACATAGGTGCGTCTTCCTGACCGTTAGGTCTTACACCCACTAAATTAGGATTTTGCGACGCCATTCCGAGCATTTGATTACGCGCTTCAATCAACTTATCGTGACCTTGGCCATTCAAATCTTTTAAGTACATATCAAAACCATTGGCGGTTCCCAGCTCAATCACCGAAGGCGGTACAAAGGCGAACACTAAGGCTTCTTTAATTTGCATAAAGCGCCCCATTGCACGGCCAGCTAATGATTGCACATCTTCACCTGGCGCTTCACGGGTAGACCAATCTTTTAAGCCAACAAACGCGAGCCCCATGTTCTGACCTGAACCGGCAAAACTAAAGCCTGCAACGGTAAACACTGAGTTAACAATGTCTTTTTCGTCATTGAGGTAATAGTCATTAACCTGCTTAAGCACTTTTACGGTACTTTCTTGGGTTGAGTTTGTTGGTAAGATGGCTTGAGTAAGCAAGATACCTTGGTCTTCATCAGGTAAAAATGCCGTTGGCATACGTAAGAAGATCCAACCCACCGCAATCACTAAACCAATGTAAATTAACATCACACGGAATGAGCGTTTTAAAATACTGCCAACGCTCGACTCATAACGCGAGGTCATTGCATCAAACTTACGGTTAAACCAACCAAAGAACCCCGTATCTGCGTGGGTATGACCTTTTTTAATGGGTTTTAACATGGTGGCACATAATGCCGGTGTGAGTACGATTGCGACAAACACAGATAACGCCATTGCCGATACAATGGTAATGGAGAACTGACGATAAATAACCCCAGTAGAACCTGACATAAATGCCATAGGCACAAATACTGCTGACAAGGTCAAACCAATACCCACCAGGGCACTGGTGATTTGGTCCATCGACTTGCGGGTAGCCTCAAGTGGACTTAAGCCCTCTTCAGACATGACCCGCTCAACGTTTTCGACCACCACAATGGCGTCGTCCACCAGCAAACCAATGGCCAGCACCATGGCAAACATGGTTAAGGTATTGATGGTAAAGCCTGATGCCGATAACACAGCAAAGGTACCGAGCAATACCACAGGGACTGCAATGGTTGGAATAAGTGTGGCCCTGAAATTTTGCAGGAACAAATACATAATTAAGAAAACCAATACAATGGCTTCTATTAATGTATCCACAACACCTTCAATCGATTGCTCAACAAATGGCGTAGTATCGTAGGGATAAACCACTTCAAGCCCTTGCGGGAAAAACGCCTTCATCTCATTAATTTTGGCTTTAACACCTTCTGCGGTGTCTAGAGCGTTGGCACCAGTGGCCAATTTAACCGCTAAACCAGATGCTGGTTTTCCATTGTAATAAGAGTCAACGGCATAACTTTCTGCACCCAGTTCTACTCTAGCGACATCTTCAAGGTACACATTTGCACCTGATGAGTCAGACTTAAGAATGATCCGTCTAAATTGTTCTGGTGTTTGTAAGCGGCTTTGAGCTGATATTGTTGCGTTAAGCTCCTGCCCAGCTAACGATGGGGCGCCGCCTAACTGGCCCGCAGAAATCTGCGCGTTTTGCTCACTAATCGCCGCAGTAACATCAATACTGGTTAAGTTGTACTGGGTTAATTTAAGTGGGTCTAGCCAAATACGCATCGCATATTGTGCACCAAAGAGCCTGAGTTCACCCACACCAGGTACGCGGCTCATTGGGTCTTGAATATTGGCGGCGACATAATCTGAAATGTCACTTTTGCCCATTGAACCATCTTTAGACACAAACCCCATTACCATCAAGAAGCCTGATGTCGACTTATTCACTTTTACGCCCTGCTGCTGTACTTCAGTAGGCAGTAAAGGCGTAGCGGCCTGCAATTTGTTTTGTACCTGAACCTGTGCAATATCGGGATCAGCTTCAGCATTAAAGGTTAAGGTAATTGAAGCATTACCAAAGCTGTCACTGGTGGACGAAATATAACGTAAATGATCAAGCCCAGTCATACGCTGCTCAATCACCTGGGTTACCGTGTCTTCCATAGTTTTGGCAGATGCACCAGGATAATATGCACTGATCACAACCGTTGGCGGCGCAATACTAGGATACTGAGCAATCGGTAGGCCTTTAATGGCTAACACACCTGCAAGCATAATTAATATTGCGATCACCCAGGCAAAAATTGGGCGATCAATAAAAAAACGAGCCATAATTTATCCCTACTTTTGTGGTTGGTCAGCCGTTAACACTTGTGGTGACACTGGTGCACCTGGACGGATTTTTTGTAGTCCTTCGACAATCAATTTATCGCCAGGAGCTAGTCCTTCAACAATACGCCATTGGTTATCGATAACTTCGGCAGTTTTGACAACGCGCATTTCTACCTTGTTGTCTTTATCAACCAACATCGCCACCGCTTGGCCTTTATTGTTGCGCGTAATAGCACGTTGTGGCACTAAAATCGCTTGAGGGTCTTGGCCTGCATTTAGCTGTGCACGCACATACATGCCTGGCAATAAAGTGCCATCTGGATTTGGAAACTCTGCTCGTAACGTCACTGAGCCCGTAGTCTCGTCGACATTCACTTCTGCAAACTGTAATGTGCCTTCATAGTCATAAGTGCTGCCATCTTCAAGCATCAGCGACACTTTGGCATTATCACTTTTAAGCAATTGACCAGAACGTAAATTGGCTTTTAAGCGCAATAGCTGAACACTTGATTGCACAATGTCGACATTGATGGGATCAAGTTGCTGAATCGTCGCAAGCGTTGTTGCTTGATTCGCTGTCACTAACGCACCTGCAGTAACCGATGATTTACCAATTCGGCCAGAAATAGGCGCTTTAACCTCGGTGTATTCAAGATTAATATTGGCTGTATTAATGGCAGCTTTAGCCACTGTAACCGCAGCTTGAGCTTCTTTGTAGGCAGCTTCGGTTTCGTCAAAATCTTGCTTACTGACCGCATTGGTTTTAACCAGCTGAGCATAACGAGCCGCTTTAGCTTTGGCTGATGCTAACGCCGCATTCGCGCTGGCAAGGTCAGCTTCTGCACTGACTAATGCAGCCTTATATGTGGCCGAATCAATTTGATACAGTGATTGGCCTTGGCTCACTTCACTGCCTTCAGTAAAGGCGCGCTTGGTAATAATACCAGACACTTGTGGGCGCACCTCTGCTTCTAAAAAGGCACGGCTACGACCAGGTAATTCGACTGTAATGGCCTGTGATACTGCTTCAACAGTCATCACGCCAACAGGAGAAGGAGGTTGTTGTTGCTGTTGCGCTTGAGCCGCATCCTCTGCTTTGCCACAAGCGGTAATCCATATTGCCGCAGATATCACCGCGGCGACTTTCAATGCTTTGTGCATGTGTGCTCCTACTCCAATTTGCGTTCAATATGGTTCCTCCGTTTTGAGGCATTCCATTTGAAAATAGCTAAAATTACACTGTAAAATTTTCTGTGCTCTTTATCGCACAGGGACAAAATTCAAACAACTCAACCTAATGCAATAAATTGTAAACAAATAATAAGCTTAGGTTATACATGGTAAACTTGTTAATACCTTGTTAACTGAGATCTGCTCAATCAAACAAATTCGATCCATTTATTTGGCGCACTTTACGCCAACATGTTGACAATATCAACTTTTCTGTACTCAGGTTAGGTAAAGCTATTACCAACATAGGCTATCTTATGATCGGTGACAACCTCATTTAATTCATCCATCTTGCGTACATTATCCTGTTGTTCTACATCATCCGTTGCTGGATTTATCATAATATCGCGCCACCATAGCTCGTTAGCTTGTGGATTTGCCAACATCACTGCTTGACCAAACTTAGGTGTTGCCAAAGTGACATGATGCTGTTTAGCTAATTTGTTAATACGTTCAAAAGGTTCAAACCAGTCATGTAATGCTAAATCAAATGTACCATTATGCACGGGTATCATTACCTTGGCGTTAACATCGATATGCGCCTGCAAGCTCTGCTCTGGCAACATATGGATATCGCTCCATAATTCATTATAGGCGCCCGTTTCAATCATACTCACATCGAATGGCCCATATCGCTCACCAATGTCTTTAAACCCACCAAAATAGCCACTGTCACCGCTATAAAAAATCTTGTGTTGCAAACCTTGAATAACCCAACTGGCCCACAATGTCTGATCTCGGTCCAGTAAACCTCGCCCCGAGAAATGCTGCGCAGGGGTGGCGATAATGGTTAGTCCATTTAACTCAACCGATTGCCACCACTCAAGTTCAGTGACCTGAATAGGGTCAACACCCCACGCCGTTAAGTATTCGCCCACTTTAAGTGGTGTAATAAAGTGCTGCACTTTGTCCGCTAGTTGTTCAATGGCGGCTTTATCGAGGTGATCATAATGATCATGGCTAATGATGACGGCTTTTATTGCCGGTAAATCTGCAATACTGATAGGAGACTCATGAAAGCGCTTTGGCCCAGCCCATTGCACAGGCGATGCACGTTCGCTAAATACCGGATCGATTAATACGTACTCGCCATCTAAGCGCATTAATATTGTTGAATGCCCTAAACGATATATCGCATCGTCATGCGTTTGCGAGAGGATGTCTTGAGTCAAGGTCATTAACGGCACAGCATTGACTGGAGCAGGTGCTTGGCGCTGTGTGTTCCAATAGGCTTTAGCAATAGGCCATAAACTGCTTAATCCCGTCTGATAGGCTTTTTCACTATTTGTGAACGGCTTGCTTTTATTGGCTGCTGACCATGTTTTTGTGAGCCACACAATGGCAACTAACATCACAAATCCAACGATAACACCGGCTAATATTTTCATCTCGATACCAACAAAGTAAACTACACGGTGTAGTTTAATAATCTCCCATTGAAAAGTAAACTACTCAGTGTAAAATCTCTTTCATAAACTCGATACAGTGCAGACCATGACTCAAGAAAAACAAACGCGTAGCCAAATTAAACGTGCGGCCATTATTGAAGCCGCCAGAACAACCTTTAAAGCATTAGGGGTTACTGCGACGAGCATGGACAAATTAGCCGAAGAGGCTGGCGTGTCTAAACGCACGGTGTACAACCACTTCGCGACCAAAGAAGCATTAGTGATGACATTAATGACCGACCTATGGAAAAAAGCGTTGTCGCACCCTTCTGAGCCTTATCACCCAAACAAGCCATTGGCACCGCAGTTACAACAATTAGTCCGCGATGATATTGAACATATTCAGTCAGAAGAACACATTGAAGTGTCAAGAATGGTGATTGGTCATTTGTTTTATGCATCTGAAATGCAAAAAGAAATAAAAAAGATCATCAAAGAAGAAAACGCCATTTCACGCTGGATTAAAGCAGCCAACAAAGATGGTCGAATCAATGTTGACGATATTGAACAGGCTCAGGACCAAGTGCACAGTTTAATTAAAGGCCAATGTTTTTGGCCATTAATCTTTCAAATGAACGAGCCTTTTACTGACAAAGAAAAAGATCAGCATGCCGCTGAAATCGTGAAGGTCTTTTTGTGTCGCTATCAAACATGATAGCCACTACACCCGATTGTCACCCACGCCCAATGAAATCGTACGGCTAATTTGCGCCAAACTCATGCCAGACTCTTGCTGCCACTGATTAAAAGCCGCTTGCGTTTGGCGCAGTGCTGTTTGTGAGGTAAAGCCAGCATCCACCACTTTATGCGCAGTTAAATATGACTGCACATCTTGGCTAAGTAAAAAGGTGTCTTTGCCAATCGCGCGCAAAAAGTATGGCCCAGTGTTGCCGCCCAAACGTGCACCACGTTTTTTAAGCACTTGCCATAATCCGGTAATGTCATCTGTTGGCCAATTGGCAATAAACTCAGCAAAACTGCCGTGTTCTGCACTGATTTGCTGGATCATGTAGGCATTATCGACAATGGCCTGGGTTTTCTTTTGGTGGCGAATAAGGGCCGGATCGCTAGCGCGCTGCTGAATTTGATCGGGTGACAGCATTAATACTTTCATCGGCACAAAGTCAAAGAAGGCTTGTTCGTAAGCTGACCATTTATTATCGACCACTCGCCACACAAAGCCACTTTGAAACACACGTTTACTCATCACAGAAAGCAATTGTGCATCAGAATACTCACAGATTTCAGCTGCGCTGAGTGTGTCAGGTAGCAGCGACTTCACGATTGCTGGCCCGCCTTTACGCTCGCAAGCGCGCGCCCAAATATCACTGAATGTTTCTAATGCCACCATGTCACTCCTTATGCCTAATCAACCTAAACTGGCTAATACGGCAAACTCAGGTTGATTGATCTGTATAGATTGATACCAACAATCAATCGTAATTATGTATTACACTCTTTTTTGAGCTGTAAAAACTGTTTCCACTTAACCACTTCGGCCGGTAGTTCTGGCGTATCACCCGTGTAACCCGCTGCCGTAATTAAGGTTTCGATAGGCACTTGCTTACCACGGCACACAAATACCCCACGCACATGGGCAATACAATGCAAGCCACGTGCGGTCACGATACGGTGCTCAATGTAAAAGTATTTTTCATCCCAACCAACAATTTTGGTTTCAATAGTAAATTTTTCAAACGGTTTAATATCGCGGATGTACGTAAACTCGGCGGCGTTCACGATAGGCAGCCATTTATTCTTTAAAAACTGCTTCATTAAACCGATTTCGGCAATCATGTACGTACGGGCTAAATCCATAAAAGCCGGGTAACGCGAATTGGTTAAATGTAAGTTGATGTCGCAATCTAACGGTAAAACGCGATAATTAATTTTACTGGTGCCTAAAAAATCAATACGTTTGCAATGGCCTATTCGCCATAAAAACAACAACGCAAAACGAAAATACAGATTCATCTACCACTACTCCTATTGTTAGCGCGACAGGCTAACAAAGGTCATACCAGTGAGCAAGAAGCTTTATTATCTTTATACCGATTGGCGAATGCGCAAGCCTATAAAGTCTATGCAACACCGTATTTTGTTACTCTTTTTGCGACTCACCCCCCTTTTAATCTCACTCTTAACTGATTACCATAGCAACGCAATTTCAGCTTATTGGTAAATAAGCCAATAAGCTGAAATAAACGCAAACAACATTATTTATAATTCTCAGGGCGGGGCGCAATTCCCCACCGGCGGTAAACTTGAAAAAGTAAGCCCGCGAGCGCTCGATTCATCGAGGTCAGCAGATCTGGTGACTTGGTATTACCTTACGTAATCACTAACAGTCCAGAGCCGACGGTTATAGTCCGGATGAGAGAGAATGGAGATACATCAATCAGCCCACGGCTTTTTGGTGCAATTTGTTTTGGATTTATATCCCTCTTTACAAGCCCTGATTCTGGTCATTTTAGGAGTACAACCATGAATCAGCTATCACTACTTGCCGAATTTGGCGAACCCATCACCCGTGTCGAAAATGCCCTTGCAGCGCTTAGAGAAGGCCGCGGCGTTTTGTTACTCGACGATGAAGATCGCGAAAACGAAGGCGACATTATTTATTCAGTTGAGCACTTAACCACAGCGCAAATGGCATTAATGATCCGCGAATGCAGCGGCATTGTGTGTTTATGTTTAACCGACGAGCACGCCAATAAGCTTGAGTTACCACCTATGGTTGCCGACAACAACAGTGCCAACCAAACCGCGTTTACTGTGTCGATTGAAGCTAAAGAAGGCGTAACAACGGGCGTGTCAGCACAAGACCGTGTTACCACCATAAAAACCGCCGCTAACCGCAGTGCTAAAGCATCTGATTTAGCCCGCCCAGGACACGTATTTCCATTACGTGCTCGCGCTGGCGGTGTAATGACTCGTCGTGGCCACACTGAAGGTACGGTTGATTTAATGCAAATGGCCGGCTTAATGCCTGCTGGCGTGTTATGTGAACTCACCAACGAAGACGGCAGCATCGCCAAAGCGCCTGAAATCGTCGCCTTTGGGTTAAAGCACAATATGCCAGTACTCACCATCGAAGACATGGTGATGTACCGCAACCAATATGATTTGAAGTTAGCGTAAACAAAACCTAATTCATTTCAAAGCTAGAGGCGCATTGCGCCTCTTTTTTATGTCGATTTTCCGCTCAAATCAAAGCTCAGTAATAAAGTCTTGATACTGCTGCATTGTGGTTACGTCTTCTAGCATGCCTTGATGGCCGACATTAGGTACCATAATGAACTGCTTATTAGCAGACTTGCTCGCAGCAAACAGTTTTTCAGCAAGTGCTGGCGGCACTTCTTCATCATCCTCTGCGGCAATCACCAGTAATGGGCCTTGGTAATCATGGGTAACCACTTTTTAATTATCGATATTAGAAAGTCTTGCGGTATTTCTAAGCTCATAAACGGTGCCATGTACCAGGGTGTTTTCTCATCGACCCAATCGCCGGCATTGGTGGCAGAACCATGCAAAACCAGTGCATCTATCTGATTAACCTCAACTCTGGATAAGAGATGTATTGATAACGATATAAATCAATAGATTGACTAAAATCCACTGTCGAGCTTTTGATTTGTTTTGCTAACAAGGCGAATTAACGCGTCAATAGCAAGTTAATTCAACGCAGTGAGGAAGGCAAAGGACTGCTTGAAAGGCGTTTGTTATCCAGAGCTGAGGTTGATTATTTCTGGCTAAGTCCGCGGCATAAAAAAACCGACAATCAATGCCGGTTTTTAACGGGTTTACATTAATGATTTACGCGGCAATACCACTGTGACGCAGTAATGCATCTGTGTTGGGTTCGCGGCCCATAAAGCGTTTAAATAGCTCCATTGGCTCTTCACTTCCGCCCATTTCAAGAATGTTATTTAAGAAGCTTTTACCGGTTTCTGGGTTAAAGATGCCTTCGTCTTCAAAACGTGAGAACGCATCTGCCGATAACACTTCAGCCCATTTGTAGCTGTAATAACCTGCAGCATAGCCACCAGCAAAAATGTGGGCAAAACCGTGCTGGAAGCGGTTAAAGCTTGGCGGGGTTAACACTGCTATTTGGCTGCGTACTTCGTCTAAAATACCTTGAATATCGACACCTTTTGCAGGGTCAAACTCATGGTGCATTCTAAAATCGAACAGTGAGAACTCAAGCTGGCGTACCATCATCATGCCTGACTGGAAATTTTTAGCAGCGAGCATTTTATCGAGCAACGCTTTTGGTAATGGCTCACCAGTTTCGTAGTGGCCAGAGATTTCCGCTAGGGCTTCTTCTTGCCAGCACCAGTTTTCCATAAACTGGCTTGGTAGTTCGACCGCATCCCAAGGCACACCGTTAATGCCCGATACACCGCCAACATCAACTTTAGTTAGCATATGATGGATACCGTGACCAAACTCGTGGAACAAGGTAGTGACTTCGTCGTGAGTAAATAACGCCGGCTTGCCGTCTACTGGGCCATTAAAGTTACAGGTTAAGTAAGCCACTGGTTTTTGCAAACCGCTTGAGGTGATGCGACGGCCACGACAATCGTCCATCCATGCGCCGCCACGCTTACCACTGCGAGCATATAAATCTAGGTAGAAGCTACCACGGTGGACGTTTTCAGCATCATAAATATCAAAGAAACGCACGTCTTTGTGCCAGATATCAACGCCTTTTTGCTCGTTAATGGTTAAGCCAAATAACTTGTTAACAGTAAAAAATAGGCCCGATAAGACTTTGTCTTCTGGAAAGTATGGACGCAGGATTTCTTGCGACACTTCATATTTGTGTTGCTGCAGTTTTTCAGCGTAAAAACTTAAATCCCATGATGCCATTTCGCTTACATCATAGTGATCTTTAGCAAAGGCGCGTAATTCAGCTAATTCAGCGGCGGCCTGGCCTTTTGAACGCTCACCTAACTCATTTAAAAAGCCTAAGACTTGCTCTGGCGACTCTGCCATTTTAGTGGCCAATGATTTATCAGCATAGCTGGCAAAACCCAGTAGATTGGCTAACTCATGACGTAATGCCACGATTTCGTTCATGTTGTTGGTGTTATCAAACTCGCCAGCATTTGGGCCTTGATCAGAGGCGCGGGTAACAAATGCACGGTAACACTCTTCGCGTAGCTCACGATTTTCGCTGTAGGTCATCACAGGCATGTAAGACGGGTAATCAAGGGTGAATAGCCAGCCTGTTAACTCTTTGGCTTCGGCCATGGCTTTGGCTGCAGCGATAGCTGACTCAGGCAAGCCCGCTAAGTCGGCTTCGTTGGTAATCAGTTTAGTCCAGGCTTCTGTGGCGTCTAATAACTGGTTAGAAAAGTTGCTAGTTAGCTCAGATAAACGCTTAACAATTTCACCGTAACGCACTTTTTGGCTGTCATCTAAACCAATGCCCGACAATTCAAAGTCGAGTAAGCTTTGTTCAATCACCTTTTTTTGCGCTTGGGTTAACTCGGCAAACTCCGCAGATTGATGAATGGATTTATAGGCTTCATACAAACCCTGGTGCTGGCCAACGTAGGTGCCGTAATCAGATAGAAGCGGTAAACAGGCATCGTGGGCATCGCGCAGAGCATCGCTACTGACAACAGAATTCATGTGTGATACTGGCGACCAAATTTTACTTAATTCGTCGTCAACTTCTTCAAGCGGGGCGATAAGGTTATCCCAAGTATATTGGCTGTTGTCAGCTAATAACTTTTCAATGGTATCGCGACACTTGGCAATGGCTTGCTCAACCGCAGGCTGGATGTGTTCTGGTTTGATTTTAGAAAACTCGGGTAATACAGCACTGTTTAGCAATGGATTGCTCATAAAGATTCCTCAAAAATAACGCTTGTGACGACTTAATAAACTTATATATGGGGTTAACTTGCTAAGTTTGCAAGCGCTAAAAATTAACACCGAATACTGCAGTCGAACTGCATAGCGCATAGTAGCGACAAATAACGTGATTGTTACCACAATTTTGCTTTACACTAAATTTACATGATCATTATTGACAACCAGATCTCAAACGAGACTGATTATCATTTAATTTTTTATGAAAAAGGCTAACATAGGCATAACACCGATCAGTTAAGAAACTGATCGGTTGACAGCAAAAATGATCCTACGAAAATGACTCCTTCTTTTGAACGGAGTTATTTTTTATGCTGTCTAACTGGCTTATTGATACTGAACTACTTGCTG
>NZ_BMII01000002.1 GCF_014641855.1 Shewanella inventionis
GAAAAGATAGACTGGGCGGTCAGCTATATAACAATAAACGCAAAAAAGTCACAACAAAGAAAATCTAGAAAAGACATAACGTTAGATGGAGTTTTTGCAGGCCTTAATGCTTAAGGTCCAGTGTATGTGCACAGCTTAGTCCATTAATACATCTTTCCATTGAAGAAGCGGAGAGTAGCAAAACCTTTATCGACTCACAAAGTGAAATATGCTCAAAATGGCGATATTGATCATAAAAATTAATCATCAATGATTTAGTTAAAATAAGTGTTAACAATAGGTTATGCAGTGTGGGTGAATGTTAACAATTGGTGTTTTATGCATTAAAAATGATTTTTTATGTAGCATTTTTGGGTGAGGATTTTTAGTCGTTTATTTGATGTGGATCGCTATTTAATTCTGAAAATGTCATACGCTTAGTTTATGGCTCATTGCGATAAAGGTGATTTTATGCAAATGACTTTACAGTTTTTCGGAGCGACAGAAGAAGTGACGGGTTCCTGCCATTTGCTGACTATTGATGGCAAGCAGGTACTATTAGATTGTGGGTTAATTCAAGGCGGAAAAGCCGACGAGTTGCGCAATCATGATCCTTTCCCATTTGATCCTGCCCAGCTTCATGCCGTGGTTTTAAGCCATGCGCATATTGACCATTCAGGACGTTTACCCAGTCTCGTTAAGCAAGGGTTTTTAGGCCCCATTTACACCCAAAGAGCCACCGCGCAGTTATGTAATATCATGCTGCGTGATGCGGCAATGCTGCAAGAGCGCGACACTGAAAGAAAAAATAAAAAGCGTGTTAAAAATGATTTAGAAGCACTTGAACCACTCTTTACTGAAGAAGATGTCGAGCAGGTATTGGCTCAGTTTGTGGTGGTCGATTATGGCCAGCGTGTCCAAGTGGCAGACGCTCTTGAAGTACGCTTGTCGGATGCGGGGCATATTCTCGGTTCGGCGATAGTTGAGTTGTGGCTAGGGCAACAGCCAGAACAGAAAAAACTAGTTTTTAGTGGTGACTTAGGTCGTGCAGGCATGCCGATATTAAGTGATCCAACCTTTGTCGACAAAGCTGATTTAGTGCTAATGGAAAGTACCTACGGCAACCGTTTACACCGCAGCTGGCATGAAACACTAGTGGAGCTTAAATCGATATTTAAAGCGACCATTAACCAAAGTCGCGGCAATATTTTAATCCCCGCTTTTTCAGTGGGTCGTGCGCAAGAATTACTGTATTTGTTCCATTTATATGCCAAAGAATGGGACTTATCGCGTTGGCGTATTTGTTTAGACAGTCCAATGGCGATTAAAGCTACTGAGGTTTACGTTAACAATTACCCCATATTGGACGATGATTTTAAGCGTTTCACTCGGATGTCGCCCGGCAATCATCCATTACTATCGTGTGCTGAGTTTGTAAGCAGCACAGAAGAGTCGATAGCACTTAATGACATACACGAAGGATTAATTGTGATTGCGGGGAGCGGTATGTGTAATGGCGGCCGTATTCGTAACCATTTTGTGCATAATTTATGGCGTAAAGAAGCCAACATTATTATTTGTGGTTATCAGGCGTTAGGCACTCCGGGGCGCTTATTGGTGGATGGCGCAGAAGAGCTGACCATTCATGGCCAAAGTGTCAAAGTGGCTGCGCGTATTCACACCGTTGGCGGTTTGTCTGCCCATGCTGACCAAGCTGAGTTGTTGCGTTGGTATCATCACTTTGAAGATTCACCTGCCATTATATTGGTGCATGGTGAGCCTGAGGCGCAACAAGTATTAATGGAAGCGCTTAATCAAGATGAGGCAACCCAACCCAAAAGTAGTGCCATTGCTCAGTGGGGCGATTGCTTAGATTTAACCGCATTGCCAGAGTTTGTATGGCTTAATGCCGCCAGTGACACATCTGAAACTTAAAAGGTTAATTAACTTGAACTCAACTGATGATGCTTAGCCTACGGGTTAAGCATCAATTTCATTTTGCAGCTTTTCAATGTCGTCTAAAATCCGCATAAATTTTTGGCCAAACTCTGTCACCTCATACTCTACCCGAGGCGGAATTTCGGGATAATTTATCTTATTTAAAATCCCGAATTCGAGGTTCTTTTTTAAGCATTGATTGAGCACTTTAGTGCTGAGTCCATCAACCGATTTAACCATCTCACCGGGACGATTAATATTATTAGCGAGCAGCTGATACACGGTTAACGACCATTTGCAGCCGTAAATGGTTTCGACCATACGGGCTGACTTTTCGGGTGCAGACTTTCGTGAAAATAATTTTTCTTTTGTATTCATCAATATGTACCTAAAAGTACCTATGGAACTAAATTGTACTTACTATTCAATCAGATAGTTTATCAATAAGCTTATCACACTTACTCGTAACTTAGGTGTGAACAAATGACAACTTTAACCCAAAAAACGGCATTAATTATTGGTGGCAGCAGTGGTATTGGTTTTGAAACCGCTAAGCAATTAATTACTCAAGGTGTCGCTACCATTATTGTGGGTAACAATACTCAAAAGCTCGACGCAGCGGTTGCGCAGTTATCAGCATTGGGCGAGGCCAGTGGCGTTCAAGCAAACTTGTACAATGCGCAAGATCTGCAACGTGTGGTTGAAATGATTGATGCAATGGATTGTAGTATTGATTATTTAGTTAATGCAGCAGGTTATTTCAACCCTAAGCCATTTTTAGCGCATCTGTTGAGTGACTACGACATCTATATGGAGCTAAACAAAGCGATGTTTGTAATTTCGCAAGCGGTTGCCAGAAACATGATTAAGCATGGCGGTGGCAGCATTGTTAATATTGGTTCTATGTGGGCGAAGCAAGCCATTAAAGCAACTCCATCGAGTGCTTATTCTATGGCAAAAGCGGGGTTACATGCACTGACTCAGCATATGGCGATGGAATTAGCAGAGCATAATATCCGTGTTAATGCCGTGTCGCCAGCGGTAGTGCACACGCCTATTTATGAAGCCTTTATTGAGCCTAATGACGTTGAAAGCGCATTAGCAGGTTTTAATGGATTCCACCCTATCGGCCGCATTGGTACAACTGTTGATGTTGCCAATAGCGTAAAGTTTTTATTGTCTTCACATGCGGCCTGGGTGACGGGCGCAATTTGGGATGTTGATGGCGGCGTAATGGCAGGCCGTAATTAAGCTAAACCCTAAATTGGGTTACAAGTAGATTGATAAGCTCATTGTTGTAATTACGGTAAGCCCTTAAATGATTGATGATTTAAGGGCTTGTGCCTTTTTATTCTGATATAAAGCGATTTACTCTTTTGTTCTCCCATTAGGGCGCGTTAAGCTATGCATTAATTTGTTGTGTGTTTTGGCGAGTAGAGTGATGAAGTTAGTTAAAATAGATAAAAGCCAGTACCGTTCGGTTAACAATCAGGTGCAGATTGGCTTAGTGGTGATACTGGCCATTTTGTCGTTGGTGTTCGGTCAGTTAATGATTTATTTCTTTGGCGTTAAGCCATTACCTGGTGCCGAGTCTACTGGGAATTTTCATCTAAACTTTACTGGGGTTATTTTGGCGTTAATGGTGTGCAGCCTGCTGGTGCGTAACTTGCGTGAAAAGCCCAAGTTTTATGAAGTGTATTACGTGTGGCAACTTAAGCAGCTGCAAAACAAAATTTACCGTAAACTCAAAGCGGTGCAACAAGCGGCCAAAGACAATAACCGTGATGCTTTGGTGGTATTGAGTTTTTATTATCAAAGTTTGGCATTGGTTTACGAGTTAGACAACAACACCTTAACCATGTCAAACGTCAATAATGAACTGGATAAACTACAGCAAGCTATTGAAGCTGCAGGTTTTACAGTTGACACAGACGAATTCACTCCAGAGATGCTACAAGCTTTTTAAGTTGGTTTTTATTCCTCAAATAAGGAGCCATGATGTCAATATTGGCAGATATTCCTTTTTCGTTACTTGAACTTGCGCCAATGCGCGAAGACTCGACAGTGTCATCAACATTGCAGGGCAGTCTAGCTTATGCCCAGCATGCAGAAAGCTTGGGGTTTAATCGGTTTTGGCTTGCCGAACACCACAATATGCCGGGCATTATTTGCTCGGCCACTTCGATTTTAATCGGTTATATTGCGGGTGGCACAGAGCGCATTAGAGTGGGTGCGGGTGGCATTATGTTGCCTAATCATGCACCGCTTGTGGTGGCTGAGCAGTTTGGCACCTTAGCTAGCTTGTACCCAGGCCGAATTGATTTAGGCCTAGGCCGTGCGCCGGGCAGTGATCCGGTAACCAGCTTAGCGCTTAATCGTGATACCCAGCGGGCGGAGCATTTTCCGAATGAAGTCAGTGAGCTGCAATCATTGCTTGGCCCACGTGAAGCTCGCCAAATAGGGCAGACTAAAGCGGTAAGAGCTATTCCGGGCGAAAATACCAATGTGCCGATTTGGTTATTAGGCTCAAGTTTATTCAGTGCGCAACTCGCGGCTCAACGTGGTTTGCCGTATGTGTTTGCGGGCCATTTTGCACCACGGTTTTTATCTGAGGCTATTGCGTTATATCGCCGTGAGTTTGTCCCGTCAGCAGTGCTCGCCAAACCTTATGTGATGGTTGGGCTACCGTTAGTGGCAGCGCCTACCGATGCTGAAGCGCAATACCTTAGCACCACTTCAAAACAACGCATTTTAGCGCTTATTCGTGGTCAAGAAATGTGGTTAAAACCGCCTGTCGATAGTATGGATGGGTTGTGGAGTGAGCAAGAAAAAAGCTATGTCGATAGTTTTTTAAGCTTATCTATTTGCGGCGGCCCTGCGACCATTAAACATCGTTTAGCAGTGTTTGTTGAACAGCTTGGCGTAGATGAAGTGATGTTTACTAACGATTTATACAGCCATAAACATCGCCTGCGCGCACTCGATATTTTAATGAGCATTAAAGAATCGTAATCGTTATAGGGACTAAGATAGACAACCTTGCCATAGAGGGATATCTGTTGCATATTTAAGCAATGAATCAACTACATGGAATGTTGTTAATGCCCTTATCAAGTCATCTGCTATTGAGTTGGCGCAATATCATGTTGTGCCTTATGACCGTGTTATTAAGTGCTTGTTCACTGCATCCTGCCAATAACCAACAATCAACGACGTTGCCTTCGTTTAATTATTCACTAGTGTCAGCTGAGCAGGTTAATGATGTACCCGCCATTTCGAGCTTAACGCATTTAACCTTATCGCAGCGAGATGAGTTAGCGGCTTTTGTATTGAGGGACAGCATTAAAGCATTACCAAACCGATTAAAAGTAGCCGCATTTATCAATCATAAAATGATGAATTTTAATTACGAAGGGCAAAATTATACCAGTACAGAATCCTGGGAAAACCAGTCTGGTAATTGTATGGCATTGGCACTATTAACCTATTCGGTAGCAAAAGAGCTTAACGTGCATACGGTGTTTCAAGTAGTGCATGCCGCGCCAATATTGACCAATATTACGTCTGATATTTTAGTGACCTCGGATCATGTTCGTATATTTTTGTACGATGAAAAACCTGAAGGGCACTTTTTGAGTGGTAGCTTGGCGACGGTGATTGATTATTTCCCCGATCGCTTTGATAGAACGGGCGCAATCGTATCGGAAGAACAATTTTTAGCGATGTTTTATCGTAATTTAGCGGCAGATGCCATGCTTGAGAAACAATATCAACAAGCGTTTTTACTGCTCAATAAAGGGTTAACGCTGGCCCCAGATTACGAGGCATTAATCAATATGATGGCCATTGCTCACCGTCGTTTAGGCGATGAACACACGGCTGAAAAACTTTATCGCTACGCTTTAGCTAATAATACAAATTCGATTAGTGTTTTAAGCAATTATCGTTTGTTGTTGGAATTGCAAACTAGAACCGCGGAAGCACAGAAGATTAATCAACATTTGTTAGCAATAGAGTCGAGTAATCCATACAGCTATTACAGTTTGGGCATTGAAGCGCTCGAGTTTAAAGACTATAAAACTACCGTGATATTTTTAGAAAAATTTATCGACAGTGCACCGTATTTTCATCCTGCATACTATGCACTTGCCCGTGCTCACGTTGGTTTAGGGCAGCATAAAAAAGCACAAGATATTTTACAACAGGCGATAGCGTTAACTGACATGCCCGCCAGTAAGCGCAATTATTTAGCTAAGCTTAATATGCTTAAAGATAAATAACCTGAGATCGGGATAATAAACGCCTTTCAAACAGTCCTTTGCCCTGCTAACTGCGTTGAATCGACTTGCAATAGGCTAGCTATTGATGCGTCAATTCGCCTTGTTAGCAGAACAAATGACAAGCTTGAAAGTGAGAGTGGGTAACGTGTTGATTTTAAATAACATAAGATCTTCCCTTATCCCGAACTCAGGTTAAATAACCTAAACGATAAATAACAGCAAAAAACCAAGACTCGCGTCTTGGTTTTTTTGTTGGCTAATGTCGCAATCTTTTGGGTTAAATCGCTTGGCCATTTACAGTTAATTTTACATCAATGTTGCCACGTACTGCATTTGAATATGGGCAAACTTGGTGCGCGGTTTTAACCAGTTTTTCTGCTGATTGCTGGTCTAAATCAAGTTCAACCGCAAGGGCGACTGTAAGTGCAAATCCGCCATTATCGTTGGGGCCAATGCCTACCGTTGCTGTGGTGGGAGCTGCTTTGATGGCCACTTTACCTTGGCTTGCTACGTGCAATATTGCGTTTGAGAAACAGGCTGCATATCCTGCGGCAAATAATTGTTCAGGGTTAGTAAACTCGCCACTGCCGCCCATTTCTTTTGGGTAGCTTAATTGTAAGTCGACTTTTTTGTCGTCGGTAGAAACTTGACCATTACGGCCTGCTAATGCGGTTGCTGAAGTGGTGTATAACGTTGACATAGTAAACCTCGTGTAAAAGTAAAATATTCTAAGTTGCGCACAGTTTAAGTTGTGCGCAATCTAATTGTGTTCACTATAACTAAGCAAAAAATAAAATGCAACTATATTGCGCACAATTTAATTTAGTTAATTTGTTTCGCCTATAAAAAGGGGGGTTACATCAGCAGGCTTGGTTTGACAATTATTAAGGCTGCAGGCAAGTCGGGTTTGTCATGCTTTTGTCACTGTAATGTCACTCAACACTCTCACAATAACCGCTCATTAGACCTCTTAGGCCGTGCAAATCATGGCCATCCGTTAACGATAAAAATAAGGATATGATATGAAACGGTTTGTCACTCGTCGTGATTTTTTGGCTATGTCAGCTAAAGGTGTTGGTGCTGCTGTGGTGTCTTACGGACTAATGGGCTGCAATAGTGATGACGATGAGGTTATTTCTGGTCAGTTTTTACAAGGTATTGCCAGTGGCGACCCTGCAGCTGATGCCGTGATCTTATGGACGCGCGTTACGCCTGATATACAAGGCGATATAACGGTGTCATGGGAAGTCGCCACCGACAGTAACTTTACTGATTTGGTGACTAATGGACAAACCGTCACCAATGACAGTCGTGACTATACCGTTAAAGTTGATGCGGTGGGTTTAGCGCCAGGTCAGCAATATTTTTATCGTTTTAAAGCAGGTGAAAACGTATCTGAGATTGGTCAAACCCGCACGTTACCCCAGGGCAGTGTTGACTCAGTTAAGCTTGCGGTGATGTCGTGTGCTAATTTCCCAGCGGGTTATTTTAATGTGTACGAAATGGCTGCTCAGCGAGATGATTTAGATGCTGTGGTGCATTTAGGCGATTACCTTTATGAATATGCTCGTGGTGAATACGCCAGCGAAAATGCCGCTGCATTAGGCCGTGAAGTCTTGCCTGAAGGTGAGCTGTTTCTATTAGCCGATTATCGTACACGTTACAGCCAGTACCGCAGTGACAGTAGTTTACAAAAGCTGCATGCCAAAGTGCCTTTTATTACCGTGTGGGACGACCATGAAGTGGCTAACGACACCTGGAAAGACGGCGCTGAAAATCATAACGACGATGAAGGTGATTTTGATCAACGCAAAGCTGCTGCACTGCAAGCCTACTTTGAGTGGCTACCCATTAGGCCTTGGAGCGAAGGGAATAATGAAGAAATCTACAGAAGTTTTAATTACGGTAACTTGGTTGATTTGCACATGCTCGATACTCGTGTGCTGGCTCGCGATAAACAATTAGAGTACAGCGACTACATTGACGCAACAACGGGCAGCTTTGATAGTGATAATTTTTTAGCCGCAGTC
Organism: Shewanella inventionis; assembly: GCF_014641855.1. Taxonomy (GTDB): domain Bacteria; phylum Pseudomonadota; class Gammaproteobacteria; order Enterobacterales; family Shewanellaceae; genus Shewanella; species Shewanella inventionis. The sequence goes on from NZ_BMII01000002.1 coordinate 8,228, forward strand.
ACTGACACCAATCGTACTTTATTGGGGCAAACCCAATTGTTATGGCTACAGCAAACCTTGTTGCAGTCTACTGCTAAGTGGCAGGTACTGGGGCAGCAAGTGTTAATGGGTAAAATGTTATTGCCTGCTGCTATTGCGACTCAGCAAATGAGTATTCCACAATTTGCTGAGCTCGCGGGTATTGCGGTATTAGCTGCTCGTGCACAAGCAGGCGATACCACGTTAACCGCTGAACAACTGGCTTACCTGCAAGCTAACCAAGACAAGTTGACCCCAGAGGTGATGGTGTTACTACAATTGCCATCGATTCCATACAATCTTGATGCTTGGGATGGTTACGCCTATGAGCGCGAAGTAATATATGCCACAGCGAAATCGTTAAATCACAATTTAGTGGTTATTGCTGGAGACACTCATAATGCGTGGGCTAATGAGCTAACAGACACCAATGGCGATACCGTAGGCGTTGAATTTGCCACTAGCTCCGTGTCATCACCAGGGCTTGAATATTACTTAGGTTTGTCTGATGCTGAAATGCCAGCAACCGAAGCGGCAATTGTGGACTTAGTGAGCGATCTTAAATATGCCAACTTAAAAGACCGGGGTTATTTGTTGCTAAGCTTTACGGCAGATGAAGTACGCGGCGATTGGCAATACGTCGATACCATTTTAGACACAACCTTTGCCAGTTTAGATGCACGTAATTACAGCGCGACGAGCGCTGCGGGTAACCCACAAATCGTGGCAATGTCGTAAGCACTTTTGATTAACCAAAACTATTCAGCCACCTTTTGGGTGGCTGAATGATTATAAATGATCGATGAAGTGTCGATTAATCTATAGTAAGCACGACAATTTTTAGTGGATGATTATCATCAAATGCAGGAAAGTCTTGATGGCATTCTAACCACTGTGTTGCCGTGACTTTACGGCCTTGTTTTTCAACGCAGCGTACTAGGCTGTCATACCATGTTTGGCGATCCACTTTAGCGACATTGTTACAACACACAATTTTACCGCCTGCTTTAGTGGTTAACACAGCAGGTTTAAATAAACCTTGGTAATCATTGACTAAATCGACAATACCAAAAGCACTTTTGGCAAAACGTGGTGGGTCTAAAAACACTAAATCAAATTGCATGGCCCGCAGTTTTGGGTATTTAGGCAGTTTTTGATTACGACGTCCGCCAACCGTTAACCCCGCTAATTGACGCAGCGCCGGAAACGCATCACTTTGCACAAACTCACATACATCGGTAACCTTATTTAACTCGGCATTTTTTTGCCCGGCGGCTAATGCAAATGATGAAAAGTCGACATTCATTACATTACGCGCACCGCCCATAGCAGCGGCAATACCAATACCGCAAGTGTACGAAAACAGGTTGAGTACCGTTTTATCTTTGCTGTTATCGCATACATATTCACGACCAATGCGCATGTCTAAAAATAGCAGAGGGTCCTGGCCTTCGTGGCGTAGCTTAGAGGTAAAGTTTATGCCGTTTTCGCGGATAACTTGTTCCGTTTGAGCATAATCCTGGGCTTCATTGCCGCTGGTGTTAGCGACACGTGAGTGACTGCCTGAGCGATCATTGTAAACAATATGAAAGTCAGCATGAGCGGTCAGCACACTTGATATAGCTTCAAGCTGTTGTTCTGTTAAAGTTTGATGAAAGGTTTGGATTAACCACGCATCGCCGTAACGGTCAATATTAAGGCCATTTTCGCCTTCTACAGTGCCATGAAATACCCGATAACAATCGGTATTATGTTGCTTTGCGTGCTCAAAAAAAGCAGCGCGTTTCGCTAACGCATCAGTTAAAACAGCTTGAATAGACATGGACACTCGATAATGGCGGGGCAATTTGCGCGCAGTATAGCAAACAATCACCTGAAATGTGGCGGCGTGATTATCGATAGAGCTTTTATTCGGGCAGATATATCTTAAAGGTTTTATCGGCAACAATTTTGCCATTGAGCTCAAGTGTCATTCGCCAGTTACCAAGCTTATTACTCACAGGTGCCCAAATGCAATCGCCTAAGTAAAAGCGCCAATCGTTTTCTTTAATGAAAACCTCTCCATCAAATGGTGGTCTCACATGACCATTGTCGTCTGGAATATCTGGATGATATATGCAGTAGGTTAATACTTGGTTTTTGGCTTTTTTGATCCGAGCAATAAAACCAAACTCAGTATCAATAACGGCGGGGACGTGAACAGTCGCCTCTAAAAAACGTGGCAAGTCATCACTCTGGCTGTCCCACTGGCTGAATATGCCGCTATAAATAATGCTGATATCGGCCTTTAGCTTACTCAAACTTTATCCTTTGTTGTGCTCTTTTAGGTATTTTATCGCCGCTTGCAGGGCAAAATCATAGCCTTGTGCGCCTAGGCCGCAAATAACCCCTTGGGCTTTGTCAGAAAAATACGAATGATGTCTAAAAGGCTCGCGCGCATGCACATTTGATAAATGCACTTCAATAAACGGAATCGCAACGCCGAGTATTGCGTCACGCAAGGCTACGCTGGTGTGGGTAAATGCAGCAGGATTGATAATAATAAACTGGGCATCAGTAGCATGTATGGCATCAATAAGTTGGTATTCAGCGTTTGACTGAATGTGCGCTAACTCAACGCCAAGCTGATTAGCACTTTCGGTTAAATCGCTCACAATTGTGGCTAAGGTTTGGTGGCCATAGTGCCCCGGCTCGCGACGGCCAAGCAAATTTAGATTTGGGCCGTTAATCACTAAAATTTTGGCAGTGCTGCTCATGGTGCTTCCTGTGGTGTGGGCAATAAAACGTGTGAGTCCATTCTTACTGAAGATGTGCGCGTGGTAAACCTAAAAATGTTCATCTAACGGCTAAAATGCATTAATAGCCGGTTTTATTTTGGCGCATTGCTTTAGTGGCACCGCGTTGTTTTTTCGCTTCAATACGGCGAGTTTGACTACCTTTGGTGGCTTTGGTTGCAATACGGGCTTTTTGTACAATGCCGACGCTTTTTACCAATTCAATAAATTGCTCTAACGCGGTTTGACGATTAAAGTCCTGGCTTCTTGATTGCTGACACTTAATGATGATTTTTCCGCTTTTGGTAATGCGGTGATCGGCCTTTGCTAATAGCTTTTGTTGATAAAATTCAGGCAAAGACGATGTGGCAATATCAAAGCTAAGCTGGGCCGCTGTTGATACTTTATTAACGTTTTGACCGCCAGCGCCGCTTGAGCGAACAAACTGCCATTCAATTTCGTTATCTTGCAATATGACTCGTTGAGTTATTTGTATCATTCGGTTGAGGTTGTCCCCTTTAATTTATTCAATATCAACTCATTATACCGTAATTGGACATAGATTTCAGCGGCGGGCATTTGTCAGCTTGGGCGCTGCTTCACATGAACATTAACTCAACGACGGATTAATCGTGGAGTGATTACATCAATTGCAGACTTTTGCTATTATGAGCGCCATTATTGCTTTACACGATAGCATCACCGTATAAAGCCTGTTCTATAGCCTTTAAATAAGGCTGGAGTTAGCATTATGTTGTGTCAAATCCCCGATATTTCCAAGGGTGTTATTAGTTTATTTGTTAGTGGCCGTTTATCTGCGCCTGATTACCGTACTCGTTTGCAGCCAGCTATTCGTGCCTATCGTAAAGATTGGGGACAAGTGTGTTTGTATATTGAGGCAGATGTATTGCTCGAAGGATGGGACTTTGGTTCATTAACCGGCAGTGGTGAAGTACAGTTACCAGAATTTGATGCACTAGTGTTTGTTGGCGGCCCTGATTGGGTGGGCAATGCAGTACGTTTAATGGGGCCGTTTATGCAAGGTGAGGTAGCATGGTTTCCGTTATCGCAAAAACAAGATGCTATTGCGTGGATTGCTAAACGTTCAAAGTGTTAGTTTATGGTTTGCTGATACCGTAAAGGGTCAACAAACTCCGAAATTTAATAGAAAAGGATAGCTTATTTATGTCTTTATCAAAATTAGTTGCTGCGTCAAGCGCATTATTATTAACCCTTAGCTTAACGGCTTGTGCTCCTGAAGTGGGCAGCGATGCTTGGTGTAAGCAAATGAAAGAAAAAGAAAGCGGTGATTGGACAGCAAACGAAGCCGCTGATTACGCTAAACATTGCGTATTTAAATAAGCGTTAGTGCGCAACCCGTTGATAAAAGCCTTAATCATTTGATTGAGGCTTTTTTGTATTTGGTGCATATCGATCAAGCTAAAAATCTGATCAATTAAGGTTGTTGACGTTTTAGATATCAGGCTTTTTGGGCTGTAAATTTAGTTTGAGTTTGTTGGCCAATGGCTCGATGGCTGAACCTTGCACAATGACCGAAATCAGCACAATGAAAAACACCATGTGGATCATTTCACGTGACCCTTCAACCCCCGCAGCGGCAGGGATTAGTGAAAAAACAATCGGCGTTGCTCCCTTTAAACCAATCATTGACACAAATAATCGTTTGCGCCAATTGGCTTTTTTAAAGGGCAAATAACAAAGTTGAACGGCTAACGGTCTTGCGACCACAATTAGTAATATTGCTGGCAATAATGAGACAGTAAAGACAGGTATTAATTGCTGTGGGAAGATTTGCAAACCCAAAATAATAAACATTAATGACTGTGCTAGCCACGATATGCCATTAAAAAAGTGCTTGCTCACCTCTGCACCTTTTTTTAAGTAGTTACCAATGATGACGCCTGCAATGTATACCGCAATTAATTCGTTGCCGCCTAAAATTTCAGTGCTGGATACTGTTATGGCAAATGTTGCCAAAATAAATACAGGAATAAGTCCAAATTCTGGTAGTTTGATATTATTTAGCGCCCAAACGGCTAATTTACCCATAATAAGGCCAATAAGTGTTCCTACACCAATTTGCTGCCCTAGGCTTGAGGCTATAGATAATGCCGTAGGTGCACCCTCTGCACTGCTCACGATATAGTCGGTTAACATAATGACCATTAATAATGCTATGGGGTCGTTTGTGGCCGATTCAAACTCTAAAATGGTGCCTGTGCCCTGTTTTAATTTTAATTTTTTAGACTCCAAAATTGAAAACACCGCAGCGGCATCGGTTGATGACACCACGGCAGCAAATAACATGCAGGTAATGAGGCTGACATCGAGTAAAGCACTCAAGATAAAACCAAAAATGATGGTTGTAAAAATAACCCCAAACGTCGATAACATGCCGCCTTCCTTCCAGGCAAAGCGAATGTTTTTCATGGGGGTGTTAAGGCCACCAACAAACACTATGGTGTTTAAAGCAAGGGTTCCGATTAGCGATGTTAATTGTAGATCATCGTAAACAAATCCAAACTCACCATTGCCAAAAGCTAAACCTACACCCATAAAAATCAGTAATGATGGCAAGCCTAATGTTTTAGAAGGGTGGTGGAGTAAAATGCCGATAGCGATAAGGATCGATATTCCTAAAATAATAATATCTAGCGGCATATTGGCACTCCTTGGCGAGTAAGATTGTATTTTATAGCCAGTTTAGCATTAAAGTTACCTTAAACTTGTTTTATGAGCATTTATTAATATTTATTTATCGATTGTTAGCGAGTTTCCCATCAGTTTGTTGACTGAGCTAATAGCTGTTCATAATGTTTATGCTAACGGCGTTTTTACTAACGGTGTAAATGTGTAATCTTTATGCACGTATTAACCCTTGTAGAATTAATTAGCAATAGCTTACTTCTTTTGCTGCTCGCCCGTGTATTAATGCGTTACACCGTTTTTAATTAACTTTTTTATTACATTTGTTCGGTGTTAATATGGCTTAAATTTATTTGATTGCAGACTCGACATGGCCATATTAATTAGTGTTTGGGGTGTTAGCATTGTTTGTTTTGGGCTGTTTATGTTACTAAAACCAGTGCCCTTTGCTGATGCTATTATGCAGTTTAGTCGAAAGCGTTATTTTCATTATTTTGAGATAATCTCACGCCTTGCTATTGGCGCTGCTTTATTATTAGATGCCCATAACACGGCTTATCCATTGGTGTTTGAACTTATTGGTAACTTACTGTTTATTGTTGCTATTGTGTTGGTTTTTATGACAGAAAAACACCATAAAAGATTTGCAGTTAGCGCCGCTAAACACGGTGTAAGCTGGTTTAAGCCCGCAGGAGTGGTTGCCATAACCTTTGGCTTTTGGACTGTATTTGTCAGTGTGATTTAACCCTGCTTAGTGTGTCATATACCCAACCAATGTTATTAATTTTTCTTTTTTGTTAAAAATTTATTTTACTCAAGCTTCCTGCTAACCCGCATCACCATTGGATTTGCATATTTCTGCAATGTTAGTGAAATGTTATTGTCATTTTGCCGCAGTCTTTTTGTCATTTTAAACCATTAGCTTGTCATCCAGCCGATTTACTCACAAACGCTTACATCCGTCTTCGGAGATGACAATGGAACTGAAAAACCTTTTTAAATTGACTGCTCTTTCAACAGCACTTGCTGCCACGTTAGGTCTTGCTGGTTGCGGTGGTGATATCAATATCAACACAGGTAATGAAACCACAACCCCAACGACACCAACAACTCCAACTACACCAACTCAAAGCGCACAAGAATTATCATACAGTGGCTTTGCAACTAAAAGTTCAACAACAGTAGATGGCAAAGAAGTTTGGGTGTTAACGGGCACATTGGCACCTTCTACTGCGGCATCAACCATTACAACCGGTGGCCAAGATGGCGACTTAATCGTATTAGGTGATGATGTTGTATGGCAATTAGATGGTCCTGTTATTGCGGGTGGTGATAACGAAAACTCGATTGAATTATCGATTTTGCCAGGCACCAAAATTTTAGGTAGCAGCGATTCATACCTAGTGATTAACCGTGGTTCTAAAATCATGGCAGAAGGCACCGCAGCAGAACCTATCGTGTTTACGTCAGTAGAAGCGGGTTTAGGTGAAGAGGGTGAAGCTGGCCAATGGGGCGGTTTAGTGTTGTTAGGTAATGCACCTGTTAACAGTTGCCCAGATTTAACTAACTGTGACGCGTCGTTTGAAGTCGGAAATTACAGTTACGGCGGTGATGACACTGAAGACAGCTCTGGTTCTATTAAGTATGTGCGCGTTGAGTTTGGTGGTTTTAAAATCAACGACACTCAAGAAATGAACGGTATCAGCTTTGCGGGTGTGGGTGCAGGCACCGAAGTTGACCATATACAAGTTCATTTAAACAATGATGACGGCGTTGAATTTTGGGGCGGTAACGTTTCAATTTCAAATGTGGTATTGACTGAAAACTTTGATGACTCGTTAGATTGGACTAACGGTTGGCAAGGTAGTGCGCAACACGTTTATATTCGTCAGGCTGATAACGGTTCAAACCGTGGTATTGAAGCCGACAGCAATAGCGATGCATCAGCGTCTCCGATGTCACAACCTGCACTGGCTAATTTTACAATCCAGGTAGCTAATGGCACTAACAGCGGCGGTGACGATGCTGAAGGCATTTTATTCCGTAAGGGTACTGGCGCGCACGCTTATAACATGTTGGTTAAAGGCGATGTTGACTCGGGCGAATGTTTAGAAGTGAACGACGATGCCACCGTTAATAATGCAAACACTGCAGAGTTAACTATGCAAAACAGCTTGATTGACTGCGTAGAGCCATTTAAAGATGCCAAAGTAGACGCTACAGCGGGTACAACGTTAGCGCTAGATGTTGAAGCATGGTTTACCGGTCAAGATGGCAACCTAGTGGGCGCATCTGATCTTAACGATTACATGCCAAACTCTTCATCAGTTGCATTAACTGGCGGTAAAGCAGATTTAAGCAACCTTGATGCTCGTTTAGATGATGCTGAATACATTGGCGCATTTGACGGTACAAATGACTGGACTACCGGTTGGACTACAGCCATTCATGACGATGTAGATACTACACCAGCTGAATTACCTGTAATGACGTCTTGTCCGGTTGGCACAACTCAATCAGATGCAGTAGCAGGATTATATAAAGACTCATCAGTCACACTAATTTGTACCCTTGAAGGCAACGTGCTTAGCAATACCACATTGCTTGCCGGTCAAAACGTGATGTACAAAATTGATGGCGGCGCGGTACTTGTTGGTGCAGATAAAACCACATCGGCAACCTTAGCGATTCAAGCTGGTGTTAAGTTGTTTGCTACCTCAAACAGCTACATTGTCGTTAGCCGTGGTTCTAAAATTATGGCTCAAGGCAGTGCTGATTACCCAATTATCATGACTTCAGAAGAAGATGTGATTGCAGGTGCTGAGGGTGAGCGCGGTCAATGGGGTGGTTTGGTTATTTTAGGTAATGGCTTAACAAACACATGCCCAGATAAAGATGCGTGTGATGCATCGTTTGAGGTAGGTGACTTCCCATACGGTGGTAATGACAACGCTGATAACAGTGGTCAAATTAGCTATGTAGTTGTTAAGTATGCAGGCTTTAAAGTTAATGACACACAAGAAATGAACGGTATCTCGTTTGCAGCAGTGGGTAGCGGTACACAAGTTGACCACATCCAGGTGCATGCTAACGGCGACGATGGCGTAGAGTTCTGGGGTGGCGCGGTTAACATGAAGTATGTTTACCTAACTGAAAACTTTGATGACTCATTAGACTGGACTAACGGTTGGACAGGTAAAGCGCAGTTTGTGTACATCACGCATGAAGATGGCAACGCAAACCGTGGTATCGAAGCTGACAGTAACAGCTCAGGTGCAGCGGCAACGCCAGTGTCTGCGCCAAAGCTTGCTAACTTCACTATTTTACCTGGCACAGACACTGCAAACGCGAGTGGCGACAACGGCGAAGGTATCTTGTTACGTGTTGGTACTGCAGGTGAGCTTTATAACGTGCTAGTACAAGGCCGTAAAGGTAGCACAGCTGAAACTGAATCTGGTGAGTGTTTAGAGCTAGACGGTTCAGTATCAAGCCTGGTTGACAACGTGAATGCGGGTACCTTGGTAATGACTCACTCAATCATTGATTGTAACGAGCCATTCAAAACATCAGGTACTACCGACATTAACACTGAAACCTGGTTTATGGGTCAGGAAGGTAACTCTACATCAGTTGTGAGCATTACCGACGGTATGCCAGCAGCAACCGATACAACGCTTCTTGGAACAGGTAAAGACTTAAGTACTGATGACAGCTTCTTCGAATCAACCAACTATATTGGTGCATTCGATGGCCAGACTGACTGGCGTCAAGGTTGGGCTTTTGACCCACAATAATCACCTTGATTAAGTAATCAGTGACCTATTAATAGCCGCTCGCAAGGGCGGCTATCTCTGAACCGCATACAGGATAGTATAAGTATGAAAACCAAGCCGAGTTTTACCGTTAATAAGTTAAGCCTTGCCATTATCTCTGTGATTTCTGCGGCGACATTATTAACAGCTACCCCCGTATACTCGCAAGAACCTGAACCAGCACGCGATCCTGGTGAAGTGATTCCGATTGAGCCAATTGAGGTTATTTCAGTGACCGGGCGCTTACGCAGCTCAGCATCAGAAGCCACTGAAGAACGTCGTGAGCAAATTGCTGTAGCCGATATTATGGGCTCAGAACAAATTTCAAGAACCGGTGACGGTGACGCAGCCGCAGCGCTTCGTCGTGTGACAGGTTTAACCTTAAAAGATGGTAAATTTATTTATGTACGTGGCCTAGGTGAGCGCTATTCAAGCACTTCATTAAACGGAGCCACTGTGCCATCGCCAGATCCAACCCGTAACGTTGTGCCTTTAGATATGTTTCCTGCATCGATTATTGAATCATTGTCGGTGCAAAAATCAGCGTCAGCCAATGCGCCAGCCGCGTTTGGTGGTGGACATGTGGATATTCGTACTAAATCCATCCCATCTGATTTCTTTTTTAAAGCCTCTGTAGGCGGGCGCTACAACACTAATGACTCAGATGACAGCTACACCTATAACGGTGGTGGCGATGACTGGACAGGCCAAGATGATGGCACCCGCTCTATGCCGACCAACATTAATGACACCATTGGTCAGTATGGTGGTATAAGCCCAATTGATATCGTAAGTGGTTCTAATGGCAATGTTAATTATCAATCTGCTCAAGCAATTAACCGCGAATTAGCCCTTGGTTTATATCGCGATATGACAGTGCAAAGCCAAAGCACAGACCCTGCAATGCGTGGTGATATTGCCATTGGTGACCGTTGGGACATAAGCGACGACATTATTTTTGGTGCATTGTCTGCGGTGTCGTATAAAAAACAAGCCGAAAACTACTCCAAGCGTGAAGTTGAATTAGACGGTGACAGCAGCCAGGTTCAAATAGAAAACCAAAAAGACGTTGTGGGTACCGACTCTATTGTTCAAGTGTCTGGCATGATTAACCTTGGCTTAGAGATTGGCTACAACCATAAAATCGAAACCTTCACTACATACTTGCAAGACACCTCAGACGATGTGTCACTCGGTATTGAAGAAACCATTGATACGCTAGACGAACCCAATGCGCTGCAAGTTTATAACATCGACTATGAAGAGCGCACATTAATCAGTAATCAGATTAAAGGGCATCATTTTATTGAGTTTTTAAACGACTCAGAAGTGAACTGGAAGTTTTCGGATGCACGCTCAGAGCGCTACGCGCCTAATGAATTGTCGTACACTTATAACGTGGTGTTAGACGATAACAACGAGCTGTTATCGCGTAACCTTAATACCCAAGATGCGCCTAAATATGTATACAGCCGCCTACAAGACGACAGCCAAAATTACGGTTGGGATTTTACGTATCCCGTTAATTTTGACAGCGCCGTGCTTAAGCTAAGTACAGGTTACGAATACTTTGAACGCACTCGAGAAAGCTATGCGAGTCGTTTAGGCTTGGACGTTAACTTAAGCCCGACAGACCCTAACGGCAGTATTTTAGCCGGTGATTTTGATGATATTTTCTCAGACAGCAACATCACTAACGACGTATTAGATTTAGAGCTTAAAGACGCCTCGACCGACACCGAAGATTACATCGCCGCAGAAAAAAATGATGCGGTATTTGTGAGCATGGACATCGACTTTGATGATGTTTGGCGCGTTTATGCCGGTGTGCGTTATGAAGATTTTCGCCGCGTCACACTCCCCATTGACCCTGATGGCGAGATTTCAGATGAAGGCGGCCGTTACGACTTAGCAGATTATGTGATTGCCGAAGACGGTTGGTTCCCATCGTTATCATTAACTTGGAAACAAACCGACACTACACAATGGCGTTTAGGCGCGAGTAAAACCATAGTGCGTCCAGACTTACGTGAAGTGTCGCCAGTGCGTTTCCAAGACCCTGTGACTGGCTTTGATTTCTTTGGTAATCCAGAGCTAAAAAGTTCAGACATTCTTAACCTTGATTTACGTTGGGAATACTACTCAGACAGTGGTAATAACTTCAGTGTTGGTGCGTTTTACAAAGATGTGGACGCGCCGATTGAGCCGATTCAACGTATTTCAGAAGCCGGACGTCAGCTTAAGTTTTATAACGCGCAGTCTGGTTACATTTTTGGCGTTGAAACCGAGTTTTTACAAGAACTTGAGTTTTTAGGCAGTGATGGCAGCATTTGGGAAGACTTTTTTGTAGCCGGCAACTTAACCGTTGGCGACTCAGAAATTGATATTGAGCCTAACGGCGAAATCGACCCAACTAACCAATCGCGCCGTATGACAGGGCACTCGCAATGGGTAGCAAACTTGCAGTTAAGTTACGACTCGCCAGACAGCTACCATAGTGCCACATTAGTGTATAACGTATTTGGTGAGCGCATTGCTTACGGTGGACGTGGTGGCCTAGACGATGTGTATGAAAAGCCATTTCATAGCCTGGACTTTACCTATACTTTCTTCCCTACTTTGAGCACCTCGATCAAGTTGAAAGCGAAGAATCTTTTAGGTGAAACCACCGAGTACGAACAGCAAAACTACCAAGTGTATGCCAAAGATCCTGGCACAGAATACACCTTACAGTTTAGCTATGAGTACTAAATGCATGAATAAGTAAGGTTAAAACGAGTACTGGTTTTTAGTGGTTTTTACTCATCATTTCAATCACTGAAAACGTGCACGGCCACTTTCTTCGGAACAAAGAAAGTGGCCTTTTTTGTTTATTCTAATGCCATACAATTAACGATTGCTCGATACGTTTTAATACATATTTGTTAGAATACCGCTACTTTTGTCAGTCGCAGCCTGAGTCAGTCATTATTATGTTTAACCGCCTTACTGTATTTTTATATTTAATCCTAGCCTTATCAACCAGTGCCTGCGCGATGCCAACGGGCATGAGCCAAGCAGGCAACATTACTGCGCCGTCTATTGACGAAGCCAGCGGCCTAGCGGTATCGCGGATTAATGACAATATATTGTGGGTGCACAACGACAGCGGCGACAGCGCAAGAATTTTTGCTATCGATACTCAGGGGCAGCAGTTAGCCACAGTCAATATTCGTGGTGTAAACAATACCGATTGGGAAGACATTGCCTCGTTTGTTTACCAAGGCGAGTCGTACCTATTGATTGCCGATGTGGGTGATAACCAGGCGAGGCGATCGCAATATCAGTTACATTTGATCAAAGAGCCCGATTTAAGCTTGCTTAAAGGCCAAAAAAACCTATCGGCCCAACCGGTTTGGAGTATGACTTTTACTTACCCAGATGAGGCTCGAGATTGTGAGTCAGTCGCAGTCGATGTCATCAAGGGTAAAATACTGTTACTGACCAAACGTGACACGCCGCCCGTGTTATACGAGCTGCCGTTAATCGCTCCAGCGCAGCAAAGTGGATCAAATAATTCATCTACTCAAATAATTAAGCAGCAAGCCAAACGGTTAGGCGAGATAGCGCCATTGCCGACAGCCGTGCTCGACTATGTCAGCATTTATACCTGGGCAGGATTTGCCGGAACCCCCACCGCAATGGATATCTCGGCAGATGGTTTATCAGCGGTGATATTAACCTATACCCACGCGTTTTATTTTACTCAAACCACACAAGGTGACTGGTTAAGCTTGTTTTCAACCACACCACAACAGATTGCACTGCCCGCACTAAAACAAGCCGAAGCTGTTGGGTTTAGCCAGGATGGCCAGAGTATTTATATTACCTCAGAGAAAATCCCAGCGCCTTTGTATAAAATGGACTTAAATGGGCCTAGTACGCTGCAGTAGATAACGGTATTTGCACAGACCCTAGATACAGTTACAGGCAGGGAATAACTTTAAGCCGCTATTATTGAGTGCTGAAACTTGGTTTTTTAAGCATTGCAGTGAGATATTTGGCGCCAATCTGTCATCCTCGAATGTTGTTATCTGGGATCCGGCTATTTTTAAGAGCTATAGACGACAGATAAGCTAATGTTAACGAAAATTTAGGCTAAAACGGTCGCCTTATTAATCCTCTGACGATTGAGTTAGCGATTGCTGAGTTGCTTCTTCAATAAGCTTTTGCCATTGCGGGTACTCTGCAAAGCTTTGTTGCAAGTCGCCCCAGGGCGTCAGTGCCTCGGCCATTGACGGCGCGGTATTTTGGCTGGTCTGATACAAATAATAAAAGGCAGAGGCGCGGTAATTGGCTGCACAATGCACTAGTACTGGTACATCGCCATATTGCTGCATTAGGCTGTAAAACTGCGCTAGGTTCTCTTGGGTTGGGTTTTGCCAGTCCACACTGATATTGTGATAGTTCATACCCAGTTGCGTAACAATCTGCTGCTCATTGGCTAATACATTTGGGTTGTCGTTAGGAATGAGGTTTATCACAGTTTTGATACCTGCTTGAGCAAGTTGTGCAAATTGCGGCTCTGTGGGTAAACCCGAGGTCATCACTTGTGGGTTATTAAATTTAACCGCTTTTATATCACCCAGTTTGCTGGTGTCGATATTTGCCGTACTCTCTGCACCTAACTCCTCCGCACCCAAAACCTCCGCACTGAACACTTCCACGCTGAAAAATAAACTGCATATGAATATGCTGGTGGACAGTAGGTTAAAACCTTGAGATGTGTTCATGTGGCTTCCTTTACTATTAATTTAATAATTCTGGGATTTCGTTAATCTTTGCATCCCCTATAGTGGGCGTTCCATCAATAATTTTTCCATCACAGTTGATGTATATTTTCCCATTGCGACGAACTTGGCTACATTCCTCGGGAATAATTTGTTTTTCAACAGGAACTTCAATTCTTTTCTCTACCGGCACTTCAACTTTTCTGATGACTTCTTTAATTAGTGGGGCTTCCACTGTCCACCTGTAAACTCGAAACAGCAGAAGAGCGAGTAGTGTAATCATCAGCAGTAAAAATAGTACAATTAATATTCGTTTCATCCACTGCCAAATGTGGGCAGCCCTATCTGTTTTGGACTGTTTTTCGAGTGCCTGATAGCGTTGGTCATAATTGTATTTACTATTCAGCTGAGCAGTTCTTTGCTCATCTTGCAATTTCGTTATCTCAAGTTGGATTTCGGCTAATCGTTTACGTTCTTGTTCAACTTTGATCTGTTCTTGGATATCTTCTTTTTCGGCTTTAGGGTCGACTATTTTGACAGGCTCAGATTTTATTGAGTTGCTTTTAGTAATATCGGACGCATTGTTCTGGATATCCATTTTGATTGGGTGTTTATCTGAAGCGTCAACTTTCGTAGCTTTGTCATTGGTCTTGTTTTTGCTCTTGTTCGGTTTATTAAGCTTGGCTATCTCATGACGCCTTAAGTAGCTAAGATCTAGGCTGTGCATGCTGGGCTTCCTCAAAATTGAATACTTCATGCTTATCTTTTGGCTGAGAAACTGTGTCCAACTGATTATCTGCACGTACTGAATTTTGTTGAGTCCTAGCTTCTTGATTTAATATTGGTTGCGCCTTAAGTATTGCTTCAAGTTCTTCGCCCGTAATGCCTTCAGGAACTGGGATTATGCGCTCGTGCACCAATATCTGCGGATCAGGAATAAAGTAGGGCACAGGGACTTCTTTTATTCTATCAATGTAAACTGGGACCTGTTGGTCAACTTTAACTATGCGATCTACTTCAACAGGGACTTCGACACGCACCTCAACGGGGATTTCTTTGATTACTTCCACTGTTTTTTCTACAATAACTTCGACTTCAATAATCTTGTCGACTAGTTTTTCAACTTCAACCAGCACTTCAACAATTTTATCAACTTCCTTTTCGACAATAGTCGGTATCTCAACTATTCGTTCAACTTCTTTGATTCGAGTTTTAGTGCGTCGATTAGCCCACACTCGAAAATAGCGAATTAATCGCATCATTAGTACGCTACGAATATCTTTTTGCTCTTGAAGCACGCAATGTCTTTTAGCATTTTCTCGTTTTTTACGTAATAGTCGTGCACGGAGTTGTCGTGTTAAACGAAGGATTAACTTGTTTGTTACCGAAGATTTTTCACTCAGCTGGTTTCTTCGTTTTTCTCTAGCTTTACAATTTTCAGGCGAATTTAGAGCGTTATATAGATTTAGTAGAAAATACATTGGGTAGATCAATCCTGAGACGAAATTTATAAAAACACCAAAGGGATCTTTAGGTTGCCAGCCGAACCAACCTGTGATTTTTAGTACTATATTGGCATAAATATTTTGTTTTTGTTCAAAGGCAATTTGTGTGCCTGCATTTTTATCACGGTTATATTTTGTCATAGATAAAGATTGATTGATTGTACTCGATAGAATATCTAACTCTTCCTCTTTACGGTTGATACGAGCATCTAGGTTGTTGCGTTGATTACTTAAGCTTTGAAGATCTTGACTAATTCGATTTGCTTCGTCTTCATATTTATCTACAGCAGCCTTGCAGTCTGGAACGTCATTACATACAAGTGCTTTAAGTCGGCGGTCGCTGGCTAGTTGATTGGCGTGGTTAATTTGCTGGTTCTTAAGATCCATGCTTGAGATAATTTCACTGCGTTGCTGGCGTAACTGTTCAAGCTCTTGCTTAATATCAGCTTGTGCATTGCGACTTTGCTCAACTAGTTGCTCATTATTACGGTTATATTCGTTATCAATTTGTACGTTAGTGAAATCTTTGGTTGCCAGATTTGATAGATAGCTGTTAATACCACTGAAGCTTAACGCGAAAAAAGCTAATGTAACTGCGCCTAGTGCCCATTTTAAAATTCGACTAGTGCTAGGCCAATGATAAATAACTTGAGAGCTCCACCATAGCACTGCAAGTTCGGTTACGCCTAGTAGTGCAGCAAATGGGGTTGCTATACCAAACCATTTTTCATCGGGGAATAAGTTGCCATAGCCTTGTACATTAAAAATGACAATCAATATGCCCATAATTAAGGTGAGAAACATAATTGACAAGCTTTTTACTTGCGGCAATTCTAAGTTCAATGTACTCCAAACGCGCTTATTCTGAACTGATTCCATTAGTAGACCTCAACTTGCATATACTTGCTAATCGTGCCGGAGCGTAGGATATACATATCGTCACGACCATACTGTTTCATAAAAATATCATAGAGCGCATGATCCCCTTGGATGTAACTCCAATAAGGCTGATATTCATCATAAACTTGCTTAATAAATTCAGGGGTGTCTTCTTTAGTCGGAATATAAGGTCGATGGAAACCTATCTCAGCACCTTTCTGAATGCGTTTTTTTACACCAGAAGCAAAAATAAAACCACACGAAGAATAACAACGCATATGTTTATCACTGTCGGTAGTCCAGTTATTTTGGCGAATGTAGTTGCCAATCAGTAGTCCCTCTTTCACTAACCCGCCAGGACTGTGGAGCATAAGACGCTTTAGCTCAATACCACTTTCTTTATAAAAGTTGATATAACGCAGCATTTTTTCATGAGCACCCGTCAAAAGTGGCCCTTCACCATAGAGATAGTGACCATTATCATCTTCACCCAGCATAAATATAATCTTATTAGCATGCTGTAAGGGGTGCTTGTATCTATCCGGGGCTCGTATGTCAGGCATGATTTTTGGCAGCGATGGTGGTTCATGCGGTATATTCGATACTTGCGTCGTTTCAGATGCATCATCGTGTTTTTCTGAGCTTTGGTGTCGTTTAGTGTTTGGAACTTGTGGTTTAGACTCTGTCGATGGCGTAGACACTGCTTCAGTGGATATTTGTTTGGTATCTTTTGGCATGTACTCTTTTGTCGTTGGATCAGAAATTGGCAACTCGTATTTTTCTTCTAACGGTTGTCTAATCTTTGTTGCGGGAACCATAAATGGTTTTGTTTGAGTCTCTATTGGTGTTATCTCAGCTGGTTTTGACGGTGTTGAGGACTTCCTAACTGTGTTTGTATCATTTTTTAGCTGATATTCAGCCGTCGCATCTTGATGAGATGTAGCCGTTTTCAATGTACTGGTTAATGGCTTTACGTATTGCTCTTCTGATTGTTGAATTTCAACCGTCATAGACGCTTGCGTAGTGCTACTCTGTTGACTCTTGCTATTTTGGCAGCCTGTAGATAGGAAGATAATAACTATTAATAAATAACTATTAATAAATGGGGCGTGAGTTGATTTTTTCATCATTTCTCTGCTTCGCTTTAACTCAAATATCTCTTAAAGTAATTTTGGTCAGGGTTAAAAGTGAATGGGTCAGCGTTACCTATTATATAAACTAATTACCCAATCGTTTATTTGGAAGATCAAGGGGGGAATAAGCGCTGTGCTATAGCTTTGTGTAAATGATAGCGCTGTGGTTATAGATTCATCCCTGATTTGATTCTTTCAGACTAACTCTTTCATAAAAAAGTCGTCTGAACGCATTCCTTCTTTGCTGAAACAATAACTGGTTTTTACGCTTATATTCAATATCTTTATAGCTATTTTATAACAATTATTTCATTGAATAAGTATGGGTTGCCTTAACAGCTTTACAAATGGTGACTTTGTCGTGGAAAATCTGTTTGTTTAGATTTTAGCAGGGGCCTGATTAAGCTAAAACAACAATTTATTCTGCCCCTACTTGTAGTGGTCACCTAAACAGAAAAAGGCTAGCTAACATATAAGCACACTCGAATACAGTCTGCAGATAAAACTAAGTACACCGAAAATAAATATATGTATATGTTGAAGATAATGTTTGAGCAGTAAAACCTGTACTGGTCTCGTTTATAAAGGTTGTAGGTGTTGTTTCTGAATCGGCCTCATCTACGAGCTCATACTTGCCATTGCATAGGTTATACATTTTCTTATATGCATCTTCTCGTCTTGCTTCTCTAACGAATTCAGCACCTTCGTTTAGATATCGCATAATACCAATATTATTAGCTTTAGGTGTTTCATTTTGAGGTGCATATTGGCTTTGTTTAGATACTTCACCAGGTTTCCTTAATATATCAGCAGAAGTGCAGCCTGAGAGGAAGATAATGGTAGCGATCGGTACAATAAAATATTTCATAAACATCCTTGAAAAAACTATCGTTGTTTTACCTATAAATACTTTTTAAACTAGTGAATCTATAAATAGTTCACATTATTTTAATTTTATATATTTACTTGATAATTATCAAGAATTAGGTTTTTTTTGGGGCAGGATTTAGTTGGGTTCTAAACTAAAGTATAACCTAGTCAAAGTCTTCATTTATATTGTATGCGTCCGGCAACTATGCTTGCTTTGTTTTACCAGTCAGGGTAAGAGATTGTTGAGGTCACAATCAGGGTCTGTTACTTGTTCTAAGTAGTATTCGGTTTAATCGAACGGTTTGACCTTATTCGCTTTTGCCGTTTCTATGATGCTGTACAAAAAAAGCAAACACCTGGATTCCGGCTTAACTGCATTGCCGGAACGACGTTGAAAAATAGGATTAGTCTACTTGCACCCCATTAACCATTTTGTGCTGATTGATATTAACTGCATTGCCGGAACGACGTTGAAAAGTAGGGTTAATCAACTTGCATCCAATCGACTTGAACACCGGCTTGCTCAAACATATCTTCGCTGACTTTAATTTTGTCGCCCCAACGTGACAGAAAATCGTCGTTGGGTTTTGGGCTATGTACTGCGCGTAATCCAGTTTGGATAATCTTGGCGGCGCAGTTAGGGCAGGGGAAGTGAGTTACCCAAATCTCACAACTACTAAGATCTCGCTTGGCATGTAATATGGCATTTTCTTCTGCATGGAGTGTTTTTAGCAGTTTCATTTCGCGGTTATCGGTTTCAGCGCTGTCAGATATTCCGTGAGGATAACCATTAAAGCCTAGCGAGACGATGCGATTGTTTTCGGTGATGACCGCGCCGACTCGGGTGGAGGGATCTTTACTCCAAGATGCTACGAGTTCGGCCATTTGTAAAAAACGTATCGCCCATTTTGTCATCATCTTTTTGCCGTTCCTATGCGTTATTTATTACGTTAACGATCACGTTAACAGTTGCTTTAACTATTACTTTAACTAGGCGCTATTTTCTATGCAGAACAGTGATAAATCAACCTTCAATTGATTCATCTGTTGGCCACTCGTGTTCGGCTAGAATATGGTTTTCAACGAGTTCAGCTCTCAGCCCATTAATTTTTTGTTTTAGCTCATCGCGGATCAAACGGATAGCGGGTGTGATCATCTGCCTGCTTGGTAATACTAACCATAATTCTGTCACTGGGATTTGGTAATCTGGCATCACTCTTTGTAGTCGTCCTGCTAGCATGTCTTGGGCGACATCAATAGCTGATTTTTTTGCAATGCCAACACCGTCAACACACCAGCGGCGCACCAGATCGCCATCGTTACATGCCCGATTACTGGTCATCTTAATTTTATGCTCTTGGTCGCCATGAAGTAACAACCAGCTGTCATGGGTCACTTTATACAACTTATAAAGTAATGCATTGTGTTCCATGAGTTCGCTTGGATTAGTTGGTGTGCCGTGTTTGGCGAGGTACTGAGGTGAAGCACATAAAAAATGTGGGATGTTACAGATTTTAAAACCATAAAAATTCGACTCGTCTGCCGCGCCTGCGATCATTGCTCGTAGCGCCACATCAACGCCATCACGATAAAAATCAACTTGGGTATCACTAATATGTAGACGTAAAGTCACATCGGGGTGGTGCGCTAACACATCATTGAGTAACTCTCGCATAAGATTGCGGCCCATCTCCGACGACATCGCCATGCGCACTTCGCCATTGATAGATTGACGTTCGTCGTTTATCGCGAACTGGCCTTGCTGCAATAAATCCAGTGCTTGCTGACATAATGGAAGATAACGTTCGCCCTCAGCAGACAAACGTAATTGCCTCGTGGTGCGCACAAATAACTGCACCCCGACTTCATTTTCTATACGCTTTAACGCAATACTTGCAGCAGAAGAGCTAATATCGAGTTGATTAGCGGCAGCTGTGATAGATTGAAGTTCTGCGATTTTAAGCAGTACCCGTAAATCAGCAATCTTCATGTATCTTCCTGTTGTATGTCTATTCTTCCAAAAGCAGCTTAATGAGCATCAGTTTTGCAACGTAATGTTAATACGAAACGCTATCTGATTATCCACGTTTTCGCGAAAGTATATTAAAGATTACCCCGTTTATCGAATAAATATAAAAGACTATCATGACTACATTATTTCGATGCACATACCGATTTACCGCTAAGATACCAATATCGCTGAGGCGTTATAAATTGATTTTTGTTTATGCATCGATGAAAGCAAGACCACTTTTTCTTTTAATATGATGGAATGTAACTCATGAATAGATTAACAATGACCGCTATTGCAGGCCTTTTAGGTGCGATGACTTTACCCGTGATGGCAAATGACCATACTGTTATTTCTACCGACAATATTGATTGGGGAATGCTTAATCCTGCACGCGGTGACGCCAGCCCGAAAGCGGCAGATCTGTGGGGTGACCGTACTAAAGACGTGGCGACCGGAATGCTGGTGAAGTTTAAGAAAGGCTTTTCATCTCCACCTCATATTCATAACATCACTTACCGCGGTATCGTGATTGAAGGCTTAATGCATAACGATGACCCAGGTGCCGATACTATGTGGCTACCAAGCGGATCGTTTTGGACTCAACCTGCCGGTGAGAACCATATCACCGCCGCCAATGGCGACGATAATCTTATTTACCTCGAAATCGACAGCGGCCCATATTTGGTTAAACCAGTAGATCAAGCATTTGATAATGGTGAACGTCCGATTAACGTGTCTGAAAACAACTTGTTTTGGTTAAATGTAGATGACGCAACCTGGCTT
Organism: Shewanella inventionis; assembly: GCF_014641855.1. Lineage (GTDB taxonomy): Bacteria > Pseudomonadota > Gammaproteobacteria > Enterobacterales > Shewanellaceae > Shewanella > Shewanella inventionis. The sequence continues at coordinate 29,452 of NZ_BMII01000002.1, forward strand.
AAAGCGGGCAATGCCCAAATCAGTTACCTATGGGGCAAACCAGACGCCGCCAATGGCAGTTTTGTTAAACTCCCTGCTGGTTTTAAAGGCACGATTGAAAGCGACAGTGCACTTAAAGCTGTAGTGGTAAAAGGCAGCGCAACCTATCAATGGGATAATCAAAAAACGTTAACAGCATTAACGCCAAGCAGCTTTTTTAGCTCAGATACACAGGGTAAACATGTGATTGATGCTAAAACGGAAGTGGTGCTGTATGTCAATTCGACAGGATCGTTTAACGTAAAATAGCTTTTTGTTAGTAATGGCCTAATCAGAGTAAAACCGTGCCACCCATTGTTAATTTTTGACCGAGCTTTGTAGTTTCTGCAGATTAAGATAATGCCGATAAGGTGAATCATGATTGATTTACGAGGCGACCGTCCGCCCCATGGACGGGGCGGCTGAGCTACAAGGACTTTATATTTCAAAAGAAGTGCTGCGTGTCGTTGAGTGAATGTCATGGTTCGCCACTAAAGTGAACTTAGACGGTTCTACTTTTATTTTGACGAAGCATAAACACCTGGATCCCCGATAAAAGCACTCGAGGATGACGGCGTAGAGCTGGATTCATTCCGAAGAATATAACCGTACCACCCATTGTTAATTTCCATTTGCTAGTAGTTAACGTTTAATAACAGCATGTTATTTAAACGGTGATCTCCCTGCAGAGGACTTTCACCTCATTCGTTGATGCCCATGATGGGCGTACACAATTCAATCCAGCCTACCGCTAGCGTGTCGACTGATTAAGGTGTTAACTGTACAAAGCGAAAAATTCCAGCTTGCAAAAGTTCACATTGGTGTTAACATTTGTGTATGAGAAATATAGACTTTTATACTACCGAAGACGGTAAATGTCCGATAGCCGAATTTTTAGATTCACTTTCGGGTAAGCAAGCGCAGAAAGTAGCTTGGGTACTTCAGTTAATTGAAGAATTGGACAATATTCCAACAACATACCTTAAAAAACTGGTTAATACTGACAATATCTGGGAAGTGAGAGTACAAGTTGGTGGGAATATATTTCGTTTATTAGGCTTTTTTGATGGTGATAACTTAGTTGTTCTTAATCATGGTTTTCAAAAGAAAACACAAAAAACGCCACCAAAAGAAATCAAAATTGCAGAAAGCCGTCGTAAAGACTATTTAGCGAGGAAATAATATGAGTGACTTAAAAAAATATTTAGCTAACCGTAAAGCAAGTGACATCGATTTTTCTGACGGATATGAAGAAGGTTATCAATCATTTAAATTTGGTGCCTTGTTGAAAGAAGCGCGTAAAGATGCAGGATTAACTCAGGTCGATCTAGCAACAAAGCTCCAGACACAAAAAAGTGCTATATCACGAATAGAAAACCATTCAGATGATGTTAAATTATCAACCCTTGAACGCTTTGCCTCTGCATTAGGTAAAAAATTAGAAATTCGCTTGGTGTAAGGAATACAGTTAACTAATAAGGATAGGCCGTGTGAAGCCGCGTCCTTATTCCAAGTGTACTTTTGTAACGCGAATAGCCCGAACACGTGAGAATGACTCTTTATTATGTAAATAACAGCGCTAGAAAATGCTCGGTTTGAGGCGTTAAGGTGATTGGAGAGTTAATGCAAAATTTAAAGTGTGAACTAATAAAGCTTGAGCAACTCTTATTAAGATCAGATGTAAGGGCCTCGCGAGAAGAACTAGAACGATTATTAGCTGACGATTTTATGGAAATTCCAAGCACAGGCATTCCATTTTATAAAACTGATGCTTTAAACCGAATACCAGATGAAGTTAATCCAGAGTTTACTCAACAAAACTATGAACTGAGAGTACTATCAGAAAATGTAATGCAGCCGTGATGACTTCAAAGGCATTTGGGTGCGCAATTCGGGCGCATTGGCAAATGGTTTTTCATCAAGGCACTCCCTGTGAGCCATTTACAATATCAACTCAACAAGCAATTCTAGCTGACGCCTTCGGAGCAGCTGAATTGGGCGTTTTAGTTTGTATGGATACAATCCCGCCCCAGTTATGATCTTTAGGGTGAAAGTCGTGTTATTTCAGATGATTCTGGGGTAGCTGTGATTGACCTAAGACAGCAACGACTAAGATAAAGTCATGTTCTTTGGTGAAATAAGCAGTGTGTTTTCCAATCGGGAAGTAAAAGCCATTTGGGTATATGTCGTCACAGCTTCTTCCAAAACCGGGGTTATCAGCTAGCATTTGAAACCCTGATAGCAGAGAGTCTTTGTAGTTGTGCCACTGCAATTCAGAAAAGTTTTCAACAGTGTAGTTTTTTACTTTGCGCAAGTGATATTGCGCTAAGTTACTTAGCTTGTATTTGTTCTTTTGCATAAGTTAGTTATAGCGAATTCAGAAAGCTTTCGCCATCAACAGCGTTTTTATTGTCCAAGTCTTCTTTCGCAGACTTAAAGCAGTGTTTGAGGTACTCAACTTTCATAGCTTCTAGCTCTTCAAAGTCACGCATGGACATGACAACGACAGTATCTTTACTGTTTTTGCTAATTTTTACTGGCTCACGTTGTGCGCTTAAAAGTAGTTCGCCGAAATTTCGTTTGGCATCATTCGCTGTTAATGTATGCATGGTCAGTTCTCAATTGAGGGTACAGTTAGATTATAATAGATCGCATGAAATGTTCAATTTAATTAAATCGTGTGATTTGTGCGGTATGCAAACTAACTAACAAATAAGGATGGGCCGTGTGAAGCCGCGTCCTTATCCTAAGTGTACTTTTGTAACGCGAATAGCCCGAACACGTGAGAATGACTCTTTATTATGTAAATAACAGCGCTAGAAAATGCGCGGTTTGATGTGCTAATTTTCTGTAGCCAGTAAGCCCTATTAGCCTCTTTGCTAATTTTTTAACAGTATATTTCAGTATCTTAAATTAACTTTTTCATCGTATTGATTAAGCCATTATCCTTATTATTTTTCAGCGTTAGGTAATGAGCCGTAAGTTTGTCGGTTGAATTTAATCGTGTCATCCATTGTTAATTTTTGACCGAGCTTTGTAGTTTCTGCAGATTAAGATTATGCCGATAAGGTGAATCATGATTGATTTACGAGGCGACCGTCCGCCCCATGGACGGGGCGGCTGAGCTACAAGGACTTTTTATTTCAAAAGAAGTGCTGCGTGTCGTTGAGTGAATGTCATGGTTCGCCAATAAAGTGAACTTAGACGGTTCTACTTTTTTTGACGAAGCATAAACACCTGGATCCCCGATAAAAGCACTCGAGGATGACGGCGTAGAGCTGGATCCCCGATAAAAGCACTCGAGGATGACTGCTTAGAGCAGGATTCCTTCCGGTAACGTCCTTGAGCCGGGATCTTAGCATTGCCGTAAAGGCAGAGTCTTAGCATTGCCGGAATATGACGAAATCAGGTAATGACTGTTGGGGTTAACCCAAGCCTGCCTATTTACTCTTCATGACTTAAAATAAAATTACTAATGGCTTTTGATATCATGTCTTTTTTCATTGTGGTGCGTGTTACTGGTTGGTCAAACCAAAAGCTCATGGGTTGGTCGAAACCGATACCGTGCATGTAGTTGTAAAGTGCTTTGCGCAGGCCTTCGCCGAGCATGTCGTGATCTGTGCCGGTTGGGTCGGTAAAGTCGACATCGTTTTCAGCAAAAAATACTTCTGGGCGTGGATCTAGGGTGATGCCAAACTCTTCCGGGTTCATGCCGATTGGGCTATGGGCGGTGGCAACAAAACGGTGCCAGTAGGCCGACTGAAAACAGCCTTGTTGCATCAACTGACGCACCATTTCTAATGCATCAACGGTTTCTTGCTCGGTTTGCGTTGGGAAGCCATACATTAAATATGCGTGTACCAAAATGCCCGCGTCGCTAAATGCTTTGGTAACCTGGGCGACGCGCTCAACACTGACGCCTTTTTTCATCAGCTTTAATAATCTGTCTGACGCGACTTCAAGGCCGCCGCTGACGGCGATACAACCAGAGTCTGCCAATAGCTGACAGCGTGCTGGGCTAAAGGTGCGCTCAAAGCGAATATTGCCCCACCAACTGATCACTACGTTGCGTTCAATTAATCGTTTTGCAAAAGCAAATAAGGTTTTGGGTGGCAAGGCTTCATCAACAAAATGAAAACCAGTTTGTCCGGTTTCAGCAATCAAGGCCTCGATGCGGTCGACCAAAACATCTGCGCCTGCGGTATCGTAGCGGTCGATATAATCTAGGCTGACATCGCAAAAGCTGCATTTACGCCAATAGCAACCATGGGCGATGGTTAATTTGTTCCAGCGACCGTCACTCCATATGCGGTGCATTGGATTGAGCATTTCGCATAACGACAAATACTCAGTTAATGGCAGACCATCGTAAATTGGTGCGCCGACTTCAGATTGTGGAATGTCGTGCAGCTCAGTATTTTGATTAAGATGAACATAAGGCTCGCCGTTTTCATCTTCTGCCAGAAAGTAAGTACGTACTAGCTCATCGACTTCGCGCTTGCCTTCAAAGTACTCAAGTAACGTCATTAGTGGACGTTCGCCGTCGTCGAGACAAATAAAGTCGACAAATTCGAATATGCGTGGGTCTTTTAATGCCCGCAGCTCAGTATTAACAAAGCCGCCACCCATTACCACAGGCAGCTCAGGATTAATGGCTTTACAGGTTTGCGCAATGCGTAATGCGCCAAGCATATTACCAGGGAAAGGCACGGTTAAGGCGACCACACTTGGCTGGGTTTCTTCTAAATATTGCTCAACGAGCTGCTCTAAAATATCCGAACTAAAGCTTGGTTCACCCGTTAAGGTGTTGTAAAGGTCGTCAAATGTTGGGTTAGCTGCGGCGAGGCGCTCACCATAACGGCTGACCTCAAAGTAAGGGTCAACACCTTGGGTGATCACGTTCGACAGATCGTTAATAAATAACGTTGCCAAGTATTTAGCTTTATCTTGCACGCCAAGGTTACCAAAAGCGGCTTGCAGTACGTCGCCCGACACGGCTTCCATTTGTGCTATGGCGTCAAAGGCTGGGCCTTCGGGTAAAAAGCGACGGGTGTTAATGCGCATGGCTAGGCTTGGGTCTTTGCCTTGCAAAAAGCGAATAGCAGGCTCAACGGTGAGGTGGTAACGATCAAATTCGGCTAAAAAATTAAAAATAACATCTGGCAATTCATCGTCTTCAAATTGCTCAAAGTTTTCTTCTACATGCTGACGGATCACCTCCAGCGCAGGCGCTGTCATCATTTCAAGAAACAACTCAATGGCAGGATCTCGTTGTACCGCCTCATAGCCGCGTGAGCGTAAAAAACCCGTTAAATACGCCGTTGCCGGATAGGGCGTATTCAATTGGGTCATTGGAGGGGTCATCAGAAGAACGGTCATAGCCTGCCTTTATCGTAAAGCCTACAGAAATAAGGCTGCATTCTAGCAGCAAATATGGCTCAAATCCTGTTAATTAAGGCTTTCATCTTGCTTAGTGTCAGTCATAACGTATTTGGCGATATGAGTATTGATCGGCGTCAGCCCAGACTTCATACCAAGGGGTTTGAATACTTTGTCGATAATACTTTGTGCCTGACTTCCCTTGTCTTGTTCTATATCAGTTAAGGTACGCCGACTGACGCCAACTAACGCAGCGTAGCGAGTTTGAGACATTCCCAGCACCTCTTTTCGCAAGCGCTTTAGCATTTCTCCCTGGCTGACCTCACCTAATAAGTGTTGCTGTAATAGCGTTATCAGCAAAGACTGACGTTGTTCTGCTGTCATGTTCATATTAGCCCCCAGCGTGCTAATTTAGTGTCTAACCATTTAACTTGAATGACATCTAAAACGCGTTCGGGAACGCCTCTAGCGTGTAAACGTTGCTGTAAGCCAACGAGTTTCTCAGCTGTTTTTTTGAGAGCTAACAATGACGTTTCACCCGGACATAAATCATTGAGTTCATCTGTAATCGCTTGCCAACGGTATTCGCCACCTTCTTCAAAAGGAGGATCCCATTTTGTCGTTCTAGTAACATTTTCTGGATCAAGTTTCATCGGTGCAAAGTCATAAATAGGCGATAACCAAATGTTGTTAGGCTGTTTAAGAAGCGCCGTGTTACGACCATGATTATCAGAGTTACCAAAGGCGATATTTAGCAAATCGCGTGTTAACCATTCACAGACAAAATCAGCTGTATTAAATGTGTTTGACTGCTTTTGTAACACAGAGCATACAGATCGAATGACCATAAAATGATTGAGATAACTCCCTGCAGGTTCATTTAAAACAGAAAAAATAGACTCAAGTCCGAAGCGTTCCCAGTGGTTTCCATTCCAAGCAGTGTCAAATCTAGGTAACCATAATGATGGATAGCGACTGCCTTCAAGTAACTTCATATCCTTGATACTAATGGTATTAAACCCCATGGCTGTGAGTTCATGATAGAAGTGATACTCGGCACGTAAAATGTCACAATCATCTTGTGTTCTACGCCCTCTGGGGAACTTAACTAGATAATGTGCATCGGCGATATCGTGTTGGGTTTGAAAAGTATCAATCCATATTTCATCTTGCTCAGAAACGCGTAACAATAGTTTAGGAGCCTCGCCACCGGCGCCAGTCGCCCCACCGCTAATCGCACCCATTTCTTGAGCATATTCTAGAAAATTTGACTCCCGCTCAACGATATCATTAACACTGAATTTGCGAAGATGAAGCGTTGAGTCTGGTGGTAGAGTAGGCAAAGATTGCTTAATTCTTAAATTACCCACAGGGGCAATGGTTGCTTTTTCAAGTAAAAATGAATCTTGCTCTGCAGGCGATAATAATTGAATTCCCCAATAGTTAACTAAATAACGGCGAGCGGCACCAGCAGGGGCAATATCTTCTAAAAAACCGAACCATCGGTCTGCTTCATGTTCAATCATGATCTGTATTGGCAGGGTTAAACTACAAGCATGTTCATCATTGTAGTTTAACCAATCAACAGCATAGTCTAGTTCATACCCTAATCGAGTTTGGCTGCTTAGCCCTTTTTTAGGGTTCACTAGGGTTAATGAGGCAATATCAAGCCATTGTTGTTGTATCAAAGCTTGGATAGTGAGCGTTTTCATAACAAACCTATAATGAGCATTATATTGCTCATTATAGACACTAAAAATGTTTTTTGAGAATTATATTGCTCATTTTTGTAGTAAAAATCGAATAATGAGCAATATATTGCTCATCTTGTGCTTTTTAAGAGGCGTTCTTTAAGCTCAGGCTATTTAAGAATAGGGGTTAAATAACCCATGCCGAGTTGACGCATTTGCCGCTCAACCCACACAACGCGTTGGCTAAGATACGGGGTTAAGTAGTTTGGGTTACGATTACGTGGGCTGGGTAATAATACCGCCAGTTTGGCTGCGTCTTTATTACTTAAGTACTTTGCGGGCTTATTAAAATAGTATTGGCTGGCGGCTTCTACGCCATAAATGCCTTTACCAAATTCGGCTACGTTTAGGTACACTTCTAAAATGCGTTTTTTGCCCCAAATAGCCTCAAGGCCCACCGCTAAAAAGGCTTCTAACCCTTTGCGTACAAAGCTTTGTCCTGGCCACAATAAAAGATTTTTTGCGGTTTGTTGAGTAATGGTGCTGGCACCACGTAAGCCCTGGCCGTCATCGTACTGCTCAATCGCTTTGCTGATAGCATTAAAATCGACGCCATAATGTTGAGGGAAGAGCTGATCTTCAGAGGCGACCATGGCAAGTGGTATGTGGATCGGTATTTCATCAATGCTGATCCATTGATGGCTCACGGGGTAATGGCTTTGCAGCATAAATGAGGTGGTGGGTGGCGGTACAAACCTGAGCAACAGTAACAGTAGCGCCAATAACGCTAAAAAACGCCACGTTACGTACCATGTCCAACCGAAAAAACCGCGTTTACGATCTGTCATTCATTGCCTCAAGTTAGGTGTCACGTGATGCTTAACGAGCAAGAGTATAGAATATTGCTAATTAAAGCGAAACGCCTGCACAAGTTTAGGCCTAGCACTAAGACTCTAACACCTAGAATCCCATACCCAACCTCTAGAATCTAATCCCTCTAGCATCACTTAAATCTTCGCCAATACAGTTTGAATGTCTGCCAAACTGGTTTGCCAGTACTGATAATCAAGCTTTATGGGGTAAGCGTGATTGTTGGCGACGAGCACTAAAGAGGGGAATCCCTGGATGGGTAATTGGCGAGCAAAATGAATCTCTGTTTGCAGTTGCTGTTCAATTTGCTCACTTGATAATTGCAGCTTAAATTGCTCAGCATTGATACCTAATGATGCTGCTAAGTCGCACAGTATGTCTATATCAGAGGGGTTGCGTGCATTTAGGTAATAAGCATGTTGTATGGCATTGACCATGGCTTGCTCTTGACCGTATTGGCGCGCGACCAGAGTGGCACGGCAAGCGAGGTAGGTTGAGCGCCGCGGCTTACCGTTGCGCCAAAAATCGTGATTAAACTCGGTACCTAATTGCTGGCTAATCTTTTGCCAGGTTTGTTCAAGCATTTGCTGCATCGACTCAGGCATTGGCTCTGATGAGTCAGGCGCTAAACCGCCAACAAGGTAGGTGACATTTAGTTGCACTGCCAGTTGTAGCTGAAGTTGTTGTTGCAACATGTCCCATGTAGGGCGATATCCCCAGCACCAACTACACATAGGGTCGTGAACATAATACAGTGTTGCTTTAGCCATGGTGACCTCAAGTGTTAATTGTCATATAACTTCATTATTTCATTCATATACAACCAATAGACTAAGGCATCTCAACACTCTATGCCATTCAAATAAGTGGCGAGTACTTGTTGAGTTAAAGGGTGCAACACATCGTCAGTCACGTTAAATTAACGGGTACAGTAAAGGAGTGATGGAATGGCAAGGAACAGCAAAACAGTATTGAGTGCGTTGATAATATTGAGCAGTGTAGTGTGTATATCAGCGTGTAATAGTAACAGCAGCGATAACACATCAACAACCGATGTTGATAAAAGTGTCAGCGCGCAAGTGGGCCCGAGACCACTGTTTTTAGTTGACCAAATGCAAGAGGGTGAGCTTAAAACCCAATTAGCGCAATGCGAGTCTGGCCCATTTTACCGTAGCGACTTTTCTATTGGTCACCGTGGTGCCTCAATGCAGTTTCCGGAGCACACTAAAGAAGCTTATCAAGCGGCCATTGATTCTGGCGCGGGTATTGTTGAATGTGATGTGACTTTTACCAACGACAAAGCCCTGGTATGTCGTCATTCTCAGTGCGACTTAGCTACCACTACTAATATTTTAGCAATACCAGAACTTGCCAATAAGTGCTCGGTGCCATTTACGCCAGCCGATGTTGCAAACGGTGTTAGCGCAGCAGCCACCTGCTGTACTAGCGACATTAGCCTAGCTGAATTTAAAACCTTAAAAGGCAAGATGGACGGCTTTAATCCTAATGCGACAACAGTGGCTGAGTTTATGGATGGCACCCCAAGTTGGCGCACAGATTTATATGCAGGTACCGGTACTTTAATGACTCATGCCGAAAGTATCGAATTGTTTAAATCGGCGGGCGTAAAAATGACCCCAGAGCTTAAATCTGCCAATGTAAGCATGCCGTTTGATGGTTTTAGCCAGCAAGATTACGCACAAAAATTGCTTGATGAATACACCGCTGCGGGTGTTGATGCATCGCAGGTGTTCCCGCAATCATTTAATTTAGATGATGTGAAATACTGGATTGCCAACGCACCAGAGTTTGCTACTCAGTCGGTTTATTTAGACGACCGTTATGATATGGCAGGTTTTGACCCACAAAACAGTGCGACATGGTCTCCGAGCATGGACGCGCTGGTCGCCGATGGCGTGAAGATTATTGCACCGCCATTGTGGATGTTAGTCACCTTAGATGACAATAACGCCATTGTACCGTCTGAATACGCCAATGCCGCTAATGCCGCAGGACTAAAAATTATCGCATGGTCGCTGGAGCGATCTGGATTACTCAGCGAAGGTAACGGTGGTTGGTATTATCAAAGTATTGCAGATGCGATTGATAATGAAGGTGACACCTATGAGTTAGTTGATGTGTTGGCCAAAGATGTGGGTGTGATTGGGATATTTTCAGATTGGCCCGCCACTGTCACTTACTACGCTAATTGCATGGGAATGTAATCAACAGGCCATGGTTTACTGCTAAATCTACTCTCACAAAAACCATGATGAAAGGTGTCAATTTTGTTGGCACCTTTTTTATTGCTTTTTAATAAGCCGACTATACTCAAGCTTCGATTGTTTTTTTATCCTGTTGGATAAAAAACAGGCTTTTGATTGGCTTTTACTCATAGATATTTTTTGAACTGTTAGCGAAGTGACTGAAATCGTGAAATAAATAGTGCTTACGCTCACGGTATTAGCCTTTAGTCTATATAGATCACACTAAAGGTCGGTGTTACGGTATCAACAAATAATATACATAACCATATAAGAAATAAGGACATTGCAGATGAAACTTACCAAACGCTTTTGTATGATCGGCGCTGCGGCTGCGTTATCAATTAGTACTGCGGTCTTGGCCGCACCTACGTTTATTAACATTCTTACCGGTGGTACGAGTGGTGTTTATTACCCTATCGGTGTGGCATTGTCTCAGCTTTATAGTAATGGTATAGAAGGTTCTAAAACTTCAGTGCAAGCGACTAAAGCTTCTGTTGAAAACTTAAACTTATTGCAAGCTGGCCGTGGTGAATTAGCGCTCGCGCTGGGTGATTCCGTGTCTGCAGCCTGGGAAGGCGATAGCGAAGCTGGCTTTAAAGCACCATTGAAAAAACTTCGTGTTATTGCTTCAACTTACCCTAACTTTATTCAAATCGTGGCCAATAAAGATGCTGGTATCAAGACATTGGCTGACTTAAAAGGCAAACGTATTTCGGTTGGTGCACCTAAATCGGGAACTGAGCTGAATGCCCGTGCTATTTTTGCTGCAGCTGGCTTAAGTTACGACGACATGGGTAAGGTGGAGTTTTTACCTTATGCAGAATCAGTCGAGCTAATTAAAAACCGCCAACTTGATGCAACGCTTCAATCATCTGGTCTTGGTATGGCTGCTATTCGTGATTTAGCCGCTACAATGCCAATTAACTTTGTGGCGATCCCTGAAGACGTCGTTGCTAAAATTAATAACCCTGCTTATCAGGTTGGGGTGATTACGGCTAATACCTACGAAGGTCAAACTGAAGATGTGAGTACGGTTGCAATACAAAACTTATTGGTAAGTCACAGTAAGGTGTCTGATGACGTGGCCTACCAAATGACCAAGTTAATGTTTGATAACCTTGAGCGTTTAGGTACTGCACACTCAGCAGCGCAAGACATTAGTTTAGACAAAGCCACTAAAAACTTACCCATTCCATTGCACCCTGGTGCCGAGCGTTATTACAAAGAAGTCAATGCGCTGTAACGCCTAGTTTACTTTGTTAGCGCTTGTTTGGATTAAGACCAAGCAAGCGCTAAGTTGTTTTTTAGACATACCGATTTTTAGCAGTAGTCCGTATAGAGGCATATCATGAGCGATCCATCCATCAACCCAAACCCTGCGTTTGAGCAAGGTTTAAGTGCCGACACACGTAATTGGCCAAAAGCGTTATTTTTTGTCGCGTTGGTTTTTTCTATTTTTCAAATAACCACAGCAGCGTTTCATCCGGTTTCAACCCAGGTTTTACGCGCTGTTCACGTGGGCTTTTTATTACTAGTTGTGTTTATCAGTTATCCAGGATGGGGTAAAAACAAACCCTGGCAACCTTTGGCCTGGGTATTAGGTTTAGCGGGTATGGCAACCGCAGCATATCAATGGGTATTTGAGGCTGACTTAATTCAGCGATCTGGTGATTTAACTCAGGCCGATATGATTATTGGTACCTTGCTGGTGGTGCTGGTGTTTGAGGCGGCAAGGCGCGTGATGGGGATAGCCTTACCGATTATTTGTGGTTTGTTTTTGGCTTATGGTTTATTTGGGGAGTTTTTGCCTGGCGAACTCATGCACAGAGGCTATGGTGTTGACCAAATTATTAACCAATTATCGTTTGGTACTGAAGGCTTATATGGCACACCTACCTATGTGTCGGCCACCTATATCTTCTTATTTATTTTGTTTGGTGCGTTTTTAGAACAAGCCGGGATGATCCGCTTATTTACCGATTTTGCCATGGGGTTATTTGGCCACAAGGTGGGCGGTCCGGCAAAAGTGTCAGTGGTGTCGTCGGCCTTAATGGGCACCATTACCGGTTCTGGGGTGGCTAATGTGGTGACCACCGGCCAATTTACTATTCCATTAATGAAGCGCTTTGGTTATCGCCCTGCTTTTGCTGGTGGCGTTGAGGCCACGTCCAGTATGGGTAGCCAGATTATGCCGCCGATTATGGGCGCGGTGGCGTTTATTATGGCTGAAACCATTAACGTGCCGTTTATTGAAATTGCTAAAGCGGCCATGATCCCTGCGGTACTGTATTTCTCTTCAGTGTTTTGGATGGTGCATTTAGAAGCCAAGCGCGCAAAACTGTCGGGCTTACCAAAAGATCAATGCCCCGATCCCTGGGCGGCAATCAAACTGCGTTGGTACTTATTAATCCCGTTGTTTATTTTAATTGGTTTGCTGTTTTCGGGCCGTACGCCGCTGTTTTCTGGCATTGTGGGGTTAGCATTAACCGCGATTGTTATTTTAGGCTCAGCGATTATTTTAAATGTGTCATCTAAGGCGATGCGGATTGTTTTTTGGATAGCCTTAGGTGTGTTGTGTGCAGGCTTTTTCCAATTGGGTATTGGCGTAGTATTTTGCGTTATTGCACTGCTGGTGGCGGTGAGCTGGTTTGTGAAAGGCGGTAAAGAAACCCTCACATTATGCGTACATGCATTGGTTGAAGGAGCGCGTCATTCAGTGCCCGTGGGGATTGCCTGTGCGCTGGTAGGGGTGATTATTGGCATTGTGTCGTTAACTGGTATTGCGTCGACATTTGCAGGTTATATTTTGGCAATTGGCCAAGACAATTTGTTTTTGTCGTTGGTGTTAACTATGGTGACCTGTTTGGTATTAGGTATGGGGATCCCTTCTATTCCTAACTACATTATTACCAGCTCAATCGCCGCACCTGCTTTATTAGACCTAGGTGTGCCATTAATTGTGTCGCACATGTTTGTGTTTTATTTTGGCATCATGTCCGATTTAACTCCGCCAGTGGCATTGGCCTGTTTTGCCGCAGCGCCCATCGCCAAAGAGAAAGGCTTAAAAATCAGTTTATGGGCTATTCGCATTGCCATTGCTGGATTTATTATTCCGTTTATGGCGGTGTATGACCCTGCATTAATGCTTCAAGGTGGCGGCGTGCTTGCTACCGTGTTTGTGGTGTTAAAAGCCACGGTTGCCATTGGTATTTGGGGCGTAGTGTTTACTGGCTACTTATTACAAAAGCTGTATATTTGGGAGCGTATTTTAGGTTTTGTTGCTGGTGGTAGCTTAATATTAGCTACGCCATTAAGTGATGAAATCGGCTTTTGTCTAGCATTGGCGTTTATTTTGCAACATGCATGGCGTGCTCGTAAGTTAAAGCGTTTGGCGCAGGAAGACTAATGCTAGGGCTATGTTTGGGGTTAGCAGGCAGCATTTGGGCACAGGTGCCTGCTGAGCAAATGACCTTGTCGTGGACTCATACTATTGAAAAAATTCGTTGGGCAGAAGATTATCGCATTTTGCCTAACGGTTTTATTCTTGAACAGGCCAGAGTGAAAGGCAGTGGTGCTGGAATGGAAATCCCCGCAGATGCAGTGCTAAAAGATGGTAGTTGGCACTATCAACCTAAGTTACCGCTGTTGCCTACGCTAAGGCTTGGGCGTACTCCTGAGGCTGGAGATTATCAACTGTGTGTGTCATCGGCCAATAACAAAGTGCAATGTCATGCTATGAGTTACTGGGTGGGTGAGCCTACCACCGCGCAGCCTTCGATAGAGTTGTGGGCATGTGATATTCCTAATTAGGTCTTTGGGCTATTAAGAGCCGATAAGTGACGCATAAAAAAGCTGAATCGATTGACTCAGCTTTTTTGTTTTTCATCACGGGTTAGATTAACACGTAGTTAATCTTGCGCGATTTAGCTTGCAAATGCGTCTTGCAGTGCAGGCACAACTTGTTTTTTACGGCTTAGCACGCCATCTAACCATACACGGCCATCAACCGTTGGTTTGCCATAAGCGCGCTCGGTTAAGTCAGCTGAATCAGAAATCACTAACATTTCTGAGCCTTCTTTCATGATATCGGTGAGCAGTAATAACACGCTGTGACGATTGCCTTCCGCTTTGAGTTTGGCGATGTCAGCTTCTAAATCGGCTTTGATGTCGTCAAATACTGATAAGTCGATAACTTCTAATTGACCGATACCGATTAGGTTTCCGTTCATGTTGAAGTCTTTAAAATCGCGCATAACAAGGTCACGTGCTGGTGTGCCTTCAACGGCTGATTTGACTTTAAACATGTCCATACCGACTGCTTTAAAGTCTTCTATACCTGCGATTTCAGCTAAGGCTTCAACGCAACGAATATCAGCAGTAGTGCAGGTAGGTGATTTGAAAATAACCGTGTCGCTTAAAATCGCGCACATCATGATGCCTGCAATATTTGCTGGGATTTCTACTTGGTAAAAATCGTACATCATTTTAATGACGGTGTTGCTGCAACCCACTGGGCGGATCCAACATTCTAGTGGAGTAGATGTGGTTAAATCGCCCAATTTATGGTGATCAACAATACCGACGATAGTAGCCTGGGCAATATCGTCTGGCGCTTGGGTGATTTCAGAATGGTCGACAATATACACATCTTCGCCAGCATAGCTGGTTTTGTATTCTGGCGCTTCAAAACCAAATTTTTCTAAAATAAAGGCGGTTTCAGGTGATAATTCACCTAAACGTGCTGCAATTGCAGGCTCGCCGATTTGGTTTTTTAAATATGCTAATGCGATTGCACCACAGATTGAATCAGAATCAGGGATCTTGTGACCCACTACATACATTGCCATTGAAAGACTCTCCTATAAAGTTGTGCTGATTTTAACAAGGATTAATGGCCACCGCATCAAATAATACCGCGTTTTTTTCACCAATAAATCGTAAAAAAAGCCCCGAGCGGAGAGTCTCGGGGCCTTCTTTAATGTTGCTCAGGGCATGTATTGTGACGCGATATGATTAATTTCAAACTGAGCTAACAGTGTTAAGCATAGCGTAATATCATTATGTTGGAGCAAAATAAATGTAGCGTCTAGGTAAAATGAAGACGTTGCTATACGCGAACTTTAATAACCACTTTACGCACTTGTTGTGGCGTGTCGCTTGTACCCGGCATGTGAATGTCCCCCGGGAAAAACAAAGCAAACATACCGGCTTTTAACGGGATAAACGCTGCGTCTTGCTTATTCGATTCATAATCATAATTAGCATAGTCATGGTCGGCAAAATAAGCTTTAGACGGGGTTTGCTCTGCTAAAGGCAAATAACCAAATTCTTCTTCGCCACTGACCACGTATTGCACATCAATGTATTTTTGGTGTGCTTCAAACGGTTGCGTGTGTTTAGGCTTTGTTTGATAGTCATTAACGATCACAAAAATATCTTTGCCATCTAACGGGTAATTGCCTACCTCGAGTTGACTAAAATCGGTTTCTGCAAGGTGTGCGAGTGCCGTTGCTAAGCGTGGGCTGAGTTGTGTATAGAGGTTACGATTTGCTAGAGTATCGACAATCATAAAAATCCCGTAAGATATAAACCATAAAAACATGATAGCTTGTTAACTAAAGAGCATACAGTTTTACAGTAATATCAGCATTATAAAATTAAGAAGGATTGTAAATTGCCTGCATTACGTTTACTTGCTGGACCAACCGCTTATGAACAAATAGAAGCGAATGGCTTACAACAATCATTATTTACTCAATTATTTGCAGCTTCAGGTGGGCCTAAGTGGCTTGCCATTGCTGGGCTAGATAAATATTTATTTAGTGAATTTTTTCAAGGCCGTGAAGACCCCCTTTATACAATGGGAGCATCTTCTGGTGCGTGGCGATTAGCCTGTATGGCGCAGCAAGATCCTATAGCGGCCTACGAACGTTTAGAGCATTTTTATATTAATCAACGCTACGATGTGGCTAAGCCGACGCGCGAGCAAGTTAGTGCGCAAGTGCTGCAAATTGTTGATGGTATTTTGGGTGAACAACAAGGCGCAGATATTTTGGCTAACCCATTGATCCGTCATCATATGGTGGCTTGTCGTGCACGCCATTTAAACCGCATTCACGCCAAATTTGGTTTAATGGTTGGCTTGTCGATGGCGGCTGTGAGCAATATTGTTAACCGTAAAAGTTTAGGTTGGCATTTTGAGCGAGTTATTTTAAGCCATAAAGATGATGCATCGCCCTTTAGACGCTTAAAAGATTTGCCAACAAAACATGTTGAATTAACCGAAGATAATATTCGTCATGGATTATTGGCGACGGGATCTATTCCGTTATTGCTTGACCCAGTTAAAGATTTGCAGGGTTCGCCTAAAGGCCATTATTACGATGGTGGCATTACCGATTATCATTTTGATATGCCCCTGCCTGCGGCAACGGGTTTGAGTTTGTACCCGCACTTTTATCCTTATATGAGCCCAGGTTGGTTTGATAAGTCATTATTGTGGCGTAAAGCAAAAGCGAACTATCATAATGGGCTTATTTTGGCGCCGAGTA
This sequence comes from Shewanella inventionis, assembly GCF_014641855.1. Classification (GTDB taxonomy): domain Bacteria; phylum Pseudomonadota; class Gammaproteobacteria; order Enterobacterales; family Shewanellaceae; genus Shewanella; species Shewanella inventionis. The sequence continues at coordinate 46,228 of NZ_BMII01000002.1, forward strand.
AGCAATTTATTGCCAGTTTACCCTTTGGTAAAATTCCAGATCGTGAAGACTTTAAAAACCTCGATGCCGATAGCCGCATTGCGTACTGGAAACAAAGTGTGCAGCAAAGCCAGGTGCTTGCCGACGAATTTGCTGAAATTGTGGCTTCGGGTAACATTATGGATCGTATTGAACGTCTGTAACATTGAGTAAACCTCGCTTATTTGTCGTTTTACGTAATACAGCCTGGCTAAATCAGGTCTAATGGAATAGGTAGTTAAATAGGTCGTTGTTGGTCAATGTCGTCAGTTAGCATTATTTAATGATGCTAATCTTGTTGAAATATTGACCACTGCTACACTTATTCTATTGATTTGATTTTGGTTCAGTAACTTCACCTATGGTGTGGGAGGCTGCTATGCAAACACAAGAAATGGCGTTATTAATTCAAGATGGCGTGCTATTGCCCGGCGGACGACTCGAAATTCGTATCGCATCGCCGTGCGATTTAAGCATGGTTGCTCAAGTGTTGAGGGGCCATTATCACCTTGCATTTGCCGCACTAAAAGCCAACAGCGAACTTCCTTGTTACCACAGCGCTACCCGCTGCAATATTATCGATTTTAACCAATTAGCCGATAACAGCCTCAGTATTGTGATTGAAGGATCGCAACGGGTTAAAATTTTATCGGCAGCACAGCAACGTGATGGTAGTTGGATTGCTCGCGCATTACCTTGCCCAAATTGGAGCCAGGAACCGATCGCCGGTGAATTTGAGATAATCAGCGCTGCACTTGAGCAATTTTATCAAGTGAATCCTGACTTGCTTGAGCTCTATTCGCAAGTGCATTTAGAAGATGCTTCATGGGTCAGTCAGCGTTGGCTTGAGGTGTTACCTATGTATAATCGCGACAAGCTTGTGTTAGTCGAGCAGCCAAATTGTCATAAAACCATGGATTTTGTATTGCAACTGCTTAAATCTCATGTCGATGTGTAAGCGGTGCATCATGGGCGATACACTGTTAATATAGGGTGATTAATCCTTGTGTTTATAGCGTGTATTGCCCATTTTTATGTCAAATGATCCAGCCTCACCTACCACCTCTGCTATTGCAGCCCAACCTTCGTATATTGTATTACCTCGTGAAGGTGAGTTGGCTGGAAAGCAATATCAAACCGTTTTTGCATTTTTAGTCGATCATTTTAAGCAAATTGACGCTAGTGTATGGCGACAGCGCATTAACGATGGCAAGGTGCATTGGCAAAATGGCGAGTTGATTAATGAAAACACGGCTTATCAAGCCACTGCTAGAGTGTATTACTATCGGGAGGTGCAGGCTGAAACAAAAGTGCCGTTTAGTGAGCAGATCCTTTTTCAAGACAATGACACGATTATTGTTTATAAGCCGCATTTTTTACCGGTGACGCCAGGAGGTAATTACGTTAACGAATGTTTAGTGCATCGATTACGTATCGCCACCCAAATAGAGACGGTCGCGCCCGCCCATCGGCTTGATAAAGATACTGCTGGCGTGATGTTAATGACAGTCAATCCATATACGCGACACGCTTATCATCAACTGTTTTTAGACGATAACATCACTAAAGATTATCAGGCCATTGCCAAAGTAACGCCTGAGATATTGACACAATTAGCCAACAACACTTGTAAGTTACCTCTTAGTTGGACGGTTAAAAACCGCATAGTGGCAGCCAACCCCAGTTTTACCATGCAGGTAGTAGAAGGTGAGGCGAATAGCCATTCAGAAATTAGTTTGGTAGCGGTAAAACAAGGCTTGGGCTTATTTGAGCTGAGCCCGATCACCGGGAAAACCCACCAATTACGTGTGCACATGCAAAGCTTGGGGATGCCGATATTGCATGACCGCTTTTATCCAGTGTTACAGCCTAAAGGGCCTGATAATTTTGCTAAGCCTTTGCAATTATTGGCAAAGCGATTACGTTTTACCGATCCTATTAGTGGTATTGCGCAAGATGTGCAATGTAAGGGATTAGACTTATCAGCAATGTTAGTGTGATTAAAAAAAACCGCCATCAAGTTTGATGGCAGTTTGGCTTTAGGTGATAAAATAGTGATGATTACACTTTAAATTACTCCGCTTTGGCGTGTTTAATTCCTTTGCGGTTTTTCATTGGGTCGCCCTCGTAACCTAGGGCTTTCCAATCTAGGCGCTGGCCTTTGTTATGACAATCATTGCACTGTAATGCATCCTCTTTTGGCGACACCATATGGTTGATGCGCCACCACATTTCTGTAGCAATAAAGTCATGTTTTCCACTGTATTTAAGGCCTTTTTCAATCATGGTTGGGTTGGCTTCCATCCCCAATTTAGCGGCTAGGGCCCAGTCGAATTTATCCCAGTAGCCACCTTCGCCATAGGTTTTTGGTGTGAGTAAAATATTGAGCTCAGTGTCGTAAATTTGTTTACCAGTATGCACTTTAAATGGATAGATCTTGGCTTTAGGGTCGTTAATGTCGCCTAAGGGGTAAGCCAATTTTAGCGTTTTAGTTGGGTCAACTTTGTCGCCAGCCATGTATGCATCGGCGCTGCCATTAAACCAGGCATATTGTGGTGGCACATCTTTTTGCCAAATAAAACTGCCTTTCTTTTTCATGAACGTGTGCTTACCGTATTGGTCGGTTGTTTCAGGTAAATCTTGCCCCGCGGTTGACCAGTCCCAGTGCATTTTAGTGGGTTCATTTTTGGCAAATGATGGGATATGGCAGGTTTGGCAAGCCACAGTTGCAGTATGGGTGTTGAGCTTTTTGTTTTGATGTGGGGCGCCGTCATGACAGTTTACACAACCAATTTTGGTTTCTCCGCCTGGTGATACGCCCATGGCATTACCCGTAATTTGATGTTTTTCGGTTACGTGGCAATCCTGGCATTGAAAGTCGTTACCGTCGGTGTCCATGTGCACATCTGTTGATTTGTCTGGGTATGACATGGATGAATCTAAATCGCCATGTTTAACCGCATCTCCGCCGCCACCATAAAAGTGGCAGCTGCCGCAGTTATCACGTACTGGCTGACCAACGTTTTGCGCAACTCGAGTCAGGTTGACTTTGGCTAATGGATCGCCGGCACCAGCGGGGTCTTTTAAGTATGTACCTGTAGTGTCGTGGCACACTAAACAGTCCACCTTGGTCATATCTTTAAAGTCAAAGTTTGAATCTTTCCATCCGTAGCCTGCATGGCAACTGGTACAGCGAGGTTCGTTCCCTGAAATTGACACGCAAAAATTGTTAATACTGTTCTTTTTACCGCGCTTTACGGTGCGCCCCGGTAGTTTTTGCTCCAGTTCCCATGTCCAGTGAGATGATTTCATAAAGTCTTCAGCATGTTCTTTATGGCAGGTTAAACATTGGCTGGTGACCTCGGGGCCATTGGTAAAGGGACCTTGCAGTGCCTCTTTATGATTAAAGGCAGCTTGTGCGCTACTGCTTAGCAATAGTGTCGCTGCCAGTGCGATGAATGTTCTCATGATGTGTGTCCTTACCCCTGAGCGTTCACTCAGGGGGGCCAATGTGAAGTTCAAGTTAGAAGTTGATGGTCAGTGATGCGTTAATGTCGTAGGCGGTGTCTACTACTGGCAACATTGAGTAGGCCGTTCCGGCAATCACATCGTCGACTTTTTGTGGTGCGCCAACAGGAGAACCACTGCCTGTATATTCATAGTCGTAATACAAACCGGCTAGCTTGATAAACATTTTTGGATTAATATCAAAGATATAATATGCTTCTGCCACATGACCGCGAGTGGCTAGTTTACTGCCTATTGGGTCGTCTTGTGCCTGAGTAAACGGGCTCCAGTATTTAGAACCATAGTTATATTCAAGTCCAAATTTGCCGTAAGGTGCTGGCATTTGCATACCCACATAAACCCCATAACCGTCTTTTGTATCGCTGTCGACAGTCTCTGTTGGTACCATAATGATTTCTGTACCTGTGCTGTTAAGCTCAGCCTCAAATACGGCATCACTTAGCATGCCGCCAAACATACCGGTATTACCGCTAGGCTCTGCTCTGGTCCAACCGAATGAGGCAAACCATTTCATGTCTTCATCTGATTCATAGGCATAACCTAGGCCACCAAGATACATGTCGCCAATGACGTCACTAGGTTGTACTCGAGTGACAAAATTAAAGTTTTCAAACTTTTGCATATCTTGGTACATGGTTGGGGCAAAGATACTCGCGAGTTGCGTGGGGAATGCCATGGTGCCAGTAAAGCCATCATTAACATCTTTGGCACCGAATAAGGTGAACTGTAAGAAATGATTACCGTCATTAAGGACGTCGATATTAAATCCGCCTAGATGGGTGTCTTTGGTGATAATGTCGCCGAAGAGTTCGCCGTTGCCGTATTGTGATTCAAAGCCTTGGCCGTAACAAAAACGGACGGTTTGACCTTCAATGCCGGTAATATCGGTTAGATCATAACCTAGGGTTGCGCCGTCGAAGTTAAAGTTAACTAGGTGGCCAGAAGGGGTGCCGCCACGTAATTCATTTTCGCGGTAGTGGCTTGGTGGGCCGTAGGTTGAGGGGCGACGACCAATCGACAGATAGGCGCCACTACCATTGATGTCTTTCCAGTTGAAATAGGCGCGTTCAACTTTCAGTTCGTCACCACTTGTGCTGCCGCTGCTGGTGCCATCCATGGTGAAAGAGTTCCAAGAGTCGAACACTTTAACACCGGTAGAGTCGCCCCAACTTTTATACATGGTTAGGCGACCTGCAAAACTGACGTTGTCCCACACTTTGGCATTAAGGTTGAGACGAAGGCGTGTTGTGTAAAAAATATCATTATTAATATCTTGCTGTGTGGGGGTGCCTAACGCCATTGGCATAATTCCCTGAAGCATGCCGCTTTGAAACGCGGTGGCTAAGTCTGGGTTGGCGGCCATCATTTGCCCTAAAGGCGAGCTTGCACTGCTTGGATCACCAAACTCTCCTGCCATAGCTTTAGCGGCAAAATCAGAAAAGTTAACATTAATGGCTGGGTTCCAAGTGACATTTTGATAGTGTAATGAATGAGCTCGAGTTCTAAAATCTCCGGTAATTTCTAATCTGTCTAATGCGCTGTGGCGTTCTGTTTTGTCTACGCGTGAATTTAAATAGTCTAAATCTTCAGAAATATCCGCTAGTTGTTGTTCTAGTTCAGCAATTTTTTGTGCATCGTTATCGGCAGCCAAGCTTGCACCACTCATAAATAATGCATTGGCGACCAGTATAGAGATAAGTGTTCTCATGATGTTTCTCCCCATATTTGCTTGATATTTAATCAAATAAGCAAATTTTGGTTGTAAGGTTCCCTGAGGCTAAGCCCCACCGTTTGTGCTATTGGGTTGTTAAATGCTGTCTGCTTTTATCTAAAAAAGGTTGTCAGCATGTATTTAGCCGCAGGTTGCTGGCTGGTCAGAGTCGGCCGCATGGTCATATAAAAACTGTTGAATATCTTTCAGTTCTTGTTCAGACAGTGCCTCAAAAATAGCTGGTTTAGCTTTATGCTTGTCGCGTGTAAAGAAACGATCCCATTGGCTCATGGTTTTGCTCATTGGGGTGAGTTATGGACCTTCGCTATTGGCAGTGTGGCAGGCTTTACATTCTTTTTTATAAAGGTGTTTACCTTTTTTAGGGTTGCCACCATCAGCAGCCATGGCCTGGCTACCAAGAGATAATGCAATGGCGATCGCGATACCAACTTTCATATAAGTGTTCATCATCTTTATCCTCTTAGGGCTTTTTATAGGTTGTACGTTAGCAATAGTTACTATTTCTTTGCTGTAAACAATGTTACCTAAAAGTGAGTAGTGTTAATTTGAGGTAGATCAGATCTATGAGAAAAATCTAATTGAAAAAAAGTTAATTGAAAAAAATCTAATGAATAGGGTGTGATCAGGATCGATTGTTTCGGCATTGACGAAGTGATAGGGCGTACTTGGGTCTGTTCATCTTTGCAGATTGAATTTTGTTCGAGTTAAAAACGTGTAAATTGAGACGAACGGATTGATGCCTAGCCATCTAAGCAACTCTTTATTTGCAAAGAGTCATTCAACAAAGAGTAAAACGTTTTTAGCCGAACCCTTTGGGCAGCGTTTATTGGCCATTTTTAGTGCGGTATCGACTTTTTATAAAGAATAACTGCACCTCAAAGTCTCTGCTGCGCAGTTATATATGAGTAATGGGCAACAATTTGCTGCAAAACAACCTTGAAAGATCAACAGACCCTAAAAATTCAATGAGAACACTTTAGTGAATGAGCGCACTCATGGATTTTATCGCGAGCACTGTTGCGCTGATACTGCATAATACTAATGTGGCGATGCGGGTTTTATTTTTATCGATATGGTTAATGAGCAAGCCGGATACAAGGTAGCCGCCAATCACGGATGGTAATAACAGTAATGACAACCACAGATGTTTTATCTCAACCAGGCCGACGACAGCTAAAATTGCAAACGCAATGAGCGAACTGAACACAAAAAAGGCTGACAATGCGGCTCTAAATTGGTTGGCATCTTGCCCGGCGAGCAAAATGGCCATAGGTGGACCACCGATGGCGGCGATATTACCAAAAATGCCTGAGAATATACCTGCAATAAATAAGCTTATTCGGTTAATTGGAGCGGTAATTTTGTAAACACTGAGCATAACGGCAATGTATACAATGGCCGCAATAATTAACCCGAGTATGGCTTGTGGGGCAAACAGTAATAAGCCTGCACCTATAAATCCACCGGGTATTCGGCCCAGTAAAGCATATTGCAATCCATTAAATTGCAGGTGGCCGCGTTCTCTGAATAAGGTCATTGCTGAAATGGCAAATCCCATCACAATGATGGGAACGGGGACAAGTTGGGGGTTAACAATATAGAGTAAGGGGCTAGCAACAACGGCTAACCCAAAACCAATTAAGCTTTGGGTTAGCGCGCCAAAAAAAACGATTACTGATGCCAGTATCAACGTTGATGGTTCGATAAATGACATCATTTAATTCTCTATAAAAACATGACTGCTTCTTGGGCAGTTTCAAAGTCTATTGATTAGCGTAAGTGTTATTCGAGCTCTTCCCACTCGATACCCATTTCATCCATCAACTTTTTCGCTTCACTAGGAATGCTATCAGGCTCATCTTTTGATAAGTCGCCGTCATTTGGTAATGGTTGTCCTGTGTATGCATGCAAAAACGCTTCGCATAGCAGTTCACTATTAGTGGCATGTCGTAGATTATTTATCTGACGACGAGTCCGCTCATCTGTTAGTACTTTTAATACTTTTAAAGGGATAGAAACCGTAATCTTTTTTACTTGCTCATTTTTTTTGCCGTGTTCGGCATAGGGGCTGATATATTCGCCATTCCATTCAGTCATTAACTTACCCTTAACGATAAATACGGGGCAGATTTTAACCCCTTACAATCTCTAGTCAAATTATTGCTACTATTTCTTGACGATTGCAAATAGATTTCTTTATGTTTAGACGTCTAAATGGCTAAAACTGGTTGACGAACTCAGGTCTCTTAGGTAAATTTGGACGTCTAGACATCTCTTGAGTGTGTTTGCGAAATTTTTTAGGAGTCATTATGACTAAGTATCAAAGCGCCACAATGGCTGTTCGCCAGGGTATTGAATCAGACACACAACATGGAGCAGTGGTTCCACCCATTTATTTGTCGACCAATTATTCGTTTGATGGCCATAAAAATCCGCGCGAATTTGACTATAGCCGTTCGGGTAATCCAACACGTAACATTTTAGGTGATGCGCTCGCCAACCTTGAGCAAGGCGCTACAGGGGTCGTGACCTGTACTGGTATGGCTGCAATCACCTTAGTAACCAGTTTACTTGGCCCAGATGATTTATTAGTGGTGCCACACGATTGCTATGGTGGCAGTTACCGTCTGTTTACCAATTTGGCGAAAAAAGGCCAATTTAAATTAGTGGTGGTCGATCAAACCGATGCTCAGGCATTAAGCCGGGCAATTGCTCAAAAACCCAAAATGGTATGGCTAGAAACTCCGTCAAATCCTTTACTGCGTGTCGTTGATATCGAAGCTATTAGCCGTGCTTGCCATGACGTAGGCGCATTAGTGACAGTAGATAACACTTTTTTATCGCCAATATTGCAGCAACCATTATTGCTCGGAGCTGACATTGTTATTCATTCAACCACGAAATACATCAATGGCCACAGTGATGTGGTAGGTGGTGCGGTTGTGGCTAAAGACCCTGAATTAGGCGAGCTGCTACATTGGTGGTCAAATACCTTGGGGTTAACCGGCTCTGCGTTTGACAGTTATTTAACGTTACGCGGTTTGCGCACACTTGCTGTGCGTATTCGTGAGCATCAACGTAATGCACAACAAATTGTTGCACTACTTAATGCCAGCGATGTAGTTGCTAAAGTGTACTATCCAGGTTTAAAAGACCATCCAGGTCACGAAATTGCGGCAAAACAACAACATGGGTTTGGTGCTATGTTAAGTTTTGAATTGCAAGGCGGCGAAGCAGAAGTAGTGGCGTTTTTGGGAGCATTATCTTTGTTTAGTGTTGCTGAAAGTTTAGGCGGGGTGGAAAGTTTAGTCGCCGTTCCAGCCACGATGACCCACAGGGCAATGGATGCAGAAGCACGCCAAGAGGCTGGCATTAAAGACACTTTATTGAGACTATCTGTCGGCATTGAAGATGCGCAAGATTTAGTTGCCGATATTAACGCCGGTTTAGCTGCCGTAGCAGCAATAAAATAGCTTAATTTACGTTTATATTAGCTGTAGTTTTGTAGAAACAAAGTAAAATAGCAGCCGCATTTAAAAGTCGTAGTTGTTTAAGGAGTGCGCAATGGCGCGAGGTCATTTACATAAGTTTGGTGGTTCTAGTTTAGCTGATGCTGATTGTTATCGCCGTGTTGCCCATATTTTGCTCACTCATGGTAACAGTGATGATCTTGTGGTGGTGTCTGCTGCCGGTAAAACCACCAACTTCTTATATAAATTATTGAGTTTGCGTGATAGCGGCCAACTTTGGCAAGAAGAGTTGCAAGTATTAATTAGTTACCAACAAACATTAATTGAGCAATTATTGTCAAATGAACAGGCACGTGATTTGCGTGAGCGTTTATCTACAGATAAGTCGCAACTTGTTAGCCTATTGTCGTTAGCACAGCTTAACGATTATCAATTAAATCAGGTTGTGAGCTTTGGTGAACGTTGGTCTGCGAGATTAATGGCGGCTTTACTGCGCGAAACTGGCGTAGCCGCTACGCATGTTGATGCATGCTCTATTTTGGTTGCCGACGAAGGTGCTGTGCCTAATATTTTAGTGCAAGAGTCGCGCGATAAAGTTCAGGCATTATTAGCGTTGCACCCACAAGAACGCTTAGTGATCACTGGATTTATTTGTGCCAACCGCCAAGGTGATACTTTATTGCTAGGCCGCAATGGTTCTGACTTTAGCGCTACGTTAATTGCCAGTTTAGCTGACATTGAGCGTGTAACGATTTGGACCGATGTTGAAGGGGTGTTTAATGCTGACCCTAATAAAATCAACGATGCTAAGTTGTTAAAAAGCATGTCATTAGCAGAAGCAGATCGCCTTGCTCGCTTAGGCTCTCCTGTTTTACACTCGCGCACATTACAACCATTATTTAATACCGAAGTGAGTTTAGCGGTACGTTCAAGTTATGCGTCGCACACTGACTTTACGCTCATTGCTCCTTTAAGCTCATCAGCCAGTGCCCCCGTGGTCACCAACTTAAATGAAGTGGTGCTGTTTAGTTTTAAAATGAACACCAATCTAGCTCCTTTGTTAAGTCTTCTCGATGCAGCAGGTTTAACCCCTCTGGCATATTGGGAATTAGCTCAGCATAAGTTTGAATTGGCATTTACCCTAGAAAGCCAAAAACAAGTACAAGCCCTATTAACTAAACACGCTGAACAATGGGCCATTGAAGAGTTAACAATACAAACAGATTTGGGATTAGTTGCGTTAGTCAGTGCAGATGCGCATCATTTTAGACGTAGCTTTGCTCGATTATTAAGCCGTGATGCGAAACCCATTTATCAAGACTCGCTTAGCTTGGTCACGCTAGTGCCACAAGCACAGGTAAGCTTATTAACTCAAAAAGTCCATCGTCGTTGTGCTGGCCCTAAAATGCGAATTGGTGTGCTACTGCTTGGTGTTGGCAATATCGGTGAGGCCTGGATTGATTTATTTAAACGTGCCAGCCCAACGTTAGATCGTGAATTAGAAGCAACTGTTGAGCTTATTGGTGTTGTGGGTTCTCAAAAAGCACTTATTACCAATGACGGCATTAACCTTAATCATTGGCAGCAAGACTTTCAACAACACGGTACACAGTGGGATTATGACAAGTTATTTGCGCAACTCGCGCAGTTATCTTGTGATGAAATCGTGGCATTAGACATTAGCGCCAGTGCAACATTAACCTTGCAGTACCCAGAGTTATTTGCCCGCGGTATTCATGTGGTGAGTGCCAATAAGTTGGCCGGTTCAGGCCCACTACCTTTTTACCGTGAATTAAAGCAACAGCTTAGCAATCGTCGATTGTTTTGGCGTTATAACGCTAGTTGTGGTGCGGGCTTACCGATTCAACATGCGTTAAACGATTTGCGTAACAGTGGCGATCGAATAGAAGCCGTTGGCGGCATATTTTCGGGTACTTTATGTTGGTTATTTGAAAATTATGACGGCAGCAAACCGTTTTCTGAATTGGTATTAGAGGCTCGCGGTTTAGGGATTACAGAGCCTGATCCTCGTGATGACTTATCGGGTCGAGATATGCAGCGAAAATTGCTTATTTTAGCTCGTGAAATTGGTCTGGCCGTTGAGCTTGATGACATTACACTTAACTCATTGGTGCCAAAAGCGTTAGCAGAGTTGTCGCTAGAAGAGTTTTTGCCACGAATTAGCGAGCTTGATGATGATTTGTTGCAACAATATGCTGCGGCTGCAGAACAAGATAAAGTGCTACGTTACGTTGCCTCTTTAGATCGGGTTGAGGGTAAGTTGCAAGCTGAGGTTGGTTTACAGTGGGTTGATAATCATCACCCTTATGCAAATTTAACACCTGGGGATAATGTGTTTGTTATTCGCAGTGCCTTTTACCAAGGAAACCCGCTGATTATTCGTGGCCCAGGCGCTGGGCGTGAGGTGACAGCTGCGGCGGTGCAATCCGACCTAGTGCATATTTGTAAGGATTTACTGCAAGAGTAGTACGATAAAAAAGACCATGCCAAATGGTCTTTTTTTTATCTATTCATAGTGCGGCTTTGTATTTAAAGGATATCCAATGGAAAGGCCAACAAAGGCGCAAATTCGTGAGTTACCGCTTTATGATGGGGTTGGCCTTGAGAATGTCATCGTTATTACCACTAAAGCTGATGCAATGAGTGCCGTAGCAGAGTTAAAAAAGCATTCCTGTTTAGGCTTTGATACCGAGAGTAAACCCTGTTTTATAAAAGGTGAGGTAAGTGATGGGCCTCATTTAATTCAAATTGCCACCCAATCTAACGTGTTTTTATTTCCGACTCAGTTTTATGAACACTTTACTGACATTAGTGACGTGCTGTCTGACCCTAAAATAAAAAAAGTCGGCTTTGGATTAAAAGAAGACAAAAAAATTCTCTTGAGAAAATTTGGAATTAGCCTAGTTAATACCGAAGAGCTTTCGTTAAAAGTGATGCGTTTTGCCCATGTTAAGCAACGTGTTGGTGCTCGAGTTGCGGTCGCAATGTTATTTAAACAACGCTTATCTAAAAGTGCTCAGCAATCAAATTGGTCAATATACCCTCTACATGAACACCAGAAAAAGTATGCTGCAAATGATGCTCATTGTGCATTATTAATCGAGCTCGAAATTGAAAGACAGAAGCAGCAATAATCTTACAAATATGGCGCCTATAACACTCAATTGGCTTTATTCTCGTTAATATTCTCTTTTCTGCTGAGCTTAACTACGGAATAAACGTAATTTACATATTAATAAAAATTATCAAATTAATAAAAATTGATAATTTTTATTAATACTAGGTGTACCGTAACATGACTCTATCGAAACAAATGATGAATTAATCAAGAGTGTTTTAGGAGTAAGTTATGAAAATGAATCATGTAGGGTTGATGGTTGGCGATATGGATAAAGCCGTTGAGTTTTATACCAAAGCGCTGGGCTTACGAGTGGTTATGGGTAATACCAAGGTGCTAGAAGAGCGCAAAACAGCTATTGGTAAAATGTGTATTGCTGTATTTGGTGAAGGGTTTAAAGGCTTTAATATTGCACATTTAGTGACAACCGATGGAATTGGTGTTGAGTTATTTGAAATGGTTGATCGTCAAGAACGTCATATTGTTGATTTTACTCGTCTTGGTATTTTCCACTTTTGTTTGCAAACTGATGACTTTGAAGGCGCTATTGCGCGTACCGAGCAGTATGGTGGCAAGGTACGTATGGACATTATGCGTTACCACCCTGAAGACGACAGTAAACCAGCAAAAATGGTTTATCTAGAAGATCCATTTGGTAACTTATTCGAGTTTTACTCTCATACCTATGAAGAGACTTACGCCTCAGACTACGAATAAACAATTAAAATCATTTAATATATTGATTTTAAATCTGTAAGTTTGCAGTCAATCAAATAGCGTTAATAAGATAAAAAGCGACCTCAAGGTCGTTTTTTTGTTTTTCGAGGCTAGTGATAGTTGAATTTTTACGACAAGGAAAGTTAAATCTTTTCATTGGTGGTTTTTTTAGCTTGACTTAGTATGCAGTTAAACTAGTATATGGACATATAGACGTCCAAACGGCTAAATGATAAGTTGGCGATATCATTTAAGCTGCTTGGTATAGACTCCAAGTTTTTATATTAGAAGTTGAAGGAATACATAATGGCTTTTCATCACGCGCAACATGCCCAGTCGTTAAATCAGAGCTTGTCTGAGCTAAATGATATTAATGTGTCATTTGAGTTTTTTCCTCCTTCAACACCAGAAATGGAAGATATTTTATGGAATTCTATTCGTCGTTTAGAGCCATTAAACCCTAAGTTCGTTTCAGTGACTTATGGTGCGAACTCTGGTGTAAGAGACCGTACTCATGGTGTTATTGAGCGGATTCAAAAAGAAACAAACTTACTTGCAGCGCCGCATTTAACTCTAGTTGATGCAAGCGATGAAGAACTGATTGAGCTTGCTAAGCACTATTGGAATTCTGGTATTAGAGACATTGTTGCTTTGCGTGGCGATTTACCAGAGGGCAGCCCTAAGCCTACACGTTTTGCTAATGATTTAGTGCGCTTACTTCGTTCTGTTGCCGATTTTGATATTTCTGTAGCAGCCTATCCAGAAGTGCATCCCGATGCTCGTAATGCTCAAGCTGATCTGATTAATTTAAAGAAAAAAATTGATGCGGGTGCTAACCGTGCGATCACCCAGTTTTTTTATGATGTTGAATCTTATTTGCGTTTTCGTGACCGCTGCGTAACAGCGGGCATCGATGTTGAAATTATCCCGGGTATCTTGCCTGTGACCAACTTTAAACAAACCAAACGTTTTGCTGATATGACCAATGTGGCTATTCCAAATTGGCTACATCGTCAATTCGACGGCCTAGATGATGATCCTGGTACTCGCCAATTAGTGGGTGCTAACGTAGCAATTGATATGGTTAAAGTGTTAGCTCGTGAAGGTGTTAAGGATTTTCATTTTTATACCCTTAACCGTGCAGAATTAACCTATGCGATTTGCCATACGCTAGGTGTTCGTCCAAAGTAATTTAATGAGCAATAGTGTTTATGTTTAATGCCTTTTGTAGCATGGTTACAGAAGGCTTTTTTATTTTTGGTGTATGCTTTAAAGCGCAGTCTTATTGGGGGTAATGTATGACCGAGCTTGCAAGCCTTTGCCCGATTTGCCAGCAACGAAATGCCTGTGCAATGGCGTCGGGACAAGATATTTCACGTTGTTGGTGCGTTGACACTGCTTATCATGCCGTTGAGTTGGTTAAACAGTATGTTGAGGCGCACCCTGATAAGGTGATTGGTTCTGAACAGTGCGTCTGTGCTGCCTGTTTAGCAGACATAGCGCAATGCTCGGTGGCTCAATCGTCTGCGGTAGACATTTTTATTCCTTAATCAATGCGTCTTTCCCCGTATGCGTTCAATTGTTAATTTTTTGTTGTTTACAACTGCTTGCTAGGTATACTAAAACCTCAATAATTTGAGGATAATAATAATGTTAAAAAAAATTCTCCTAGGGCTTGCTGTTGTTATCGCCATCCCTTTTATCGCCGCGTTGTTTATCAAAACTAATTACTCCGTAATCCGCACCGTCACCATAGACAAGCCTGTCGCTGAGGTTTTTGACTATGTGAAGCATCTTAAAAACCAAGATAACTTTAGTAAATGGGCACAAATGGACCCCGAAATGGTTAAAACCTATCGAGGCACAGATGCCACGGTCGGTTTTGTGTCTGCTTGGGCAAGTGAAAACCCCGATGTTGGGGTTGGGGAGCAAGAGATTATTGCCATTGATGAAGGTAAGCGAATCGACTTTGAATTACGCTTTATTTCGCCATTTGAAGCAACAGAGCCCGCATACATGACGACCGAAGAGCTGAATGCTCAGCAAACCAAAGTGGATTGGGGGTTTAGTGGTCATATGGATTACCCCATGAACTTGATGTTTTTATTTGTCGACTTTGAAGCCATGATTGGTGCTGATTTGCAGCAAGGGTTAGATACGTTAAAAGTGGTGTTGGAAAAACCGTAACCTATTGCTAGTTGAAGATGTTTCATAACTTATTGTCTTAGGTTGCCTTGGTCGACGTAATCGGGGTAACCTAAAAGATTGCATTATGGTGGCGGGGTTGGGCCGCTGAAATCATCATAAAAATAACGAATAAAACAATAATACTAATAACAATACCTTTGGGCATAAATCATTACTCTGTATGAGGTTTTTCATGGAAGCAATCACAAGTATTATCAGCACGGTCAACAGCATTGTTTGGGGTGTCCCCATGCTGGTGATGATTTTAGGGGTAGGGTTATTCCTGTCTATTGGGCTTAAGTTGATGCCGATTTTAAAGTTAGGCAGAGGCTTTAAATTATTGTGGTCTGGCCGTCAGGTGACCGACGACAGTGAAAAAGGCGATGTGAGCCCGTTTAATGCATTGATGACCTCGTTATCTGCAACCATTGGTACAGGTAATATTGCCGGAGTTGCAACGGCAATTTTTATAGGTGGCCCCGGGGCATTATTTTGGATGTGGTGTACTGCTCTTGTGGGCATGGCGACCAAGTTTTCTGAGGCCGTATTGGCGGTCAAGTTTCGTGAAACAGATGCTAACGGCAATCATGTTGGCGGCCCGATGTATTACATTAAAAATGGGTTAGGCAGTAAGTGGGCATGGCTCGGTACTGCATTTGCTATTTTTGGATCTATTGCCGGCTTTGGTATTGGTAACACGGTACAGGCTAACTCTGTAGCCGATGCGTTAAGCAGCAATTTTAATGTGCCAAGCTGGGTAACTGGTGTGGTGCTTATGCTACTTGTGGGTGCTGTGCTTATGGGCGGCATTAGACGTATTGCTGAGGTTGCGGGTAAATTAGTCCCCTTAATGACAGTGTTTTATATCACAGCAGGGCTTGCTGTGTTAGTGGTGTATGCCGACCAGGTGCCAGCAGCCTTTATGTTAATTGTTGAAAGTGCCTTTAACCCGGTTGCTGCTCAAGGTGGCTTTGCTGGCGCAGCAGTGTGGGCTGCAATTCGTTTTGGTGTTGCACGTGGTGTGTTTTCAAATGAAGCCGGTTTGGGTAGTGCGCCTATTGCTCATGCGGCAGCACAAACCAACAATCCTGTTAAGCAGGGGTTAGTGGCCATGCTAGGTACATTTATTGATACCATTATTGTGTGTTCTATTACCGGTTTGGCCATTATTGTGTCCGGTGCGTGGACCTCGGGTGAAAATGGTGCGGCATTAACCTCGTATGCATTTTCGCATGCATTGCCTATGGGAAATTATATTGTGGCAATTGCTTTAGCTATTTTTGCATTTACTACGATTTTAGGGTGGAGCTTTTATAGCGAAAAGTGCGTTCAGTACCTATTAGGTGAGAAAGCCGTTAAGCCATTTCGTTTAATTTGGACCTTAGTTGTACCATTAGGTGCGGTGAGTTCGTTAGAGTTTATCTGGTTATTAGCCGACACATTAAATGCCATGATGGCGATCCCTAACTTAATTGCATTAGTATTGCTCAGCCCGATAGTGTTTAGTTTAACAAGAGAGTATTTTATTAAGCAGCGTGCCTTAAAAGCGCAAAGCTAATGTGTTGGTAATTATGGGCTGTTGAACTTTTAGAGATGAAATGCATCTTAAAAGGGTAACAGATCCCCGATAAATACTCAGTGTTAAGCATGTTCATTATGGTGATGAGCATGCTTTTTTTTAAAAGGATTTAATATGAATAAAGTTTTTTTTACCGCATTGGGTACATCTGTGTTAGCGATTTTACTTGTATCTGGTTGCGCTAATTTGTCTATTAAAACCAATGCCGGCGAGGTTGCATTGGATAGTGTCAAAGTGGGTAAAGTGGACACATATACTTTAGAAGAATTGTCGAGATTGAGAGCTCAATTTATAGGTGATGTGACAACATCATATTGTGAAAACTCACTAGATCCGGCTAAGTTAGATTATTTACCCAGTCTGTCATCGATGGTAAAAACACTCAAATTACAGGTTTTGCAGCGTGGCGGTAATGGTATTGTGGTGAAGCAATGTGGCCGGCTTGCAGATTTGTCTTGTAACGTTTATATAGAATGTAACGGCGAAGCTTATTCTGTTAATAGAGATTTTTAATTACCCCCCCGTCAACATCAGCTTTACTTTGCTAACCTCCTAAACATCAGCGTATTAGGAGGTTAATCTAATCGTTTATTAAAGCGTTTTGCAGCCACCCCTAGCCCTATCAAGGTAAACCCAACGAGCCAGATAATATCGTCAATAAGGTCCATTAAGGTCGCGCCTTTCAACACGATTGCCCTGATGACCCGCATAAAATGGGTGCCGGGTAATATTTCTGCTATCCACTGTGCTGCGGTTGGCATGGCTTCTAATGGGGTGATAAATCCAGACAGTAATATTGTGGGCAGTAGGATAAAAATGGTCATTTGCATGGCTTGAAGCTGAGTTTTGGCAATGGTTGAAATGATTAAACCTAGTGTGAGACTCGCGGTGATAAATAATAATGTGCCGAGCAATAAATGGCAGATGGCACCGTTGATGGGCACTGCAAAAATAAGGTTACCTAGCCCTAAAATAATGGTCATTTGTACTAGGCCAATAACAATATACGGTAGAATTTTACCTATCATCAGTTCAAGCGGTTTAATTGGGGTGGTGATCAGCAATTCTAAATTGCCGCGCTCTCTTTCACGCACAATGGCGGATGATGTAAATAGCACCATGGTCATGGTCAGGATCACGGCAATCAATCCAGGTACAATATTGACCGCAGAGCGTTGTTCAGGATTATAAAACAGGCTGACTTCAAACCGAGATTGAGTGCTACTTATGCTGGGCATAATATCATTGAGTGACATGTTTTTGAGCTGTTTAATCGCACCGGCTATCATGGTGTCCGACCCATCGACAATCCATTGACCAATGGGTTCATTGTTGGCCATTTTGGCCGTTAAGGTGGGGGGTAAAATTAACGCGGCTTTTATGTCACCGCGCCGAATGGCTGCCTGGGCTTGTTCTGCTGTCGTGAAGTGGTTTTTGATATCGACAACTTGAGTGACTTTAATGGCTTCTACTATCCACCTTCCTGCAGCCGAGTCACTTTGATCAACAATAGCAACGGGGATTGCTCGCACATCAGTATTAATAGCATAACCAAATAGCAATAATTGGATCAGCGGGATCATAATGACCATTGCAAAGGTGATGCGGTCACGACTCAGCTGTTTAATTTCTTTGGTTGTGATGGCAAGCATCCGCATATAACTATTGCGTATGGTGTGTAGCATGCAATTAACCCTCCTGTTTGTGTAGGTTGGGGTTTTGTCCGGTATGACTGACAAACACGTCTTCTAAGTTTGCCGTGACTAGGCGGATGTCTTGCTGCTGAAGCGGGCGATGGTGCAGTTGGCATTGATGCATTACCCAACAGATAGGGTCGTTAATGTGCTTACTGACTAATACTCTAAGCCGATGGCCTAATTGTGCTGCTGACTGTATTTCTGCCAACGTGCTTAATGCTTGTTTTAATTGCCTTAAATCCGTTGTGGTAATTTCTACTACGTGAGCATTGATATTGTCCATTAACGTTTTTGGTGTGTCGTCAGCTTTAATTGTTCCTTTTTCCATAATGGCTATTTTATGGCAGCGCTCGGCTTCATCCATATAGTGAGTGGTGACCAAAATACTGGTGCCTTGTTCAGACAAGTCGAATAATTGCTCCCAAAAATCACGTCGATTTTGTGGATCGACCGCGGATGTGGGCTCATCTAAAAACAATAATTTGGGCTGGTTTAAACAGGCACAGGCCAGTGCAAGCCGTTGCCGCTGGCCGCCACTTAGGGTGCCAGCAAGTTGATGTTGGTATTGGTTGAGCTTATAAGTGCTTTGCAGTTGATCAATGCGCTTTTTACATTCTTGGGCGTCTATGCCGTAAATTCGGCCAATAAATTGCAGGTTTTCTTTGACGGTGAGATCGTCATAAAGCGAAAATTTTTGCGTCATATAGCCTATCTTATGGCGCAACGCTTCGGCTTGCTTAGGAATGGCTAATCCCATTACATTGATGTTGCCTTCACTTGGCGTTAATAGGCCTGTTAGCATTCTAATGGTGGTGGATTTGCCACAGCCGTTAGGGCCTAAAAATCCATATATATGGCCCTTAGGGACGTACAGATTTAAAGACTCAACCGCAATAAAGTCGCCAAATCGCTTGGTAAGATTATCAGCCTTAATTACCCATTGCGGGTCTGTTGTGTGATTCATTTTGGTGCCGGTAAAATTACTTGAGCAGGAATACCAGTCGGAAGATCGCGTGCTGAGTCATCTAAATTTATTTCGGCTAAAAAAGCTAGTCGTGAACGGTCGCTTTGATTGAGGGCGTAATAAGGTGTAAATGCAGGTTCTGTACTCATCCAACGCAATTTACCGGCAAATGGCTTATCGAATCCGTCAATTTTTACTGGCAAGGCTTGACCGATTTGAAGTTTAGCGGCGTAAGGCTCAGGAATGTACACTCTGGCATACGGGGCGCTGTCTGCCTGAATTACCGCAACTACCGCACTGAGCGGGACGCGCTCGCCGACATTGTAAGGTAGGTTGTCTAGGACCCCGTTGCGCGTTGCGCGGATACTCAAGTCGCTGTATACCTGTTGCTCATAACGTAAATTGGCGTTCGCGGCATCTAATGCTGCCTGGGCTTGAAATATATCTTCTTGGCGAACGCCTTTAATTAAAATGGTTAATCGATCGTTTGCGGCATCGTATTCGGCATTGGCTTTGTCTCGAAGGGCTAATGCGCGGTCGCGTTCGGCTTCACTCACTAAACGCTTCGTTAATAAACTGGCTGTGCGTTGATATGACTTTTGCGCTTCTATTTTGGCTGCATTGGCACTTTTTAGGGCAGAGTTAGCACTGGCAATATCTTCTGGGCGTTCACCATTGGTAAGCTTTAATAAATAGGCCTGTGCTTTTACTACCTCGGCTTGCATAACAGCTAAACGTGCGGCTTGTTTGTGTGTATCAAATTGAACTAATAAATCACCTGTGCTGATCTGCATGCCTTTTTTGATCGGCTGGGCGGTGATGATTTCTGCCGCTGTTGCACGCAATAGCACTCGGTCGCGTTCTAATGTACCAAGCGCTTCATCGGGCTCAATTGGTGTGCAACCCTTGATGAGCGCTAAGCTAAAAATTAACCCAACAAATAGCAGATGTTTCATAGCGACCTCATACAAGGATATGATTACATTATACGTTTGATGAGCAGGCTAAGTGTGATGTACAGCACACTTAGCCAATACTACTTATTCGAAGTTGTTATCAAATTCAGAGTCTTCGAATAAATCGACCGTCGTTGTAGGGGCCACATTTTTAAACTGACGTGCAAAGTGTCGTTGCACCCCTTTAAGATCGATGTTGCCAATGCCTGAAGCAAAACCAAACCAGGCGTACAACCCGCTAATATCTTCAAACATTGGCGGTAAATATTTCGGTTTGGCGATGATGCCTTCTTGGAATGCCTGATACAGTACCGGAATATCTTCAATGGCGAGCTTGCCTAAAAATAGCATTGGGATAAGTTCTGGCAGGCCTGTGCTTATTGCGCTGCGGATAAAGTTAATGTTTTCAACGTAGCCTCGCACATAGGAAATATCTTTAGTAAAAAAGCTGCCGCCACCGACCATACCGCCGCGAAACACACGTTGAGTAACACGATAACTGTCTTTTGAGCTTAAGTTAAGGTTTCTAAAATAGCGGTAGACTTCAATAAAATCGGCCCCTTGCTCTGCCATATCAACCGCTGAAACGCGGTCGCTAATTCGCCGCGCTCGCCCAGGGTTTGAGCTTAACGTGAGCATTTCCATCAACACGGCCAAGCCTTCTTGTGACGCGGTGACTCGGGGCGATCCGACACTAAGCCAGGTAGCATGTGGCTGAGCACGGCCGTTTAGCGTGGTGCCCACATGAACCCATCCCTCGTGGACTTCATAGACATTAAGATCTGACTCGCTAAACATGGCGCGGGTATTGAGTTTAACGGTATCGCCACCCACCGCAGCATCTGAGGCTATACCATCACTCAATTTAACGTGGATTTCATCGTTATGAAAATACTTCACTAAGCGCTCGCTGAGCACTTCTACAGCTTCGGGAGCTGTAACAATTTTGGGGTGACGCTGGCTCATATGGCGAGCTGCGGGTAATGAAAATATATGGCTTAATCTGTCGCCAAGCTGCCTTAGTGTATGTCGATCACCATGCAATTTATGACTTGCACTGCCATAGAGTTCTTGGCTGAGTTTACCAAAGGTAGGGTTGCCACGATTGTGCAGCATATCAATTACGATTCGGTATTGGTCAATATTAGCCAACAAAATTTTGCCTAATTTATCGCGCTTACCCAGGCCTTTTTCAATGGCACTTTTTAGGCCTTGTAAATCACTTTGTGTTTGATCGGCATTAAATGACAGTGGAATCGATTGATAGAAATCATTGCTGACTTTAGGTAGTTCTTTAGTCTGTTTTGCTAAGAAGTCATCTTCAATTTGTTTTGGCCATTTAATCGAATCTAAAATTTTAATCGGTGCTTGGATACGAATTAATTCATCAGAAAAACGACGAATATCTTGCTGATAACGCAATAAAGACTCAGACATTGTCTTTTCCTAATCTATATACCTGATATTTTACTTATATTAGCAGATGTTGTTCACAAAACTGCAATGAAAAAAACGCAAGCAACCTAGCCCTAGTTTGGTGCAATCTGAATTTTTAGGTCGCAGAATATCGCTGTATGTTTTACTTAAGTAACTGTAAATATTAATTAATACTTTTTGGCGCTAAAACTGCTTTGTTTGATTGTCGTGTTGATAAAAAGGAAAGCATATGGCTGCAATGAGTTATTTAAGCGTTATTGAACGCTACCATGAATATGAAAACCTGGTACACGAGCTTCTTGAGTCGATTTTGGTCGGTGTGGGAGATGTGAATTTATTCGATAAACCCGTATCTGCAAAAGTGTTTGAAGATATGGCAGTCAGTTATCCTTTTGTGGAGTTAATTTATTTACTTGATGAAAAAGGAATACAGGTTAGTCCTAATATTAGTGTGGTAAACCAACAAATTAAGCTACTGAATAACGGAAAACAAGCCGATAGGAGTCAACGTCCTTATTTTACCCAGCTTTCAGAGGCGAACACCGCTCATATTACACGCCCTTATTTGTCTAATGCTGGCGGTGGATTATGTTTGTCGGCCTCGCAAATTTTAACATCATCAAGTGGTGAGGCTGGTATTGTAGTGATTGATGTCAATTTAACCCGTTTAATCGAGTTTATGATGGGCGACAGTGCTCGGCGTAAAATGTCGCCGTTTTTCAAAAGTATTTATGCCGCAATCGTGCTGTGTTTATTTGTATTGGTGACAGTATTAATGTGGACAGTGACGTTAGATATTTATGCGCTTTTTAGTCAGGCGTCTGCTCGGTACGACCCTTTGCAGCCCTTTGGTATTATTATTTTTTTAACCCTGGCACTGGCTATTTTTGATTTGGGTAAGACCATTTTGGAAGAAGAAGTGCTAATGCATAAAGATATTTTTAGGCATAGCTCGACTCGCAGAACGATCACGCGATTTATTTCGACAATTTTGATTGCGATTTCGATTGAGGCACTGCTTACTATGTTTAAAGCGTCACTGGGTGAAAAACAATATATTGAACCTGCAATTTTGATGATGTTAGCGGTTGTTGGCTTGTTAGTTGGCTTGGGGATTTATGTGTATTTAGGCGCAAAAGCGGAGTTACTGCTTACCCAAACACAAGCCAACAGACAGGGTAGCAAAACAGCTAAAAATATTGCCTGATATCAAAATCGCAATTCGCTAAAAGCACTAAATAGCATGTGTCTGTTAGCTTGATGCGTGAGTTGTTAGGTTAATGCGTTGTGGCATTAAATTAAAAAGGGATAAATTTATTATCCCTTTTATGACTAGAAAAAGTCGTCATCGCCAATTGCTTTGCGTAATTGCGCCTGTTCGAGAAAGTCCTCTAACCTGCGTTTGATTTGACGTTTATGTTGTAATGACTCTGCCGATTTTGAGTTTCTAGGTGAAGTCATCGCGTCAATTTCTGTGTCATCTGGCACTCGATCTGTAAGATTAGCCATAACGAAACCCTCAAGTTGAATGGTAAAACGAAACAAATTCAATGAGCACTTTCTAACTAAAAACATACCAATAGAAAAGTAAATTATTTTGACTGTTGTGGGCAGCTTTTTTTACCTTTCATTTTGAGCTTAGCATTATTTTTTATTCTTGCTAAAAATGTGTGATGATAATCGCTTAAATAAAAATGCCATTGCGGTTAACAATGGCATTTTTTTATTTTAAAACAGTAAGATAGCTTACAGCGTAAAGCCGTATGAGTAGCCTAAAACAATTTTAGCATCGCTGTCTGGTAGGTCAGTATCTGACGCCATAAACGATATTGTGCCAATATCTGTTTCTGCGCTTAATGTCACATTGTAATCCGTGTAGGTGTCACCAAATAAGTCTTCAACAACATCACCTTGTGAGTAACCGTAGTGGAACGATAAGCTCAGTTTTTCAGTTAAAGGGAAGCTTGCGTTAGCTTGTAAGTAGCTCCAATCTTTTTCGTCTGATGCGCCAGACACATCAGAATCAGCATTAACCACTTGAGAGTAGCCTACGTCTAACCATTTCCAGCCTAATACTATGGCGATTTCACCAAAATCAATACTCGCGCCCGCATCTGGGTAAGCATAGTAAAGGTAACTTACATCGTAAGTTAAATCTTCTGTGAAGTTGCCACCATAACCACCATAAAAATCTAATTCGTAGCTGGTTTCGTCACCAAAATCGACGTTAGATGCCCAAGTTCCAGCATAAAAACCAGAGTCATGTGCGTAATCAAGACCACCTTGAATCGCTGCCTCATTGCTGGTTTGCGTGGTGCCGCGCCATAAGTAGTTAGATGTCGCGCCAATGTTGCCAGTGACTTCAGCAAGGGCACTGCCGCTCAATAGTAAACCTGTTGATAACGCAATTGCTTGATATAGTGATTTTTTCATCTTCATCCCTTAATGTTTTATTGTCACTGAGTCATTTATTTATGGTTTAAACATACTCAATGTCGGTTTGTCTAAACACTAGTTAGCTAATCGCGTGCCACTTTTTTTAGTCTTTATTTATCAGTGATTTAATGTGCTTTGCTACATTTTGCAGCAAAGCGGTTGCGGCTTAATGATGCAGTGTTGCACTTTTTTTGTGCAATGAGGGATCTTTGATAATGATTTTACATAAAGCTATAAACGGTATGAATTGTTGGTATTTGTTAAATTTTATGCATAAAAAAACCTCCACAAGGAGGTTTTCGTTTAAAAGAATAAGCGAGATTAATTCACGCTGTCTTTTAATGTTTTACCCGCTTTAAACTTAGGCACTGTCGCTGCTGCGATTTGAATTTCTTTGCCAGTTTGTGGGTTACGGCCAGTACGAGCAGCACGTTGGGTGGTTTCAAATGAACCAAAACCAACGATAGAAATTTTATCACCATTTTTCATGGCTTCAGTTACCGCTTCTTCGAAAGATTTTAGTGCGCGGCCAGCTTCAGCTTTAGTCAGTTCTGCATTTTCTGCGATTTTTGCAATTAATTCACTTTTGTTCATATTGGTATTCTCTGCTTTCCATAGAAGTGTTTTTTAAAACCTCATTAACATGCCACAAGCCATGCAGGTTTAAAAGCACTTTATCTTATAAATTCAGTATCTGTAATGGTTTTAGGGCAAAATAAGCCAAAATCATTCGTCATATTTGCGAAGTCATTTACTCTTCGAGTAATTGGTAGAGAATTTTCTTAACTAATTGCGGCTCAAAGGGTTTGTCACATAATGCATTCACGCCCGCGCTAAATACATTACTTAGGTGAGTGTCGTTTGCTTCAGATGACACCATGAGAATAGGGATATGAGACTGTTGGCTTTCGTTACGAATGTATTGCGTAAGGGCTAATCCATCTATCGAGGGCATGTTGTAGTCGGTGATAACTAGGTCGTACATGTTGTTTTTCATCAAGCTAATCGCTTGCTCACCATCAACGGCTTCAGTGATATCCTGCATGCCTAAGTTACCAATAGTACGCTTAATAACATTGCGAGCCATTCGGCTGTCATCGACCACTAATACTCGAATGTTGTGTACATCAAAATGGCTTAAATCGAGCTCATCATTACTCAATAAGTCTACGGTAGAATTGAGCGCTGTGGCTAAATTCTCAGCGTTAAATGGCTTTGGCAAAATCGCCACAACACCAGACTGTCTAAATATTTCTAATTGCTCACGGCGACATTCGCTCGAGACCAACATAAATTGAATATCGCTTAACTCTGGAGTGTTTTTTATGTATTGCAATAACTCTGTAGATTCACCGTCAACAAAGTGTAGAGCGCTGGCAATCAAATCAGGTTTATGGCGTTGAATGATCTCTTTAGCTTGGGTTATCGTGGCCGCCGTTTGTATGCTGGTGACTTTTTCTTGGTGTAAGCGGTTAATAATAATTTTTCTTTGTGTTTCAGAGGGTTCAACTAATAAGATGGACAGCTCGCTTGGAGATAAACTTACCATAATTAATGTTCCATTTTTGTGTTGTTGTTTTTATTGTGTTGGACATGTGGGCTAAAGGTATTCATTGATTATAATCCACCGTTAAGCCACTTAAGATGGTTTTGACGCTAAATAAACGTGGGTGGTTTTTGATAATCCAACCCACCATTGAAAACCTATCAGCGAGGCGAGCAGAACCCACAGCGGGATTAGCGGAACATTGTAACCTTGAAATGCTAGGTTTACGTCATTTGGCGTTATTTGATAAGCAATAATCGCTGTCGTGGTCATTGCGGCAAGCCCAAGAGTTTGTATGGCTGCGTAGCAAAACAGCACGACTTTAGTCCATTTAGCTCGAGTTAAGATGCCAAACAACAGCGGCAGTACACCTAATGTGAGCAAATCAAAAGCATAAAATGTGGTCATACGCCAAAAAGCGACAAGCGTGAGTATTGCATACAATCCCACGAGTATTTTTACTCTCAATGGCATGTTGGATTGAACTATCTGATTCATATTGGTCATCTGGCGAGAAATTTTGAGGTAGAATATCGCACAAACACGCTATGTGGGTATATTTTGATGACAGAAACTGATTTTTGGGCCTTGGTGACACGTGTACAACCTGACCAATCTTCTGATGAAATTGCGCAACAATTGCGTGATAAGTTACAAGTGTTAGATGATGAGTCGCTTAAAGCATTTGATAAAGTGTTTGGTCAACAATTGCGTCGCAGTTATTTGTGGTCAATCTGGGGGGCGGCTTACATTATTGCTGGGTGCGATAGCGACTATGCTTTTACTGAATTTAGATGTTTTTTATTGTCTTTAGGGCCGCAATGGTACGATAAAATAGTAGCCAATCCTGACATTTTGGGCGAACTAGACCAATGGCCTCTTGTTGACGATTACGCCTATCCTTTTGTGGAAGATTATGATCTTATCGCAGGGCAAATATATGAGGACAGAACAGGGCAAGAGTTGCCTTTTGTGCCGTCAGGACAACACACGCCTGTGGGTAAAAAATTCAGTACTAAGCCTAAAATAATGCGCCAAACCTATCCTTTATTGAGCGCTCGATTTCCATTTTAAGTGTCACATTTAATCTCCATTCTGTTAAGGCTTGGTTCAGCTTGTTGGCGTTAAAGTGGATATATCAAGGTTATTCTATCGCTTTTCAACTGCACTATTTACGGCATTGGCATTGATAGGGATAACGTGTTGGCATATTGGAGATTAATTATGAATATAAAATATTTACTTTTAGCGTCTGTATTTGTGGCTCCAGTCGCAATGGCTGAAGATGCCGTTGAGCCTAATCCTATAACTGAAGCTGGCGTAGTAAAAATTGAATGGCAAAGTCCAAAGGATTTTCGTGATATAAAAACGTCAACCGAACGTCAATCTCGTTTTGAGACTCGCCTATTTGACACCCTTACTAAAAACATTAACAAACAGGCTGAAAAATCACTTAAGCCTGGGCAAACCTTGCATATGCAAGTGACGAACCTAGATTTAGCCGGTGATATGCGACCAACCTTTGGTGCCACGCCTGGCGATTTACGTATTGTAAAGGATTTATACCCACCAAGAGCGACGTTTAGTTACACCGTTAATGAAGGCGATAAGGTGATCCTTGCTGGTGATGAGAAGATTACCGACATGAGCTTTATGTATAACTCGCACCGTTTAAACGACAGACCATTCCAATATGAAACGACCTTGTTTAACGATTGGTTGAAAAAGAGCGTTGAACCTAAATTATAACCAATGGTTACTTTTTATAGGCAATGGTTACTTTTGATAAACCTTGCCTTTTACTCATATAGATAAAGCCCATTGCTAGCGCTTTTGGCAAGTTTTTTAGCTTGGGCACTTAGCGTTGATATTTCATGCTCGGTAGCATGCTGAGTAATTTGGGGCGGTAACACCCCAATAGATAATGACACCAAAGGATATTGAAAAGGAAGACCTTGACGGTCATGAGCTGACATGGATTGAGCCTGCCAATGAGTGTGCTGGTAAAAACTTATTTTATGTTGTTCAAATTGTTCAATAATACTTTGGCATGTTAATAACGTATCATCTTGCATGCTTATCATTACAAAATCATCGCCACCAATATGGCCTACAAAGCATTGATCGCTTTGATGTGGAAGTAATAATTGGGCCAATAATTGAATGACTTCATCTCCACGAAAAAATCCATAAACATCGTTATAGGGTTTAAAGTGGCTTAAGTCTAAATAGGCTAAATAATACGATTTATTTTGCAGTTTTAGGCGTTTAAGTTCTTCCTGTATGGGGACGTTACCAGGCAAGTTTGTGAGTGGGTTTGCATGCCGTGCCATCTTTATTCTGTGTTCTGTTATCCGCTGTAACAAGTCTTTTGTGTGACCTATGCCGATAAGTTTTTGGTGACGCAAAATAATAAATTGTTGTGCGACGTTGTTAACGCTATCTGACGTCAGTAATTGGCTGACATTGATTAATGGCTCATTAGCTTCTATTTGTAGTACTTCAGTATCCATGACGATATGAGCTGGGTGATTTTCGTGAAGTGAGCGGCCATATGGGGTGCTAAATAATTCTAATAATGCACTGCGATTGACAAGGCCTAGCACAAGGTCGTTATCAACAATTACAATGGCCTGCAATGCGGGTTGCTCTGAAAATTGTAAGCTGAGCTTTTTTAGCCGAGTATTTGATGAAGCGGTTACTGCATTTATGCATAAACTTTCTGCTGTGTCGCAGTATCGCGTATGTGGCTGATAAATCACACTGGGTTGGTCATGGGTAAAGTGCTGTTGAGGCTGAATAGCAGGTTTGCCTAAAAAGTAGCCTTGACCATAGGTCACACCTAATTGTTTTAAGGTTGTGAGTTCTTCATTGGTTTCTATGCCTTCGGCAATCACTTTACATGTTAGATTTTGACAAAGTTCGACAATGGAGCGTACAAACTCTTGCTTTACAGCTGTTGTGTCGATTTGATGAATAAAGTGACGATCAATTTTGACATAATCAGGTGCGAGTTCGGACCATAAACGCAGTCCAGAATAACCAGCGCCAAGATCGTCAATCGCAGTTAAAAAACCTTGATTACGATAATGATTTAAGCATGATTTGAGTAAATCAATGTCGTCTGCGGGATATTGCTCAGACAGTTCAATCACTACATTGTTAGGGGCTATGCCGAGCTGTTTGATTAACTGTAATGTGATGCCTTTAGGATGGTTTGGGTCTAATAATGCCTTAGGTGAAATATTAATGAATAATTTACCGTTAAGTTGTCTCGCATCAAACGCATGTATTGAAATATTGCGGCATAAGGTTTCAAGTTCACTTAGTTTCCCTTGCTTTTCTGCGGTTGAAAATAATGCAAAAGGCGAATGTAATTCAGTGTCTTTTGGTCCGCGACTGAGTGCTTCAAAGCCATGAAGTTGGTTGGTTGATACATTAAAGATGGGTTGAAATACTGCCTCGATCGACTGTTGTTCAATAATGTCTTCAAGCGCGTTGGCAAGGTGTGGTGCGATCATGATTAAGGCCTCTTAGCATTGCCAATGTTGAATTTCGTGCAGCTTTGTGCACGATAGTATTACTGAGGCAGGCAATATTATGGCGAAATTATGACAAAAAGATTTCAGTTACGGTGGGATCGATCGGCAATACGTGAAATGTGATAAGTGTTCCCCTCCGTGAGGGGAACAGCGCCAACGATGACATCATAAACGCAATGAGTGATGAGTACTTCAGCGGTTATGATGCTTGTTGGCCTTTATTTTGAGAGCTTAAACACTTGTAACGTTTGTAGCAGGGTAGCCAGCTTTTTAACAAATTTTTCGAGTGTTTCAGGGGCAACGTGAGTACTGTTTTGCATGATATCAAATTCGGCAACCAGTTCTTGTACGTAAGGCAAAAAACGGTTGCTGCTTTCAGTAAAACCTTGATCTTCAGTAAAGATCGCCACAAACTTACCGTGACCAGCTTTGCGTAATTCGTCTAAACGCTCATCAGAATCAATGGCTTGTCTATAAGCTATTTGCAGGTTTTCTTTTATCTGTAGAAATACGTTGGTATACGGCATTAGTGCCTCATGGTGCATGGGTAAACAATAAAACAATTATAAGGAGCTGCTATGCAGGCAACAAGGAAAAGTCGGTTTAATTTTGCTATCAATGTTGGTTATCGTCAATTACTGCAAAGCTATTACACAATAGCGTTTGCGATGTTGGGTTTGGTCTCACTCCCTGCTGCGGCGTTAGATTCGCCAATATTTTATAAAGTGGAGTATCAACAGCAGCAGGCTTATTTATTAGGGTCGATTCACATTGGTCAACCAAATTTCTATCCTTTAGCGCAGCATATTGAATCTGCTTTTAAACAGTCTGATGCGTTGGTCGTGGAGGCTGATATTAGCCAGGGAGATACGGGGGCAATGTTGCAGCAATACGGTGCACTATCGCCAGACATCGCACCGGATGTAGAAGCAACTCGTCGGGTGTATTGTCAGACTCATCAAGCCATGTGTCAGGCGTTAGCGCCTTACGCCCCTTGGTTACAGTCGACGCAAATTAGTGTTAGTCGTTATGCCGAGCTTGGCTACAGTGCAGAACAAGGTGTTGATGCTTATTTTACCGCTAATAAACAAGATAAAGACTTGATTGAGCTTGAAAGTATTCAGTTTCAGTTTGAATTGATTTCATCTTTTTCAACGGCAACGCAATTACAAATGCTTGACGAAGCCATTAACGCAAGTGACGCTGAAATGCTCGATTTAATTCACGCTTGGCGTCAAGGTGACGCTAAAGCTTTGGCCTCGATTATGGAGTCGCAAGCTGGTGACTCTGACGAGTTTCTAGCGAAATTGTTGTGGCAGCGTAATCATTCAATGACTCACAAAATAATGGAGTTGTTGCAGGCTAAAACGCATAAAAACCTGTTTATTGTTGTCGGTGCTGGGCATATTGTTGGTCAGCAGGCTATTCCTGATTTACTCAGGCAACAAGGTGCTACCGTTACTCGATGCACCGTGTTGCAATGTTAGTGGATTGAGCACATTTCAAACCTGTGATTGTGCCGGCGATTGCGCTAAAAAATGGACATAACGGCCAAGGGATAAATACGGTTCGCGTTGCGAATAGGCCAATTCCATTTCAATCAGTTGCTGAGTGTCGAAATCGGCGGGTAACTGTTTTTTGAGATAATCGTTAATCACACGGACTCCAGATTGAGCCACCAGGGTAAATTGCCACTGGGTTAGCCAATGTCGCACATCCTCGATGTACAGAGGGTGTGTAGGAGTGAGTCTTACCTTCTTTTTTACTTGGAAGTCGCGTTTTACATAGTCAAAGTTGCCCGAAACAAGGCTATGAAATCGCAATGCTTCTTTGTTGTAAAACATTAACGAAAACAAGCCTTCTGGTTTGAGCATGTCGAGAAGTCCATGAAGTGTCGTTTTAGCATCGATTAGCCACTCTGCAACCGCGTGACACAGGATGACATCAAATTGCCCATGTTCGGCAGCGGTTAATGCCTGGATTGGGCTATGCACCAATTCGATGGATAAAGGAGTCTTTGAAAGTGCTATTTGTTGTTTGGCCAGGGTAAGCATTTGCTCTGAGATATCGCACAGCACAATGTCATGACCTAAAGCTGCTAGCTTTTGGCTTAAAAAACCAAATCCCCCCCCGGCATCTAAAATCCGTAAACGTGGCTTACCCAGTTTAGCGAGTTCAGGAATAAGATCGCGCCATAACACCGCCGCACGGATTTCGCCTTTGGTTGTGCCATAAATATTTTGCGCAAATTTAAGGCTAAGTTTATCGAAGTTTTTGTCTTGCACGGTATCGTCACGTTATGGAAGAGAGTGGCATAATTGTCTCATTGTAGGTTAAAAAAGGTAAGATAAATCATCAATGGTTTTATTGTCATCAACACAGTAAATGAGTTTAATCGAGTGTCGTCACCGTCAATATTAATCGCAATTAACCATTAGCGGTGTAGTAACAATATCTGTGTAAGGTATAATGTTCGATTAACTGTTTTGCAGCTTATTTTGCTGCCTATATAGGGTATTAGATTGTGAGTCACGACTACGCTATCGAATTAAAAGCAATGCCTTCGCTATTATCTTTGTATCGCAAAATTCTGTTTGGGCGTAAGCCTGGCTGGAATAAACAACCGCTGCCGAAGATGTATGTGCAGGCGCCAAATGTGATGTTGACGCAAGAAAAAATTCGCCAATATGCTGAGGTATGTGGCTTTGAGTTTGACGGGGTGACATTACCGCCAACGTATTTATATGTGTGGGCATTTCGATTGCATGCCACTATTTTTACTCATAAAGCGGTGACGTTTCCGTTGCTTGGGATGATCCACCTAAAAAACAGTATTAGTGTTTATCGACCTGTGCTTGTCAATGAAACCTTAACCGTACAATGTGAGCTTTCTGGTAGTCGTCAGACAGACTCAGGACTTGAGTTTGATTTGGTTTCTAAGGTTTTTGTGGCAGATGAATTAGTATGGCAAGCCTTATCGACTTATTTGTATCGTATCGATGCTCCCGGTCGTCGTGCGCGTCCTCCTAAAGCGTCTGAAATGGCATGGAGTGATGTGCAGCAATGGCAATTAACCGAAGATTTAGGCCGACGTTACGCAAAAGCGTCAGGCGATTATAATCTTATTCATTTACATCCATTATTGTCGAAGCGTTTTGGTTTTGAGCGCGTATTGGCTCATGGGATGTGGTCTAAAGCACGTGCCTTATCTCAGTTGATGCAATTTATTGGCGATAAGCCTTTTCAAGTTGATGTTGAATTTAAATTGCCCGTATTTATGCCATCTGAAGTGACTTTTGCTTTTGAAAGTATTGAAAATGGTAAGCGTTTTGAGATGCGTGATGTGAAAGGCCGCAGGCCACATTTGCAGGGCAGCGTTACTTACCTATAGTTTTTGACTGGTAACAAAAAGCTCAAGTCGGTGACTTGAGCTTTTTTTGTGGCCAATGTGGCGAGATTATTTTTGATATATGTGCACATCGCGCTGTGGGAATGGAATGCTAATCCCTTCGGCATCAAAGCGCATTTTAACTGCTCGAGTAATGTCCCAATACACTTCCCAATAATCATCTGGTTTTACCCAAGGTCTAACAACAAAGTCGACTGATGACTCGCCTAAAGTATGAAGCTTTACAATGGGTTCAGGTTGGGCATGTACTTTTGGGTGCTGCTCAACAATGCTTTTTAAAATGGTTTCTGCATGCTCGATATTGTCGCTGTAGCTAATACCAAACGTCATGTCGACACGGCGTTGTTGCTCTGCGGTTATATTATTAATCGTGTCGCCCCAAATCTTATTATTTGGGACAATAAGACGTTGGTTATCAAGTGTTTTTATTGTAGTTGATACCAAACTCATGTGGCTAACTCTGCCTGTTACTCCAGCGGCATTAATTAAGTCGCCAACGTCAAAGGGGCGATAAATTAAAATCATCATTCCTGAGGCAAAGTTAGACAGCGTGTCTTGTAATGCAAAACCAATGATGACGCCAGCAATACCAAAGCCTGCTAATAACGGGCCTAGTTCGAAGCCTAGTTGCGATAAAGCAATTAACAAGCCTAAGGCGTAAACGACTTTGCTGGATAGCGAGATGAAAAAGTCTTGTAATAATTGACTAAATTGTAATTTGGATGCACGTACCGTTTTGGCGATAATTTGAGTAACAATTTTGGCAACTAAGCTGGTGAGAAACACAATAAATAAAAACACCAATATTTTAAAGGTCAGACTTGGGCCGTTATTGATGGTTTGATCTTTGATCACTTTGGCCCAGCCCTGGAGTAAATTAGACGCAACACTAAAATTTAATACATCCTGAGTGATATCTCCTGACACACTAAATAACGTTTGTTTAATTTGTGAGACATCTTGACCTAAGTTTTCAAGTATTGAAGCTGACACCGCTAAGCTAGAGCTATTTTTATTTAAGCGTTCTTTTAAAGTAAGTACTTTTGCTTTTTGTTCGGTACTGATATCAGCACCAGCCGCAGCGGCCTCTGCCACTGCCTTTTGTAGTTGGTCTTGGGTGTAATTAACTAAGCTGTCAAATTGATCCGCTCGTTGCAACATTAACTTGGTAAAGGTTTGTTTTTGAGAGGAAACATCGATTTTTAAAGTTTCTGCCCATGTTAAGGTGATTAATGTTGCCTTTAGGTAATGATCTCGTTCAAATTCACGCTCAGACATTGCTGTGATGACTGGGCTGTCATCGACACCGCCTAATTGACTACTGAGCAACATAAGATCGGCATCTAAATAATCGGTTACTTGGCTTAAAAACACCAATTGCGACTGCACTAAGGGGATTAGGTATTGAGTTTCTGTGTTAGCCGAAGTGATCAATTTACCTATTTCATCACGTAATTCTGATGATTTATTTTTAATTCGGTATTCGGTTATGGTACGTATTTCGCCTTTGACTGAAGCTAACAACTGAGTGTCGTGTTCGATGGTCTGTTGCAGCAACTGTATTTTATTAAGCGTTTGTGGATCGATTGCCGTACTGGTTGTTTGTTGAGAAACAACGGCCGTGTCTTGCGCAATAACTAAAGGTGTTAATAACAGTGAGGCCATGAATACAATTAAAGTGGGTAAAGTCCGTAACATCTTCGCGAGTCCTATAAGGCTAAGTTGCGATGATGATAGTAGAAAATCATGGTTGGAGCTATGCTGCAGCACTGCTATTTTGAAGGGAATTTGTTAAACTTGCGCCATTATTGATTTACGGAATATCACATGGCACTGCAATGCGCTCATTGCTACAAACACTTTTCAATTGCTAAGGTTACTAATAGCCGCGGCAAAGGGTTATCTGTTGAAGTTCAATGCCCACATTGTGCCGCCTGGCTTGGGCACAATAAAGGCTTGTCGGTTACTAAAATTGTGGGATTTTATAGTGGTGTGACTGCCGCTCTAGTGGCCTATTTTGTTGAGGGTGTTGCACATATCACCACTCCGTTAATGATATTGGCGGTGATTGTGGTGTGTTTATCGCACATTATGGATCATTTAAAAATGGTTGAAGCGCCAGATGATGGTGTTAACTCCACTAATGAATAACCTTGCTGGCTTAAGTTGATTAATCAACCACGATAACCTGACTTTCAAGGGATGATTCTACATAATAAATCCCGCCCAATACCACAATGCCGACAATAGCCATGACTAAAATGATGCCAATGTTTTCGCGAATAAATCGTGCCATGATGTGCTCCTTTATTGTTTGGATATACATGCTAAAAGTCACAGCTTAAGTGTATCTTAAAATGGGTCTTTAACTATAAAAAAGCCCAGTGTTTAAGCAAGATGTCATGATTTGTCACAATCTAGTTGTTGCATTTGCGCTTAGCTCTTTTACACTATTGCTACAGATAGTAAACCAGACGGAGTTGTGTTGTTGAGTTCTCGCATTCACATTAGACAAATTATCACAATCTGGCTTAGTGCCATTTTGATTGTGTTGTCTATTGCTGCGTCTGCGCACTCAGTCCGTCATCTTGATGATGGGGTGCAAAATCATTGTACCTTGTGTTTTCATCAGCATCAGTTAAATAAAGCCATTCCTACAAGCGAGCTTGTGTTTATTGCAAGTCAGCAAACCTTTGAACGTCAGCAATTTTTATTGCCTTGTTTTGTTAGCGCATTTCAAGCTTATTACCAAAGTCGCGCCCCTCCTTTATCTCGTTAGTCCAACATTATCATTAATTTTTTCCGTTATTTACCGGTTTCTGAAATCCGGATAACGGCAACTTGTTGTATTTTGGAGATATTATGTCTGCGTTAAACACTCGCGTTTCTTTATTGGCACTGGCCTGTGCCGTTAGTTCTTATTCTGTGTTGGCTGAAGATTCTAGCTTAACCAACCCCAATATTAGTGCCGTATTAGACGGGTATTATCAAACGGGTGAACGCCCAATGGCAGAACGTGCAGAAGGCTTTGGTTTAGGTGAAACAGAGCTAGCATTAAGTGCCAATATTGATGAGATGTTCTACGGTAAAATCACTACCATTGTGGAATCTCACGACGGCGAAACAGAATTAAACCTAGAAGAAGCTTTTATTCAAACCCTAGCATTACCGAGTGGTTTGTCTGTTCGTGCCGGTCGTTTTTTATCTGATATTGGTTATTTAAATAACCAACATTTACACACTGATGCTTTTGTTGAACGTCCTGCAGCTTACCGTGCCTTTTTAGGGAACCATTATTTTGATGATGGTATTCGCTTAAATTATGTAGCGCCAACTGATCTTTACTGGACTATGGGGCTAGAAGCTTTTGCTGGTGACAGTTTACGCGCAGCAGATGAACATGGTGAGCGCGATTTTGACGATGTTGGGGTTTATACCGCATTAACTAAAATTGGTGGCGATATTGGTGTCGAGAGTTCGTGGCAGCTAGGTTTAAGTTACTTACGTAATGAAAATGGCTTAACTTATGCTGAAGAGCACGAAGATGAAGAAGAGGTTGAAGAAGATGAACATGACCATAGCCATAGCGCGTCTTACACTGGTGAAAACACCTTTATAGCTGACTTTGTTTACAAGTGGGCTCCAAATGGTAACTACAAGTATCAAAACCTCACAGTGAGTGGTGAATACTTTAGAGTGACCGATATATTTGGCGAAGAACCGGGTCACATTGATGATGCCGCTGATGAAGAAGATCATGACCATGAAATCAGTGATAGTGATTACCATGAAGGCTGGTATTTAAGTAGTGTTTATCAGTTTTCTCCAAGTTGGTCAGCAGGCGTGCGATACGGACAAATTGATACTTATGAAATTCATGAAGATCATCTCGATGCTCAAACATTAAAAGAGACCGACATTAGCCTTGCATGGCATAGCAGTCATTTTTCAAGCGTACGTTTACAATATACTCATCAAAAAGGGACCAATTTTGATGGTTTTGAAGACGATAATATCGTTACTCTGCAATATGTCATGTCTTTAGGAGCTCACGGTGCGCATCAATTCTAAATTGCTTTTAGCAGCGGCCATGTTGCCGCTGCTGTTTACCGCGACAGCAAAAGCGGAGCTTAATGTATTTGCCTGTGAAGCAGAATACGGCGCCCTAGCTAAAACATTAGCGCCGTCGGCAAATGTGTATTCAGCAACAACGGCAATGCAAGACCCACATCAAGTGCAGGCACGTCCAAGCTTAATTGCTAAAATGCGCCAAGCCGATTTGGTGGTATGTGCCGGTGCCGATTTAGAAATCGGCTGGCTGCCTATGCTGCAAATGAAAGCATCTAACCCTAAGGTTAAGTCAACGGATAAAGGGCTGTTTTTTGCATCTGAACACGTTGAAACGTTAGACAAGCTAACAAAAGTCGATCGTTCTATGGGGGATGTACATGCCAAAGGTAACCCGCATTTACACCTAGACCCAGATAGAATGTTAACCGTTGCTCAAGCGCTTGCGGCTAAAATGAGTGAACTCGACCCGCAAAACAGTGGCGAATATCAGCAATCACTGGCTGATTTTAGCCAACGCTGGCAGGCCAAAATCCCTCAGTGGCAAGAGCAAGCTAAGGGTTTGGTGGGTAAAAAGGTCATCGCTTATCATTCGAGTTTTCGTTATTTATTTAACTGGACTGGTATAGAGCAAGTTGCCGACCTTGAACCTAAACCTGGCCTGGCGCCAACCAGCGGGCATTTGGCCAGCCTTTTGACCCGTGCAGAGCAGGGTGATGTGATGGCGGTAATTGTGTCATCTTATCAAGATGATCGCGGTGCAAAATGGCTCGGTGAGCGCGCTAATCTTCCTGTTGTGAGGTTGCCAATGTCTGTAGGTGGTAATGAGCAAAGTACAGATTTGTTTAGCTTATTTGATAGTTTATTTGCTCTGCTTAATGGGGTGAAATAAGCCGATGTTTAATGCTGAGCTTCTGTCGATATTATTGCCTGCGCTAGCCGCCGGTTTGCTGGTGTTATCAACCCATGTGTTGTTAGGCAGACAAGTGCTTAAGCGCGGTATTATTTTTATCGATTTGGCGATAGCGCAAGTGGCGGCACTCGGGGCGATAGTCTCTCACATTGACCATAGGGTTGAAGAGCTGCCTTTTGCTCACATCTGGATGCCGGCATTGTTTGCGCTTGCTGGCGCAGCTGTGATTGCCTGGATGGCTAAACGACTCACCAATGAGTTAGAAGCCATGATAGGCTGCTTTTATGTACTAAGCGCTGTCGCGGCAATGCTTTTGCTGGCAAATGACCCTCATGGAGCTGAGTTGTTAAAGCAGCTTATGTCTGGGCAGATTTTGTGGGTAAGTTGGTCTCAGCTTGTGCTGCCTGCCGTTGTGTCTGTTGCGATATTGGGGTTAATTGCCATTAAACCCAATATTCTCGACGGTGCCAGTTTTTACTTTTTATTTGCTATCGTGATCACCTTGTCGGTAGAGCTTGTTGGTGTGTATTTAGTGTTCAGCACGTTAATATTACCGGCATTAGCGCTAAATAAATATTTGGGTAAATATAAACTGGCTTTGGCTTATGCGGTTGGTGTTGTGGGTTATGCAGCAGGCTTATTATTGTCTGCAAATTATGATCTACCAAGTGGTGCCGCAATTGTCGCTACCCTAGCAATCAGCGCATTGGTGTTTAGGCTGTTACTTAAGTTTCGTACTACAGTGGCGTAAATCATCGTCTTGATATTGCATCGTTTGCCATTGCGATATTCTTCGCTCCTTTGAATGTCGCATGGCTGTCACATAAATCGTGTTATTCTGCCCTGTATAGCAGGGCAGGGTATTTCAGCGTACATATGTAAACAAAATATTTGAGTCCCTAGACCTGCATCGTTATACTGTCGCCAATTATTTTGCAGGAGTATGCTGTGCTGCTAGTTGCCCGTTCAATCATTCTCGCCGTGCTATTATTTTTAGCCTTTGTATTTGCAATTGTTTTTTGTCTTATACGACCAATGCATCGCGATAATGTGCATGTTATCGCCAAAATTTTCTCCTCTGTTGCCCGTGTGCTTGGCATTAAAGTGATCACTAGGAGCAAACCTGTTAGTGAAAAACTACAGCCTTGTATTTATTTATCCAATCATCAAAATAATTTTGATTTGTTTACTCACACTTCGGCTGTGCCTAAAGGTACGGTAAGTTTAGGTAAAAAAAGTTTGGCTTGGATGCCACTGTTTGGGCAGATTTATTGGTTGTCTGGCAATATATTAATTGACCGTAAAAATCGTCATAGCGCGTTTGACACTATGGCGAAAACGGTCGAAAAAATGAAAACGAAGTTATTGTCTGTGTGGATTTTTCCTGAAGGAACCCGTTCACGTGGTCGTGGTTTATTGCCGTTTAAAGTTGGGGCATTTCATACTGCAATCGCTGCACAAGTCGCCGTGGTACCTGTGTTAGCATCTTGCCAGAATAGAATAAAATTAAATCGTTGGGATAATGGTGTGGTGATTGTTGAGATGATGGAGCCTATCCCGACAGAAGGATTAACAAAAAATGATGTTAAAGCCTTTTGTGCCAAAGTACATGAAACCATGTCGATAAGGCTTGCTGAACTCAACGAGGAAGCCCTAG
The DNA here is from genome assembly GCF_014641855.1 of Shewanella inventionis. Taxonomy (GTDB): domain Bacteria; phylum Pseudomonadota; class Gammaproteobacteria; order Enterobacterales; family Shewanellaceae; genus Shewanella; species Shewanella inventionis. The sequence goes on from NZ_BMII01000002.1 coordinate 85,223, forward strand.
TTTTGAGTCAAGCCGCTAAAAAGTAACCTGAGTTGATAAGTTCGCAACTTGTGTAACTTTGGGTATAATTGACAATAATTTTTATGTTATTAACGGAGTAATCCATGTCTGTTGAGCGTCAGTTAAAAGAGCAATTTGCAGAAAACCGCGAAATTGTTGATGCCTTACTTGCTGATGGTTCAGAGCCTGATGCGGAATATACGATTGAACATCATTTTTCGGCGACCAATTTTGATCGTTTAGAAAAAGCCGCTGTAGATGCCTTTAAGCTTGGTTTTGAAGTTAACGATGCTGAAGAAATGGAGCTAGATGATGGCTCGGTGATTTTTTGTTTTGACGCCATTGCCTATCATAAACTTGAAACGCCATTACTTGATAAAGCGTGCGAGCAATTAATTCAACTTGCTGCTAAGCAAAAAGTTGATTACGACGGGTGGGGGACTTACTTTGTCGGTGATGAAGCTGATTCTGACGAAGATGATGAAGACGACGAAGATATAGCAGACTCTTTTCACTAATTGAACGAACTGCTCAATGTCGGAATACCGACATAAATAGCAAGTATTAAATGCAAAAAGCTCATCTAGGATGAGCTTTTTGCATTTTAGATTTACGTTATTTAAACACGATGCTTTTATTTCGACCTTCTTGTTTTGCGATATACAAGGCTTTATCGGCACCAGATAACCAATTAGAGCTGTTATCGGTTTGCACGCTAAGATCGTTAATGCCTAAGCTAACAGTGACTTTAATTAAGCGGTTTTCAAACGCAATCTCTGACTCTTCAATGCGCTTTCTTAGACGTTCGGTGAAAAATAATGCTTCATCTGCGGTGGTTTTTGACAGTACAACGGCAAATTCTTCACCGCCGTATCGTCCTGCACAATCTGTCTCACGTAATGACTGTTTTAACAGATACGCAATATGCTGAATCACTTTATCGCCAGCTGGGTGACCGTATTTGTCGTTAACCTGCTTAAAGTTGTCAATATCAATCATCACAAGCGATGATGTGTCACCGTAACGAGAATGGCGCTCAAACTCTTTTTCCATGCACAGCTGCCAATGGCGGCGGTTGTGCAATTGCGTTAGTCCATCAGTTTGACTTAGTTGCTCTAATTGCTCATTGGCTGACTTTAATTGCAACTTGTTGACTGCGATGTCGGTAACATCGTACACAATAATGCTGATATGAGTGATTTCACCCGTTAATGAAGCCAGTGGTAGTAAGGTAATGTTCTGAAACATGAAATCAGCACGGCCGGTAACGGGGCGATAATTTTTAAATTTGAACACGTACGGACGCTGTTCCCAGCTGATAAAGGTGCGGTTTTTGAGTACAAATACCGACTCCATTTTTTGCTTTAGCCAATCGCTAGGTAAGTCAGGAAATTTTTCAAACAGATTCTCGCCTTTAATCGAGTTAGGTGACACGCCACTGTGGTTTTCCATAAACCCGTTCCACAGCTGAATATTATAGTTGCGATCAAGTACAACTAAACCTACCTCAATGGTTTGCACCATGTCGATTAGCCAGTGAAGTTCATTCATCGCGCTTTGATCATTAGACATAATAAATTATCCAGCGTTAGTCGAGTAGGTAGCCAAGCTTGTAGTTAAGCGTAGGGATTGAGTCTTCAGTAAACAGCAGCAGCAAATCACATTGAATATTGTAATCTTCAATACGATAGTTAATTTCCATCGCGAGTGTGCGCTGCCACTTTTCTGAATTGTCGTGGATTAACTCATTGACACTACAATGTCTGCCAAGCACCACTGGATGTGCTTGACTGAATTTCATGTCAAGCTGCTCAGATATTCCATTTAAAAAAGCGCCAATGAGCACGTTGCCGGTGTCCATCATGACTTCAATTTCGGTATTGATGTCATCTGGGTTTTCTAATCCCATTAGTTTAGCCATGTCTTCAAAACTCGAATCATGGAAGAGTAACAACGCTTCACCGGCAATGCCCGCGCCGATAAAACCCTGACAAAGACCTGATACTGTAGAACTGCGTTCTGTGGCTTTTAATGCCATGGTAAGCTCGCTAACTTCTAATACGTTAACGTTAGGAATAGGAAGTAACACAAATACATCGAGTAATTTAGCTAATAAATCGGCGGCTCGTCCCATCGCAACGTTGGCAATTTCTTGACATGCATCGCGCATATCAACTTTAACCATTGGGGTTTGTTCGGTTTTATTGCCTTGAGTGAGCGTTAAGATGCCATATTCTTGTAAAATATTACTGATGGCGTCAGCACTGACTGGTTTTTGGATAAAGTCGAGTGCACCAAGGGCTTTTACGCGTTCATGAGCTTTTATTTGAATGTCGCCAGACACCACAATAATCAACGCAGGAAGATCTTGTTGTTGAACAGCTTGAAGCACTTCGTAGCCGTCCATTACTGGCATATTGAGGTCAAGAAATACGATTTCGCCTTTGCCTGCGCGGATCACATCAAGGCCTTCTGCACCATTGGTGGCGTAGCTAATTTCAACGTCCCAGTCTTTGGGTAGGGTACGTGCCATTTGCTTTCTGGCTAGTGCTGAGTCATCACATATCAATATTGGTATGGTCATTGTGACAGGTGTTCCTTGTTCGCCTTTAGGGAAAAGCACGCTTAAGTGCTGTCGCGAGTGGTGCGAGGCGTTATCGTTATTAGGACTGTTTTACAGTGCTTTTTATTTGAATATTCATTATACGTAATTGTTAATAATATTGGCAGTTTAGCACTGTAAAAAAACAATCTTATAACACAGAGTGCGTGCTAACTCTCAATAAAAGGCGATTTACCGATAACAAAATACATAATCATGTACTCAAAAATAGCCTGTTTGCATCATTTAGCCATTCACATCGTGGCAATATTTTGACCAATGACGTTTATTTGTCATGTTATTACTATTCGACAGATAGTCCAGATATGTTAACCTAAAAACTGGACTGACCAGATAGACGGAACCCATATATGGAAAAGGATTTGATCAAGCTTAGTATCGAAGATGGTATTGCGCATGTATGTTTAAATCGCCCAAGTAAAATTAATGCACTCAGTTACGATATGTTTGTTGCCATTGATAAAGTGATAAAAAAGTTGAGGGGCGATAAAGGTGTTAATGCTGTGATCTTGTCTGGTGCTGAGGGTAATTTTTGTTCAGGGTTAGATGTAAAAAGTGTGGCTAACTCACCGAGCAAAGCGATGAAGTTATTATTTAAATGGCTTCCTGGTAATGCCAATTTGGCGCAACGAGTGTCTATTGGTTGGCAACGTTTACCTATCCCTGTTATTGCGGTGCTCGAAGGCTGCTGCTACGGAGGTGGTACACAAATTGCCCTTGGTGCAGATATTCGTATTGCCAGTCCTGATTGTAAATTATCGATTATGGAAGCGAAATGGGGGTTAGTCCCTGATATGGCGGGTTTAGTGGCTTTACGGCAAGTCATGCCTAAAGATAAAGCGTTATTACTGACTTACACTGCAGACATTTTGACAGCAGGGCAAGCGCTTGAGCTAGGTTTGATCAGTCAAGTCTGTGAAACGCCTTATGAAACCGCTGTGACGTTAGCTCGTAAAATTATGCTGACCTCTCCTGATGCAAATGCGGCAATAAAGCGCTGTATTAATCAAAGCTGGACGGGGTCGATTCGCTGTTTGTTAGCACGCGAATCATTGAGTCAAATTAGATTGTTGGCGGGTAAAAACCGTGTCATCGCCGCAATTAGGCAAACCAAAAATCCTGATAAAGCCTATCAGTCTAGGCAGTCCTGGTGGTAATGCTATGGCATAACCTCGGCTCAGCAGATGAGTTGAGGTGTTTCACTCAGTATTTACATGACTCATTACCTGCCAATAACTGTTCTGGAGAAACCTTCAATTTGATTAAGCGCCTCTTCCCAACCACTTTGGTTTGTAAAGTCTAAACTCATTTGATATTGGCGGTAATAGCGCGCAGGCTTGACTTGGTTGTAATTCAGCCTCGTTGAGGCTTCGGTTATTGAAATGGGGTGCGCATCGCGAGATTGTATATCAAGGATCGGCAGTGACATTGTTACGAGTTGTTCGGCAATGGATTTGCGCTGACTTTGAGGATCGATTAAATATTCAAATTCGCGGTAAGGATTCACAACCACAAACACATCCGGTATTGGAATTTTTTTATCGTACAGTAAATTAGTTACCATGCCTGCACTGTCATCAATGGCGACCAGAATATTTGCACCAGGAAATAAACTGATGGTTGAGCCGAGTTGGTTGATTGCTTCACTTAGCGAGGCTTGCTGAAAATTACGTAATTCGAGCAATTGTTCTGACGTGTATTTAGGCGTGCTTTTGTTGGTGTTAACGGTGATTTGTTCATTACCTGCTTGGCTGATATCTTCAGGTTTAGTGGCGTAGTTTGGTCGATATAGTCCTTTTGCTGGTGTTAAACTGATACTGGCCCAGCCACGTTGGTTAATGTGTGTGCGCAGATAACTAGCCAGCCCGTTAGCGTCAGCATTGGTGTCAGATGGGCCAACTATAGTGACAGAACCAAATTGTTTTTTACTTTGCCAAGAACGCACCAGTACTTCAGATTGTTTACCATCGATCGTAATAAATTTTATTTCATTACTGTTTACATGAGCATATTTTTGCTGGGCACTTGCATTTGGTGCCAGTGCCCACATTCCTAATATGATAATGAATATATGGCAAACATGTTTTATGTTCACAAAAACCTCACTCACGGCAAGCACAACCCATAATTTAATAACAATAATGCCCTGAAAACAGGGCATTATCAAAGCACTAAATATTATCTTGTCATCAAAGTGTTTACACGTGGCTCACTAATACCATGCGAATGGCGTCAAGCTGTAATTGGCTATTGTCCATGTAACCCGTTAACTCGACCATTTGATTGCGAATATAGTCTAGCTCATCTTCGCGAATGTTCGGGTTAACGGCTTTGAGCGCTTCAAGTCGTTCAAGCTCACCGGTTAATTGCTGGGTCATTTTAGCACGAGCGTTGGTGACTAAATCACCAAGTGCTTGTTTTGCATGCTCTTCACCGTTTGCAAATAGCGGATGCAATATTGGCTGTGATGCATTGACCAGCTTACTGGCAATATGACGATTAACCGCACTGAGTTGTTTATCAAAGCTGGCATAATCGACTTTATCGGCCATGTTGAGGCCGTTTTTATCGAGCAATACGCGAATGGGCGTAGGCGGTAAATAACGGTACAACTGTGTTGATTTAGGTGCCGATGCATCAGCCATGTAGATCAGTTCTAAAAACAATGTGCCTGCAGGCAGTGCTTTGTTTTTAAGAATGGCTACGCTAGTGGTACCAGTTTCTGAGCCGGTGATTAAATCTAGACCTGTTTGCACTAATGGATGTTCTTGCGAAATAAACGCAATATCATCGCGGGACAAGGCGGTATTTCGATCAAAGGTGACTGTGACACCGTCTTCATGTAACCCCGGATACGTAGGGAACATCATGTGCTCGCTTGGTCGCAAAATAATCGAGTTTTCACCGCGATCTTCTTGATCAACACCAATAATGTCCCATAAACGGATCACTGATCCAATTAATTGGGTGTCGTTGTCGCTGTCTGACAAGCGTTGGATTAACGCATTAGCACGCTCGCCACCATGCGAGTTGATTTCGAGCAGCTTATCACGGCCTTGCTCCATGGCATGCTTGAGTTCTTTATAACGATGTTGCGTATGGTTAAGTAATTGCACCATGGCATCTTCGTCATCGTTGCTGAGCACGTTGATGAGTTCATCGGCAAATTCACCAAACAGAACATGACCACTTGGGCAGGTTAATTCAAATGAATTAAGCCCTTCGTGATACCAACGCATTAAACGCTCTTGCGCTGTGTCGCGTAAGTAGGGTAAATGTATTTGAATATCGTTTTGTTGGCCAATTCGGTCTAAACGACCAATACGCTGCTCAAGTAAATCTGGGTTGAGCGGTAAGTCAAATAGCACTAAGTGGCTTGCAAATTGGAAGTTACGTCCTTCAGAGCCGATTTCAGAGCAAATTAGTGCCTGTGCACCGCCTTCTTCTTGGGCAAAGTAAGCACCGGCTTTATCACGCTCAATGATCGACATGCCTTCGTGGAATACGGTGGCTTGGATCCCTTCGCGGGTACGTAAGGCTTCTTCAAGGCTTAATGCTGTTTCTGCCTGGCTGGCAATGATGAGCACTTTTTTGCTGCGATGCGATTTTAAAAATTCAATTAACCAATCTACGCGTGGGTCAAACTTCCACCAACTGGCACTGTCGTTTTCAAAGGCTTGGTAAAGCTTTTCAGGGCTTAGGGCTTGTATTGCTTTAGCCTGAGCTGTTTTCGCGCTGCCCATCATGGCATTAACCCGCTCGGCGGTAACGTATTGCTCTGGCATTTCTTGCGGGTAGGCATTAAAGAAACGCTTAGGGAAACCTTTTACCGAGGCGCGGCTGTTACGGTAAAGTACGCGGCCTGTACCGTGGCGGTCGAGTAACTCTTGTAATAGCTCTTGGCGGGCCGCTTGTTGTAACTCGCTATCGACATCTTTTGACTGGATTAAGCGAATGCTTGGTTCAATGTCTTTTTCGCTGAGTAACTCGGTTAAACTATTAATCGCACTGTCGGGCAATTTGCTGTCTTTACTTAATGCTTCTGCAGCATCGGCGACGTCTTTGTAGCTTGACTCTTCAGCTAAAAATGCGTCGTAATCGTAAAAACGATCAGGGTCGAGCAAACGTAAACGCGCAAAGTGGCTTTGATGGCCTAATTGATCTGGCGTTGCGGTAAGTAATAAAACACCCGGTACCACTTCACTTAATGACTCAACGATTTGATAGGCGCGGCTTGGTGCGTCTTCAGACCACTCTAGGTGATGCGCTTCGTCGACGACCATTAAGTCCCAATCTGCATCTAAGGCTTGCTCTAGGCGCTTTTTCTTACGCAGTAGGTCAAGTGAGCAAATGATCAATTGTTCAGTATAAAACGGGTTGTCATTGTCAGCGTAGGCTTCAACGCAGCGGTCTTCATCAAATACAGAAAAACGCAAGTTAAAGCGGCGCAGCATTTCAACTAACCATTGATGGCGCAGTGTGTCTGGCACAATAACTAAAATACGCTCAGCACGACCGGTTAATAACTGCTGATGAATAATCAAACCCGCTTCAATGGTTTTACCTAAGCCGACTTCATCGGCCAGTAATACACGCGGTGCATAACGACGGCCAACTTCGTGGGCAATCCACTGCTGATGAGCAATCAAACCAACACGCGGGCCTTGTTGCCCCAGTAAATCTGATGTGGCTAGTTTATGGCGTAATAGCTGGCATTGGTAACGTACACCAAAGCGCTCTAAGCGATCAATTTGTCCTGCAAACAAGCGGTCTTGTGGCTTATTAAAACGAATATTATGGCTGAGCATTGTTTCGCGCAGGCTAACGTTTTCTTGAGTGTCGCTGTGGATACCGTGGTAGATCACCAGTTGGTTTTTCTCTTCAACTTCATTGATGGTGATGCTCCAACCTTCACCACTTTCAACGGTGTCTCCAGGGTTAAAGATAACCCGAGTTAAGGGGGCTTCACTGCGAGAAAACATCCGGTTTTCTCCAGTGGCAGGGAACAGCAGCGTAACCATGCGGCCTTCAATTTGAACGACTGTTCCTAATCCGAGCTCCGACTCGGTATCACTAATCCAGCGTTGACCTAAAGCAAAAGGCATCTTTTATTCTCTATTTGAAGCGGGGGAAACAAAAAGGGGGCGTATGTTAAACCAAACCCATGCAGATTGAAATTCTAGCATCGATTTATCTGTTAGTTGGGTGTTTTTACAACAAAGTGACATTTGGCTGTCACATTGACGTCATAGTGTTTAGGGGCTGCTAACCTTTTATGGGTAATAAGGCGTGAATATTTTATTGAGTTATTGGGCAGCCAATGTCATAGTTATTTTAGGTAAGTCGGTTGCTAAAGATGACTGCCTGTTTTCAATAATGAAGTAAATTATCCTTTTATGTTAAGCGTTTAAGTCGATACATTGACATCAATTGATTGAGAGCACACTGGAGGCGCCATGGAACTAAACGACAAAAAGTTGTTTGTACTGGATACCAACGTGTTACTGCATGAACCTTTAGCGATATATTCGTTTAAAGAACATGACGTAATTATCCCGATGACTGTTTTAGAGGAACTTGACAGCATTAAGGACCGAAAGCGCGATGTGAGTCGCGATGCTCGAGTCGCCATACGAGCATTGGAGGATATTCTTGGCGGCCCGACAACACCGGAGCAAATTTTAAAAGGCGTTGCTTTACCCACCCGCGAAGAACACACCGAAGTCTCTGGCCATTTATCCATATTTCCTGACCATCAAATTGAATTTATTATCGGCTCACTTCCCGGTGACAATAACGATAACCGCATCATTAATACCGCACTGCATTTACAAAAAATTCATTCGCCACGCACAGTCGTTCTTGTCACTAAAGACATCAATATGCGCTTAAAGGCTAAAGGAGCCGGTATTGAGCGTGTTGAAGATTATCGCACCGATCAGCTGATTGATGATATTCGCTTCTTAGCTAAAGGGTTTTATCAATTTTCCGGTGATTTTTGGCAAAATGTCGATAAGGTATCGACTGAGCGAAAAGGTCGACATACTGTACACAAGGTGCCTTTGGAACATTTGGGAAGTGAAAACTATTACTTGAATCAATATCTTATTGATGAAGGTTCAGACTTTTGTGCAAGGATTGCCAGTAAGACAGATAAAAACCTAGAGATTATCGATCGTGGCCGTGATCGTTTGTTACATCATGAAGCGTGGGGGGTTAAACCTAAAAATATTTACCAAGGCATGGCCCTTGATGCTCTGCTTGATCCCGACATTGAGTTGATTATTTTAACTGGGCCAGCAGGATGCGGTAAAACGTTACTCGCCATGGCGGCAGCCTTGGAGTTGGTGGTTGAGCGTAAAATGTACGATAAGGTGATTGTGACGCGTAATACGCCAGAAATTGCTGAGTCCATTGGTTTTTTACCTGGCACCGAAGAGGAGAAAATGGCGCCCTGGTTAGCCGCAATAACCGACACGCTTGAGGTGCTACATAAACATGATGTTAACCCAAGCGGTAGCGTGAATTACATTATGGAAAAAGCCAATATTCAGTTTAAGTCGATTAACTTTATGCGTGGGCGCTCTATCCAAAATTCAGTGGTTATTTTAGATGAGTGCCAAAATTTAACAGCCTCGCAAATAAAAACCATGATCACCCGAATGGGCGAGGGGACTAAACTCATTTGCAGTGGTAATTTAGCGCAAATTGATTCGACCTACTTAACTGCTGTGACCTCTGGTTTAACATACATGGTGGAGCGATTTAAAGATTTTGAAGGCAGTGCCAATATTTACCTAAATGGCGTGGTACGTTCACGCTTAGCTGAGTTTGCTGAAGAGCATTTATAACAATAGCGCAGTGTTCAGTGACAATATCTTTAAGACAGTAAGGTTGCCTTGGTAACCTTATTTATTTTTTATCTTTTTTTATTCTATTATTACATTACCGATTCTGAGGTTGGACAAGTCATTAATCGGTCATTATTACATGTGCTTGAGCGTATCTTCCTGATATCATAATCATTCGTTTATTTGTTGCCTATTTTTTTGGTGTTATTGGTTCGACAGCGCATTATTTTCGCTGTATCAAGGGTTGTTAATGAAACCAACTGAGCAAGATTTACAACTAAAATCTCCCATTCAACGCAATTATAACCAGGCGGTGTTTTACACTTATATTGGGGTGATTGTAATGGCCTTATTATCGGCCGGAATGATGTTTGAGCGCCAAAAAGAGCAACAAATTCAGCAGCGTGAAGAACAAGTCGCTCGGCATGTGTTACAAATTGACTTGCTCCTTGAATCGAGTATTCGTGCGGTTAAAAGTTTGCGAGATGTTGCCGTTGATCATTTGCGCCTTGGTGAATTTGTTCGCAAAGACAGACTGCCACAATACGAGCGATTTAACGAAGATGGCCAATATTTCACCCTAGAGCCAAATTACGCTAATAGTAACGTGCCTTTTACCAACATGGGGCGGATTACCGGTGCAGGCTCGTTAAGTGAGCGTTCTGACAGTTTTTATCAAGAACTTGAAATGCTGTTTGAGTTATCGCTGTCTTTTCCTGTTGCTAAAGAAGCTGCGCCAAAAGCCTCATCAATTTATTACATCTCTAAACGCAGAATGATGTCATTTTATCCTTGGGGCGATAACGACTTACGCTTTAGGGATGAGCTGCTCAACAAAAAGCAATTCCAACTTTCTACACCTGCGATGAACCCGCAGCGAAGCGTATTTTGGAGTGAAGCCTATATTGACTCGGCTCATCAGGGCTTAATTACTACCCTTGGTTTACCTGTGTATTTGCAAGATGAGTTTATTGGTTCGATTAACCTTGATATGACCTTGTCGTCACTTGATAAACAAATTCGTACTTATTTTAAAATGCAAGGCACGGTGATTTTACTTGATCAGCAAAATAATATTTTGTCGCACAGTGATTTTGACTCAAATGAATTGAATAAGGTGTATCACATCAGCCAGCGTATTCCAGCTGCATTACACTCTTTGTCTGAATCAGAGCTATTCGATGCCCATGAGGGGATTTTACGCAATGGCTATTACATACATTCAGTCGCTTTACATAACGCGCCATGGCGCCTGTTATACCTACAAGATGAAGATGATTTATTTAAAGATTCGTGGGACAAGTTACAGCTGAGTTTTTTATTGGTGGTTTTGGCGTTGTCTTTGTTGGTCACCATTGTGCATTGGCAAACCCGGCGTGCTTTTGTTAGTCCTGCGTCAAGATTGCTTACTCATTTAGAAGCTTGTTCACAAGAACCGATTAGGCCGCCACAAAAAATCACGCCGGGTTGGGAGCCCTGGTTTGCTTTGGTAAGCCGCATTTTTGAAGAAAACCGTCAATATACTCATCATTTAGCGGAGCAAAATAAGCGCCTTGATAACCTTGTTTCAAGACGGACACAGCGCTTGCGTGAAACTACTGAACGGCGTGAACGCGAATATGCACTCCTTCGTTCGCTTATTGACTCTATTCCTGAAGCGATTGTATTTAAAGATAAAGAAGGCAAATACTTAGGTTGCAACAAGTCGGCTGAGCGGATGCTAGGTTACAGCGAAAACGAGATTATTGGATTAACCTCGTCTGAAGTTGTTAGCCCCGAAAAAGGTGAGACCATTCGCGAAGAAGACCAAAAAGTGCTTAGTCAGCAACAAACGGTACGTTATCCGGAGCGAGTTAACGTTGAAGGCAAATCTATATTATTCGACACTTTAAAATTACCGTTTTATAACCGCAGAGGCGAGTTATTAGGATTAATTTCAGTGTGGCGTGATATCACCAAAGAACATGATGCCGCAGAAGAGTTACGTATGTCAGAGCAGCGTTATCACCTGGCGATGGATGCGGTAGAAGATGGCTTATGGGACTGGTATATCGATTCTGAACAGATCATTTGTAACCCTGCTTTTTACTCGATGTTAGGTTATCGGGCGAATGATTTTCCGCCGTTATTGGCCTCAATTGATAAGTTACTCCATCCTGATGATCGCGAACGTGTGCAGTTGTATCGCAAGCAATATGTAGAGAACCCAAAAGGTGCTTACGAAATAGAATTTAGAATGTTGGGTAGAGATAACGAATATTCTTGGGTGTTGTCGCGTGGGCGTGCGGTGGAGTTTAGTGAATACGGACGAAGCAAACGTATCTTGGGCACACATAAAGATATTACCAAACAAAAGAAAAATGAAGTCGCCTTGTTAGAAGCCAAGCAAGATGCCGAGTTAGCCAATATGTACAAAAGTGAATTTTTGGCTAACATGAGCCATGAAATTCGCACCCCCATGAATGCGATTATTGGTATGGTCCAGCTGGCACAGCGCACAACGTTAACAGCTCAGCAGCAAGACTATCTTAATAAAGCGAGTTTTTCGGCCCAATCATTATTACGCATTATTAATGATATTTTGGACTTCTCTAAGATAGAAGCAGGCAAATTAGAATTAGAACGAGTTGCTTTTCCGTTAGACAAAGTGCTCGATCATGTTATTGATATCAATGCAATAAAAGCCCAGGAAAAGGGCGTTGAGTTGCTATTGTATGCGCCTGTAACAGCGGGTTTAATTTTGAATGGCGATCCGCTACGTTTAGGCCAAGTGTTAGTTAATTTATTGTCTAATGCAGTGAAGTTTACCCAAGCAGGCGAAGTTGAACTTGGTTGTGAGGATGTGGGTGAGCGTGATGATCGGATCACGATGAAATTTTGGGTACGCGACACAGGCATTGGCATAGATAAAGATCAACAAGCCATGTTGTTTGATGCGTTTTCTCAAGCCGATGGCTCAACAACACGTAAATATGGTGGTACTGGTTTAGGCTTATCTATTAGTAAACATTTAGTGTCGATGATGGGTGGCACTATGCAGGTTGAATCTGAAGTCGGTGTTGGTAGCACATTTAGCTTTACCATTAGTTTCGAAATAGCCGAAGAACAGGTCATAGAGCCACTTGTGGTGCCAGAGCAGCTCAATAACTTAACTACCTTGGTTGTCGATGATAACCCAAGTGCTTTGCAGATGTATTCCACCTTAATGCAAGACTTTAGCTTTGGGGTAGACACCGCAGATAGCGGCCAACAAGCGCTCGATATTTTGCGTAAAAAACCAATCGATCTACTGTTGCTTGATTGGATAATGCCTGAGATGAGTGGCTGCGATGTGATTAAAGGGTTAGATGACATGGTACGTGATGGCATTATTGCTAAACGACCGATAGTGATTCTGATGACCGCGTACTCGGCTGAGCCACTGGATGCTGAACTGGCTAAAAACAGCGTTTATGCCATATTGCAAAAACCATTTAAAGCTTCTGATTTATTTGATGAAATTATCAATGCTTTTGCAACAGAGCCTAAGTTAAACTCGAACAATACAATTGAAACTGATGAGCCGAGCCAGCATGCAGGTTTGGTACTATTAGTTGAAGATAACTTTATTAATCAGCAGGTGGCCTCAGAGCTGCTTAAAAGTGCAGGATATGATGTTGTCATTGCCGATAATGGCCAAATAGCGCTAGATGTTATTGACTCAAAACCCTTTGATGCTGTGTTAATGGATATTCAAATGCCAGTGATGGATGGGTTAACCGCATCGACAGAGTTACGTAAGCGTTACAGCAAAGAGCAAATGCCGATTATCGCCATGACCGCACACGCTATGTCTGGCGATCGCGAAAAAAGTCTAGCGGCAGGAATGAATGCGCACATAACCAAGCCCATTGTGTTAACTGAGTTATTTGAAACATTGTCACATTGGATTTCTTATAAAAATAGTCATCAATAAATGATTAATAATACATTGTTAGATTGCTGTATTTTTTAGCTTTTAGGATATTCATCACAGGGAGATAGTTTATGATGCATCGCAGTATTTCATTGGCATGTTTGCTGGCAATCGCACCGGCAACATTGCTTTCAGAGGCTGCGATTGCCGCAAGCGATCCTGCACAACACATTATTAAGCAAGCACAAGCAGCTAAAGGCTTTATCAATCTGTTTTATGATAAGCAGGCCGGTCAGTTGTATCTTGAGGCCAATAAACTCAATCAGCCTTTTTTAATGCTCACCAGCTTACCTCATGGTGTGGGTTCTAATGATATCGGTTTAGACCGCGGTCAACTAGGGCGGACACGCATGGTACAGTTTGAGCAACATGGCCCTTATTTAATCCTCAAACAACTGAACACCGATTATCGCGCTTCAAGCGAAAATGTCGCAGAGCAACAAGCTGTCACTCAAGCCTTTGCTGAGTCTATTTTGTGGCGCGGTAAATTAGTTGAAGGCAAAAATGCCATTGTGGCTATTAATGACCTAGTGATTAACGATTTACACGGTGTTGCCGATGTACTTGAATCAACAAAGCAAGGGCAATATCACCTAGACTCAACTCGCTCTGTTATTTTACCTCAGGGTATTAAATCGTTTGAGCGTAATGCTGACGTTGATGTTAACCTGACATTTAATGCCGCTAAAGCCGGAGAGCAAGTGGCTCAAGTGACGCCAGATGGTAAGTTTTTATCGGTTCGATTGCGTTACTCTTTTATACAGTTGCCAGATGAAGGTTTTGAGCCGCGTGCTTACCACCCAATGAGCGGCTATTTATCAGATCAATACATCGACTACTCAACTGCTGTTGATCAGCCCTTAGTTCAACGCCACCTATTAAAGCATCGATTACAAAAAAAGGTGCCAGGTGACGCGCCCAGCCCAGTCGTAAAGCCCATTGTGTATTATCTTGATCCTGGTGTGCCTGAGCCAATCAGAGGTGCATTGTTAGCCGGTGCGCGCTGGTGGGAAGATGCGTTTAGCGCAGCAGGATTTATTGATGGTTTTAAAGTGGAATTATTGCCTGAAGGGGCCGATCCGCAAGATGTGCGTTACAACATGATCCAATGGGTGCATCGTGCGACGCGCGGTTGGTCTTATGGCGCTGCGGTGACCGACCCGCGTACTGGAGAAATCATTAAAGGAAACGTTACCTTAGGTAGCCTTCGGGTGCGCCAAGATCATCTTATTGCCAGAGGGTTAACCGCAGGCTGGCCAGACAGAGAAGCCGCAAGTGAAGCCGCAATGGCATTGTCGCTTGCGCGTATTCGTCAATTGTCTGCCCACGAAATTGGTCACACCCTTGGTTTAGACCATAACTTTGCCGCGTCGACCAATGACAATGCATCTGTGATGGATTACCCACATCCTTACGCTAGCATTGAAGCTGAGAAAATTGATATTAGCCAGCCTTATCGCGAAGGGATTGGAGAGTGGGATAAATACACCATTGCTTATGGTTATGGGTCTGCGGCACAAGCGCAAACGTTGCTGGCATCGTCACTAGAAAAAGGCTTTCGATATATTGGTGAGGCAGATTCTCGTCAAGCCAGTGCTAGCCATGCCTATGCCAGTTTATGGGATCGTGGTAACGATGCGGTGGCGGAATTATTACGTTTAGAGAGCGTTCGCCTAAAAGCGCTAAATGAGTTTAATTCTGATGCATTGTTAACGGGTGAGCCTAATGGCGAATTAGCAGATGTTGTTGTGCCAATCTATTTGCTGACCCGCTACCAAATTGAGGCAGCTGCTAAATGGATTGGTGGTACTGATTATAGCTATCAGCAGGTTGGTTCTGGGGTTCGTTGGAGTTATGTTGCGCCTAAAAAACAGTTTGATGCGTTAGATGGTTTGTTAGGCAGCTTACAAAGTAGCAGCTTAATAATGCCAGCCAATGTGCTACAAGTATTGGTGCCCAAAGCGGGTAATTACCGCAAAACTCGCGAAAGTTTCTCATCCAAGCTTGGGGTGGTGATCGATCCCGTCACGATGGCAGAAATGATGAGCCGTCATATTACGACTTTATTGTTGACTCCTGAACGTTTAAATCGAGTGAATCAAGCCTACATGGAAGACCGCTCTCAACTGTCGGTGGTCAAATTGATCGACAAGTTGGTTGCAAAAAGTCTATATCAAGAGTTGCCCAACGGCCGAGAGTTAGCGATACAAATGCGCGTTAATGCCGTGGTGGTCGATGCAATGTTAGCGGCTTATCATAATGTAAAAACAGCGCCTGAAGTTCAGGCTCAGTTAGCAGCGCGATTTGACTATATTGTGAAGCAACTAAAGCGTCGCAGTAACCGTGGCAGTGACTATCAATCAGCACATTATGATTGGTTGCATAAAGGGATTGTTACAGGTTTGGATAATGCTAAATTTAGGCTCATTAATGAGCCTGCAACCATGCCTCCTGGATCGCCAATTTAACCAGAAATAAATCGTTAAAATGCGGCCGATAAAAGTCGCATTGTTATTTTTTATGTTCTTGTTGATCGAACGCCTTAGGATTTTTTGGGTAGAAGCGATCTGCCCTTCGATCGAGATGGCTAAATTGGCGAGTGTTGCGATAAGGCAGTTTCATAAACCCTGAAATTCCATGGCCTTGTATTTTATTAGCGTGGGATATAATACGGTCAAGACATGCTCTGAAAGCGGCCTGCTTGCGTGGGTTAAGTAAGCGCAAATAACTGTGTATTTTTAAGTGGTTGGGTAATGCTTCAAAAATAATACAACCAGTATGATGTATTTGGTTTAACCCGCCAAGCTCTGTCATGATCTCTGCCGGTAGCTCAAGGTTTTCTTCAGGATCTTTTCCATCTTCAAAGTAGGAATGCAAACGCGATTTATCTTCCAAGGTAGGGACATCTCCTACTTCAAAAGGTAGCTGAAACTCACCAGTTATTTTATATTCGTGCTCGGCGGTTTTACGCTCTAAATGTAGGGTGTCTTTAGCATTAAAAAAACACGCTTTAAATACACCAATGCGTTTAATACCTCGTGCCATCGTCACCATATTATTAACCGCAAGCGTGAGCGGAGCCTTACAGTTTGGGTCGTATATTGCGAGGTTTGAGTCGATAAATACGCCTGATTCTTGCCAATGAATAACAAGGCCGCCTACGATTGGGTATTGAGCGATCCTCCCTACGGCGGCAATAAATCCTTTTTCTGTGTCGCCCATGCCAGCCATAAAATTGCGGTAATATTTTTCTAACTGTACATCATCCATTTTGGCGATAGGATCTTGAGTGTTGTGTTCTTTTAAAAAAGACTTACGCGAACTATAACTCACCGTCTCAACGATTTTAGGTCTAGGTTGCACCCAAACCGGAATGTCGGGCACTAAGGGCGGTTCTGGCAATATGGGTAAATGCATACGATGACTGTGGCGAAGACTCGTTAAAAAGTAGTCTCCGGCAAGATTGCGGCGTTCTGCATCGTCACACAGCATGGCATCTAATGTTTTAGCCAGTTCGATTGGTAAGCCTATGCTGGTTGCTGGGATAACTTTAGTCCCAAAACGACTGATTTGCCCTGACGCCAAAGCGTATAAGGTTGCCGCTGCGCCCTGTTCGTCAAACCTTGGGGTAGATAATGCTCCGCTAAGTTGTTCTTCGCCAATAAAATACACATCTCCCATGCGAGCATTTGTGTGTTGTTGGTCACTCGATAATAACGACATGACGTTGTCATCGACTGCTCGGTTATGCTCATCACGCTGCGCAAACACGGCTGACCCCCAATCTATCAACGACAGTTTGTCTGTTTCAATGTCGTAAACCAAGTTTGAGGGTTTTATATCGCCGTGAACTAAAGGTTTGCCCTTGCGCAAATAATACAAAATATTGGCGAGTTGCCTGGCGATACTCACGACCATAACCGGTGGAAGTGCACCTAAGCGCTGGCAAATTTTATCGAGATCTTCGCCAATGGCTCGCTCCATCACTAAGATGCCCTGCTTACCAACGCGTTCAAATTTAATTGCACTGGGTACATTTGGGTGTTTCACCTGGCTGAGCATATAAGCTTCTTCTTCAAGCCTATCTTGGACGCTTTGTGGTAAGTTAACGCGCGAAAACTTAAACACATGTGACTGACCAAATTCATTTATACCTGCAAACACAAAACCATAGGCACCTTTACCAATAAATTCAATTTGTTGGTATCCCAATTTACTAAGCTGTTGTTTACATAAACGCACCCACGCTTTGTGCTTACGCGCATCATTGGCACTGAGTAAGTAGATTGACTGCTCTTCATTGATGTAAAAGTGCTGCAGCTGTGGTGTTTGCAAAGTGATTCCTCTTTTCGTTTATCTTCATTAAACCTTGATTCGCCTATGTGCGGCAAGCGCTTCCTAGCTAAAAAAATTCGATCCCTAGCTAAAAAAAGACGATATGTAAATCTTGACCTACATCAAATCAAAATCAATTTACTCTAGGTAGTATTAACCATAAGATCATTTAACGCTTTTAGCAGAGGTCACCATGCCGAATATTGATAAAGCAGAGCTTATTCAGTTATTTACTTTTCCTCGAGCCCGTATTTTACAATCGATGGAAGTCACTCACTGCCCACATGCAGTATTTTTCAATCACAGCGATGAAGAATGTATTACCTGTCATCAAGGAGAAGAGTGCCTGTGGATTAATCATAATGATGAAATGGTCGCACTTGAAATGAAATCAGTCGATGAGCTCAAGCAGCAATTACTTATTGCGGTAGATTTTATTGACTCAAATTTGAGTCCGCATCATATGTCTCGTCGTAAATGTCAGTGCGAAAATTGCCGTTGGTTAAGGCAGGTACAATTAACCCTAGACGGTAAAGCCAAAGCTGAGTAGTTGCATCTGTTTTTTTTAGTCTTTAAAGTAACCTGCAATTTAGGTAATTAGACAAAAGAGACACACATGGAACCTAGCTTTTGGCATGAAAAATGGCAATTACAACAAATTGGTTTTCACCAGCAACAAGTCAATCCATTTTTAGTGAAGTATTGGTCGCAATTAGGCTTGGTAGAACAAACTGAAGTTTTTGTTCCTTTATGTGGTAAATCACTTGATATGTGTTACCTCGCAGAGCAGCGTCATAGGGTGTTAGGTTGTGAATTAAACCCACTGGCTGTTGAGCAATTTTTTACCTACAATCAATTAACGTATCAAGTTAATAATGTGGGTGAACATGGTTTGTTTAGCGCAGATGAAGTGTGTATTTATCAAGGTGATATTTTTACTTTACCCCACGATATTACTAAAAAAATTGGCGGTTTTTACGACCGAGCAGCGTTGATTGCCTGGCCAGAGACCATGCGCCAGCAATATGCAAATGCACTTGCTAAGTTAATTCCTGCTAGTGTGAGTGGTTTATTAATTACACTCGATTACCCACAAGACACCCTCAAAGGCCCACCGTTTGCTGTTAGTCCAGATTGGGTTGAAACTCATTTAGCACCCTATTTTGAGGTTGAACTATTAGAGTGTGTCGACGTATTGGCTGACAATCCACGTTTTGTGAATAAGCAAGTCCCTTGGTTAAATGAAGCGGTATATAAACTGACTCGTAAATCTTAGCTAATAATAAAACCTACATGTGTGTAGTTTTTATTAATGCATGTTACGTAACGTAATTTTAGGGCGAAGGTCGACTTCGCCATCAGCGTATATCGCAGCAATGTCGTCTTGCTGACTGATGATAGCAACAGGCCCGGTGGGCAAGTGGCGCACAAACAGTAATCGATAGCCAAAGCGATGTAAGTCATAGAGTGCCAGCTTTTGATCAGCCGTGGTTAAATCCCAGTGTTCATCGTGCTTGATCGCTTCCTGGTTACGGCGCTCATTTAGTTGATATGCAACTTGAGTCATGATTGTTATACCTAAGTTTATAATCAGCTTAAAAAATTAATATCAATGCTTACATAAGCGTTTGGGTTTATAACGTGTTGCTTTTTTAGCTAGAATTACTATAGCAATAAAACTTTCGATTGAAAGTTTTTTATCCCTTTTTAGTATAAAAAATCTTCATTTTGTTGGTCAGTTAACAATTTACTTGGTTAGAATAATGGATCCTTGCATGCTTGATTATATTGAACCAGTGTTTAGGCCTCCTTCAGAGTGGAAGTCACTTATATTACAAGTGACCAATGGCTGTAGTTGGAATCAATGCAGTTTTTGCGATATGTACACGCAACCACAAAAACAATTTAGAGCACAAAAACTGGATAAAATTGAACAAGATATTATAACGGCAGCCCAGTCGGGCTACGCTTTTACAAGAGTGTTTTTAGCCGATGGCGATGCAATGAGTTTGCCCTTTAATCGATTAAAAGCCATCTGTGAACTGATTAACACCCATTTACCCCAAGTCACGCGGATCAGCAGTTATTGTTTACCCCGTAATTTAACCAACAAAACCGTTGAGCAATTATATGAGCTGCAGCAACTTGGTTTGTCTATTTTGTATGTCGGTTGCGAAAGTGGTGATGATGAAGTCTTAAGACGTATCAACAAGGGCGAAACCTTTACCACCTCGTTAGCTGCGTTACAAAAAATATCACAAGCGGGGATCAAATCGTCGGTAATGATTTTAATGGGGCTTGGTGGGGTTAAATTGTCTCAGCAACATGCGATAGCATCTGCCGCACTGATGAATGCCGCACAACCTGACTATTTATCAACACTAGTAGTGACATTGCCGCTAGGTACACAACGAATGGACAATGCATTTGATGGTCAATTTGTGCTGCCAGATCAAGTCGGCCTGCTTAATGAAATGCACACTCTGTTGAGCCACCTTAACTTAAATAAAACGATATTTCGTTCTGATCATGCCTCAAATTATTTGGTGCTTAAAGGTGTGCTAGGCAAAGACAAACCGTTACTTATTGCGCAAATTGAACAAGCATTGAAAGGGATGATTCCGTTACGGCACGAATGGCAACGGGGGTTGTAATACTCAAGCAACCTGAAGATGCGCTTAAATCCGTATCTTCCAGTTGATTAGGTATGTACCTGATTAGTGTTCGTCTTCAAAAATATGTTCTATTGGGAATTTAAACAAGCGTGCAGCTTTAAAAGCCAAAGGCAAGCTGGGATCAAACTTACCCGTTTCGATCGTATTGACGCTAGAGACAACAAGTAAATCGGCAAGTTGTGTTTGGTTGTCATAATGTCAACTAATAGGGCAGCGTGATAGCGTGTAAAGTGTGCTTGACTTTTTATGGTGATTTTTTGGAAGTCCAAGGTATAGATTCGTTTATTTATGCTCTCATTTGCATTAAAGGTAAAGCAACGTGGATGGTTTTTAATTTTTTAATATCAACCACTTAATCAATTTTTGACACGGGGTGAAAAAGCAAGCTTTGGCTGTGTTTTTTATTTTTTGCCTAAAGTAAATGTGATAATTGTGTTAATCTAGTCGCCGTAAAACAAAAAATGCTGGTGCCTTTAATAAATTTTTCGCTGTTTTTAAATCCATTTTTATTAACAGTGTCTATACTTTTAAGGTTGTTGAACTCTGCATTAATTTTGTTGACTAAATTAAATAGGTTATTGAGTTTTAATGACATATATGCAGGAATAAAAAAGTAGAGTTTTTGCATAAAAATTCGTTGCGTATTGGTTAAAAATATCGTCTACTGCGCATGTTTTTACAACCCTGTAAACGCACCTTAATTGCCCAACTAACAGGAGGCACTGGCCTAATGAGCCAATTTCAATCGATTGATGTTGCAGACTATTATGACAAGGACACGTTTGACCGCATTGAGGCATTTGCTAAAGATAAGCCAACGCCGTTTGTAGTTATTGACACCCAAATCATTGCGAAACAATACGATGACATGGTTAAGAATTTTCCTTTCGCAAACGTATATTATGCGGTTAAGGCAAATCCAGCCAAAGAAATTTTAACATTGCTGCGAGACAAAGGATCTAACTTTGATATCGCTTCAATTTATGAACTTGAAATGGTGACTTCAATTGGCGTGTCAACCGACCGCGTCAGTTATGGTAACACCATTAAAAAGCGCGTTGATGTTCGCTCTTTTTATGAGCAAGGTGTGCGTATGTTTGCTTCTGACTCGGAAGCTGATTTACGTATGATTGCAGAAGAAGCACCCGGCGCAAAAGTATATGTGCGTATTTTAACTGAAGGCACACATACAGCTGATTGGCCTTTATCAAGAAAGTTTGGTTGCCAAAATGAAATGGCTTATGACTTACTTGTATTAGCAAAAGAGCTTGGTCTTCAACCTCATGGTATTTCGTTCCATGTTGGATCTCAGCAACGTGATATTGGCGCGTGGGATTCGGCAATTGGGAAAGTAAAAAGCATTTATGACCGTTTAAAAGAAGAACACGGCATTGTGCTTAAGATGATCAACCTAGGTGGTGGTTTTCCTGCTAACTATATGGATAAAACCAATGAGCTTGGTGTTTATGCACAGCAGATTAAGCACTTCTTAGAAGAAGATTTTGGTGATGAGTTACCTGAGATCATTTTAGAACCTGGCCGTTCATTAATTTCAAATGCCGGTGTATTGGTGTCTGAGGTGGTTCTGATTTCACGTAAATCCCATACAGCGTTAGAGCGCTGGGTATTTACCGATGTAGGTAAGTTCTCAGGGCTAATTGAAACCATGGATGAAGCCATCAAGTTTCCTATCTACACTGAGCGTAAAGGTGAGTTAGATAAGTGTGTTATTGCTGGCCCAACCTGTGATAGTGCCGACATTATGTATGAACACTACAGCTATGGCTTACCGAAAGACTTAGCCATTGGCGATCGTATGTATTGGTTAACTGCTGGTGCTTATACCACGACATACTCTGCCGTATGTTTTAATGGTTTCCCACCATTAAAAGATTACTATTTGTAATCATGCCTTACTAAGAAAAAGGACGCTTAGCGTCCTTTTTTGTTTTTAGAGGAAAGGCTTGCATTTTTCAACAGGTTAATTTGATGTAAATCACGTTAATGGTTTTTGATTTAGATAAAATTTTTGTTGTTTTTAGCGGCAGTAAACTATGATCAAGACCATGGTTTATGTGGGTTCTGGTCAAATATTGGTAATAATTTAACGAAACAATATTAACTATTATGAATTTATATGTGATCAAGTTAACCTTATCCTCCTAAAGACTAGGTTAAAGTCTGGGATATAAGAATTTAATATTCAAAAATGAAAGGGGTTTTCAAAATGTCCGATGTATTTCACTTAGGATTAACCAAAAAAATGTTAGATGGTGCAACCTTAGCAATCGTTCCTGGTGATCCAGAGCGTGTTAAGCGTATTGCCGAGCTTATGGAGAACGCGACGTTTCTTGCTAGCCATCGTGAATACACCAGTTACTTAGCCTATATAGATGGTAAGCCTGTTGTGGTGTGTTCTACTGGTATTGGTGGTCCATCGACTTCTATTGCGGTTGAAGAGTTAGCACAACTGGGTGTGAGAACTTTCCTACGCGTAGGTACTACAGGCGCTATTCAACCACACGTTAATGTGGGCGATGTGATTGTAACCCAAGCATCAGTTCGTTTAGATGGTGCAAGTCTACATTTTGCTCCACTTGAGTTCCCTGCTGCAGCAAACTTTGATTGTACAACCGCTATGGTAGCTGCGTGCCGCGACGCAGGTGTTGAGCCTCATATTGGTATTACAGCTTCTTCTGACACTTTCTATCCAGGTCAAGAACGTTACGACACTGTGTCTGGTCGTGTAACTCAGCGCTATGTTGGTTCGATGAAAGAATGGCAGTCAATGGGTGTACTGAACTATGAGATGGAGTCTGCAACACTATTTACTATGTGTGCAACTCAAGGCTGGCGTGCTGCATGTGTAGCGGGTGTTATTGTTAACCGTACACAACAAGAAATTCCGGATGAAGCTACAATGAAGAAAACTGAAGTCAGTGCAGTTTCTATTGTAGTTGCCGCTGCGAAAAAACTATTGGCGTAATGCTGTTAGTATAATGCAAACCATGCTCTTTAGAGCTTGTGTTGTAGCGTAAAAAGTAAAAAGGTGCCTAGGCACCTTTTTTATCATATTGATTAATATCAGAAATGATATTGAGCAATAATAGAATATGTGTTCTGGTCAACACCATTAACACCATACTTACTTTGCCAGTAATCGTATTCAAATCCCACGAGTAATGTGTTCTTTTTGTGCTCACCAAACAAACTTTGGCCTAAATCGTACTTAATTTGCGGATTGAAGTGCAGGTTTTCATCGTAGCCATTGTTGTCTGCAATAAATACCCAATCAATAAAACCATCAATAATGATGTTAGCCTTGCCAACGGGCATGTCAATTCTAAACACAGGAGTAAACTGCCAACCGTCACTGATGTTACCGTTGCTAATGGCATTTCTACGATAGGTATTAAGTTGTAAGTAGGTGAAAAATGGCACGTCAAAATCAAGCCCTACACCATAAAGCATGCTTTCTACTGGGCCTTCGCCTTGCTCATAAGTAAGTGCTAACGACACGTCTGATACTTTACCAAAACCTACAGACTGACCGAGGATTTTACTGGCACTAAAGCGAGGAGATATTTCACCATAAGTGGTGTTATTTTCACCACCATTATTACCATTAAAGTTAATAAAGTCTTGAAACACGAACCAATCGCCGTAAGTCCAACCACCTGCTGTTTCTAATGTGATTGTAGTTTGTCTTTCAGAGGGGGCAAGATCATAATTTGTGCCGTGTAAGACAGTCGCGCTAGCATCCCACCATTGAATTAGGTCACTTGCTAAAACGTTTGGAGCAATGGCGAGGCTTGCTAAAATACAGATTTTTTTCATTTTTGTTCCGGATAGTCAAGTTGGCTGTGTTGCCAAAGTCATGGTCAATCTGATGCTATCGAGATCAGCATTTCATGCTTATTATTCTCGATGGTGCACAATGGGGCGCAATATATTCAAAAATGATAATCAGCACAATCAAAACAAAGCGACATAAGCAGATTTCAGCGTTTTGTAGACAGAAAAATCTAATTTTACACTTTTTACTGTGTCGATGTGATGTGAAACATTGGACTAAATTGTTGATACTGTTATGTTAACAGTCATTGAATTTTAGTGAGTTTGCCTTTCGTATTCTTTGACATAATATGTCGCATTAAGGCGGTGCAACTGATATAGTAAATGCAGAGCATACTCATTTAATGGGGAGGATTTATGGAGCTTTCTAATCCGATTGCAGTCTGGCTAGTGCTGGGACTGTTATTAATGATATCGGAAATTATTGTTCCGGGTGGGATTGTCATTTTGCTTGGCGCTGCTTGTATTATCGTCGCATCGTCATTGGCGCTCGGTATTATTGACGGGTTTGTGCAAAGTATGACCCTGTGGTTTATGGCCTCAATGGTGCTTTTGCTTAGTTTTCGGCATGTAACTCAACGCCTAGTTGGTGGGGATGCGCATGTGGCAAATACCGATGAAGAGATTGATTTGTATAATCAGGTAGCCATCGTTAAAGAGGTTATAGGCCCTGGGCAACAAACTGGGCGCATTCATTGTTTAGGTTCTGATTGGACCGCACTTGGTGACGGTACAGAAATTAAAGTAGGTACCAAAGTAAGAATTATATGCCGCGATAATATCGGCTTTGTGGTTGAACCCGTTATTGACTCGGTGTAACGGTAAAAATGATCGTTTAGGGATTGGTAATATTATAAAAAGGAGTGCGTATGTTTGTGTTAACCATTGGATTTTTATTTATTATTTTTATTTTGTATAAGTTGATGCTTATTGTGCCCATGCGTGAGGTGCATGTTATTGAGCGTTTAGGTAAGTTTCGTACTGTATTATCTCCAGGGTTTCATTTTTTAGTGCCTTTTGTGGACAGAGTCGCTTATCGACACGACACTCGCGAAGAGGTATTAGATGTACCGCCGCAAAGCTGTATCTCAAAAGATAACACTCAGCTAGAGGTCGATGGCTTAGTATACCTTAAGGTAATGGACGGAAAACTAGCCAGTTATGGTATTGAAAACTACCGCCGCGCAGCCGTTAACCTTGCTCAAACCACCATGCGTTCAGAAATTGGTAAATTAACTTTGTCGCAAACTTTTTCTGAGCGTGACAGCTTAAACGAATCGATAGTCCGTGAAATCGATAAAGCTTCTGATCCGTGGGGTATTAAGGTTTTACGCTATGAGATTAAAAATATCACCCCTTCGCATAATGTTATCCATACCCTTGAAAAACAAATGGAAGCAGAGCGTCGTAAACGTGCTGAAATTACTTTAGCCAATGCAGAAAAGGCGGCAATGATTAATATGTCGCAGGGTGAGCGTCAAGAAGCCATTAATCTTTCTGAAGGCCAAAAACAAAAACGGATTAATGAAGCTATTGGTACTGGTCAGGAAATTACCATTGTTGCCAACGCAAAAGCCCAGGGCATGGAAATGATCTGTAAAGCTTTGACCATTAATGGTGGCAATGATGCCATGAACATGTTGCTTAAAGAGCAGTTTATCGGCCAGGTAGGTAAAATTTTATCTGAGTCTCAAGTGTCTGTTGTACCTGCTGAAATGGCAAAGCTTGAAGGCTTCTTTGAAGGGATGGAGCAAGTCACCCATGCCGTTAACAATTCATCAGCGAAAGGAGCACGCTAATGTCGATTAATGAAATTGATACTGATTTTATTGTAATGGTGATTTGGGGTGTTATTTTTGCCATTTTTGTTCTTAAACTATTTCAATCTATTCGTTTAGTGCCAACTAAATCTGCATATATTGTTGAGCGTTTAGGTAAATACCACAGTACTTTAGATGCAGGGTTTCATGCGCTTATCCCATTTATTGATAAAGTGGCTTACATTCATGACTTAAAAGAAGAAACAATCGATGTGCCACCGCAAGAATGTTTTTCGAGTGATGAAGTTAATGTTGAAGTGGACGGAGTCATTTATATATCGGTTACCGATCCGGTTAAAGCCAGTTATGGCATTACCGATTACCGATATGCTGCGATTCAGTTAGCCCAAACTACAACGCGATCTGTCATTGGTACTTTAGATCTTGACCGCACGTTTGAAGAGCGTGATTTAATCTCTGCAAAAGTGGTTGAAGTGTTAGATGAGGCAGGTTCTATGTGGGGGATTAGGGTACATCGTTACGAGATTAAAAATATTACCCCGCCTGAAACCGTTAAAAATGCCATGGAAATGCAGGTCAATGCAGAGCGTGAGCGCCGTGCGTTATTGGCAAAGAGCGAAGGGGATAAGCAAAGTAAAATTAACCGCTCAGAAGGGGTTATGGCTGAAACCATTAACCGCTCAGAAGGTGAAATGCAACGCCGCATAAACGAAGCTGAAGGTAAAGCACAAGAGATTTTAACCTTAGCAAAAGCCACCGCTGACTCTATTGAGCGCTTGGCTGTGGTTATTTCAGCTGAAGGTGGTCAAAGTGCATTGCGTATGCAACTTGGTGAGCAATATATGCGTCAACTCGATGGATTAAGCAAGCAAGACAGTCGGATTGTATTGCCGGGTAATTTAGTTAACTTTGAATACTGGATGGACAGTATTGGCTTGAAGGACGATAAAAAATAGTCAGAGATAATACTGAGTAGCTCACAATGGGTTATCTTATTGTTGATTGAGCTTTGTTTAAAGGGTCAGCATTGCTGACCCTTTGTAATTTAGTTAACCATTTCACAGAGGTGTTCAATAAATACCTTAGCAACGCCCGAAAGCGCGGCGTCTTTAGGTGAGAAAATATTAATGTCGGTAAAGCCTGCGCTTAACTCGGGCAACACATTAATGAGTTGTTGATTCTCTACCGCATCGATTGCAATAATTTGTGGTAATAAAGTGATACCTGCGCCACCTAAACAAAAGTGATAAAGCGAATTGTAATCACTGCAAATAATCTTGTAGTTTGCCGTTACATTAGTGTGTTGAAAATGCCAATGATGCTCTAAAACACCTTCGGCATTACGGTAACCAAGTAATGAGTGATAGTGTAAATCGTCTATGGTTTCTATGACTGATGACTTTTCTAAATACAAGCTACTGGCATACATTTTTCGCTCAAATGTCATGAGCTTTTGTTTGCTAATATTGCCTTTGCTGACTTCACCTGCGTTAATCATGCAATCTAAATTTAAGCGCTTTATATCTTGATGCTGCCCAGGCACGATAAACACTTCGAGTTGTACTTGTGGGTAATTATGCACAAAGTTGGCTATGTGTTTGTCTATTAACTTATCAACAAAGGGTTGTAAGCCAATTCTGAGTTTGCCCTGCACATTGTCGTGGCGATGTTTAAAAACATCACCTGCATGATTCAGTTGGCTGACTAACGGTGTGATTTGGGCTAAGTAGCGTTTACCAGAATCGGTTAAAGCCATCACTCTTGTTGTACGAGTAAAAAGCGGTGCGCCGAGTTGTATTTCTAGGTCTGCAATGCGGCGACTCACTAATGCCCGACGCATCTCGAGTGCTTTAGCTGCTTTGGAGAAGCTACCTAACTTTGCCACAGTAATAAACAGTTCTAAATCTTTGATGTTCAATATGTCAGCCTAAGTAAGTGTCTTATTTTGTATAGTAATTTTCGGCAATGTTATTGTCAATTTAGGCGGTTAATACGCCAAGGTAAGATACGTAATGTGTTTGATAGTACTAAGTTAGAGGTAAGTTAAATAGGTAAACTAATGTACGGCTTTCAAACGTTGATTGATATATAATGCCTCGCAGATTTCTGGGAGGAAAAATGGACGTATCATCATTATTAGACGGCCTAAACGATAAGCAACGTGAGGCTGTTGGCGCGCCTCTTTCAAATATGTTGGTGTTAGCGGGTGCCGGTAGCGGCAAAACCCGAGTGTTAACCCATCGAATTGCATGGTTAATGCAAGTTGAGCAACAAAGTCCATATTCAATTTTAGCTGTAACGTTTACCAATAAAGCGGCAGCAGAAATGCGTGAGCGAGTTGAAAAGGTCGTTGGCACCAATATGGGACGGATGTGGATAGGCACCTTCCATGGTCTCGCTCACCGTTTACTGCGCACCCATTATCAAGACGCAAATTTGCCGCAAACCTTCCAGATTATTGATTCTGATGACCAGTTACGCTTACTTAAACGTATTCTTAAGAGCCTTAATTTAGATGAGAAGCAATATCCTCCTCGCCAGGCCCAAGGCTACATTAACGGTAAAAAAGACCAAGGATTACGCCCTAAGCATATAGATGCGGGTGGGTTTCCTATTGAGCAAAATTTACTGAATATTTATAAGGTGTATCAAGAGTCTTGTGACCGAGCCGGTTTGGTCGATTTTGCTGAAATTCTATTACGTGCTCATGAGCTATGGCTTAATAAACCGCATTTGTTAGCTCATTATCAAGAGCGTTTTCGGCATATTCTGGTGGATGAATTTCAAGATACTAACGCGATTCAGTATGCGTGGATCCGTGTATTAGCGGGCAATACGGCCAACGTAATGATTGTGGGTGATGATGACCAGTCTATTTACGGATGGCGCGGCGCGCAAATTGAAAATTTGCACCGTTTTTTACAAGACTTCCCGGGTGCACAAACCATTCGATTAGAGCAAAACTATCGCTCAACAGCGAATATATTAAATGCGTCAAATGCTGTAATTGCCAATAACCCTGATCGTTTAGGTAAAGAATTATGGACCGAAGATAAAGATGGCGAACCCATTTCGGTTTATTGCGCCTTTAATGAAATGGACGAAGCTAAGTTTATTGTTGCTCGGATCAGTGACTGGCAAGACAAAGGCGGTAATTTAAGTGATTGCGCTATTTTGTACCGTTCAAATGCTCAATCACGTGTTTTAGAAGAAGCTTTTTTACATAAAGGCTTGGCGTACCGTATATACGGTGGTTTGCGTTTCTTCGAGCGCCAAGAGATTAAAGATGCGATGGGATACATGCGTCTAATCAATAACAAAGACGATGATGCCGCTTTTGAGCGGGTGGTGAATACACCT
The DNA here is from genome assembly GCF_014641855.1 of Shewanella inventionis. GTDB lineage: Bacteria > Pseudomonadota > Gammaproteobacteria > Enterobacterales > Shewanellaceae > Shewanella > Shewanella inventionis. The sequence goes on from NZ_BMII01000002.1 coordinate 114,658, forward strand.
GCTCGGGGCATTGGTGATCGTACATTGGATATTGTGCGCTCAACGGCCAAACAACATCAGTTAACGCTATGGCAAGCCAGTGTGCGTTTACTTGAAGAAAAAGTATTAGCTGGCCGTGCCGCTAATGCCGTTCGTGGTTTTATGGAGCTGATTGTCCAATTGCGAACAGATACCGCTGACATGTTGTTGTATCGTATGGCTGATAGCGTGATTGAACGCTCAGGTTTACGCGCAATGTACGAGGCTGAAAAAGGAGAGAAAGCTCAGGCGCGAATTGAAAACTTAAACGAATTAGTTACTGCTGCGCGTAGCTTTGAAATGCCTGAAGAGCTTGAGGATATGGGCGAGTTAAATGCCTTTTTATCTCACGCGGCATTAGAAGCGGGCGAAGGTCAGGCGGATGCATTTACCGATGCTGTGCAACTGATGACATTACACTCAGCGAAAGGGCTTGAGTTTCCAATGGTATTCATGGCGGGTGTTGAAGAAGGTTTGTTCCCGAGCAAAATGGCGTTAGATGAGGGTGATAGGTTAGATGAAGAGCGTCGTTTGTGCTACGTGGGTATGACTCGCGCAATGCAAAAATTGTACATCAGCTATGCCGAGTCTCGTCGTATTTATGGTCGTGAAGACTATGCGAGTCCATCACGGTTTATTAATGAAATCCCAGAAAAATTTGTTGAGCAAATACGTATTCGCGCTCAGGTGGCGCCATCAATCAGTCAACGTTTTCCAGCTCGTGCAGTGGCTGTTACCGCGACCACAAAAGCACACGGTTTTAATGATACCGGCCATAAAGTGGGCTCTAAAGTGAAGCATTTTAAGTTTGGTGAAGGCGTGGTGACTAGCTTTGAAGGCTCGGGCGAAAAAAGCCGCGTGCAAGTTAATTTTGTGGATTTTGGCAGTAAATGGCTATTGGTGTCACTAGCCAAATTAGAACGTTGTTAAATCGTCAACATGCGAAATCATGGAGATAGGACATAGATGTCAATGCAAGAAAAACTGCGTGCTTACGCACGGTTAATGCGGATAGATAGGCCCATTGGTACCTTGTTATTACTGTGGCCTTGTTTAATGGCATTGGTTTTGGCTGCGCAAGGGATGCCTCACTTAACGGTATTGGTTATTTTTATTGTGGGTGTGGTGATCATGCGTGCCAATGGCTGCATTATTAACGATTATGCCGACCGTAATTTAGATGCCCATGTGGAGCGCACCAATATGCGCCCTTTGGTGTCAGGTGAAGTAAGCACTAAAGAGGCGCTTAGTTTATTTGTAGTGTTGGGATTGGCCGCTTTTAGCTTAGTACTTTGGCTAAATCCGCTGGTGGTGCAGCTATCGGTTGTTGGGATTATATTAACCATTATGTATCCGTTTATGAAACGGGTAACTAACATGCCGCAAATGTTTTTAGGCATAGTGTGGAGTTGGTCTATCCCCATGGCTTACGCTGCGCAATTGGGTGAAGTGCCTGCTGAGGCATGGTGGCTATTTATGGCGAACTGGTGCTGGACTGTAGCGTACGACACCATGTATGCCATGGTTGATAGAGATGATGATGTAAAGGTGGGGATTAAATCTACCGCCATTTTATTTGGCCGGTTTGATCGGCACATTATTGGCTTATTTCAATTAGCGGCTTTAGGCTGTTTTGTGATGGCTGGGTTAATGGCCGAGCGTGGGGTGGTTTACGCTTTAGGTATTGTCGGTTTTATTGGTTTTGCAGTATACCAGCAAACATTAATCAACGGCCGTGAACGAGCCCCTTGCTTTAAGGCATTTTTAAATAACAACTGGGCTGGCATGATACTGTTTATCGCACTATCGCTAGATTACCTCATTTAACGCTTACTGATTTAGGCTTAAATACATGAGTAAGATGAGTGCGCTATACCCAATAGTTGGCTTGTTAGGTTGTAGTTATTTATCACTTTATAGTTCAGTTATTAGTGCTGAAAATAACCACAATGTGCAATCACAAGTTGTAAGCCAATGGGCCGATGCTTATGCGTCGGCTGCTGCGGTTAATATTCCTCGTACCCAGCAGTTTATTCTTAAAGATGCTGACCGTGATTATCAGGTGATGGTTAAATTACCTAAAGATTATCAGCACAATAGCGCTCATCATTATCCTGTGATCTACATGACCGATGGCATGTACAGTATGCAAGTTGTGTCTGGTGCGACGCGATTTCCGATGAACAGTAATGTGATGCATCAAGCTATTTTGGTGGCAATTGGTTATCAAAAGGACAGTAAAGATTCGACAAGCCGGATCCGCGATTATACACCTAGTCACGACCCTAGCTGGAAGCTTAATACGGGGGAGGCAAAGCGACACCTGCGCTTTATACGCGACACTGTAATGCCTTTTGTTGAGCATTTTTATCGTATTGATGCCCAGCAAAATACCTTTATGGGAAATTCGCTCGGCGGGTTATTTGGTGCTTATGTGTTACTGGAGCAACCTACATTATTTACCAACTATGTGTTGGGTAGCCCTTCGTTATGGTTTGACAATAAGCAATTGCTCCAGCGATTTATTCAAGACTTTAGCCAAATACCAGCGATATCCGCGAAGATATTTGTGGGTATTGGCGAATTAGAAAGACCGCCTTATACACACGATAACCACCAAATGGTGGCAGATGCACAAGCATTTTATCAAATACTTCATTCTCACCCCTCTGCCAAAGCGGGCACATTAACACCAAAATTGTTAGTGATCCCAGAAGCCGATCATTCAATGGCGTTTCCAACGACGGCTATTCACGGTTTATCGTGGTTATTTAAACGGGCTGATTAGCCCAAGCATTAGATATTGGTCATTTCCTGTAACAACTTAAACAGTAATCAATTTCCTCAGTGGTGATCTTTGTTGTTAAGTTAGTGTTAACAACTTGTTTAAATTTGCATTGCCCCAATATCAATGTTTAACGTTAATGTGATTGAAGAGCCAAGGATGAGTATTGCATGAGAGCGACAGTGAAGTATCGGTTAGTGTTTGTAGTGTTAATGATATTGAGTTTTGTATTAGGTGTTAACTGGACGCCTGAGACGTTAGCTAGCGATGTTGACAAGTGGTCGCTATATCTTATTTCTGCACTGTACTTTGTGCTGCTACCTTTAAGTTATTGGTATTGCATTATTAACAAGGGGGCGCAAAAACTGTGGAAGTTGATTGTTATTTTCAGTCTAAGCAGCCTGGTGGCGCGGTTAAGTTTTCCTGCTGAAATCGCTCATTATTTTGAGTTTATTGCTTGGTTGCGCTACCCGATTATTGCCGTGTTGCTGGTGATTGAGCTGTATTTAATTGTGAGTGTGGTACGTGGGTTATTAAAGGTGCGTAAGCTTAAAGGCGACCCAAGAGTCGGCGCAGTTGAGACCTATCGTGAAGGTGATGAAAAAAGCTTAACCATTGCGCTTATTATGGCTAGTGAAGCAACAAACTGGTTTTATTCTATTCCGTGGTTTTCCCGCAATCATCCGCCAGCAATTGCCAATATTAACCTCAATAGTGCCGCGCGGTGGCATGTGTGGCTTATGCTAACCGCTTGTATTGTTGCATCGTGTAGCAGTTATTTATTATTGGTATCGTGGAGCGAGTGGGCTGCCATTATTGTCTCGAGCATTATCGGCTATACCTTAATGTCTATTGTGGCTAATCATCGATTGTCACGATATTACTCCTTGTATTTTATGCGAGATAATCTCGTGATTAATAATTCCTTATGGGGATTTATGCTGGTCAATATTGGCGATATTAATCTTGTTGAAGAACAAGGATCAACCGAGTTACATAAAGATGAGTCTGAATCAATTATGATTGGCCGCGGATCAAGCAATGTTACCATTACCTTAACCCGTCCGGTGATTTATCACGGTGGTATGGGGCAATTACCTGAGCCAATCAGTAAGATACATTTATGTGTTGATGAGCCGCATAAGTTAGTTACTGCAATCAAACAAAGTAAATTATCTATTGCGGCTTAATGTAAATTAACGATAAAACATGCGCTGGTTACAGCGCATGTTTTGTGGGTTAACTGTGCACGAGGGAGGTTAACTCTGCTGGACGATAATAGACTGATTTTAGCACTTTGCCCTGACGAACTACTTTGCCTGCCATTTCAACGTCTTTGGCACACTTAGCAATAATAAACTCACCTTTTTTGCTGCCAACAATCTCAACACCTTGCTTGGCATAATGGGCGATAGTTTCGTTAAGTTCTTGCTCAGTGCGGCAAACCTTACTCATGTTGCTAGAGTGGACTTCGTCCCAACATTGAATAAAGTTTATTTCGCGGTTTTTGGCTACGTTTAAAAGTAAATCGATAAGGTAGCTTATCTCGATGCGATCGCTTACCTGAGAGGCACCTAAGTGAACTAGGCGGCCCATTAGCACATACACTGAGTCTACAATGGCGTCGGCTTGTTCAATTCTAGAATCTGCTTCTGCCAGTTCGGTCATTTCTTCAATGATAAGTGAGGTGTGTAGTGTGTCGGCTTGGTCATCTAGGCTAGCTGGGTCGTTAACGGGTAAATCAAAGGTTGTGCGAAACTCAAAAATGTCGCGGTACAAATGATCAAAAATAGGTTGGCTTAATTGGCTGAGTCTCATTGGGCTACCTTAATTGTAAATAATTACCCCATTTTCAACTTGAATGGGTATTGATAAATTGTCGTAAAAAAACCGACAAGGGTTGCCGGTTTTTTTTGGGCGTTCAATGGTTAGTGCTTATTTAATAAATGCGAATGCGTCGCCGTATAAGTGGGCTTCTTCAACGCCTAATTCGCGAAATACTTCGCGTGCAGCACCTACCATGTCAAATCGGCCAGCAATATAAATGTCGTAACCGTTTAAGCTAATAAAATCCTGCTTAATTTGTTCAAGCAGGTTAGCTTGTTTACCTTGCCAGGTATCAGATGCTTGTTCAACTGTCGGAATAAACTCTAACCATTGGTGTTCAGCATGCCATTGGCGCGCAATTTCTTGGTAGTACATGGCATCTTCGTTACGGCAACCCCAGTATAGTTTTGTATGGACGGTTTCGCCGTTGGCAATTTGCTGCTCAACGATACTTTTTATGTAGGAAAAACCCGTGCCGCCAGCAATTAAAATACGGGGTCTGTGGCTGTCGCTACGTAAAAATGCTTCACCAGCTGGCGCTTCAATATCAATATGTGTTGAGCTTTGTAGGCGCTCTACTACTTGCATTGGGTAGCTTTCACTTACTGCGGCACCAATATGTAATTCGATAAACTCTGAATTAGGTGCAGAAGCGATAGAAAAAGGACGCTTGTCTTTTTCACCCATGACTACACACAAGTATTGACCAGCCTTAAAGTCGAAGGCGGTTTCTGGTTTTAGCAACACTTGATAAACAGCGTCATTAAATGGGGTGACTTTTTCAATTTGACAACGAATGGTTTTCATCTAACGTCCTTTAAGCCCTTTTTAAATTTTTATCAAACACTTAATTATAGCTAATAGCATGTAATCAGGATCACTTGTGGTTGGATTGATGCACTGCATAGCGTGCAGTATCCTAAAGTGTTGGTCTGTCTTCTATGCCGAGTTCATCCCAGATTTGATCTACTTTTTGTTTTACTTCAGGGTTCATCACAATGGGGGTTCCCCACTCACGTGTGGTTTCACCTGGCCACTTGTTGGTAGCATCCAAGCCCATTTTAGAGCCCAACCCCGCCACTGGAGAGGCGAAGTCAAGGTAGTCGATTGGTGTGTTATCGACCAGCATGGTGTCACGTGTTGGATCCATGCGAGTTGTGATGGCCCAAATGACGTCTTGCCAGTCTCGGCAATTAACGTCTTCGTCAACAATAACAATAAACTTAGTGTACATAAATTGACGCAAAAAAGACCATGCGCCCATCATTACTCGTTTTGCGTGTCCTGGGTATTGTTTACGAATAGAGATAACCGCCATACGATACGAACAGCCTTCTGGCGGTAGGTAAAAGTCGACAATTTCAGGATATTGTTTGCGTAAAATAGGTACAAATACTTCATTTAACGCCACACCTAACATAGCTGGCTCATCGGGTGGACGTCCTGTATAGGTGCTGTGGTAAATCGCGTCTTTACGGTGAGTAATATGAGTGACTGTAAAGACCGGAAATGAGTCGGTTTCGTTATAGTAACCCGTGTGATCGCCATATGGGCCTTCTTCAGCGGTTTCGTCTGGGTCAATATACCCTTCTAAAATAATTTCGCTGGTTGCGGGTACTTCAAGATCGCAACTGATGGCTTTGCACACTTCAGTGCGCTCGCCGCGTAATAAGCCTGCAAATGCGTACTCACTCATGGAGTCTGGTACAGGTGTTACCGCACCTAAAATAGTGACGGGATCACTGCCTAATGCCACAACTACAGGGTAGCGTTCGCCCGGGTGTTGTTGTTTAAAATCTTTAAAATCTAAGGCGCCACCACGGTGATCTAGCCAACGCATAATCAACTTGTTTTTGCCTAAGAGTTGCTGGCGGTATATGCCCAAGTTTTGTCTTTTTTGCCTAGGACCTTTGGTGATGGTTAATCCCCAGGTTACCAGTGGGGCGACATCGCCTGGCCAGCAGTGTTGTATGGGTAATGCCGTTAGGTCAACTTCATCACCTGTTTTTATTACTTGTTGGCAAAGCGGGTTGCGCACGGTTTTAGGCGGCATATTTAATGCTTGCTTAAACATGGGGATTTTAGCTATTGCGTCTTTAAAGCCACTTGGTGGTTCTGGCTCTTTTAAAAAAGCTAATAACTCGCCCACTTCACGCAGAGCCAGCGGATCGTCTTTGCCTAAGGCCATTGCTACACGCTTAGGAGTACCAAATAAGTTAACTAATACCGGCATGGTATGATTTTTAGGATGTTCAAATAGCAGCGCCGGACCACCCGAACGCAATACGCGATCAGCAATTTCAGTCATTTCTAAATAAGGGTCAACCGGGTAGCTAATACGTTTTAGCTCGCCATTTGCTTCTAAATGGTCAATGAAGCTGCGTAAGTCCTTAAAACTCATGTTTACCGCCTGAACATCAAATCCTGTATGGCGCGCACTATAGCATTTTTCTAATTTAGGGTTAAGCCAAAATGGAGGATATCGACTTTATCTGGACTTAGCGTAAAATGAAATGTGTTTAAGTTGATGTTGAGGTGGGTGATGCAAACAGATAAATCCGCATTATTACTGAGTATTGTTGTCGCGAGTACTTGCATATTTTCGAGTGTGAGTGCGCCCGTTAATGCAAAAGAGCCTTTACATTATGAGCAGTTAGATCGGCAATCACATTCTGTGGGTAAGCAGCACGATGGTCGGCGCCACAGTGAACATCGAACTCGCCATCGTGACCCTTGGCGTTGGAATGTAGGGTGGAATACTCATTGGGGTATCAATAGTGCTTTTGGGCCCCATATTGGGATTGGCTGGAATAATAGCTTTAATACTCGCTATGGTTATCGCTGGGGGTGGGATGACTATACTCGCCACGATCCTTTTCTGTATCCTTACCGAGCTATCAATATAGCGCCAACTGTGCGTCATCGAGTGGTTGAGGAGCCCGTTAGTGCTACTTTGGTTGTTTCGGCGCCGCAACAAATTACCACTCACACCCAAGTGAAGCGTGGTTTAAGTAGTTTGCCTGAGAATGCCAAAGTTATTCAGCGTGCAAGCGGCACTGTGTATGAGTGGCAAGGTGTAGAATATTATTTTGACTGGAATACTCAAACTTACGAATTAGCTAACGCTGAGACACCATGATCACCTGCAAAGTAGCAATATTCAATACTATTGTCTGCTTTGGCTTGGTACATGGCCGTATCGGCTGCGCTAATCAACTCTCTGCTACTGATCCCATGTTTAGGGAACACGCTAATGCCAATGCTGGCTCCTACTTGTAGTGTGTGGGGGCCAATATCAATTGGTTGTTTTATAATGTTTAGCAGAAGTGTTAATTTTTGATCAATATTTACAGGCTCCGCAAGTAAATCCAGCCACACAACAAATTCATCTCCCCCCAATCTCCCCACTATGTCTGTTACTCTTAGGTTGTTTACTAAACGCTGAGCGAGGGTAACGATTACCTCGTCTCCAACACTGTGGCCCAAGGTATCGTTAATTTGTTTAAATTTATTTAAATCAATAAATAATAATGCAGCTTGATCATCTGAGCGTAAATCTCTGGCGATGGCATTGTCTATTTTTTTAATAAATGCCCGTCGATTATATATACCGGTTAACTCGTCATGTTCGGCCAAAAAAACAAGCCTATCTTGTTGCTCTATCAGCTTACGGGTTTGTCGATCAACTTCTTGTTTTAAGCTGTCTTTTTTGACCGTAATTTGTGTCAATGAGTACTTCATATTATTAAAATTACTGGCCAATGCAGACAACTCGTCATCATCACTAAATACTATCCGACTGGTTAAATCGCCAGATGCGAGTGCTTCCATACCCTGATTTAATGAATGTAGACCACTTCTAAATCGGGCTAGCGTCATAAATGACCATACAGTAATGAGCCCTGCTAACAGTAATAATATTGCTCCAACTAACCATAATAATGATTGCTGTTTAATTTTGGCTTGTTTGATTGAAAGTTGATGCAAGTTAAACATCTCTTCAGTCATTTCTTCAATAACCATGCTGTATTTAGCTTTAAATAAACGTTCTGCTGTCAGTTTTACTGATTCGTCGACATGTGCATTGTGATTATTGTTTTGCGCGTTAATCAGTGCCCTTACATTGGTATTAAGTCTGTTGAGGTTTTGGATGATAATTTTTTGTTGTAAATCCCAATCGATGTCGTGTGATAGTTCTGCAGCCAATTCAGCCTGGCGATTGTTGAGTTCTTGTAGCCCTTGCTTATCTGTATATTCTTGGTATAGCCATAACTGGCTTCGTAGGCTGTCGATACTCAGTTGTAGCTTCATTGAAAAGTTGAGTTGTCGATAAATTTGTTGTTGATAGTTATGAACCTGAATGAGCGACAAGCCAACAATTAATGTCAACATTGAGCACAGTATTGCTGTGAGTTTAAGTCGCTTTGATAACATCATAACTTACCAGCCGGCCTCTTTATTGTTGAAGGTTTCAAGTAATTGCCGATCAAATATTTGTCTAAAATCGACACGGTTCTCTTTCGGCACTAATTGGTTATCAATGGCCCATTGACTTTGGGTTTGAATGTTAGAAAAAAGGGCGTTACTCAGTGAGAGTCTAAAAGTATAGTCTGCCCATGAATATTCGAGTTGTGACGATGGTATTTCTAGAACTTGGCTGAGTAATTCTTGAGATTGCTTTGGGTGTTTATGAATGTAAATAGTGGCATCACTGATGGCTTTCAATAATGCTAGTTTGCGGTTGGTATCAACTTTGGACTGTTTAAGCCCAATTAAATTAAAAGAAAGATGATATAGACCACGACTATTTATAATTTCAGGTGATTGTTCAATTTGTTCCGATATGTTGTAACCAAGCGGCTCCCAAGCCGAAATAATGTCTACCTGGTTATCAAGCAACGCTGGCATGAGTTGAGTTGATGTTAAGTAAACGCGTGTTATGGGTAAGTGAGTTTTGTTATACATGATCAATAAACTGTCTAAAAAAAACTCACTGGCACTGCCTTTGATAATGCCAAGCCGAGCTCCCGCGAGATGATCAAACTGGCGATATTTTTCTGGGGTTAAGCTGAGTAATTTAACGTCATTGTCTGATTCAACAAAACTGGCTAGTACTGAAAAGTCTGTACGCTGAAAACTATTGAACATGACCACTGTTTCTGAAGCTGTTGCAAAATCAACTTCTTTATTGATTAATGCGTCAAAGCATTTTACGCCACCATCAAATCTAACGAGCTCTACTTTGAGATTATTCTCGGTAAAATAACCCATTTTTTCAGCTATAAAAAAAGGAGCTGATAAGGGCGTATTCGACACCGCTATGGTAATAGGTGGTGCGGATTTAGCCGCTTTAGTGTTTGGTTTGGTGGCGTGATCACAGGCAACAACATAACTGAGTATGCTGACGAAGAAAATGCCCAAGACACGCATATTAGGGACTCTAGCCATTAATTACTGTCAATCAATATTAGGTATGGTTAATTGTAGTAATAGTAACAACTTTTGGTAGAGATATAACCGCAAAAATTGATTTTATGAATAATATCAATCGATAAAGCTAGTTATAAAGTATTAGTAAAATAAAGTTAGATACAACTTACGGTTTGATAACGTCGAAATCGGGCCGAGACCTCTGTTGTTTTGGGATAGCTCTTTCAAGGATATTTTTGCAGCGAACCTTGTTTAGATTGTTTACTCGCTGCGGGTCACAACAATTTTAATCAAGCCATATCACGAAAAATAAAGCCCCACAGCATCCTGCTTTGGGGCTTTTGCTTGCATTGTCTGTGCTTTGTTTACACTTTTGTTTAAGCCACCTTAACTTTCTAAGAAGATTTGAGTGGTAACGTAAACTCAATCCAGCCTATGGCATGAATAAAAATGACGTTATTGGATATAGAGTCTGGGGACCCAATAACGCCTGAACTGTTATGCTCGTTGCAACGGTGCAACTCACGGTAAAGCAAATAAAGCGGCAAGGATGCAAGATATTGTGCGCTTATTGTTATTAGTCTGCTTTGCTGTGTTATCGACGTGCTGGGGGCGAGTTGATAATACGTTCAAACATCCTTGCCATAACTTAGGTAGAACAGCGTTGTACTAATCACACTTTGTCTACTTGAATAAAAATGACGTTATTGGATATAGAGTCTGGGGACCCAATAACGCCTGAACTGTTATGCTCGTTGCAACGGTGCAACTTACGGTAAAGCAAATAAAGCGGCAAGGATGTAGATATTGTGCGCTTATTATTAGTATGATTTTTGTTGCTATTTGCTTTGTACTATCAGTCTGCTGGGGAACAAACTGATAGCACTGTCATACATCCTTGCCAAAACGGTTGTTGTTTAGCTTGCCATTGTTTGTAGTTGTTGGCTTAATTGAGTAATTTTTTGCTGTAAAAGAGCGATTTCTGACATGATGGCTCCGCGATTTTCAGCTTTATGGTTTTCGCTATATTTGACCCATTTGTAAACTGTTTTAGCAGAAACACCATATTGTTTGGCAACGTCAGATAACAGGCGATTGTGCACTTTAACTTCGTTGATGACTTGATGTTGAAAGTCTGCTGGGTATTGTCTGGCAGTTGAAGTATTCATACGATTCATTCCTTACGCTTTATTTATACTTGTTCGAACGAGTTTCAACTTCGTCCCATTGGCTGCAACCAAGATGCGCTAAGAAAAAAATGTTTTGACGGCATTGTTCAACCAGCTTGGCAACGATGTGATTTGCTGATTGGATATTTTTACCTAGGTTTATTTTATTCATCGCTTTCTCCTACAACTGACAATGGACCGCTTAAAAAACAAACTACTACTTAGTAGGTATATAGCTCTATATGAAAAGCTCGTGCCAACTTTTTTAAAATATTTTTATTGATTAATATCAATTGCTTACTGATTTTTGCGTGTTTTTGGGTAAATTGACCTCTGATTTAATTGGTGCATTTGCACTAATTTGGTGAGCAGATCGATTAACCACAAAGTATTGGTATCAATTGAGGGGGCAGTATGGCTGGTATTTATGGCAATAAAAGGTCACGTTAATGACAATATAAGGACGTTTTCAGAGATTGCGGGCTTAGATAATGTGAGCTTAGGTAATGCGAGCTTAGAGATTGCGGGCTTAGAGATTACGGGCTTAGATAATGTGAGCTTAGAGATTGCGGGCTTAGAAATGACGCTGTATTGCTTGCATAGGCAATATTACTGGTGAACGACCAATATCAATCAGCACAAGAGTGTGATCATTCTTACTGGTTAACATCGCTTATAGCGTCGTTAGAAATTTTGAAGGTAGAACAACTAACTAGCTGCAAATTATGCCTTATTCTAAGCGATTTTCCCTACGCCATCTCTGATCACTTATTTAGCCTGATGGTATAAGATGTGCGAATTGGAACCCGCTTAACATAAAAGATCTTTGTTTATTTATACCACAGGCTTTATTAAGTTAATCATACTAACCTTATATATCATGAGGTTAAACTTACCACGCAATAAGCACTTAATGGTTTTAGCGTTTGGCTTTAGCAACATTCGTCGAACTTGTCGTTAATTAGGTTGCACACAGCGTCTAAAGCGGCTTCTGCGTCTGGGCCTGTGGCTGTCACTGTGATCATTTTACCTATTCCGCTTTCTAGCATAAGTAACCCGAGTACACTGGCTGCACTGGCTTGTTTATCTGCCTGGATTAATGTGATTTGGGCGTTGAAGTCTGCGGCCAACATGGCCAGTTTTGTCGCTGCACGAGCATGTAAACCCAATTTATTTGAGATAGTGACTTGGCGTTCTAACATTGTTGCTGCTCCGCGAGGGCTAAGGGTTATTTTCGTTAATATTTAGCTCTCTATGGCGTGCATTAACAGTGTGCTTACTGCCTTGCCTGAACCGTTTTGCCAGTTGATCGGTAATATAAACTGACCTATGTTGCCCGCCTGTACAGCCAATTGCAATCGTTAAGTAGCTGCGATTATTTCGCTCTAGGTGTGGCATCCAGGTCTCGAATAAATTTTCGATTTGCCAAATAAACTTATTAACTAACGGCTGACGTCCAAGAAACTCTTGTACTGGCTCATCAAGACCTGTAAAAGGCCTTAGTTCAATTTCCCAGTGTGGGTTGGGTAAAAAGCGCACGTCAAACATAAAGTCAGCCTCGGTGGGCATACCATGCTTAAAACCAAAGGACTCAAAATTAATCACTAATTCTTTATCTACACTGCCAAGCAATATTTGTCTTACTTGGTCACTAAGCTCGTAAATATTTAATGCAGATGTATCAACATAGTGATCGACAATTTTGGCGATAGGTTCTAATAAGCGGCCTTCTAACTTGATGGCTTCTTGAAGCGAAATTTGATTCTTTGATAGCGGGTGTAATCGGCGAGTTTCACTGTAACGTTTAAGTAAAACTTTGTCGCTGGAGTTTAAAAAGAAACTGGTTATCTCGGTATCAGGTTGTAGCATCGCCAGCTGCTCTTGTAACACTTTGCCTTGTTCAGCAATATTACGAACATCGACACTGATGGCCACCAAGTCATTACTGCCTTTTAATTGCGCCAGTAACGTGCCGATAAGTGGCAACGGGAGATTATCAACACAGTAATAACCTAAATCTTCTAGCACTCTTAAGGCGACAGATTTACCTGAGCCAGACCGCCCAGATACGATGACGAGTTTCATGCGGTGATTACCTGATAGAGTTCAGTTGAGTCGTGGATTTTACGAAGCTGTTTTAGTACTTGTTTGTCGCTGAGCTTTTGCGCCATTGATGACAAGGTACTTAAATGTTGCTGGCACTGATCGGCTGGCACTAACAAAGCAAACAGTATATCTACAGGCTGTTTATCGATAGCATCAAACTGGATTGGCTCTTCACATTTTATAAAAATGCCAATAGGGTGATCGATTGTTGTCAATCGGCCATGAGGTATCGCGATACCATTGCCTATACCTGTGCTACCCATTTTTTCCCGCGCGAGGAGACTTTCAAAAACCTCTTGCGAAGATAGGGTCGGGTACTGGGCAGCGACGATATCGCTGATAAGTTCCAGTACCTTTTTCTTACTGCCCGGTGTGGCACAGGTGGTGCATTCCGGCTGCAGGATGGTACAAAGTTCCATCGTTAGTGTTTTGTATACTTCTCTTTGTGTTTAATTACCTGACGATCGAGCTTGTCTATCAGGGCGTCTATTGCTGCATACATGTCGGTATGTTCTGACATGGCAAAAATTTCTCCGCCTTTTAGGCTGATTTTTGCTTCTGCTTTTTGTTGTAACTTTTCTACGTTGAGCACAACGTGAACATTATTGATCTGATCGAAGTGCCGTTCAAGCTTTGAAAATTTTTCCTGAACGTACTCTCGTAAAGATTCGGTTATTTCAACATGATGCCCAGATAGATTGATTTGCATTACACATCTCCATTGTTGAGTAAAATTATAGACTCTTACGTTGGTTTGAGGGCGGGATTAGCATTGCCTCACGGTATTTTGCAATCGTACGACGAGCAACGTTTATGCCCTGTTCTGCCAGAAGTTCTGCCATTTTGCTGTCGCTAAGTGGTTTTTTCTGGTTTTCTGCAGCGACCAGCTTCTTAATAAAGGCGCGGATTGCTGTTGATGAGCACTCTCCACCATCGTCAGTACTGACATGGCTGGAGAAAAAGTATTTTAGTTCAAATAACCCTCGTGGGGTGTGCATGTATTTTTGTGTCGTGACACGCGAAATGGTCGACTCGTGCATTTCGACTGCTTCTGCAATGTCGTTTAGTACCATGGGTTTCATGGCTTCTTCGCCGTATTCGAAAAACCCTTGTTGGAATTGCACAATACAATTGGCTACTTTTAATAGGGTATCATTTCGGCTTTCAAGGCTTTTGATAAACCATTTTGCTTCTTGCAAATGCCCACGAATAAATTGGGTATCTGACGGGTTTTTGCTGCTACGTGCCATGGCCGCATATTGTTGATTAACACCAATTTTGGGCATATTGTCTGGATTTAATTCAACAACCCAACGACCGTTCTTTTTAAACACGGTGACATCAGGGATGACATATTCATCTTCAGTTGCGGTAATCAATAACCCTGGACGAGGATTAAGTGACTGAATGAGGGTAATCGCATCGCGTAGTTCATCTTCTTTTAGACGAGTTTTACGCATTAATAACCTAAAATCGCGGCCAGCAATCAAATCTAAATAGTCTTTGATAAGCATGCGCGCATTATCAATATGTGGGGTTGAGTCGGCATATTGAGCTAGCTGAATGAGTAGGCATTCACTGAGATCGCGCGCAGCTACACCTACGGGATCAAAATGTTGGATCCGCTTCAGTACCGCTTGTACCTCGTCAAGTTCAATGCTTTCATCGCCCATTGCTTCTAGTATTTCTTCTGTACTTTGGGTGAGATAGCCGCGTTCATCGATGGCATCAATGATGGCTGTTGCAATGGCAAGGTCGGTGTCTGAAAACGGGGTTAAGTTTTTTTGCCACTCTAAATGTTCATATAACCCTTCGGTGGTTTCACCCTGAAAAGGCATATCGTCGTCACGCATGCTGGCGCTGCCTGAACCAGACATGGGTGATGCGGTGTAGACTTCATCCCATGTGGTATCCATGGGGAGATCGTCCATGGTTTCTTTACTGATAGATTCAGTGGTGTCGACGGTTGAAGTGTCTTTTTCTACACTGACATTGCTATTGTCACTGAAGTCGGTGTCTGATTGATCTCGGCTTTCTTTTAATGGATCTTTGGCTTGAGAAAATTCATCTTCTATTTCAAGCAGTGGGTTTGAGTCCAATGCTTGTTGGATTTCTTGCTGTAGCTCCAATGAAGATAATTGCAGCAAGCGAATGGCTTGCTGCAATTGAGGGGTCATAGTTAGGTGTTGACCCATTTTAAGTTGGAGTGACGCTTTCATTTACCGCTTATCCCTAGATGATTTCCATAAAAATAATAATTTCGATAACTGTAGTGGATTGCCACATACGTCGGTGTCATATAACGCTATTTCGGTATCGTTCAACGCAATGAATTAGATAGGTTAAAAGACTTATCACTTAACTATAGCTTGAATTGTTCACCTAAGTACACAGCTCGAACTTGTTGATTGCTCAAGATCTCATCAGGTGTGCCTTCTGCAATTAAATTTCCTTGACTTACAATGTAAGCTCTCTCGCATACGTCAAGTGTTTCGCGCACATTATGGTCGGTGATAAGTACCCCTAAACCACGGCTTTTAAGCTGTTGAATAATTTTTTTAATGTCGATAACAGAGATAGGGTCAACACCGGCAAAGGGCTCATCAAGTAAAATAAATTTGGGGTTGGCAGCCAATGCTCGGGCAATCTCTACACGCCGACGCTCACCACCCGATAACGACATACCCTGGCTGTCGCGAATATGGGTAATGTGAAACTCTTCAAGAAGGTGTTGAAGCTGCTCAATGCGCTCATCATTACTGAGTTCTTTGCGCGTTTGTAACACGGCCATGATATTGTCATGCACGGTGAGTTTACGAAAAATACTGGCTTCTTGCGGTAAATAGCCAATACCTTTGCGGGCTCTTAGGTGCATTGGATCTGATGTTAGATCATCGTTATCGATTAAAATACGGCCTTTATCGCTTTTAACTAATCCAACAACCATATAAAACGTTGTTGTCTTACCGGCGCCATTTGGGCCCAATAAACCTACTATTTGCCCCGTTTTAACAGTTAAGCTTACGTCTTTTACGACTTGGCGAGCTTTGTAGCTTTTGGCTAAGTTTTCAGCGGTTAGGGTAATTTGGGTCATGGTTTAATCTGCTTGTTAACTGGGATCTCGGGCAGCTTTTGTTTAGGTGCTGACTCGTCTTGGAAGTTTTCAGGCTGAATAATGGTGATAACACGATCTTGGCCTTTACCCGTGCTTTCAGCGATGAGCTCCTGGGCTTTAATATTGTATTTAATCAGGTTGCCCGTTACCTGGCTGCCAGCTTGGTCGAGTTTAGCATTACCGGTTAGGGTTAGCGTGGTTGTGGCAAGGTCATAGCTGATTTCGTTAGCACTGGCTGTACCGATTTTGCCATCATCTAATTCTTGAGAAAACGTTGCTGGTTTGCCTGTGGCGATTAGGCGTTTTGACGCGCTATTTTCTGGTGTAAAAGCGCGTAGCTCATCGGCATTAATGTTAATTGTACCTTGCACAACAGTAACTGGGCCGTTAAAGACGATTTGATTGTTTTTAATGTCGGCAGACTGGCTCACCGCAGCAATTTTTAGCTCTTGCTTTAGATCACCTTGTTTGGCCATTACTGGCATGCTCAGCATACAAAGTAAACCACTCAATAGCACAGCGGCATTGGCGCGATGTCGTTTATTGTGACTCATATGTTCCTTCTACTTGGCTTAGTAGCGATAATTTTTGCGAATTCAAGTCAGCATGTAGGCCTAAACCTTGAATCATAAACCCTTTACCTTTGATATACACCATATCTTGTGAACTGCCTATCATGGTTGATAAATCAAGGGCGACAGCTTGCGTTGTTAATGACTGTAAAGGCTCTTCGATATCTATGGCGTCGATAATAACATTATTTTCTAAGCTGACCTGATTGGTTTGTTTATTTAATTGACCTCTATCTGCGCTGAGTTGCCATTGGGCTTTGCCATTTTCTGGGTAAATTAAATAAACTGGCTCTGTAAAATGGGTGATGTCACTCGAAGCGTAGTGTTCCATGTGTTTTGCAGTCACTTTACTTTCTATAAAACCTTGCGCGTTGAATTCGGTCGTTTTAAGGTCATCAGCGATAAAGTCTGGGCGTTCGACACCCACAACTTGAATCGCATCCATTTCGCTACGTTTCACTTGTGTTTGCCAGTACAGCGCAAGTGCAAGGCCAAAAAAAGCAGTAATCCCTATGGTGACTCTGTTCATATACTCATACCATGGGCGCCAGCAAATTTGTCTTGGCTGAGGAGGAGTAGATCGGTGAGCTCACGCAGAGCGCCATGGCCACCATTGATACTGGTGGTCATATGGCAATGTTGTTTTACAAAGGGGTGACCATCTGCAACACAAACAGCAAGACCCACCGCTTTCATTACTGGCAAATCAACCATGTCGTCACCAATGTAGGCCACTTCGTCGGGCGTGACATTATATAAAGACAATAATGCTTCAAATGGCTCAAATTTATTATCAATACCCTGATAGATATGTTGCACACCCAAAGCTGTCATGCGGGTTTCAACAATTTTGGATTTACGACCTGTGATCACGGCAACATGAATACCGCTGGTGAGTGCGGAGCGTACGCCGTAACCATCACGAGTGTGGAATGCTTTTAATTCTTCGCCTGCATTACTTAAATAAATTCTGCCGTCAGAAAAAACGCCGTCTACATCGCAAATCAGCAGTTTGATTTTTTTAGCACGTTGCCAAATATCGTCGCTGATGGGGCCGTAAAATCCTTGATGAATCATTGTGTCTGACATGGTTAAATAACTCCTGCTTTAACCATATCGAGCATATTGAGTGCGCCGATAGGTTGATGATGTTGGTTTACGACAATCAGTCCGTTAATATTTTTTGCTTCCATAATTTGCAGCGCTTGTGCTGCTAAAATGCCGCTTGGACTGGTGACACAATTTTTGGTCATGACTTGCGAAATAGGGGTGGTGCGTAAGTTGACTTCAGCATCTATGATGCGTCGTAAATCTCCATCGGTAAAAATACCCACTAGGGTGTTGGATTTATCAACGATGGCCGTCATACCTAAGCCTTTTTTAGAGATCTCATATAACGCCTCAGTAATGCAGATATCATCGCTTACGATGGGCAAACGCTCACCGAGATGCATAATATCTTCAACTTTTAATAGCAATTTACGGCCTAATGCGCCACCCGGATGAGATAGGGCAAAATCGTCACGGGTAAACCCTTTGGCCTGCAGCAAGGTAATTGCTAATGCGTCTCCCATAACCAAGGTGGCTGTTGTGCTGGAGGTTGGCGCTAATCCAAGTGGGCAAGCTTCTTCTTTTACTTCAATACAAAGATGGATTTTGGCTAACCGTGCCATATTAGACTCAGGTTTACCGGTAATGGCAATTACGGGCACCCCCATTCGTTGTATCACTGGAAGTAGGGTTAAAATTTCGCTCGACTCGCCTGAATTAGAGATAGCAAGTACTATGTCATTTTTATCGAGTGCGCCTAAATCGCCATGACTGGCTTCGCCTGGGTGTACAAAAAACGCTGGGGTTCCTGTACTGGCAAAAGTGGCTGAGATTTTATTGCCAATATGGCCAGATTTTCCCATGCCCATAACAATGACTTTGCCTTTGCACTGCAAAATAAGATCACAGGCTTGAGCAAATTCAACTGAGTCAACATATTGGTATAAATTATCCAGTGCTGCTTTCTCGATATCGATGACCTTGCGGCCCCATAGGCGAAACTGCGTTTGATCTACCATGCGTGTCTCTCTTTTGTTTAATACTTAACCTTTATGCTCCAACTTAATGGGATTGAAACACAGCAATTTGGTACGCAATAAAGGTGACTAATAATAGGACACCATGCCAACGGGTTAGTTGCTTTTTGGCGCCTGTTGATAACACTAAAACGGCTAATGCTGTACTTGTACCTAATGCCATGTAGAAATCTCTACCGCTAGCTTGTGCATCGATCACGCCCGGTGCAATCAGCCCTGGTATGGCAAGTACCGCTAAAATGTTAAATAAATTAGAACCGACGATATTGCCGATGGCTAAATCGTCTTCTTTTTTCAATACTCCAGCAATACAAGCTGCAAGTTCTGGCAAACTGGTGCCAACAGCAATAATGGTTAACCCGATGACTAAATCTGATAAGCCATAAAATTTTGCAATTCCTACAGCGCCATCAACCATCCAACCTGCTGATAGTGGTAACAATATGATACCAACAATTATCCAAATGATAGCATGAAAGGTTGGGACGTTTTTAGGGATCTCTGATTCCAATTCTTCATCCATTGCGTCTGGGCTTTTATTACCAGTGGCTTGCCAAATGAAGTAGCCCATTACTGCAACAAATAGTATCGCGAGCAGTATGCCCTCAGTACGAGTTAATAAGCCATCATGTAGGTTATAACCTGCAAAAACAGTTGCGGCTAACATTAAAGGTATTTCACGTTTAAGGGTTTGAGAACCGACACTGATTGCACCCAGTAAGGCGGTTAGACCTAAAATTAATGTTATGTTAGCAATATTTGAACCTAACACATTGCCAATAGCCGTATCGCGCATACCATCCATTGACGCAGTTGCCGCAACAAACATTTCGGGGGCTGAACTACCCATTGCGACAATAGTCAATCCAATGAGCATGGGGGGTAAACCTAAATTACGTGCAAATGCCGCTGCGCCGTAAACAAATTTATCAGCACTCCAAACTAACACTGCAAGGCCTGCAATTAACATTAAGATATTAACTAGCATGTGATCCCTATAATAGTAAGTAATTAGCGGGCATTTTCGCTGGATTTTCACTAAATTGAAAGCATTGCACATTAATTGTATGAGCAATGAGCATTGGTTATATGGATATAGTTGTAGCTTAATGGACAATTACAGTACAATTTGCGCTTCATCTTCTTCTAAGGAAGGCTGTTATCTCTACAACACCGATGCCTGATATGAGTAATTCAAATAATTCCCCTTTGGTTGAAATAAACCATTTGGCGTTTAGCCATGGTTCACGAGTGATTTATAAAGACATTTCGTTATCGATACCGAAAGGTAAAGTGACGGCAATTATGGGGCCGAGTGGAATTGGTAAAACGACTTTACTTAAATTGATAGGTGGGCAACTTACACCTACTAGCGGTCAAATTTTATTTGATGGCCATGATGTTCATAAATTAAAGCGCGAAGATCTCTTTGAACTACGTAAACGTATGAGTATGTTGTTTCAAAGTGGTGCCATGTTTACCGACCTTAATGTATTCGATAACGTTGCATTTGCTTTGCGAGAACATTCTGGTTTACCCGAAGATATTATTCGTACAATTGTGTTAATGAAATTACAAGCCGTTGGGCTTCGTGGGGCAGCATACTTGATGCCAAACGAATTATCTGGCGGTATGCAACGCAGGGCTGCGTTAGCCCGTGCGATTGCGCTTGAGCCAGAAATGATTCTGTATGACGAGCCCTTTGCTGGCCAGGACCCTATTTCTATGGGGATGTTGGTTAAATTGATCCGTGAGCTGTCAGATACGTTAAAACTAACCTCTGTTGTTGTCTCTCATGATGTGGATGAAGTATTAGGTATTGCTGATTATGTTTATGTTATCGCCGAGAAAAAAGTGATTGCTCACGGAACACCAGAGCAACTTCGTTTGTCTGACAACCCGCAGTTAATTCAGTTTATCCAAGGCGCACCTGATGGTCCGGTGCCATTTCATTATCCTGCCGAGGATTATCAAAAGGAGTTATTGCGTGGGCGTAATTGATAACATTGCCAATATGGGCAAAAACGCATTAAAAATGGTTTCTGGTTTAGGCCGTGCTGGTTTGATGTTGTGGGGCGCGATTGTTAGGGTGCCTAATATTAAAAAAGGTTTACCATTACTTACCAAGCAAATTTATGTGCTCGGTGTTCGCTCTATGGTGATCATCTTGGTATCGGGCTTGTTTATTGGCATGGTACTGGCGTTGCAGGGCTACAATATTTTGGTGGGGTTTGGCACTGAAGAGAGTTTAGGCCCAATGGTTGCGCTAAGCTTACTGCGTGAATTAGGACCAGTTGTCGCAGCCTTGTTGTTTGCTGGGCGAGCAGGCTCTGCATTGACGGCTGAAATTGGCTTAATGAAATCGACAGAGCAGTTATCAAGTTTAGAAATGATGGCTATTGACCCATTAAGGCAAATTATTGCACCTCGCTTTTGGGCTGGGGTGATAAGTATGCCGCTACTGGCGCTTATGTTTAGCCTAGTGGGTATTTTTGGTGGTCATCTGGTCGGTGTTGAATGGAAAGGAATCGATAGCGGTGCATTTTGGTCTATTCTGCAAGCGTCTGTAGAGTGGGAACAAGATATCGTTAACTGTTTGATTAAAAGTTTAATTTTTGGAGTTGTTGTGACCTGGATAGCCTTGTATAGAGGCTATGAGGTACAACCAAATCCTGAAGGTATTAGCCGTGCAACAACATCAACCGTTGTGCAGGCCAGTTTAGCTGTTTTAGCGCTGGACTTTTTGCTCACTGCAATCATGTTCGGAAATTAAGGTTTTTTCATTGTTTAGTTTAATTGAAGTGGTTTAAGAGTATGTTGACACGGAAAATTGAGTTACTTGTAGGCGTGTTTTTATTGTCTGGTTTATTGGCTTTTTGTGTATTGGTATTTAACGTTGCCAATGTAGAAGTGAAAGCAAATGACCAAACTTATACATTAGTGGCCGAGTTCAATAATATCGGCGGGTTAAAAGTGCGTTCACCGGTGAAAGTCGGCGGTGTCGTGGTGGGGCGTGTGACTGACATTACGCTTGATGCTAACAAGTTGATCCCGGTAGTCACCTTGACTATGGATAAACGTTATGATCAGTTCCCTGAAACAAGCAGTTTAGCCATTTTAACGTCAGGCCTACTTGGCGAACAATTTATAGGTTTAACTCCAGGCTTTATGGACGATGATATCGCTATGCTTGCTAATGGTGATAAAGTTCATGACACGCGTGGTGCATTAATTTTAGAAGATTTAATCGGCCAGCTTTTGTACAGCATGTCGTCTAAAGAATAAATAGGAGCTATATAATGAAAGCACTTTTTAGTCGTGTAATTGCTTTATGTTTGGTGGGTAGCGCTGTTATGAGTTCTGTCACAATAGCGGCTAATGACGAGATCAATACCAATGATCCGTATGAAATGATAAAACAAGTTGCGAATAAAACCTTTGATCGTTTTAAGCAAGATAGAGCGTTAATTGATAGCGATTTAAGTCACTTAAAAGTGATTGTTAATGAAGAATTAATGCCATACGTTGATTACAAATATGCCGCTTATAAAGTGATGGGCCAATATTTGCGCGACACCACTCCAGATCAACGTGACCGTTTTGTTGAAGCATTTGAGGGATATTTAGTCGCAACCTATGCGCAAGCATTGACAGAATATACCAATCAAGCGGTTGAGTTTGATCCAGCGACCGATTTTAAAAACGAAAAAATAGTCGAAGTTAACGTACAAATTATCGAAAAAGGCCGTCCACCGATTAAAGTTCAATTTAAAGCTCGTCGCTTGAAAGACAATACCTGGAAAGCATTCGATTTGGTGGCCGAAGGCGTCAGTTTGCTTGCGTCAAAGCAATCTGAGATCTCAAACTTGATCCGTCAACAAGGTATCGAAGCGGTGATCTCAATGTTGAACGACAAAACTAAGCAGAAAATTGACCGTCAACCCGAAAAAGAAGCAGCTGCAGCGTGATTAAGTTTACTCAACAAGAGCAACAATGCTTTGTGAGCGGTCGATTAACTCAGGTTGAAGTCAAACAATTATGGCCTAAACGCCAAGAGTTGTTTACTGCTTCAACCCAAGTGATAGACTTGGCCGCCTTAGAATACGTAGACAGTGCTGGCGTAGCGTTATTACTGGCATTAGTTAAATTAACTCATCCTGGCACAGAAGATAAAAGCCCATATCGTCAGCTGGTTAACCCCAGTGAACAGCTCATGAAAATGATAGAGCTATATGATTTAGATGCTTTTTTTGGCCAAAATTAGTGTAGTAAGCCATGATTGATAAGTCATGGTTTTGCACATCAGCTTTAGAGTAAAGGTAATAGATTTCATGGATTGCAAGGTGATTGAACAAATATTAACTGAGGCTTTGTCGTTGACAGAGGCTCACGTCACTTCAGATGGTAGCCATTATAAAGTAGTAGCCGTTGGAGAATGCTTTGATGGCCTTAGCCGAGTCAAGCAACAACAAGCTATTTATGCTCCATTGTCAGAGCAGATTGCCAGTGGCGAATTGCACGCACTAACGATTAAAACATTTACGCCGACCCAGTGGAAGCGTGAAAAACTCTTCAACATGTAATACTGAGATTCACAGTGGATAAATTAACAATTAAAGCCAGCAAACCGCTTGCTGGTGAAGTAGTGATCTCTGGCGCAAAAAATGCCGCGTTGCCAATTTTAATGGCGGGTGTGCTAGCCCAAACAGATTTTATTGTCTCTAACGTCCCTAATTTACGCGACGTTAATACCAGTTGTGAACTCCTACGTTGCTTAGGTGCTGAAGTTGAACAACTTGAAAACAGCAGGGTGCGTATTTCGACAACTCATTTAAATGAGTATTGTGCGCCGTATGATCTGGTTAAAACGATGCGTGCCTCAATCCTTATATTAGGACCTCTACTGGCGCGTTATGGTACTGCTGACGTGTCTTTGCCTGGTGGGTGCGCCATTGGTGCACGACCAGTGAACTTGCATTTGCATGGTTTAGAGCTAATGGGCGCAAAAATCGAAGTGCAAGAAGGTTACATTAAAGCGCGAGTTGATGGTCGCCTGAAAGGTGCACATATCTTTATGGATATGGTCAGTGTAGGTGCTACAGAAAACCTATTAATGGCAGCCTCTTTGGCCGAGGGAACAACCGTTATAGAAAATGCTGCCCGCGAACCAGAAGTGACTGATTTAGCCAATTGCTTAATTGCCATGGGCGCTAAAATTTCAGGTGTTGGTACAGCAACATTGACCATTGAAGGTGTAGAGCGTTTATCGGGTTGTGAATACCGTGTGATGCCAGATCGTATTGAAACCGGTTCATTTTTAGTCGCAGCAGCGGTAACTCGCGGTAAAATTCGTTGTGTGTCAGCAGATCCTAGTGCATTAGAGGCTGTATTATTAAAGCTTGAAGATGCAGGTGCGACAATTACTACTGGTGAAGATTGGATTGAGCTTGATATGCATGGCAAGCGTCCTAAAGCTGTGAATATTAAAACCGCGCCTTATCCAGCGTTTCCGACTGACATGCAGGCTCAATTTTGTGTGTTAAATGCGCTTGCTGAAGGTACTGGCCGAGTGACCGAAACGATTTTTGAAAATCGTTTTATGCACGTGCCTGAAATGAGCCGAATGGGGGCTAATATCGAATTAGAAGGTAATACCTGTATTATTCATGGTATTGAACGTTTAAACGGTGCTCAAGTTATGGCAACTGATTTACGTGCTTCAGCCAGTCTAGTGATTGCAGGATTAATGGCTGATGGTATTACAACCGTAGATCGCATCTATCACCTAGATCGTGGCTACGAGCATATTGAAGCTAAGTTCCAGGGCCTTGGTGCTGAAGTCATTCGGGTGAAATAATTTTTTATTTTACTTAAGTTGAGCTCACATAAAAAAGCCATTCATTGTGTAATGAATGGCTTTTTTGTTGGTTGGTATTAATCTAGATCGTTAGCTTTTTCAGCGATGATGACAGGCAATGATTGTTGTTTACCTTCGCGAATAATGGTCATAATCACTTTGGTACCTGGCGGCGTTTCCGCAATGCGGTCTAGCAACATTTCAACACCGGGGACATCTTCACCGTTATATTGCGTAATAACATCTCTTGGTGATAACCGTGCTCGGGCTGCTGGGCCATCAGGATCTATGCCTGTTACCAGCACACCTTTTAAGTCGGGCAGATTAAGAATTTGTGCAACCACAGGATTTAAAGGCTCGCCAGAAATACCCAATGCCCCACGGATCACGCGGCCATGTTTAATTAACTTATCCATAATGCTATGGGCTAATTTAATCGGAATGGCAAAACTGATGCCATTTCCGCCACTGTCTCCACCCACTTGAAATGCTGCGGTGTTGATGCCTATCAACTCACCACTGGTATCAATTAATGCCCCGCCAGAATTACCCGCATTAATGGCGGCGTCTGTTTGTAAAAAGTCTAAATATCCTGAACTTAAGCCGTTGCGGCCGGTAGCGCTAATAATGCCCTGGGTAATTGTTTGGCCAATATTGTAAGGATTACCGATGGCGAGTACGACATCGCCGACTTGAGCAGGGTTATTTAGGTTGTAAGGGACAATAGGTAAACTATCACCTTCTATTTTAAGGACGGCTAAATCAGTAACTGGATCAGAACCTACTACTTCAGAGGTGAATTTTCGCCCGTCTTGAAGCGCGATAACGATTTCGTCGGCTTTTTTGATTACGTGATAATTCGTCAGTACATAACCATCTTTACTCATGATCACACCAGAGCCTAAACCTTGCAGTGAACTTGAATTTAATGGATTACGTTGATCGATACTCAGGCTGTATATATTCGCCACAGCAGGTGCTGCGCGACGTACCGCTTTAGCAAAAGACAATTCTGAGCCGCCGTTGTGTACGTTAGACAGGCCAGTATTGAGAGAATTATTAGGCAATAAAGAGGTGATAACTAAAAATACAGCTGCCATGATCAGGCCAAATACCACAGCTTTTATTATATAGATACATGTGTCTTTAACGTTCATGGCCTAGGATTTGTTGAAGAAAATTAGGCTTATACTAACATAGCTTAAAAAATTAAGCATCGGTGCTCTAGGGCATCGATGCTTAATTGTTGAACTTATATTGCACTCACTGTCACCTCAAGATTGGCAACGCAACAGCTGACAGTGGATCGCCATGCTGTTAAACCATGAGCGACTATCGTAATACTAGATAGAGTAAATTATTGTCTCTCAGTATTTTTAGTGCCACAGAACTTTGATTTTCTTTCAATGCTTCTTTTAATACCTTTAAACTCGATATTTTGCTGCGATTGAGACCCACAATTAAATCGCCTTTTTGTAAACCACTCATTGCAGCTGGTGAGCCTTGGGCAATTTCGGTGATTTCAATTCCTTTTTTGGTGTCTTCTAGCGTTGCCCCTTGCAACATAGGGTGCACATTGCCAGCTTCTGCTTCTACTTTATCGGCTTCACCTAGCGTCGCTTTGATGGTCTTTTTATCTCCATCGCGAATGATACCAAACTCAACTTCTGCACCTGCGCCCATAGTGGCCACTTTGGCACGGAGTTCTTGGAATGTTTTAATACTGCGCCCGTTAAGGCTCACAATGATGTCGCCTGCTTTTATGCCCGCTTTATCGGCTGCACTTTTGGGCATGACTTCGTTAACGAAACCACCGTGTTGAGTGTCTAAACCAAATGCTTTGGCAAGCTCGTTATCAAGATCTCGGCCCGAAACCCCTAACACTCCTCGTCTAACTTCGCCATGCTCAATAATTTGTTCAATTAGGTTATTAACCATGTTTGCAGGAATGGCAAAGCCAATGCCAACATTACCGCCATTAGGTGCCACAATTGCGGTGTTGATACCAATGAGCTCACCTTTTAAGTTGACTAATGCCCCACCGGAATTACCACTATTAATTGCAGCGTCTGTTTGAATAAAGTTTTCTAGCATTTCAATTCCTAACCCACTGCGGCCAAGAGCACTGACAATACCAGATGTTACTGTTTGCCCTAAACCAAACGGGTTACCAATAGCCACTGCAAAATCACCAACTCGAATATTATCTGAATCAGTTTGTTTGATTGCGGTGAGGTTTTTGGCTTCGATTTGCAGCAAGGCAATATCAGACTCTTTGTCGGCCCCAATCAACTTAGCTTTTATTTCACGGCCGTCATGCAGACCAATTTGAATGTCATCTGCACCATTAATCACGTGATTGTTAGTCACTATGTAACCCTTAGCGGCATCGATGATCACCCCAGAACCTAACCCTCTAAACGGGCGTTCTTGTACTTGCTCTTGTGGTGCATTTGGGCCAAAGAAATAACGAAATACATCAGGTACTCGTTGTTTTGAAACCTGGGTACCAGATACTGCAACAGACACCACAGCAGGAGTGGTGCGTTCTAACATAGGTGCAAGGCTTGGTAGTGCCTGACCATCAACTGACTGAGGGATCGCAGAGTGAGACACTGCGGGAAACATAGTTAGCGATGCTGTTAATAATGCTGCAGAAAGTAAGCTTAATTTTGTTTTCATGTTTAGGTAGCTCCTAGATGCATTCAACTCTATACACAAAATATGGGATTGAAAGCATGATTTCAAAGTTAAATATCGTTAATCAATTTGGAATTAGGTTTGGCGGACTAATGAATTGACATCGCCAATTAAATGTAAAAATAAAATCGGTAATCCTGAGTTAATGATTCAGAGTAAAGCACAGATTGTTAGTTCCATTTTGATTAACAAAGCTTAATTTGATCGTTTAAGCCGGTTACTCGTATTGATTATTTAATGTTATTATCGCCGCAATTAATTGATGTAAGAGAGTCTTTATCGTGTCGCAGTTAACCCCCTGGCAGCATTATCAGCAAGACCTTACCCGAGAAGATTTTTCACATGATGCCGCCCAAGAGCAGGCAGTTAAGTCATTACAACGTGTTTATGATGAACTCATTAATGCAAATAAACCGGCTTCGGGATTGTCCAAATTATTTTCTGTAGTCGGCGTAAAAACAAAGCCTGTCCCTGTGAAAGGGTTATATTTATGGGGCGGAGTTGGGCGTGGTAAAACTTATTTAATGGATACATTTTATGATGCATTGCCTGGAAAACGTAAATTACGGGCGCATTTTCATCGGTTTATGCATCAAATCCACCATGAACTTGACGGCTTAAAAGGCGTGCAAGATCCACTTGTGAGCATTGCAAAGAAAATGGCTGGACAATATCAGGTCATTTGTTTTGATGAGTTTTTTGTTTCTGATATTACCGATGCCATGTTGCTAGGCACTTTGTTTCAAGAATTGTTTAAGCATGGTGTCGCTTTGGTGGCCACCTCAAATATCATACCAGACGAATTATACAAAAATGGTTTGCAGCGGGTTCGTTTCTTACCTGCAATCGCATTAATTAATCAACATTGTGAAATTCTGAATGTGGATTCTGGTATTGATTATCGCTTACGTACCTTAGAGCAGGCTGAGATTTATCACTATCCACTTGATGAGCAAGCAGATATTAATT
This sequence comes from Shewanella inventionis, assembly GCF_014641855.1. Classification (GTDB taxonomy): domain Bacteria; phylum Pseudomonadota; class Gammaproteobacteria; order Enterobacterales; family Shewanellaceae; genus Shewanella; species Shewanella inventionis. The sequence continues at coordinate 143,293 of NZ_BMII01000002.1, forward strand.
TACTGCATTATTTTGCCCAATTAGCGCCAGAATCAGAGGTGCAGACCGCCGCGATTGATATTGATGGGCGTGCTATTAAAATTCGCCAACAATCACAGGGCGTTTTGCTGATTAACTTCAGAGACTTGTGCGATGGTCCACGTTCGCAGCGTGACTATATGGAAATTGCATGTCTTTACCATACAGTATTGCTCAGTGGTATTGAGCAAATGGGTGCCCAACAAACGGGTGATGATATCGCTAGGCGATTTTTAGCCATGGTCGATGAGTTTTATGAGCGTAACGTAAAATTGATCGTATCAGCGCAAATTAAATTAGAAGATATTTATACCGATGGTCAGCTTACTTTTGAGTTTAGGCGTTGTCGTTCTCGTTTAATTGAAATGCAATCAAGAGATTACCTAGCCTTAGAACACTTACCCTAATACTAAGTTTCATGGGTAAATTACTGGTAAATGTCATTCGAGTAATTAATTTAAAATATTCTGAAAAAGCAGGTGATCTTTAGGTTCTCTTTGCGTATAATCTGCGGCCTGCCCGCGTTAACCGCCTATCTGGGCGGAAGTTAGAAACCAATATTCGAGCTCGAAGGGGCAAGAATCGGTAATTTTGTGTTGATTGCAACCGGCAGTCAGCATGTGAGACAGAAAATTAACTTTGGGTTTTTGTAATAATGAAGACTTTTACTGCTACACCAGAAACTGTAACTCGTGACTGGTACGTTGTTGACGCTGAAGGCAAAACTTTAGGTCGTATCGCAACTGAAATCGCAACTCGCTTACGTGGCAAGCATAAGCCAGAATACACTCCACACGTTGATACTGGTGATTACATCATCGTTATCAATGCTGAAAAAGTGACTGTAACTGGTAATAAAGCTGCTGGTAAGATTTACTACTCTCACTCAGGCTTCATTGGTGGCATTAAGCAAATCAGCTTTGAGAAGCTTCAAGCTCACAAGCCTGAAATGATCATCGAGAAAGCAGTTAAGGGTATGTTACCAAAAGGTCCTTTGGGCCGTGCTATGTTCCGTAAACTTAAAGTTTACGCTGGCGCAGAACATAACCATGCTGCACAACAACCACAAGTTCTTGATATCTAAACGGGAGAAGTAAGCAAATGTCTGCAACTCAGTACTACGGCACTGGCCGTCGCAAAACATCTACAGCTCGCGTTTTCGCTAAAGCAGGTAGTGGCAATATTATCGTAAACCAACGTCCTTTAGATGTGTACTTTGGTCGTGAAACTGCTCGTATGGTTGTTCGTCAGCCATTAGAGTTAGTTGAAATGACTGAAAAATTAGACATCTATGTAACAGTTAAAGGCGGTGGTATTACTGGCCAAGCTGGTGCAATTCGTCACGGTATTACCCGTGCACTTATGCAACTAGATGAAGCTTTACGTCCTACATTACGTACCGCTGGTTTTGTTACCCGTGATGCTCGTAAAGTTGAACGTAAGAAAGTTGGTCTACGTAAAGCACGTCGTAAACCACAATTCTCTAAGCGTTAATTCGTTTATTGGATTCAAAAAACCCAGCTTATGCTGGGTTTTTTATTACCTAAAATTAAGCTGAATAAATTGTTTATTTTTGTGCATAATCCATATCAATAAGCCGATCTTAAGATGGCCAACATTTTTATATTTGAGGTATTAGCATGAGTTTAGAATTATTAATGACGGCATTTGGCTTGGTTTTAATTATTGAAGGGCTAGGGCCATTACTTTTTCCTAACAAATGGCAAAAATATTTATTTGAGCTTTCTACACAAAAGCAAAATGTTCTCAGACGCTTAGGTGGAAGTCTTGTTACCGCAGGTGTCGTTTTATTGATTATTTTTTAATAAAATACTTGCCTATAACCCCCTAAAATCTGTTAAAATTCTATTTTATACCACAAGACGTTGCAGCTAATAATGGGCAAAAATGTAGTCGTACTCGGAACCCAATGGGGTGACGAAGGCAAAGGTAAGATTGTCGACCTTTTAACAGAACAGGCAAAATACGTAGTTCGTTACCAAGGCGGCCACAATGCCGGTCATACTTTGGTGATTGATGGTGAAAAAACCGTTCTTCATCTTATTCCGTCAGGAATTTTACGTGATAACGTAAAATGTATTATCGGTAATGGTGTTGTACTGGCTCCTGATGCATTGATGAAAGAAATCAATATGCTAAAAGGGCGCGGTGTACCTGTAGAAGAGCGTCTACTTATTTCTGAAGCATGTCCGCTTATTCTACCATTCCATTGTGCACTTGATATCGCTCGCGAAAAAGCGCGTGGTAATAAAGCTATTGGTACTACTGGTCGCGGTATTGGCCCTGCATATGAAGATAAAATCTCACGTCGTGGTTTACGCGTTGGTGATTTATTTAATGCAGAGTTATTTGCGACTAAGTTACAAGAAGTTATGAAATATCATAACTTTATGCTAACTGAGTATTACCAAGCGGAAGCGGTTGATTACCAGCAAACCCTAGATGATGCATTAGCGATTGCTGATTACCTAAAGAGCATGTGTACTGACGTAACAGAAATGTTAGACGTTGCGCGCAAAGCTGGTGAGCCAATTTTATTTGAAGGCGCACAAGGTACATTGTTGGACATTGACCACGGTACTTATCCTTTTGTGACCTCATCAAATACCACTGCCGGTGGTGTTGCTACAGGTTCAGGATTTGGTCCTCGTCACTTAGATTACGTGCTTGGTATTATGAAAGCATATACCACACGTGTTGGTGCAGGTCCGTTCCCAACAGAACTTGCCAATGAAATCGGTGATTACATCGGAGAAAAAGGCCAAGAGTTTGGTGCAACAACAGGTCGTAAGCGTCGTCCAGGTTGGTTGGATGCAGTGGCAATGCGCCGTGCTGTTCAAATTAACAGCGTAAGCGGTTTCTGTTTAACTAAATTAGACGTTTTAGACGGTCTAAAAGAAGTTAAAATTTGTGTTGGTTATGAATATCCTGATGGTACAGTTTCAAAGGTAACCCCTTTAGCTGCTGAAGGTTATGAGATGGTTAAGCCAATCTATGAAACCATGCCTGGTTGGAGTGAAGTCACTTTTGGTGCAACCTCTATTGAGCAGTTACCTCAAGCGGCAATCAATTATATCAAGCGTATCGAAGAGCTTTTAGAAACGCCAGTTGATATTATTTCTACTGGTCCGGATAGAAATGAAACCATGATTTTGGTTAATCCGTTCAAGTAAGACTAAAAGGCCGCGCTAAGCGGCCTTTTTTTATCGCCGTGCATTTGCCGTTGTGATGATTAAAATATAAATTGGGTTCATGTGCGATTCAAGAAATGCGCTATACTGCCGATGGATAAGTCATCATAGTGTTATTGAGAATTCTTATGTTGCGTATATCGTTAGTTCTTTTAAGCCTGCTTTCTATAAATGCCTTTGCGTTGACTGAGGCTGTCGATATTTATAGCGATAAACAACTGATTTCACTTATTCAATCAAATCAATATTTACAGCGCGTACAGGCAGATGAGTGCCAATTAGTACAAGATATCGAAGCCCGAGCTGAAGTGTTAAAGCAGCCTTTATATCAATTTTTATGGGCTGAGATGCTCAATCACGGTGTTTGTGTTAAAGCACATCCGTCAAGAGGCATGAGGTTATTGCAAACATCAGCTGAGCAAGGTAGCTCAGAAGCGATGGTTAAATTGGCGGATTACTATTATCGCGGTAAACTAGTGTTGAAAAACCCTGACCGTGCAGTTCAATACGTATTGCCTGCTGCAGCAAATGGCCATTTAGACGCCAGAATGATGCTCGTGCGTTTGTTTGGTGAGGGTTACGGTAGCCCGACTGACTATGAAATGGGTTATCATTGGTTATATAACAGTATTTTTGATGATGATGCTCAGCAGAAAAAAGCGTCATCTTTATTGCAGGTGTTAGCTGCAAAAATGCCCGCCAGTATTGTGGCCAGGGCGCAGCAGTCTCAGCTGTATACACGTTAAGGCTCCATAGAATGGAGCGAATTATTTGGAAATTGAATGATCAACGATCCTCATTTTGAGAGAGAGCAAGACAAGTACGACAACCCTATTCCTAGCCGCGAGTACATTTTAGAGTATTTGCGTGCGCAAAAGTCTCCTGTTAGCCGCGATAAAATTGCCGAAGCGCTTAATATTACCGACGAAGAACCTTTAGAGGCGCTCCGTCGACGCTTGCGCGCCATGGAACGTGACGGGCAATTAGTGTTTACTCGCGGACAAAGCTACGGCTTACCTGAGCGAATGGACTTATTATCAGGCAGCGTAATAGGTCATCGCGATGGGTTTGGTTTTTTTAAACCGGACGAAGGCGGTGACGACCTGTTTATCAATAATCGCGATATGCTGATGTATTTTCATGGCGATAAAGTCTTGGCACAAAAAGCCGGTACCGACCGTCGTGGACGCCGTGAAGCACGTATTGTTCGTTTGGTACAAGAACGAACGGCTGCTTTAGTTGGGCGTTATCATGTCGATGGTGGCATGGGCTTTGTGATCGCCGATGATCGCCGCATCACTCAAGAAATTTTAATCGATAACAACGATCGTAATGGTGCAAGAGCCGGTGATGTCGTTGTAGTTGAACTCACCCGCCGTCCAGGCCGTTTTGTTAAAGCTGCAGCTAAAGTGACTGAAGTGCTTGGGAAAACGATGGCGCCAGGCATGGAAATCGAAATTGCACTGCGTAATTACGATTTACCACACACCTGGTCTGCCGTGATTGAGAAAAAGCTTAAGCGAATTCCAGACGAAGTGCCTGACTCTGACAAAGAAGGTCGCGTCGATTTACGCCACTTACCTCTGGTGACTATTGACGGTGAAGATGCCCGTGACTTTGATGATGCGGTTTATGCCGAAGTCAAACCAAGTGGTGGTTGGCGTTTATGGGTTGCGATTGCTGATGTGAGTCATTATGTTAGAACCGACTCGGCCCTAGATATTGAAGCTAGAGCTCGTGGTAATTCAGTGTATTTTCCGTCACAAGTCATCCCTATGCTGCCGGAAAAAATCTCTAATGGTTTATGTTCATTAAAGCCGCATGTTGATCGTTTGTGCATGGTTGCAGAGATGACTATTTCTGCCGCTGGAAAATTATCGGGTACTAAATTTTACCCTGCTGTGATGCATTCTCATGCTCGGTTTACCTATACTCAGGTCGCCGCAATGCTTGAAGGGGGGCCTATTGCTCCTGAGCATGAAGCATTGTTTCCGCATTTATTGTGCTTACAGTCCTTGTATCTTACGTTAGATGAGCGCCGCGCTGAACGTGGAGCTATTGCTTTTGAAACTTTGGAAACTCAGTTTATTTTCAATGAACAACGTAAAATTGAAAAAATTGTTCCAAGGGCTCGTAATCAAGCACATAAAATTATTGAAGAATGCATGATTTTGGCAAACGTGGCATCAGCTAAGTTTGTTAAAAAGCACAAAGGTGAAGTGTTATATCGGGTGCACGAAGCACCGTCTGAGCAAAAGCTGGCAAACTTTAAAGAGTTTCTTGCTGAGCGTGGTTTGAGCATGGATGGTGGCTTAGAACCGACGCCAACAGATTATCAAAACTTGATGTTAAAGATTGCTGATAGGCCGGACTTTGAGCTGATACAAGTGATGCTGTTGCGTTCAATGCGCCAAGCCATTTACACGCCAGACAACGAAGGGCACTTCGGTTTAGCCTTAGAAGCCTACTCGCACTTTACCTCGCCAATTCGTCGCTACCCTGATTTAATATTGCATAGAGTGATCAAATATTTACTCGCAAAAGAACAGGGTGAAATTAAAGATAAGTGGACATCAGACGGTGGCTACCAATATCAGCTTGAAGAACTCGATTTACTCGGTGAAGAATGTTCAACAACAGAGCGACGTGCAGATGAAGCCACTCGTGATGTGAGCGATTGGCTAAAGTGTGAGTACATGCAAGATCATGTTGGCGACACATTTGATGCCGTTATTGCCTCAGTCACTAGCTTTGGCTTGTTTGTTCGCTTAAACGAGCTGTTTATTGATGGTTTGGTTCATATTTCAAGCTTAGCGAGTGATTACTATCAGTTTGATCCAATGCGTCAGCGTTTAATTGGTGAAAACACTCGTCAAGTGTATCAAGTGGGTGATGAGGTGACGGTTAAAGTTGCTGCCGTGAATTTAGATGACCGTCAAATTGACCTGTTGATGGAAGGTGATAGTGGTAAAGGCCGTGGCAAAAAACCACGAACAGGCAATAAACCGCTGACCGCTCGCGAGCGTGCTAACCTTGAAGGCGCAAAATTAGCAAGCAATTCATCTAATAAAAAGTCGGATAAACCCAAAGCGCGTAAAAGTCGTTCAGGTGATAAATCTACAGTCGCTAAAAAGCCTGTTGGTGCGAAAAAGTCATCACCCAAAACCAAAGGCTCGGATGCTGCTAAAACCAAATCTACAGTAAAGAAAACCCCTGCCAAGCGCAGCAAGAGAAAGTAATTAAATGAAAAAACAAGATACTATTTTTGGCATCCATGCTGTTAAAGCCTTATTAGAAAACAGTCCTGAACGTGTGATTGAATTATGGTTGTTGCAAGGCCGTGATGATGAACGATTAATGCCATTAATTAATAGCGCTTCAGAGTTTGGCATTACCTTGCAGCGTGCTGCGCGTAAAGTGTTAGATGAAAAAGCATCTAGTACTCAACATCAGGGCATTGTTGCTCGTGTAAAAGCGGCTAAAGCGCTAACTGAACATGATTTAGATGCACTATTAGAAAACACAGCGGTTCCATTTTTACTTATTTTAGACGGGGTAACAGATCCACATAATTTAGGGGCTTGCCTACGTAATGCTGATGCCGCCGGTGTGCATGCGGTAATTGTACCCAAAGACAACTCAGTGGGTTTAACCTCAACCGTGAGCAAAGTGGCTTGTGGCGCAGCCGAAATCATTCCGTTGTTTCAAGTGACTAACCTTGCTCGCACCATGCGTCATTTACAAGATAAAGGTGTGTGGATTGTCGGCACAGCAGGTGAAGCTGATGGTAACGTGTATCAAGCTGACTTAACAGGCCCATTAGCGATTGCTATGGGCGCTGAAGATAAAGGCTTGCGTCGTTTATCGCGTGAAAGCTGCGATTCATTAGTGTCGATCCCTATGGCGGGTAGTGTGTCTAGTTTGAACGTATCTGTTGCGACTGGGGTTTGTTTGTTTGAAGCGGTAAGACAACGTCTTAGTGTTTAAGTATTAACAGTACCCAATAGCGATAATAAAAACGGCGATGTGATATCGCCGTTTTTTATTTGGTTATCGGCGTCTTATTTCATTATCAACATCTTCAAGATCGATATCGGCAGTGTCTTCGTCGTCATGTGCATATGCCGAATCATAATCGGGTTGCTCATCGTCTTCAGAACCATCATCTAGGGGCTCGTCAAGTCTATCAAAGGCATCCTGTGCAGGGAAAATCATCTGCTCGTTTACCATTTCAACATTGACCCTTGGATCTAGTGATGCCGCTAAAGGTGAGCTTACTAAGTCACCACCCGCCATAACATAATCACCCTTAGAGTGCTGTTCTGCTTTTTGGCGCTGATTAACCCATATTAACCTAGCGAGTAAGGTAAAGGAGCAAATTGCCATAAAGCCATAAAGCATTTGATCGCCCATTACCTGCATGAGTCCCGATGCGATGAGCGGCCCAATACTGGCGCCGATACCAAAGGTGACTAAAATGGTAGCTGATAGTCCGACTCGCTCATGCTGTTCTACTCGAGAGTTGGCTAATGCGGTGGCTAATGGGTATAGCGTAAATGCTAATATGCCAAACAAGCTGGTGAGAATGAGCGAATAAACTGTGTGAAATGGCACTAGAGTAATAATTAACACTAATATGCCTAACAATGTACAATTTATTCTGATCAGTAGGCTGCGAGAAATAATATCTGACAGTTTACCCATAGGCCATTGTGCTAATAAGCCAGCCAAAATAGTGCATGACATGTACATCGCAACGTGTTCAGGATCTATCCCTTTTGCTGTTGCGTATGACGGCGCCAGACCATAAAAACAACCTACTATCATACTGCCTAGGGCAATCGTTGATAACGCTTGTGGTGCGCGTTGCCAAAAGTGGCCCATTTTTAACGGGGCAGGAGTCAGTGGCTCAGGGTGAATTCGTCGAGTAATTGAAATCGGCACAATACACAGCGCAAAACAAATGGCAATTAACAGTAAAGGTTCAATACCAAGCTCTGGATACAGGCTAATGGCACCTTGACCTGCCATTAAGCCTAAGTATGAGACAATCATGTAGCTTGCAAAAACGGTACCGCGCTGATTGGTTTCTGATTGCTCGTTTAACCAGCTTTCTAGCACCATGTATTGACACATCATGCCCATACCTACAACAAGGCGTAGTATCAACCAAACGGTTAAGTTATCAATGAGTGCATGCCCCAGTGCAGAGGCTGTCACTATGCCTGCACAAGCAACAAAAGCACGTATGTGGCCCACTTGGGCAATGAGTTTATGACCTACTTTAGAGCCACACACCAAACCAATATAGTAGGCAGACATCATGCCGCCTATCCATATTTGTGGTACATCCATATTGGTTAGGCTTAAACCTAAATAGGTGGTGAGTAAACCTGCAGCCAGCACCATTAAAAATGTGGTGCTATACAATGATGCAAAACTGCGTAGTGGGCTGTCCATAACTGCGCCTCTAAAATTTCAGTAAAGCATATTCACTTACCGAATGAATGTCTTGTTTCGCTTCATTTCATCTGTGTTGAATCATTATTGAAACGTATATAACAAGTTGAATGTTGTCACTGTGTCGGTATTTCTACTGTCGTCAGGAACTACCTCAGTGTACTTGATGTTCATACCAATTTTAAATGCCCAATCTTGAATAAAGGTATTTTTGTAACTCATATCAAGGGTTAAGGTGTTATTGTCTAAACCTGTTTCAGCTGTTACATCGGCATTAAAGCTGGTGTACTCTTGCAATTTTACTGTGTATTTTGCTGCAGAACGGAGAATGACATCACGGTTTTCATCTGGAAAAGGCTCTTCGGTGCTGGCTTGAGGCTGGTCATAACGATAACCGGGGCCCGCTTCAAGACTTAATTTGGTTTTATAATTTTTAATTAAGTCAAAACCATAACCCGTTGAAATTGTTGTGACTCGAGTATATGAACCAAATTCATTCCAGGTAAATTCACCACGACCAAAAACATAGCCACGGTCTAATTTATAGTTAGACTGCAAAAATAATTCGTACTTTTCAGCAGTTGATTCGCTACCGTCGGCGGCATAGTAGACTTTTACTGTCCCTTCTTGCTTAGTTTTGAGCGAGTCGTAAGTAAGGTATGTACGACCGTTAAAGTTTTTGGTTTCATTATTACCGCTGTTGAGCTGTAAACCCGCTTCAACTTCTGCGTTAAAACTGGTGTCAGGTTCTTGATAATCAGGTGGAACTAACGCCCATGCCGGAGCTGATAATAAGAGGAGAAAGCATGTGGTAAGTAGATTTTTCATGGTCATCATTAAATTGCTTTATTTTGTGATGGCGTAAACGCAAGGTTTTTGACTGCCGACATCATACCTGCAATCAAGTTTGGTGAAAAGAGAGTTATTACTTGAGTTTCTGTTTCTGTTTCTGTATTATCGCGCGCTCAAATCAGTCACTTTAATTCGTTCCTTGCCTCCACATTGGTCTGACTGAGCCAGAAAAGAGGCTACTTAACCGTAAGGAGCAATAAATGCGTCATTACGAAATCGTATTTATGGTTCACCCAGATCAAAGTGAACAAGTCCCAGGTATGATTGAGCGTTACACCGGTGCCATCACCGCTGCTAACGGTACAATTCACCGTTTAGAAGATTGGGGCCGTCGTCAATTGGCTTACCCAATTCAAGACCTACATAAAGCTCACTATGTTCTTATGAACGTAGAAGCAACTGCAGAGTCTATCGAAGAGTTAGAAACAGCTTTCCGTTTCAACGACGCTGTTCTGCGTAACATGGTAATGCGCACTAAAGTTGCCGTTACTGAAGCTTCTCCTATGGCTAAAGCAAGAGACGAACGTGATTCACGTCGTTCATCTTCTGATGACCGTAGCAATGAAGAAGAAAGCGCTGAAGAAAACGCTGAATAATTTTTTCTGTGAATAACCACTTAACTTTGTCTGGCACGGTTATCCGGACCAAACAATTAAACAGCCCTAGCGGGATAAACCATACGGTTATTACGGTAGAGCATAAGTCACAACGTTATGAAGCAGAGTTATTACGAAACGTATATTGCATTATACAGGTGATATTAAGTGGCCCACGCTTTAATAGCGTTACAGATAAATTACAAGCAGGTGTGCAAGTTGAAGTTGAAGGGTTTCTTTCACTACAACAAGGACGAAATGGTCAAAACCGTTTAGTGTTGCATGCTGAAAATGTCGAATTGAAAACTTAGGAGACTGTCAAAATGGCACGTTATTTCCGTCGTCGCAAGTTCTGCCGTTTCACCGCTGAAGGTGTTGCAGAGATTGATTACAAAGATATCGTTACTTTAAAGAACTACATCACTGAAAGCGGTAAGATTGTTCCTAGCCGTATCACTGGTACTAGTGCTAAATACCAACGCCAACTAGCTCGCGCTATCAAGCGTGCTCGTTATCTTTCTCTACTGCCATATACTGATTTACATCAGTAATATTGCAGTATTAATTCCTAATCGAATAAAGAGGATTTGATAATGAACGTTATTCTGCTAGATAAAGTTGCAAACTTAGGTGGCTTAGGCGATCAAGTTTCTGTTAAAGCTGGTTATGCTCGTAACTTCCTTTTACCATACGGTAAAGCAGTTGTAGCAAACGCAGCAAACACTGAAGTATTTGAAGCTCGTCGTGCTGAATTAGAAGCTAAATTAGCTGCTGAATTAGCTTCTGCGACAGCTCGTGCTGAAAAATTAACTGCATTAGAATCAGTTGTTATTGCTTCTAAAGCAGGTGATGAAGGTAAACTATTCGGTTCAGTTGGCAACCGTGACATCGCTGATGCAGTAACTGCAGCTGGCGTTGAACTTGCTAAATCTGAAGTTCGTTTACCTTTAGGTGCTTTACGCACTACTGGTGACTTCGAAGTTGAAGTACAAGTACACGCTGAAGTTAAAGCTGTAGTTAAAGTATCTGTTGTTGCAGAAGCTTAATTACCTTTAGCTCCAAAAAGAACACCGCCTCAGGGCGGTGTTTTTTTTGGGTGATTATCACGTTTATACTCAGAGACCGCAGAGTTTAATATTGGTATTAGATTATAAATTTCAAAGGGATTGCGTTTTAGTTTATAGATTGTTAACTTCATGTTTTTACATACTCATAACAATAATATTCAATCAATCTGAAGACGCATGTTTAGAGCTTCACCGTGTTTTTAATGCTAAATGCGTTGGCTCGGTAATGTTAAGTACCTTATAAATTAGCGAAATAGTGCTCTTGATGTAACATCAGGGAAAACTGTGAAACTTCCAAAGGTTAAGTTTATACGTGTTTATGGTTTGGCACTTGTTAATTTAGCTATATTGGAAAGGGAATAATCATTACCAACCACAATACCTTACTTAAAAGCGTGTAAAGTGTTGCTCAAAGCAAGCTCCTTCAACTAGATTGAGTTAAATAAAGGACTAAAATGAAAACGTTTTTATTATCTATTTTGTGTATCTCTGCGCTTACTGGTTGTTCTACTTTTACGCCACCGCGTTACTCCATCGATGCTGATAACACTGTAGCATTAAGAAAAATCGAGTTGGGTGATATTGCTGTTGGAAACTTTACCGATCCAGCAAAAATGAGTAGCCAGTGTCGTGGAGCGGGCCCAATTGCTCCGCCGGATAAAGTGACTTTTGCCCAGTATATCCGCGAAGCTTTTGCTGATGAGTTAAAAGTGGCTGATTTATATAATGATGGCAGTTCGCCAAGAGTGACGTTAACCGGTACCTTGAACTCTTTGGTTTTTTCGTCGAGTAAAGGCTTAACCGGTGGGGAGTGGAATATTGATTTAACCTTAAACTCATCAAATGGCGCATCCTTAAATATGGTTGAAGCGTATGAATTTGAAAGTGGTTTTATTGCAGATACCGCCTGTAAACAGACGGCAGAGGCTTATATGGGGGCGGTGCAAAATTTGATCGGTAATATTGTAAGATCAGACAAGTTTGTTGAGTTGCTTAAATAGCCTAGCTAGGGTCAGTTGATTTTGCTGACCTTTGCATTGCAGAGCATTATTCGGTTTGATCAACTACAGCTTGTGGTGTGTCTTCCTCTTTGGGATCTGTAACCGTTTTTAGTTCTTGTTTAAGAGCGTCATTCGCGTCTGTAACAGCCTTTGGCACTGTTGCTTGCGGCGATGTTGGGTTGATAACCTCATTTGTCACCTTGCCGGTAACAGTAGCATCCTCTGTTTCAGGCACAGGTTTGCTATTGTTAGTCAGGTTATCTTCAGCAACAGCACTCTCTAGTGACTCGTTTAATGGCGTCTCGTTTACTGTTTGAGGCGCCGCATTTTGAGGCTCAACATTAGCTGGTGTTGTAGCGTTCTCTGCCGCTTGAGAGGCTTGCGCTGATGTTGGGCTTAAAGCCTCATTTGTCGCCTTGTCGGTAACATTTTCTGTTTCAGGCACAGGTTTGCTAATGTTAGTCAGGTTATCCTCAGCAACAGTAGTCTCTAGTGGCTCGTTTAATGGCGTCTCGCTTACTGTTTGAGGCGCCGCATTTTTAGGCTCAACATTAGCTGGTGTTGTAGCGTGCTCTGTCGCTTGAGAGGCTTGCGGCGATGTTGGGTTTAAAGCCTCATTTGTCGCCTTGTCGGTAACATTTTCTGTTTCAGGCACAGATTTGCTAATGTTAGTCAGGTTATCTTCAGCAACAGCACTCTCTAGTGGCTCGCTTGCTACCGGCTCGCTTGCTACCGGCTCGCTTGCTACCGGCTCGCTTGGTAACTGCTTGCTCGCAGGTTTAGGCTCAACATTAGCTGGTGTTGTAGCGTTCTCTGCCGCTTGAGAGGCTTGCGCTGATGTTGGGCTTAAAGCCTCATTTGTCGCCTTGTCGGTAACATCCTCTGTATTGTCTGATGTATATTCATCATTATTAAGAAGAGTCTCTGCTGGTGTTGTGTTGAGAGGTTGTTGTTTAGTGTCAACTGACGAGTCTAATAAGGCTGCAGATGGCAATTCAGCTTCAGTTGGTAGTGGGTTTTCAGACTCCGTTGTGTTGGCTGGCTCATCGATAACATCTTCATCTATGATGTCCTGAGTATCAGAATGTGATTCGGTATTTAAAGACTTAGCTTCAGCCTCAATTTCTAATACTTTTTGTGGAACTTCAAGCTCTTCACTGTTTAGCGGCGTTTCCAAGGCGTCACCGGTCGCGTTTTCTGTCGACTCTAGGACAGCGTCGGTATTTGACTCAGGCGCTAAACCTGTTGGTTCATTTAGCTTAGTTTCTGAGCCTGCACTTTCAGTACTCGTTGGCATGCTATGGGATTTATCATCTAGTTGTAACTCTTTGATAAGATTATCCGCATGGTCAACCTTGTCCATCATCCATAAAATGTAACGAATATCGACATGTACCGCTCGAGTAATGGTAGGGTTAAAGAACCAGTCTTTGGTAATTGCTTCATAGGTAGAGTCGAAGTTAAGCCCCACTAATTCGCCTTTGCCGTTTAATACTGGCGAGCCTGAGTTACCACCAGTGGTGTCTGCACTGGATAAAAAGTTAACGGGTACAGAATTGAAATCAGCAGGCTTGTCTAAGCAAGACATAAACTGACAGTTGTTGAAGTCTCGATAAACCGATGCGACACGGTGCTTGCCTAAATCATCTGATTTTATGGCGTTGAGTAATTTAGTGGGGACATTGTAGGGTTCTTTACCCGTATGTTTTGCTGCAAGTCCTTCAAGGCGGGTGAATGGCTGTTTATAAATTGCATCCTTAGAGAGGTACCCATCTACCATGCCATAAGTAATACGTAATGTTCTGTTTGCATCAGGGTATACTGGCCAATTATTTGATTTGTAGTAGTCAATGATTGCCTTCATGTATTCTGGGCGAGCAGATGAGAGCTTACCTTCTAGAATTTTTTCACTCTTTTCTAATGCCATATTTGTGTCATGAATGGCAACCGCTAATCGGATAAATGGGTCTTCACTTGTTTCAAAGTCAATGGCTTTTTTGGTCATCCAGGCTACGCGTTTTGATTGACTTTTTAGTTCAGTTAACGCGTATAAGGCTTCGACTTTTGCTTCTAAGGCTTCAAAGTTGTCGGTAATGCTGAGCGCCTTGTCAAACACTTCATTTTTATTTGGTTGTCTAACGTAGGCTTGTAAATCTTGCAACCACAGAGTTTTGTCTACCGCAGGATCAAAGCGACTACTGATCCGTCTTAACTCTGCTTTAAACATTTTCATGTCACGAAGTTGATACCCTGGCTCACGCTGATCGTTAGGTTTCTTTCTCTCTTGCGCTAATCGATACAATTTACTCGCCGCATTAAGCAGTTCACTCGATAGGGCATTTTTATAATAATAATGGGTTTGCATTTGTTGATGCTGTTCAGCAATCAATGCTTCTAAATCACTAATAATATTTTGATTGGCATTCGGATCTTGTTTAAGCCATGCTAAAAAGTCGTTTTCACGCTGTTGTTTAATACCGACAATATCGGTGGCGTTAAAACCATCGAGTAAACCATTATACTTTTTCATGCGGTTGGACATAGAGGCCAGAGTACCGGCGTATTTTAATGCAATACTTTTGTCAACTGCGCCCATAAATGTGATGGTATCAATTTGTAATTGATAGCGTTTTGCAAATGTAGGGTACATCCAGTCGCTGGCAAATTGCAGTTCGCTCGTGAGGTTATAGCGGCTGGTTGAGCCTGGGTAGCCCGCAACAAAAATACCGTCACCGGCTTTAACGCCATCAGCATTGATTGTTAAGTAGCTTTTAGGCTGGTATGGCACATTGTCTTTACTATAGGTTGCAGGTTTTCCGTCTTTGCCAACATAAGCCCGTAAAAAGGTAAAGTCACCAGAGTGGCGAGGATATTCGTAGTTATCAATGTCTCCACCGAATCCGCCAATGGTTTCTGGTGGTGCATAGACTAAGCGTACATCGCGAATGATGAGCTTTTTAGTGAGATAATACTCAAGTCCATGATGAAAACTGTCTACTTCGCAGCGGTAATTACTGTCGACCTCACATGCTTTAACTAATGCTTTGCTGTTGGCTTGAATGTTTTCAAAACGCGTTAACGGGTCATCACTTAAATTTGCCATGACTTGGTCGGTAACATCGGTGACTTCTTCGGTGATATAAAGTCGTTCGTTGGGGCCTGCCGACGGTTCTTCTGCCTGGGTATTAGCTAAAAAGCCATTTGCGAGATAATTATGGTCTTTTTTGCTGTTATATTGGATCCCGCGATATGCACAATGATGGTTTGTGACAACTAGGCCTTGGGGCGACACAAAACTGGCGGTACAATAGCCCAAGCTAACAACGGCATTCATCGGGTATTGACCTAAATCGGCTAACTGTGATGCTGGAATATCAATACCACGTTGTTGTAATTTGTCGGCTATAGACAGCATTTGATAAGGCTGCCACTGTCCTTCATCAGCAAGAGCAAAACAAGATGTCAGCACTAATGCTGCAACAAGTGCAATACGCATGTATTTTCCTTAATGTATTAATTGATTAACCGTTGACTGAGTCGTCGTTTTCATTCTAAATGACAGCAAATAAAGCTTAGACACGGTGTTATACCATATTTTATAAAGTCGTTGTAAATTGGGAGCGTGAATGTCACAACAAGGTGCTTTTAAAGCCAGAAATAGGCAAAAAGATGCAGAGGTCAATGCATTAAAACTGCCACCACATTCGATTGAAGCTGAACAGTCCGTTTTAGGCGGCTTAATGCTCGACGCCGAAGCGTGGGACCGTGTTTCTGAAGCGGTGGTACCTGAAGATTTTTATTCTCGTTCACATCGCATGATTTATACCGCAATGCAAAAGTTGATGGAGTCAGGCCAGCCGCTTGATTTAATTACCGTTTCTGAGCAACTTGAAATTGAAGACCAACTAGAAGATGCTGGCGGTTTTGCCTATTTAGGTGAAATTGCAAAAAATACCCCCAGTGCCGGCAATATTTTGTCTTACGCGGATATTGTACGTGAGAGAGCGGTTGTGCGAGACATGATTGGGGTCGCTCATGAAATTGCAGACGCCGGCTATAACCCTGAAGGGCGCGATTCAAGCGCTTTGCTTGATTTAGCCGAAACCAAAGTTTTTAAAATTGCTGAGATGCGTGCCAATGCCAATGAAGGGCCGGAAAACATCAAAAGCATTCTTGAAAAAACCGTTGATAAAATCGAGCAGCTTTATAATAACCCACATAATGGGGTTACTGGGGTGTCGAGTGGCTTCAACGATTTAGATAAAATGACCGCAGGTTTTCAGTCAGGCGATTTAATTATCGTTGCGGCACGTCCATCGATGGGTAAAACCACCTTCGCGATGAACTTATGCGAACAGGCCGCAATGAATGAAGATAAGCCCGTGCTTATTTTCAGCCTCGAGATGCCGTCAGAACAGATTATGATGCGTATGTTGGCCTCACTTGGCCGGGTTGATCAAACTAAAATTCGTACGGGCCAATTAGATGATGAGGATTGGGCGCGCGTGTCATCAACCATGGGTATTATGCTTGAGCAAGGCAAAATGTACATTGATGATGGTTCAGGCTTAACGCCTACCGAAGTTCGCAGCCGTGCTAGACGTATTGCACGCGAGCATGGTGGCTTGTCGATGATTATGATCGATTACTTGCAGTTAATGCAGGTACCCTCGTTAAAAGATAATCGTACGTTAGAAATTTCAGAAATCTCGCGCTCATTAAAAGCGCTCGCCAAAGAGCTCGAAATCCCGGTTATTGCTTTGTCGCAGCTTAACCGCTCGTTAGAGCAACGTGCCGACAAACGTCCGGTTAACTCAGACTTACGTGAATCGGGAGCTATTGAGCAAGATGCCGACTTAATTATGTTTATTTATCGCGATGAAGTGTATAACGACAACTCTGAAGATAAAGGCACCGCTGAAATTATTATTGGTAAACAGCGTAACGGCCCTATTGGTCGTGTCCGCTTGGTATTCCAGGGGCAATTCTCACGGTTTGATAATTATGCAGGGCCTCAATTCGAGGAAGATTAATTATTTATTATCCTGTATTTAATTATATTTTATGGTTGTTTATGATCTTCCGTTAGCGATATATGACTTTTTGGGCTAGCCAAATGGGTTATGTTTTTATTGTTTAATTAAGGCACTCTATTGAAACCGTTTCCTCGTGCAGAAATCAGCCGTTGTGCTTTGCAAAGTAATCTGGCACAGCTGCGTCTTATTGCACCCAAAAGTAAAATTATGGCTGTGGTTAAAGCCAATGGTTATGGCCATGGTTTATTAAATGTGGCTGAAAGCGTAGGCATTTTAAATTATGTCCAAAGCGTGGGGAAATACCATGGTGGCGCCGACGGGTTTGGTTTAGCTAGATTAGAAGAAGCGCTGCAATTACGCGAAGGTGGAGTGAAAGGAAAACTACTCTTATTAGAAGGCTTTTTTCGTCAATCAGATTTGGCCACTTTAGTTACTCATAATATTGATACCGTGGTTCACCATGAGTCTCAATTGCACATGCTCGAAACCATCAAGCTGGATAAGCCCGTTACCGTGTGGATAAAAATTGATACCGGAATGCATCGGATTGGATTTACTTTGGATCAGTTTGAAAAGGTGTATCAACGCTTACTTCACTGCCCACAAGTGGCTAAACCCATCCATTTAATGACTCATTTTGCCTGTGCAGACGAACCTGATAACCAGATGACGCAAGACCAAATGAACGCCTTTTTGCAGCTTATTGATGGCCTCGACGGCGACCGTACTTTAGCCAATTCTGCTGGCACGTTATTTTGGCCAACAAGCCAAGCAGATTGGATTAGACCGGGAATTGCGCTATACGGTATTTCACCTGTAGTGGGTGATAGAGGCGTTAATCATCGACTTATACCAGCAATGGAATTAGTGTCTAATTTGATTGCAGTACGCGATCATAAAGCGGGTGACAGCGTAGGGTATGGCGCATTTTGGACAGCCAAACAAGATACCCGTTTAGGTGTTGTGGCCATTGGCTATGGCGATGGTTATCCTCGTAACGCGCCAGAGGGCACCCCAGTTTGGATTAATGGCCGCCGTGTCCCTATTGTAGGCCGTGTGTCGATGGACATGTTAACTGTCGATCTTGGTGCCGATGCGCAAGACAATGTGGGAGATAGTGTTCAACTTTGGGGGAAAGCTTTAGCGGTAGAAGAAGTCGCTGAGCATATCGGCACAATTGCATATGAGTTAGTGACTAAGCTCACTCCAAGAGTTGTGGTTGAGTTACTCGACTAAATATAAATATAAATAAATAAAAATGCCCAAGGTACTTCAGTGTCTTGGGCATTTTTGTTTCGCATAGCTCATTAGGCTATTGCGCATCTTCAAAACAGATTTCAATAAAAGCATTACCGTGGTCATGGGTAAAAGGCATCAGAATTTTTTTACCACGCGCTTTATGAGAAATGGTATGGTTTTTACCAGACACGACAGCGGGAGTTGCCATATCAAAATCATAGCCCTTATCGCTGAGTAAATTTTTAGCGCCTCCAGTAACCATGTTGGTTATTTCACCTACTAAATCTGTTACTTCATCATTAATGGTGTCAGGCTTTTCCCCTAACATTTTGTTCATTATTTCAAGAATTAAGGATTGCTCAAAAGTAATAGACAGCGAGCCACGAGTTTTAGGCCCCACCATCCCAATCAACCCAGAAACATCACCTTTAGCGAGATCATGATTTTTTAATTGTGGTTTACCCGGCTTGAGATCCATTGTTGCCATTGTTGATATCACATTGATCAAAGAAACTAGAAATGGGTTGATGAATTCAACGTTCATAGGCAAAACAATCCTTCTACATTCAAAACTGCAATAGACACATTAAGCATGATCACATCAGCTTATTAGCATTAATGTACACTATATCAGTAAACTGAAATACAGGTTTAAGCTTAGAACACAAAAATGAAATTGAAAGCGACATTACTGGCACAGATAGTTTAATACGGCGGTTTAGTGTTGGTGGCTCAATATTTGATTGAATACAATCTTGAAAGCTTCAATTTTGCAAGCTACATGAATAGAGGTTAAAAAATCTTACATGGTTTAGTTGTGGTTACTGACCAAATCTAGCGTAAAAATTGATGGTGTTTCTCGTTGATGGGTTAGTGATATAATCAGCTCAATCAGCAAAAGAGACTATTTTAGGTCACAATCATATTGACCCATCATCAGTTACACTCCGTAGTAATAATTAACATTTGTTGTTCGATTCAATAACACTGTCGAAAGATGTGTTTATCAATGCCGTAGATTATGAGTATAAATAATTCAGTGAATATTACACCAAAGCCAGACACGCTCGATCGCACCTTTTCTATAGCACCTATGCTGGATTGGACGGATCGCCACTACCGTTACTTTGCACGTTTATTGTCAGTTAAAGCACTGCTTTATACTGAAATGGTCACCACTGGGGCTATATTGCAGGGCAAGGGTGACTATTTGGCTTATAACGATGAAGAGCATCCGTTGGCTTTGCAGTTAGGTGGCTCTAATCCTATTGATTTAGCCGCTTGTGCCAAATTGGCTGCTGAGCGAGGCTATGATGAAGTCAATCTTAATGTAGGTTGCCCGTCTGACCGCGTGCAAAATGGTCGTTTTGGTGCCTGTTTAATGGCTGAGCCTGAGCTAGTTGCTCAGTGTGTCGATGCGATGAAGCAAGTTACTGATATTCCCATAACCGTTAAAACCCGCATTGGTATTGATGAACAAGACAGTTATCAATTTTTAACAGATTTTATTGAAATCGTGAATGCAAAAGGCTGTACTGCATTTACTATTCATGCGCGTAAAGCGTGGTTGCAAGGCTTGAGTCCGAAAGAAAACCGTGAGATCCCGCCGTTAGATTATGAGCGCGTGTATCAGCTTAAACGAGATTACCCACAGCTTAATATTAGTATTAATGGCGGTATTAAAACCCTTGAGGAAGCCCAACTGCATTTAGCACAGCTTGATGGTGTGATGGTTGGGCGCGAAGCGTACCAAAATCCGTATATTTTGGCTCAGGTAGATCAGCAATTATGCGGTACAAGCAGCCCTATCATTACTCGTGAGCAAGTGATTGAGAAAATGCTGCCTTATATCGAAGCGCATTTGGCTCAAGGCGGTCGTTTGAATCATATCACTCGTCATATGATTGGTTTGTTCCAAGGGTTACCGGGTTCGCGTGGCTGGCGACGCCATTTAAGTGAAAATGCCCACAAGCCGAATGCTGATATCAATGTGGTTTTAAAAGCCGCTGAATTTGTTGAGCCCCAGGCTCTTGCTGAGTCACAGGCTTAGTACGTTTTATCCCAATAGGTATTCTTTTCCCCAAGCGCCTTAATTTAGGCGCTTTTTTAGTGTTAATCCTTCCACAGACATTTTTTTTACCTGTAAATAATTTTGATATTAAACGTACTGGTCATTTTAACCAACTTGGTGGTTATTTTTACTACCTGTTGGTTTTTTGTACGTGAGTCCTGTTCATTAAAAAAGGGTGGGCGCTTAAATAATAGCTAGGTAAATCAGTGGTTTTTTGTGTTTTTTAAAAGTTGGCACGTAGCTTGTAATACCCATGGTGTAATCAACTAGACGGGTGTTTAGTTGCCATTAACCAACACAAGAAAGGATGCCACCATGTTTACATTAACTTCAAATATCGTTCGTCGTACTGTTCAATTATCTGTTGCTGCCGCAGTGCTCGTTACGGCAAGTGTTTCAGCACAAGCGGATGAGGTTTCTTTGAGCAATACGCTTAATTCACTTGAGCAGAACATCGCTCAAGCGAGCCAAGAAATGATTTCAACGGCTAAACAAGAGTTTCTGTTGTCGTTACAAACTCAAATCGCTGAGCAAGTTTACGAGGTCAATTCAAGTTTGGCGCAAGTGTCATTAGTTGGAACCGAAGAAAACAACACCGCCATTGCAGCAAAAACTGCAGAGAATAAGTAATGGATTGGCTGTTAAATTTGGGCTTGGTGCTGCCATTAATGTCGTTGCTATTATTGCCGGTAATCAGTTTTGCATTTTTTGCTATGTTAGTCAGCCAGCTCGAATGGCCTAACATTAATGACCAAGCTTAAGAATCCAATAATCAATATGAGTATACTGATAAGCAAGTGACTAACATCAATCTTGTTATCAATTTTAAACTAGGAGAATACGATGAGTCGTTTAATGAGTCGATTGCAAGATGAAGCAAGGATAGTGTGCGGTGTATCTGCTAATTTAGCAAAGCAGTATGGCTGGTCATTACTGTGGACCCGCGTTGTGACGATGGGGTTAGTGATCACCAATCCAGGTATTAGCTTAGCGGCATATTTTATTGTGGCCGTTGTCATGAGCCAAAAAACCTCACGTTTTTAATGCCCACCCCGGAAGGTAGAGGGGTGAGCATAGATGATTATTTATTTAAAAAAGCCTTAAATCGCTGCTTAGCTTCATCGCTTTGTAAACGCTGAGCAAATTGTACAATTTCTAATTTCATTTGAGCTTTTACTTGAGCTCGATTATGACGTAAAAGTTGTTTTGATGCTTGCATGGATAAAGGTGGCTGGGCCGCCAATTTTTTTGCTTGTGTTAGGCTAAAATCAATCAACTCATTGTGTGGAACAACACGATTGATTAAGTTTAATTGCGCTGCGGTTTCGGCATCAAAAGTGTCGCCTAATAAAATGAGTTCAGCCGCTTTGTGCTGGCCTACGATCGATGGTAGTAATATGCTTGATGCTGCTTCTGGTACTAAAGCTAAATTGACAAAAGGCATTTGGAATTTGGCCTTGTTGTCTGCATATACTAAGTCGCAATGGAGCAATAATGTTGTGCCAATCCCTACCGCTGCACCGGTTACAGCCGCAACCACAGGCTTTTTTAGATCAACCAAGCAAAACAAGAATTTAACTGTTGGGTGATTATCATCTAATGCACCACTTTGCAGGAAATCTACGATATCATTACCTGACGTAAAACAATCGTCTGTGCCATGAAACATAAAGGCACGAATGTCATTGTCGGCTTCGCCTTGGATCAGGTATTCTGTTAACTGCTGATACATTTTTAGATTGAAGGCGTTACGTTTTTCTGGACGATTAAAACTGATGATGCGTACACCTTGATCATCTCTTACCTGAATATAACTCATTCGTGACTTCCTATAGTGAATGCGAGTGGGGTTTACATGGAGTTTAAGACATTGAAAGTAATATTCAAACACCTGTTTAACTTTTTAGTGTTATCATCATTGTCATTCGCAGCATCAGCTAACGTAGTTCTTGTTGATGGATATGTTAGAGCAATGCCTGCGAGTGTGCCCAATACTGCGGCTTATTTTACGTTAGAAAATCATACTGCAAATGCAGTCACTTTGATTGGCGTTAATACTAGCGTAGCCAAAGAGGCACAGTTGCATACGATTATTGAAGAAAATGGCATGGTAAAAATGCGCCAGGTTACAGGGTTTTCAATCCCATCTCATGGTTCGTTAAGTCTTCAACCTACCGGTGACCATATAATGTTATTGTCGTTAACGGCCCCATTGGTGGTAGATGATAAAGTACCACTAGAATTAATTTTTGAAGATGGTCAGCAACTTATTATTGAGTTGCCTGTCTTAAAGCAGGCTGCTCAACGTAGTGAACAAGCAGACCATCATCACCATCATTAAGGAGTGATATTGATGCAAGTTTCAAGGAATAAAATAGTAGGCGTACTAGGGATATTTTCGTTAGTGCTCTATGTGATTAGCGTTTGGTGGAGTTTTGAACCTGACACCATTGAGCCTATTTCAGCAAAAACAGATAATACGCAAAAAATTGTCGGTTACAGTACTACCAGCTCATTGATTTTAACCATGGAGGCACTGCTTGATAAACAAGGTGGGTGGTTGTCAAATGATATTATGCCACCGTCACTTATGATGGATAACATGCCCGCATTCGAGTTTGGTGCTTTAGAACAAGTGCGTGATTTAGCCTTAATTATGCGTAAAGAATTTAGCCGTTCACAATCTCAGTCTACTGCAGACAATGATTTGCTTGCTGCGCACTCTAAGTTAAACATTGAAAACACCAGTTGGTTAGTTCCTAGCGCTGAAGGCGAGTATCGTGAAGCGATAAAATTACTGAAACTTTATCGCGCTAAGATTAGTGATGCTAACAACAATAATGCTCAATTTTATGCTCGTGCAGACAACTTGAACGAATGGCTTAAAGAAGTGCAAAAACGTTTAGGCAGTATGTCGCAACGTTTGTCGGCAAGTGTGGGACAAGAACGACTTAATACCGATTTAGCAGGCGACAGCTCTGCACGTCAATCTACACCGGGTTTATCGAGCAGTGAAATTAAAACGAGCTGGTGGAAAATTGACGATGTATTTTATGAAAGCCGTGGTTCTGCATGGGCTTTATTAAACTTTATGCGTGCGATTGAGGTTGATTTTGCTGATGTGCTTGAAAAGAAGAATGCTGAGGTGAGTCTGCGCCAAATTATTCGCGAACTTGAAGCAACCCAGCAAACCGTATGGAGCCCTATAGTGCTTAACGGAAATGGTTTTGGTTTAGTGGCTAACCACTCATTGGTGATGGCAAATTATATTTCGCGTGCTAATGCTGCGGTTATTGATTTAACTAACTTACTTTCTCAAGGATAAAGATGAAAAAGACGCTTCTTGCCACCGCCGTTGTGGGGTTACTCAGCATGTCATCGGCGCATGCGGCAAATGTTGTAGGTTTTAAAATTGGCGCTGATTATTGGCTCGCAGATACGACTAATTCATTTAATGATGACGATGGCGTTGGGCACAGTTTTTCAGATGACTCGTCACAAGGCAGTGTGTGGATTGCTGTTGAGCATCCTTTACCGTTTGTGCCTAATATTAAAATCCTTGAAAATCGCCTTGAATCGAGTGCAAACCTAGATAATGTGGACTTTACATTTAATGGTAATGCATTTGAAGGTGAGGTGTCGGTTATCAATGAGCTTAATAATACCGACTTTGTACTTTACTACGAGATTTTAGACAACGATTTAGTGTCTGTTGATCTTGGTGCTGCTTACAAAAAAATGAATGGGTCATTAACCGTTGCCGATGCCGGCCACCCTGAGCTAATTGACATAGACAGTGGTGTGTTTATGGGCTATGCCAGTGCCCAGGTTGGCGTTGCAGGTTTAGGACTGTTTGGTTTTGCAGATGTGTTATTTGGTGTTGATGAGTCAAACGTTTATGACTACGGCCTGGGTTTGGGGTGGCAGTTTGATAACCTTGCGGTTGATACCTTGGTACGTGTCGGATATCGTGACTTTAATTTTGATGTAAACGATTTTTCTGATGTGTCGCAAAACACTCAGTTTAAAGGTGCGTTTGCAGGTATTGAGTTGCGTTTTTAAGTTAAAATGTACACTAAAAAACCGCCAAATTGGCGGTTTTTTTATTTACGATTATGGTTAATCAAGCCATTACTGCTGGGCAATTAATCCATTGTTAATCGATATAATGTCATCTTCGTTCAATGTACCAGCAGCCTGTTTAAGTGCTAGGATTGATTTTATATAGCCATAACGAGCATCAGACAATTGGCGCTTAGAGTCGTACAAGTCGCGAGTACGGTTTAGTACATCTACAATCGTACGGGTACCGACTTCAAAACCAGCTTGTGTTGCTTTTAACGCGCTTTCAGATGAAATTACCGATTGCTCATATGCCTTAATAGAGCTAATAGACGCCGTAACGTTATTAAAGTTATTACGAACATTTTTGGTCACACTGCGGTGAGTCTGTTCTAACAACTCACTTGCTTCTACATATGCAAATTGAGCTTGCTTAACTTGCGAAGACACTGCGAAACCTTCAAATAGTGGCACGCTTAACGTTACGCCGATATTGGTGTTGTCATAATCAGGGCCAGGGGTTTGGTCTACGCCTTTGTTATATCCTGCAGATAAACTCAACGATGGCATATGACCTGCTTTGTAAAGGCTGATGGTTTCGTTAGCAATATCTTTGGCAATGCGCTGAGTCATTAAATCAATACTGTTGGTTTCAGCCATTTTTAGCCATTCTGCAGAAGAAGCTGGCATTGGTGCGCCCGCAGAGAAACGGTTTGTGTCTAACACATTAATCGATTTATGATCTATGCCGGTAATTTCACGCAAAGCTTCATAGCTGTTATCTAGGGTGTTTAAGGCTAAAATTTCGAGTGCTGAGGCTAAATCATATTGTGCTTGCGCCTCGTGTACATCAGTAATTGCCGTTAACCCTACTGCAAAGCGTTGCTTAGTTTGCTCTAGTTGACGCTCGATAGCTGCTTTTTCTGCGCCTTGGAACTCGTAGTTATCTTTAGCGGTTAATACATCAAAATATGCGCTGGTTACACGAGTAATTAGCGATTGCAATGTTGATGCATAAGCAGAATCGGCTTGTGATGCCGCCATTTCAGCTAAATTTAAACCAACCCATGCACTATGATCGTATATGACTTGGCTAAGGCTAACACCACCGGTTAATCCGTCAGTGTCTACTGTCGGGTCGTTCCACGCTTTGGCATAACCAACATTAGCACTAATTGTTGGCAGTAAAGGCGCGCGGTTTTCTTCGATGCTTTCATATAATGCATCGCGCTGCGCTTTTGCTTGTAATACGATAGGGTCGCTAGTCAGTGCTTGCTGATAAATTTGTAATAAATCGTCAGCTTGTGCTGCTGGAGCTGCAATAGCGAATGCTAATGCTGCGTATAATGATCCAATTTTGAATTTCATTTGCTGCCCTTTTTAGACATTGCCTCATCATAGAGAGGTGTTAAATAACTGATTAATTTGGTCATGCTGCACGATTAAGGTTAGGGTAGATAGTAAAGCAATCTTAACGTGGCAATCTGTCAAAGCTGTGTGCTCGATGTTTTAAGTGCTCAATGTTGTAAAAATACTTCACAATACCAAATGCATTACCCAATTGCATTGTGCACTATTTTTATATCTACCATGCACTCTAAATAGTATTGATTTTTTGTTTTTCAAGTCAAATTTGAAGTGTAACAGATTTTATTTTTTTTAATCCGTTTGTATACGTTACAGCGGTAGCTTTTATCTCGGTAATGATGTGATTTAACCTATTAAAATACGCTGATGTTAAGCGTTTGTTTAATCTGCAAGGAAAAGTATGTCAAACAATCTCCAAGTGTCGGCATTTGATGCAAGTTCTGATTTCGAACTTATCTCTAAAAAAGTGCTGTATAAAGGTTTTTTTCAATTAGATGAATACACTTTTAAGCATAAATTATTCAAAGGTGGTTGGAGTGGAGTGGTGACCCGTGAGGTGTTCGAGCGCGGCAGTGCTGTTGTGGTACTACCTTATGATCCTATTCGTGATGAAGTGGTATTAATTGAACAAATTAGGGTTCCTGCATTAGCAACTACTAAATCAATCTGGCTTCTTGAGTTAGTGGCAGGTATGATTGAGCCGGGCGAATCTCCTGAACAAGTCGCCACCCGTGAACTTGCCGAGGAAGCAGGCTTAACATTACAAAGTTTAACGCCAATAAACAGCTACTTAGTAAGCCCAGGTGGCACTACCGAGCGTTTTTATTTGTTTTGGGGTCATGTCGATGCCACGAAAGCATCTGGTGTGCATGGGTTAGATCATGAGAATGAAGATATTCGCGTGCATGTCGTTAGCCGCCAACAAGCCTATGATTGGGTAAATGATGGCCGTATTGACAACGCCTCTACTGTATTAGGTATTCAGTGGTTAATGCTGAATTACCAAACGATTCGTGAACAATGTTAACTTTTTAGAAACAAAGATTTGCAGATAGGAAAGATTGAGTGACTGTGTCGAACCATAATAAAAAGCAAAAATATCAACCGAACGTCAGCGCATTTTTGGCGGTATGCGGTAGAAATTACGCACATATTTTAAAATGGTTACCAGAGCAATTTAACCTCAACGAGCCTTGGCAAGTTGAGGGTGAATTTGGCTCGCTTTTGGTCAATATTATAGAAAACACTAAATACACTCAGTTAGTCGAAATTACTCGCCCTATACCAAATGGACATTTTTTTAAATCCCCAAAAGCACTTGTTCGTATCTACCATGACGCCCAATTAGCAGAAGTGTTAACTAGCCAACAGATTTATCGCTTAAAGCCAGTGTATGATTATCCTAATATACATATGCATCATAGTGATGAGAAGTTTCAGGTGAATGCATTTCTTGAAGAGCTGTTGAAGATTGGTGTTAGGAGAGTGGCTTGCCAATCTTAGATTATTTAATTTTTATTGTATTAGGGATCTTTAGTGCTTAAAGACGCAGTACATTATTCTGTTGCCGCGAATGAACCTGTGCGGTTAGTCCAAGTGACTGACCCGCACCTTTTTGCCGATCCTCAGGGTCAGCTCTTAGGGGTTAATACTACTAATAGCCTTCAAGCCGTATTAAATACGTTTATGGCAACAAAATATCCAGCTGACTTGTTACTTGCAACAGGTGATATTAGCCAAGATTATTCGCCAGAGTCTTATCAACATTTTGTTGATAAAGTGGAGGCGCTGAATCTGCCATGCCATTATTTACCTGGTAATCATGATGACCCGCGTTTAATGGCGATTCGTATGCAGGGTGAGCATGTGTTTGGGCAACAGCTGATTGTGATTGGCGCGTGGATTATTTTAATGCTCGACTCTACCGTGCGTGGTAAACCCGGTGGATATATGGGTGAGCCACAATTTGCATTGATTGATGCTGCCATTAAAGCGTATCCCAATAAGCACGTATTATTAGTGATGCACCATAATCCTATTGTTATGGATTGTGCTTGGCTTGATCAACATTGCATGATGAATGGCGCTGACTTTTTGGCCCGAACCAGCCTTTATCCGCAAGTTAAAGGCGTGTTGTGGGGACATGTTCATCAACAGGTTGATAAGTTGCATACTGGGCCACATGGTGATATTCCATTAATGGCAACCCCATCTACATGTATTCAATTTAAGCCACTTTCACCTTATTTTGCCTTAGACCACCTGCAACCCGGTTATCGTTTGCTGGAGTTAGCTGGCGATGGTAGCATTCGTACTAACGTGTACCGTGTGCCTGGAAATCGATTTTCACCTGATAACGAGGCGAGTGGGTACTAATTTAACTGTCGTGTCTCGCGAGGAAATATGCTGCTTTACATACATGGTTTTAATAGTTCTCCGCAGTCGGATAAGGCCGTTCAAACCGCTCAGTATATAAAACAACATTATCCTCAAGTCGCGTTCCATCAACCGCAATTGCCCTCTTCGCCACATGCGGCAATGACACTATTATGTGAATTAACTGAACAGGCCAAAGCGCAAGGGCAGGCACTGCGTTTTATTGGTTCATCGTTAGGTGGCTATTTTGCAACGTATTTAGCCGAAACCTATGGCGGAAAGGCCGTTTTGGTTAATCCTGCGGTAAAACCCTTCGAATTATTTGAACAGTTTATCGGGCCTCAATATAATCCTTATACCAACGAGCATTATCAGGTCTTGCCACAACATCGAGATGATGTGGCTCAGTTTGATACGCAAGTGGTTCGATATCCAGATCGTTTTCTAGTGCTGTTGCAAACTGGCGACGAAGTGTTAGATTATCGGCAAGCATTACATAAGTACCACAGCTGCGAATTACATTTAGAGCCCGGCGGTGACCACAGTTTTGTCGGCTATGAACAACTATTAGACAAAATTTGTCGTTTTATTCAGCTGTAACGTTTTACATTATAAACAACGATCAATTTGAGCTAACTTTGGCTCCTTTTAACTCCAAATGTGTGGATTATGACCAACCAATATACTTCAGATGCTATTGAGGTCCTTAATGGACTTGACCCGGTAAAGCGCCGTCCTGGTATGTATACCGACACCACCAGACCAAACCATCTTGGGCAAGAAGTAATTGATAATAGTGTCGATGAAGCACTGGCTGGTCACGCAACTAAAATAGAAGTGATACTGCACGCCGATAATTCGTTAGAGGTCACGGATGATGGCCGTGGTATGCCTGTTGATATTCACCCAGAGGAAGGTATTCCCGGGGTAGAGCTTATTCTTACCAAGTTGCATGCTGGCGGTAAGTTTTCAAACAAAAATTATCAATTTTCGGGCGGTTTGCATGGCGTAGGTATTTCGGTGGTGAATGCCTTATCAACCCGAGTTGAGATTACCGTGCGCCGTGATGCACAAGTGTACGATATGGCGTTTGAAAATGGCTTTAAAGTTGAAGAACTGACCGTGACGGGGACATGTGGGCGCCGTAATACCGGTACTCGTGTGCATTTTTGGCCTGATGTTAGCTATTTTGATTCACCTAATTTTTCTGTAAGTAAGCTGATTTACCTATTACGTGCTAAAGCGGTATTGTGTCCTGGGTTGCGGATTAAATTTACCAATAAGCACACAAATGAAGTGCACGAATGGTTTTATGAAAGTGGCTTAACTGATTATCTTCAAGAAG
The DNA here is from genome assembly GCF_014641855.1 of Shewanella inventionis. GTDB lineage: Bacteria > Pseudomonadota > Gammaproteobacteria > Enterobacterales > Shewanellaceae > Shewanella > Shewanella inventionis. The sequence continues at coordinate 172,996 of NZ_BMII01000002.1, forward strand.
CTGTTAAAGGCTCGATGATGCTGCCTGAAGAACCTTTTATTGGTAGTTTTAAAGGCGAGCTTGAAGCCGCAGACTGGGCTATAACCTGGTTACCAGAAGGCGGCGAAAGCCTCAATGAAAGTTATGTAAACCTTATTCCTACACCGCTAGGTGGTACTCATGTTAATGGCTTTAGGCAAGGTTTGCTTGAGTCAATGCGTGAGTTTTGTGAATTTCGTAACCTGATCCCTCGGGGAATTAAATTATCACCCGATGATATTTGGGATCGTGCTGCATTTATTTTGTCTATCAAAATGCAAGACCCGCAATTTGCCGGACAAACCAAAGAAAAACTCTCTAGTCGTCAAAGTTCTGCTTTTGTCTCTGGTATAGTGCGCGACGCGTTTTCGTTGTGGTTAAACTCAAATACTGAACTCGCCGAGCAATTGGCTGATATGTGTATTACTAATGCACAAAGACGCTTAAAAGCAGCCAAAAAAATAGCCCGTAAAAAAGTGGTTTCTGGTCCAGCTTTACCCGGTAAATTAACTGATTGCAGTGGCCAAGATCCAATGCGCGGCGAACTCTTTTTAGTGGAAGGTGACTCAGCGGGGGGCAGTGCAAAACAAGCGCGCGATCGTGAGTTTCAGGCAATTATGCCTCTGCGAGGTAAAATTTTAAATACCTGGGAAGTGGATGCATCACAAGTGTTGGGTTCGCAAGAGGTTCATAACATTTCAATTGCAATAGGTTGCGATCCCGACAGTGATGATATTTCTGAGCTACGTTACGGAAAAATTTGTATTTTAGCCGACGCAGACTCAGACGGTTTACACATTGCAACCTTGTTGTGTGCATTATTTTTAAAACATTATCGCGTACTGGTTGAAAAAGGCCATGTGTATATTGCCATGCCACCACTGTTTCGTATCGACATTGGCAAAGACGTTTATTATGCGTTAGACGAAGCAGAGAAAACCGGCATTTTAGATCGTTTAGTCGCTGAAAATAAAAAAGGCAAAGTACAAGTGACCCGATTTAAAGGGTTGGGTGAAATGAACCCATTACAACTGCGTGAAACGACGATGGATCCTAATACTCGTCGTCTTGTGCAGCTCACCATAGATGATGCCGAAGAAACGTTGTCGCTGATGGATATGCTTCTCGCTAAAAAGCGTGCCTCTGATCGAAAAGATTGGTTAGAAAGCAAAGGTGATTTAGCATTACTTTAACACGCAGTTAAATGCCAATAACGATATTAAGATAAGGCAATAGAGAATTAACATGCAGTATTTCAGACTTCGATCTTATTTCAAGTTGGGCAATCAATTTACCTTTCTAGGGATAATGCTTTTAGGCGTGTTTCCTGCATCAATTGCACTGGCATCCCAGTCGGTGATGATTACGGTCACTAAAGGTTTTGGGCTTAGTCTGTATGCATCGGACCTGGGTGATATTAAACAAATGACGCTGGGTGACAATGGCACCTTATTTGTTGGTTCACAAAAAAGCGGTACTATTTATGCGCTGGTAGACAGTGATCAAAATGGTCAAGTTGACAAGCGTTATCTCATTGCTCGAGGATTAGAATACCCAGAGGCATTAGCATTTCATGATGGTTCATTATATGTGACTGAAGAAGATCGTATTATTCGATTTGACGAAATAGAGTCTCGTTTACGTCGCCCTAGTCGAGCCCGTGAAGTGTATTCTAATTTGCCTAGTTTAGATAAAAAGCACTCGCGCTCAATGCGTTTTGGGCCCGATGGTCGCTTATATGTGTCTATTGGCTCACCTTGTAATGTATGCGAAGCTTCATCACCTTTTGGCAGTATTGTGGCGATTAATGTTGATACCGGCGCCAGCGAGCAGGTTGCATTCGGTTTACGCAGTGTGACCGGTTTTGACTGGTCTCCAGATAATAAAAAACTTTGGTTTGCAGACTTAGGCCGCAATTGGATGGGGGATAATATTCCTGCTGATGAAATTAACCGGATCGACGTTAAAGGCAGCCATTTTGGTTTTCCTTATTTGCATGGTCGTGACGTGGTAGAGCCTGCCTACGATAAGCCTAAAAACTTGAATGTGGTTGCGCCTGAGTTCGAATTACCTGCCCATGTAGCCCCTACAGGGTTAAGCTTTTACCGTGGAGAGCAATTTCCTGAACGTTACCAAAATAATCTTTTTGTGGCAGAAAATGGTTCATGGAATCGGTCGAGTAAAGTGGGTTATCAAATCGTCATGCTTGATGTAAAGAATGACAACATTAATCAACGTGAAACCGTGGTGAGTTTTTTAGATGGAGAGTTTCCCGTCGCCCGTCCGTTTGATGTTATCAATGCACCCGATGGGGCAATGTATATATCAGATGACTTAAAAGGTAATGTTTACCGCTTGTTTTATAACGCACCCGAACAATCACAGGAATCTAATTAAATGAGTGATTCGATTGAATTAAGCCTTGATGGCGTAGAGCAAATGCCCTTGAGGCGCTTTACCGAAGAGGCTTATTTAAATTATTCAATGTACGTCATTATGGACCGTGCCTTACCACACATTGGTGATGGCTTAAAACCGGTTCAGCGCCGTATTATTTATGCCATGAGCGAGCTGGGCCTTTCTGCGCAATCTAAACATAAAAAATCGGCCCGTACAGTCGGTGATGTATTGGGTAAATACCATCCTCATGGTGACAGTGCTTGTTATGAAGCCATGGTGCTTATGGCACAGCCTTTTTCATATCGTTATCCGCTGGTTGATGGCCAAGGTAACTGGGGTGCACCAGATGACCCTAAATCATTTGCGGCAATGCGTTATACCGAAGCCAGATTATCTAAGTTCTCTGAAGTTTTATTGTCTGAATTAGGCCAAGGTACCGTGGAGTGGGGCGCCAACTTTGACGGCACCATGAAAGAGCCTAAAACCTTACCCGCAAGACTGCCGCATATTTTACTTAACGGTATTACCGGTATTGCTGTGGGTATGGCAACAGATATTCCGCCTCATAACGCACGTGAATTAGTGTCTGCTTGTATTGAGCTTTTAGATAATCCCAAGGCAGAGCTTGAACGCTTAATGGAGTTTGTACCCGGCCCTGATTATCCAACTGAAGCCGAGATTATTACCCCAAAAGCTGATATTGCTAAGATTTATGAGAGTGGCAAAGGCTCAATTAAAATGCGCGCTGTATTTAGTGAAGAGCAGGGCGAAATTGTGATTACTGCTCTGCCGCACCAAGCCAGTAGTGGTAAAATTTTAGAACAAATAGCCAGCCAGATGCAGGCTAAAAAGTTGCCTATGGTATCTGATTTACGTGATGAGTCTGATCATGAAAACCCTGTTCGCTTAGTGATTGTGCCGCGTTCAAACCGCATTGACTGTGAACAGTTAATGACGCACTTGTTTGCGACTACCGATTTAGAGAAAAGTTATCGGATTAACTTAAACGTGCTGGGTTTAGACGGACGACCACAAGTTAAAGGCTTAAAAACCTTATTAACGGAATGGCTTGAGTACCGTGTCAGTACTGTGACTCGTCGTTTGCAATATCGTTTAGATAAAGTATTGGCAAGGTTACATATTTTAGAAGCGTTGATGATCGCGTTTTTAAATATTGATGAAGTAATTGAAATCATTCGCTTTCATGATGAGCCCAAAGCAGAGCTCATGGCACGCTTTAACTTGTCTGATAAGCAAGCTGAATCGATATTAGAATTAAAACTTCGCCATTTAGCCAAGCTTGAAGAATTTAAAATTAAGACAGAGCAAGACGAGTTAGCCGCTGAGCGTGACAAACTAGAGTTATTGTTAAGTTCTGATCGCCGCTTAAAAACCTTAGTAAAAAAAGAGTTACTTCAAGATGGTGAGACTTATGGTGATAACCGCCGTTCACCCATCATTGAACGCTTTGATGCAAAAGCCTTAACTGAGCAAGAACTCACTCCAACCGAATCGGTAACTGTTGTGTTATCTGATAAAGGCTGGGTTCGTTGTGCAAAAGGACATGATATCGATGCAGAAGGCTTATCTTATAAGTCAGGAGATAGCTTTTTATGTAGTGCAATGGGTAAAAGCAATCAAGCCGCTGTATTTATAGACTCCACAGGTCGTGCTTTTGCAACCGATAGCCATACACTTCCTTCAGCTAGAAGCCAAGGGGAGCCGATTACCACACGCTTTAATATGGCTCCTGGTGCGACCATGCAGCACGTGCTAATGGGCAGCGATGATCAATTTTTCTTGTTGGCGACCGATGCGGGTTATGGCTTTATTTGTGCTTATTCAGATATGGTTAGCCGGAACAAGGCAGGTAAAGCGTTATTGAGCTTGCCGACTAATGCGCTGGCATTGGCTCCTAAGCTTATTCATAAAGGCAGTGAACAGTCTTTGCTGGCCATTACCTCAGAAGGGCGCATGTTGATGTTTAGTGTCGATGCGTTACCTCAGTTATCTAAGGGTAAAGGTAATAAAATCATTGGCATTCCGACCGAGCGAGCTAAAAATCGCGAAGAGTTACTGTTGCATTTGAATGTTGTGCCGCACAATACTGCAGTTACCTTGTGGGCAGGCAAGCGCAAGCTAACCTTAAAACCAAGCGATTTAGAGCATTATCGTGGTGAGCGTGGGCGTCGTGGGGCTAAATTACCAAGAGGATTACAGCGTGTTGATAGTGTAGACGTTGAACCCTTGTTAGAAGATGGCTCGCAAGAGGATATGTTAAATACCGAAGAATAGGTTGTGTTTATCTTAGATAAACACAATTGAGTGTAATAATTAATGTTATGCCATAAAAAATGCAGCCCCTAGGAGCTGCATTTTTTTATGCGATACGGCTTATAAAAATTAAGCTACTTCATAAAAATTAGGTTCAAACTCAAGTTGTGTTTGAATAATTTCATTGGCCATGCGTGCGCATTTGCCACACTGGTTTGCTACGCCTAAACGTTTCTTTACATCTGCCAATGAACTGTCACCTAAGCTAACAGCTGCTTTGATTTGAGAATCGGTAATGGCATTACAAAGACAAACGTACATAAAGAAGCCTCATCACACAAAAAATCATAACTTAACAATGTAATCTAATTCTAAATGAAAACCGTTATCATTGGCAATTACTTTTTGTCATTATATTGATCATTTTTAATACGCTTTGATCTGCTTCTCATATTTTTTGATGTTGATACATGTCAGCAATGAGCTTGCATTAACCCGGCTAACCTTGTTCGAGAATATTACGATGTTAAGCAAGGGCAGAAGTACTTATACCAATTCCACTAATTATCTGGTCATTCAGCGGGAATTCTGTACATTCTAGGCAAGTAATAGGATTGTAGGCATAGTTACTCTCGGCAACTGCTCCTGCGTTGCTCTACCTCCTGCATCCATGCAGTCGTACGTCAAAATACTATTAAGCAGCATAGAAGGCACAGAAACCCGCCTTGCAGGAGGCGCTCAGACAGTCCATTTCTTTGTTGCATTGCCTTAGAAGGGAATAACCATTATTTCAACAATGCGCCTCAAACTGAACAGTCTGAGCGACTCTGATTGGTCACATAATTAATGGAAATGGTATTATGTCTGCAGTGAGTGGTTTTTACAGCGCGGGGGCGCACAACCATGGGCTTAGCTAATATAAATGGTAAGTGGGCGGCTTAGTGTCAGTCAAACCATATTTGTGTTTGAGCGGGCAGTGGTAATGCGGCGGTAGCAATCGCCTTGTCTGGGTAATTACTAAAAATACCATCAACCCCCATCATTTTTAATGCATGAATATCATCGCTGTTATCGACAGTATACACATATACCTTAGCTCCACGCTGATGAGCGTCATCGACTATGGCTTGGCTAACAAACGCAACATCAAGATGAAGGGAGTAAGCTGCTATATCGGTAACCACTTGGGCTAAATCTAAGGGAATACCGCCTAGTAGTGGAGCGACAAAAGCCTGAGGCAGTTGTTGCTTTACCTGAGCTATGTATAAATGATTAAACGATGAAATAAGCAAATGTTGTGGAGTAAAGTGCAGTTTTTCCAAAATGTGTGGGTACATAGCCACAAAAGGGGGAACACAACCGACACCTTTGAGTTCAATATTAACGATACAATCACCGCCCGTGAGGGTATCTAGGAGGATTAGTAATTCCCACAGGCTTGGGATCGGTTCGCCTGCTACAGTTATCTTGGCTAAATCAGCTTGAGTACTTAGGTGGATAAGGCCATGACCGCTCGATTTGCCTTCAAGGCGGCGATCGTGAAAAACCACTAACTCACCGGCGACACAGTGCACGTCGAGCTCGATGGCTTTCGCCCCTAACTCGATAGCCTTACTCATAGCTTTTAAGGTGTTTTCAGGTGCGTAGCCACTGGCACCACGATGAGCAAATACAAGCATTGCAACTCCTACTTAATTAGCCTTTAAATAGCCCTGTGGATTCTTTTTTACCCTGATTTAAATGCACTTCCATTTGAGGGTAAGCAAGTTCGACGTTATTTTCTTTTAGCTTTTTACTTATACGTTTGTGAAGATTATGCCGCAAGGGCCAGCGAGCAGACATGTCTTTAGCGTATGAGCGTACTTCATAGTCTTGAGTATGTGCACCAAAACCGGCAAACCAGACTTCGGGCTCAGGAATGGTTAGTGATAAATCACATTCACGTACAGCCTGGTGTAACAACATTTCTACTTTGGTTGGATCTGCATCGCGAGATACCGATACTTTGACAATGACGCGAGTAATGGGATCTGACAATGACCAGTTTACTAATTGTTCGGTAATAAAGGCTTTATTTGGCACAATGATCTCTTTGCGATCCCAGTCGACAATGGTGGTCGCGCGGATCTGAATTTTACTGACGGTACCAGTGAGATCTCTAATGGTCACTGTGTCACCGATGCGGATGGGTTTTTCAAATAAAATAATCAGACCAGAGATAAAGTTAGCAAAAATTTCTTGTAAACCAAAACCTAAACCGACCGAGAGTGCAGCCACTAACCACTGTAATTTAGACCACTCCATTCCCAATGTTGAAAACCCAAACAGCATGCCAAAAAACACCACTAGATAGCTACTAACAGTGGTAATAGCAAAACCCGTACCGGGTGATAAATCAAGGCGCTGCAATAGCATTAGCTCGAGTAATCCGGGTAGGTTTTTAGCAATAACGGCTGAAAAACCAACCAAAATAATACCAAATAGCACTGACTTTAAGGTAATTGGAACTTGCTGTTCAATGCCATTGAGAGTGCTGCTGGTGGTCCACAGTGTAATGCCATCTAAAAATGAAAATACAGCCGTATGAGTTTGCGCCAATATACCTAATAAGCTGGCAAAAAACGCTAAAATTAAAATTGATCTCACCAGCCCTAGAGATTGGCTAGAGATGGTTTCTAAATCAACGATGGGTTCTTCGTAGGTTTCAATTGGGTCATTATTCAGTTCACCTCTTTCACGTTGGGCTAGGCGTTCAGCACGTTTTGCTTTTGCTCGATCAAAAGCAATAAGGCGGCGTTCTATCAGCATCCACCGTTTAATTAATTGGTAAACCAGTAAAAATCCCAACCCTAAGAGCACGGAAATTTGTAACTGGAGTAAGAGTTGAAACGCAGTAAAGTAATAACCAATACAGGCTAATATAGCGCTAAATATCGGGGTGATAATCAGAGTAGCCCAAACTAATTTTTGCACAACGTCCAAGTTATTCGCATTGGGTTTACCTTTGCGATATTTATCCATTAACACCATGACATCTTTGTAGAGCATAAATAGCACAATACAAAATACAATAAATGCTCCACGGCCTAGGCTGTTACGTACCAGAGATGTGTCGAGTACTTCAGTAAACCCCATTAAGCCTATCAAAGGGGCTGAGATAGCAACAAACGATGCCATGGTTTTTTGTGCTTGTTGGACAATATCTTTTGGGCGTCTGAAATGACTGATTAAAATCCCTTTGTCGACGGTCAATAAATAGAAAAAACGGTAAATAAGGTAGCAAATGCCAATTGCCGTAATACCAGAGCCAAGCGCGTAAACCACATTTTGTTCGGAGCGCATAAAAATGACTCCGGCAATAATGACTGGTAATGGTTTTATCAAGGCATAAACCGTACTGATGATTAGTGTTTTGATGGTGTATTTGAATTTATCTTGGGTGACATTACCCACAAACACGGAGTAACGCCCAATGGCATGTTTAAATTTTGGCGTTAACATGTCTTGTGCCATTAAACAGCACAATAATAAAATGCCCCACCAGGCCCATAAGTCGCTTTGATTCGTCCATGCTTGTTGTATGGCTTTTAATTGGCTAGGTTGTACCAGCCATAAGCTGCTTTGAGTTAAATCGATTAGCCATAAAGCGCCAATTCTAGGCGCATTAGGCACCCAAAACAGGTGTTCATTAAGGGTGTTTTTTAGTGTGTGGTGTAACTGGATTAATTGCTCGTATCCAATGCGTAATTTGGCAAACTCGGCTAAGTATTGGTCGTATCCTTGTTGCAGTTGTTCTAGCAATACTTGTTGAGATTGCAGTAATTTTATTTGGGTTTCACTGTATTGTGATTGATTATCAAGTTGCTGTGCGTTTAATGCTTGTTGTTGTTCTAACTGATAACGTTTTAGTCTGGCATCAGCTAACTCTGTTTGCAGTTTATCTAGGCTTGGTGGTTTAGGTAACGATTGAAGCATTTGCAAAAAACGATCCCCAAAAGCGGAGTTCGTTTTAACCCAAGTGATTTGCTCAAGTACGTTAGACAATTGCGTATTTTGAGATTGGTATCGTTTTTCAATCCGTTGTTGGCGTTCGATAACCGAATTATGCTCACTGGTTAAGTTTTGTAATTGTTGGGCATATTGTTGGTTAGCTTTGCTCAGTTCTTGTGATAACGGATCGGCTAATTCTTGTTCATCAATTAAATTATTCGCTATTGTATCGGCGGTTTGTTGCTGACGAAACTCAATATTATGCTTGTTAATTAACTCAATAAAGCGTTCTTGCTGGCTTAATGATAGCCGATTAACCTGTTGCTGTAGTTGGGTTATTTCGAGCTGTTTGGGGTTAGCTAAACGCTCTGCTTGCAAGGTTGTAATGTGTTGAGCAAGTAATTCTGCTTGCAACATATTGCGTTTGCCAAGTGGCGTATCGGCTGGGGCTTGTTGAGTTTTATTGTGCTGGTTTAATGCGTTTTCGGCTTGGATAATCAAGTCAGGTAATTGGATTTGGCGTTGGGTAATTAATCTGAGTTGTTGGGTTAAATATGACTCAGTTTCTTTTAATTCAGAAAGGTGAAAATATGCCATAGACGCCTGCTGATCTAGATCGATATCGGCATCAAGTTCGAGAGTGGTTTGGGCATCACGCAATTGTTGGTTTAACGACCGTTTGGTTTCGCTGTGTGAACGCTCAATATTGTTGTATGTTTTTTGCTCAACTTTTAGCTCGTTAATACTGCTTTCGAGTTCAGTTATCTGTGTTTGAATATCAAATGCTTGATTGTTTGCTTGAGTATTAAGTCCAAGACGTTTGTCGAGTGTGACAGGCGTGTTTGCATAACCTGGCACCGACACGATGTTTGCAATAATAAAACACAGTAAAAAAGACGTTAAATGTAACATAATACTAGGCTCAAGTTGGAGTCTGGCAATGGTAACAAATTTACTAAAATATGTTCTATTTTTTTAGTGTTTTAAAGCGTCATAACCCATGGCTTTTGTTTGAAATTATATGAAATAAAGTCATGTTTAACCTCTAGGCTACAAGCTGCTAAAAAAGAAAGCCGTATCTTAACAAAATACGGCTTTATGACGTTCAGCGGACTTTAGGGCGGATTATGCCTGCGTTAATTTAGCAAATGCCTGTCCCATCCGTGTTGTCTCGCCAGGTTCTACGCCATCAGCAAATGTCTCAATTGCATCTTGAGCAAACAACATAACCACAGTACTTCCAAGTTTAAACCGGCCCATTTCAGCGCCTTTTTCTAAGGTAAGGGCTTCAGGTCCTGTGGTTGGGTAGTCCCAGCTAAATACCTGTTTGCCACCAGGTGGGGTCACTGTACCAGCCCAAATGGTTTCGATACTGGCAACAATGGTTGCACCTACAAGTACCATGGCAAGAGGGCCAGCTTGGGTTTCAAAAATGGCTACAACGCGCTCATTACGGGCGAACAATCCGGGAACATTTTGAGCGGTTAAGGGGTTTACAGAAAATAAATCTCCTGGAACGTAAGTCATCTTAGACAAGGTGCCAGTGATCGGCATATGAATACGGTGATAGTCTTTTGGAGCTAAATAGATCGTGGCAAAATCGCCACCATCAAAACGTGCCGCATCATCCTTATTACCGCCAAGCAAGGCTTCAGAAGTATAGCTGTGGCCTTTGGCCTGAAAGATATTGCCCGCTTCAATTGGACCGCATTGGCTAACTGCGCCATCGACTGGATGCGCCATAATATGTGCATCTTGGTTAATCGGGCGAAGTTCTGGCTTTAATGCACGAGTAAAAAAGTCATTAAAGGTTTTATACGTTTCAGGGGCTGGTTGTTTAGCTTCAGACATATCAATTTTATATTGTTTGATAAACCATTTAATGACAGCTGTGGTGATAAAGCCTGCCTGTGCGGCCGCAAATTTACCCACTAAACGTGATAAAAAGTGTTTTGGCAGCATATATTGCAAAGCAATTTTAATTGAGTCCAATGTGTTTCCCTTTGTTTTATCTTGTTGCATCATAGTGATAGCCTTATTTCTAGTGACTATTATTCGTCAATAGCACGAAAATGTCTTGCATGACGTTGTTCATCTAAACTGGCAATAATACGATGATAGTTGTTAAATCTGTCTTGAGTAATGTGTCCGGCTTCTAGCGCATCACGTAATGCACAACCTGGGTCATCACCATGTTTGCAATCACGGAATTTACATGTGCCTAAAAAATTTCTAAATTCAATAAAGCACCAACCCACTCGAGTGGCATCTAAATGCCACAACGCGAACTCTCGAACACCTGGAGAGTCAATTAAATCGCCGCCACTTTGAAAATGGATTAATTTTGCTGTTGTGGTGGTGTGTTGACCTAAGCCTGAGTTATCTGACACATCGCCAACTAATAACTCAGCTTCTGGCATCAGCGCATTAATCAGTGATGATTTACCAACACCCGATTGGCCTGCAAATACGCTGACCTTTTCGTTTAATAATGCTTTGATGTCTTCTACACCTTCACCCGTATGACTGCTGACGCGGTATACGGGATAACCAATAGCTTGGTATCGCGCTAAGGCTTGTTCGATTTCTTCGCGGTTGTCATCATTAAGTAAATCAATTTTATTTAAAATAATGATCGGCGGAATATCTGTGTCTTCACATGCAACTAAGTATCGGTCAATAATTTGAGTGGTAAAACTGGGTAATACAGATGACACGATTAAAATTTGGTCAATATTGGCCGCAATAATTTTTACGCCGTCATATAAGTCTGGGCGTGTGAGTGAAGATTTACGGGGGTGGACAGCTTCAACAATACCACCAATACTTGAACCTGCTTGTACCTCGGTGGCTAAACGTACAATAACGTTATCGCCTGTGACTAAACTGGTTACCGCACGGCGAATATTACAGCGTGACACTATGCCGTCGCTGGTTTCAATGTCGGCGTGCTGGCCAAAACGTGATATCACAACGCCAGATTGTTCAGGGCCTAATAAATTGTCCTGTAATTCAGGTGCGTCGTTATCGTCGCTTCGTTTGAGTCGCTTAGTCTGGTTGGCTCGCATTCGGCGCAATTGACCTTGGCTTAGGGGTTTCTTTTTACTCACAGGCTTATCTTCATTAAATAGGTGTTTTTTTGTGTCTCAAAAAAACAGTATGATACACATTCTTTTATAAAAAAGCCTGAATTTAGGCAATAGATAACATAAGGCGACATAAATGGCTGCTGATGCGAATAACCTAATATGGGTTGATTTAGAAATGACAGGTTTAGAACCTGATGTCGATAGAGTGATTGAAATTGCCACTTTGGTGACTGATCAGGAGTTGAATATCATTGCCCAAGGCCCTGTATTGGCGATACATCAAAGTGATGAGGTGCTTGGAGCAATGGACGATTGGAACCAAAAACATCATGGCGAGTCTGGCTTAATTGATCGCGTCCGTGCCAGCAAATGCACAGAAGAAGACGCTATTAGACAAACCATTGAATTTTTAGCTCAGTATGTGCCGAAAGGGGCATCACCTATGTGTGGCAATAGCATTGGTCAAGATCGCCGCTTTTTAAACAAGTATATGTTAGAGCTTGAAGAGTATTTCCATTATCGCAACATCGATGTAAGCACCATTAAAGAATTAGTGCGTCGTTGGAACCCTGAAACCATGAATGGCTTTAGCAAAAAAAATACCCACCAAGCACTCGAAGATATTAAAGAGTCGATTGCAGAATTGCAGTTTTATCGCAAAGAAGTATTTAAAATTTAACCAATCGAACAAATATTTTAAAAAAGGGGGTTGCAGCGTAGTAAAATTTACCTATAATGCGGCCTCAACTTTCTACAGAGCACCAAACTCTGAGCCTAGAAAGTAAAAATGAAATTTGAAAATTTGAAATGCGACATTAGCTCAGTTGGCACAGGTGGAAAGACGATACCTTGTTGATTGTTACCAATGAAGCAAACAGTACGCGACATTAGCTCAGTTGGCACAGGTGGAAAGACGATACCTTGTTGATTGTTACCAATGAAGCAAACAGTACGCGACATTAGCTCAGTTGGTAGAGCGATACCTTGCCAAGGTATAGGTCATCGGTTCGAACCCGATATGTCGCTCCAAATTTTAGTTGATGCGAGTTAGACTCAGTTAGTAAAGCGATACCTTAGCCAAGCTAAAAGAGATAACAGCGTCATCGGTTCGAACCTCTCTTTGTTAAAAGAAGGTCGCTCCAAATTTCAGGTAATTTGAAAATGCGACATTAGCTCAGTTGGCACAGGTAGAAAGACGATACCTTGTTGATTGTTACCAATGAAGCAAACAGTACGCGACATTAGCTCAGTTGGTAGAGCGATACCTTGCCAAGGTATAGGTCATCGGTTCGAACCCGATATGTCGCTCCAAATTACAGACGATGTTAGATTTGCTTAGTTGGTAGAGCGATACCTTGCCAAGCTAAAAGAGATAACAGCGTCATCGGTTCGAACCTCTCTTTGTTAAGAGAAGGTCACTCCAAATATGATTTTGATTTGCGACATTAGCTCAGTTGGTAGAGCGATACCTTGCCAAGGTATAGGTCATCGGTTCGAACCCGATATGTCGCTCCAAATCACTTCCCTAGTTTGAAATGCAACATTAGCTCAGTTGCGCTCTTAGAAAATGCGATACCTTGCCAAGGTATAGGTCATCGGTTCGAACCTCTCTTTGTTAAGAGAAGGTCGCTCCAAATCACTTTTATTGCTTCAAATCTCAAACTCTAAAATCTCCAGCTTAAAAATGACTAAACTTTGCGATTTGCGACATTAGCTCAGTTGAGTTAATTATAAGAGTCGATACCCATCTTTTTCCAAGGTATAGGTTATCGGTTCGAACCTCTCTTTGTTAAGAGAAGGTCGCTCCAAATCACTTTTATTGCTTCAAATCCCCAACTCTAAAATCTCCAGCTTGAAAATGACTAAACTTTGCGATTTGCGACATTAGCTCAGTTGAGTTAATTATAAGAGTCGATACCCATCTTTTTCCAAGGTATAGGTTGTCGGTTCGAACCTCTATTTGTTAAGAGAAGGTCGCTCCAAATCACTTTTATTGCTTCAAATCTCAAACTCTAAAATCTCCAGCTCGAAAATGACTAAACTTTGCGATTTGCGACACTTAGCTCAGTTGAGTTAATTATAAGAGTCGATACCCATCTTTTTCCAAGCTAAAAGAGATAACAGCGTCATCGGTTCGAACCTCTCTTTGTTAAAAGAAGGTCGCTCCAAATCACTTTTATTGCTTCAAATCTCAAACTCTAAAATCTCCAGCTCGAAAATGACTAAACTTTGCGATTTGCGACATTAGCTCAGTTGAGTTAATTATAAGAGTCGATACCCATCTTTTTCCAAGGTATAGGTTATCGGTTCGAACCTCTCTTTGTTAAGAGAAGGTCGCTCCAAATCACTTTTATTGCTTCAAATCTCAAACTCTAAAATCTCCAGCTTGAAAATGACTAAACTTTGCGATTTGCGACATTAGCTCAGTTGAGTTAATTATAAGAGTCGATACCCATCTTTTTCCAAGCTAGAAGAGATAACAGCGACATCGGTTATCGATGAGCAGTAATAGCATTTCAGAGTCAGCGTTATATGCGTTATTTCTGTTTATTCATCTAAAAAGACAGTCCATCTAACAAAACGCGTGATCTATCGCCCACTTCTTCATGAATCTCTAAATTAGAAGCTTTTAGAGAACAAAAAATATGACATTGCTCAAATAAATTGCGCTCGAGATATTCAATAATCAACCCAAGATAAATTTTCCTAAGCTGTTAGAGCTTTAAACGAGGTAAGTGCTATGCGTATTCAACAACTGAGCGAGCTATTAGATTATGTCGCTAAATGTCACCTTGATATGGAAAAATTGTATAAGCGCTTGGATCGTAATGCAGACTCTTCACGCGTAAAAATGATGTTGACTTATTTTCAACAACATCAGAGACATATATACGACACTCTTGAAAGCTACATTGAAGATGCACCTGAAAGAATATTAAACACTTGGTATAAAGACATTACTTTCGAAGATTTTTCAAAGCGTTGTGCAGAGGCCACGTTGCCAGCAAACATGCATGAAGATCAGGTGCTTGAGCTTCATCTGGATTTAGAAAACCGATTAATTGCATTATTGGAAAAAACGGCACTTAGCAGCCCAACAGATGAAATAAAAAGTGCATTAATGGACCTAGTTCGTGTGGCTCAAACACAACAAAAACGCCTTGTTCATAGCACAATTCGTATGGATGACATTTAATCGAACGGTTTAAATTGTAAGATATCTTCCTAAAGTGTGATTTTGCCAGCTATCCCCAATAGCTGGCTTTTTTTTATTAACAAAAAATAACCGCCATAACAGTGGGAGTTAATAGGTAAGTTCTGGTATATTTAGCATTCTTGTAACTCTTTTATGCGGAAGCTGACTTTCTAGATGACATCACTGCTTAAAACCCTTGAAAATGAACAAGCTACTGTTGCCCTTGGTCAACAAATTGCGCAGTGGATTGTGCCACCTCTAACTATTTATCTTACTGGCGATTTAGGTGCGGGTAAAACTACGTTTAGCCGTGGGATTATTCAAAGCTTAGGTCATCAAGGCGCAGTAAAAAGTCCAACCTATACCTTGGTTGAACCCTATGAGTTACCTGATCTAGATGTATATCATTTTGATTTATATCGATTGAGCGATCCTGAAGAATTAGAATTTATGGGTATCCGTGATTACTTTACTGACAAAAGCGTCTGTTTAGTTGAGTGGCCTGACAATGGTCATGGTTTGCTACCTAAGGCTGACATCCATTTGCATTTGCGATATAAAGACTCACAAAGACAAGTCGAAATACAAGCGTTATCCCCTGCTGGGCAGGCAATTTTAAATAAAATAAAATAATAATGAATTTAAAACATACATTTTTCTATACCTTAGTGACCACGCTGTTACTTTTGCTACCCAATGCTAGTTGGGCTGCAAATCAATTAGATAGCGTGCGTATTTGGGCTGCGCCAGAATCAACGCGGGTAGTATTTGATTTAACTCAAGCCCCAAAATACGACAGTTTTAGCTTAACGGGCCCTCATCGTTTAGTGGTTGATATCGAAGATGCGGGTTCAAGATTCAATTTAGACACGATTGCCAACAACAGCAGTATTATAAAAAAAGTACGCTTTAGCACTCCTCCTAGAAAAGGGATGTTGCGCCTAGTGATGGATTTAACCAAGCCAGTTAAATCCAACCTGTTTACCTTGCCACCTACGGCACCATACGGTAATCGATTGGTGGTTGATTTGGAGGACGCCACAGGCAGCTCATCTTCAGTGCAGCAGGTCGTTAGCCGATCGGCTAATCAATCTTCTCGAGATATTATAGTTGCAATAGACGCTGGGCACGGTGGTGAAGATCCCGGCTCTATTGGCCCATCAGGTATGCATGAAAAGCGAGTTGTGCTTGAAATAGCTAAACGCTTAGCCCGTAAAGTTGACTCAACGCCTGGTATGCGTGCGGTGATGACTCGAAGTGGTGACTACTTTGTTAATTTAAACAAACGCTCTGAGCTGGCTCGTAACAGTAAAGCTGACTTGTTAATATCAATTCATGCAGATGCATTTACTTCGCCTCAACCTCGCGGTGCGTCTGTTTGGGTGTTATCTATGCGCCGCGCAAACAGTGAGATTGGTCGTTGGTTAGAGCAAAAAGAAAAACATTCTGAACTGCTAGGCGGAGCGGGCGAAATTATTCAGAATACCGACAGCGAACAGTATCTAGCGATGACGTTACTCGACATGTCGATGAACAGCTCTATGGCTATTAGTCATTCTGTCGCGGGTGATATTTTACGTGATTTAGGCTCAATCACCCATTTGCACAAAAGAAAACCTGAATCAGCTAGTTTTGCCGTGCTTAAGTCACCAGATATCCCGTCAATATTAGTTGAGACAGGCTTTATTTCAAATCCTGGTGAGGAGCGCTTATTATCTAATGGTAACCACCAAGAAAAGCTTGCCAATGCCATTTATAAAGGGGTGCTGCGTTATTTTGAAAATAATCCGCCAGCGGACACCCAAATGGCTAAAAGAACTGGTTCATCTAGCATTAAGCACAGCGTAAAACGTGGTGAATCATTGTCAATTATTGCTCAGCGTTACAGCGTTTCTGTTAGTAGCCTTAAGCAAGCCAATAATTTAAAGTCTGATGTGGTTCGTATTGGGCAAACATTAGTTATCCCTAGGGCTTAATATGGCAATTCAACTGCTTCCTCCACAATTAGCTAATCAAATAGCCGCCGGTGAAGTGGTTGAGCGCCCAGCGTCTGTGGTTAAAGAGCTGGTTGAAAATAGCCTAGATGCTGGTGCCACACGTATTGATATTGATATCGATAAAGGTGGTAGCAAACTTATTCGTATTCGTGACAACGGTGCAGGAATAGCCAAAGAAGAATTGGCCTTAGCGTTGTCGCGTCATGCAACTTCTAAAGTGCATACCCTAGATGATTTAGAAGCGATTTTAAGTTTTGGGTTTCGTGGTGAAGCGTTAGCAAGTATCAGCTCGGTATCACGATTAACGCTTACGTCTAAAACCGCCGAGCAGTCAGAAGCTTGGCAGGCATACGCCGAAGGTTCGCAAATGGAGGTAAAAGTAACCCCAGCTGCGCATCCGCAAGGCTCAACCATTGAAGTTGTGGATTTATTTTTTAATACACCTGCAAGACGTCGATTTTTAAAAAGCGATAAAACTGAGTTTACTCATATTGACGAATGGCTCAAACGTATCGCAATAGCACGTCGTGATATCCATTTTGTTTTAACACACAATGGCAAAGTGATTCGCCAATATCGGCCAGCCAATACCGAGATACAAAGCCAACAACGGCTTGCGCAAATTTGTGGCCGTGCATTTGCCGATCAAGCCTTAAGTATTGCATGTGAGCACGATGGGTTATCGTTAAGTGGTTATTTACAATCGCCTCATGATCGCGTGATAACAGACACCAGTTATTTCTATGTAAATGGCCGGCTGGTGAGAGACAGATTGGTTAATCATGCAGTAAAACAGGCATTTGCAGAGCAGGGTGTTGAACATCAACCCGGTTATGTATTGATGTTAACGCTAGATCCTCATCAGGTGGATGTTAATGTTCACCCTGCAAAACACGAGGTGCGCTTTCATCAATCACGTTATGTTCATGACTTTATTTTGCAAGCTATACAATCGGCTCTATCGCAAATGCCTGCATTGGATTTTGTCGAACCTCAAATAGCTGAGGCTATTGATAGTGAGGACAATGATGAGCCTATAATTCATTCTAGCCAAACTAAAGCGGTATTTTCACTATCTCATGGTGATTCAATACCTCCACCGCAGCGTCAGCACACGGTAAATAGTGCCAGCCAGTTCGGCACTATGTATGTTCCTGGAAAAAATAGTTTATTTTCTGCTGGTTCTTCAGCTGCAGTTAAGCCAAATTATGATAAAAAGCCTGTTGCAACTGCACATTCTGCTGCAACTAAAGCGGCAATAACAAATTATGGTCAGCTACTGCAAACACCGTCAGAACGGCCTGAAAAACAGATTGGTGAAGCCAGTTTGCAAACGAGTATGCCACCGCTGCTTTCTGGAACACATTGGGTTATCTGCCAAGATGATACCTTATCATTATTGCCATTTTCGTTGGTGTTAATGGCGGTGAGAAAAGCAGAGGTTACTGCTAAGTTGGTTAATGGTTTAGTTGCTCAACCTTTATTGATGCCAGTGGCTATTGCTGCCGATCCCGACTGGAACGACACAATAGTCAATCGTGATCTATTATTGCGCCAAATGGGTATTGAACTAAGTATTCGTTATCAACAGTTGATAATTAAAAAAGTGCCCCCATATTTGAGGGAAAGCCAATTGGCAATTGTTATACCTGAGTTATTACATTGGATCGCATTAGAGCAACCTAACGACACAGCTATAGCTGGCTGGTTAGCAAAACAAAGTGTGGTGCAATTTGAATCAGCCCAAAGTATATGGCAGCAATTTTGTTGTTTAAATGAGCAGACAAAGCAAACTATTTATGCCCAGGCCACTGAATTACCTTGGCAAACTTGGATGAAAGATAATTAACGTGCATAACATCAACAGGCCGAAAGTGATCTTTTTGATGGGGCCTACGGCTTCAGGCAAAACGGCATTAGCTATCGACATGGCAACGCAATATAATTGCGAAATTATTTCTGTTGATTCAGCGTTAATTTATCGCGGTATGGATATCGGTTCTGCAAAGCCATCGGCGCAAGAGCTGGCCGTTGCACCACATAGATTGATTGATATCCTTGACCCGAGTGAAAGTTATTCTGCAGCAGATTTCCGCCAAGATGCGCTTGCTGCAATTGAAGATATTATTGCCCAGGGTAAAACACCGCTTCTTGTTGGTGGTACAATGATGTATTTTAAGGCATTGTTAGATGGATTATCGCCTTTGCCCAGTGCAAATGAGGCCATAAGACAGCAAATTCTGTTACAGGCAGAAGCACAGGGTTGGGATTCATTACATCAAGAGTTGTGTGCAATTGACCCCATTGCCGGACAACGGATTCATCCAAATGATCCGCAACGATTATCGCGGGCGTTAGAGGTTTATCGCATCAGCGGTAAAACAATGACTGAGTTAACGCAAACAAAGTCGGCTGCTTTGCCGTATGATGTAGTGCAATTTGCAATTGCACCCAATGATAGAAAAGTATTACATAACTTAATTGCCAAGCGCTTTGATATCATGCTTGAGCAAGGTTTTATCGATGAAGTTGCTACGCTAAAAGCCCGTGGTGATTTACATTTAGAGTTGCCATCAATGCGTTGCGTAGGTTACAGGCAGTGCTGGCAATACCTTGATAATGAATTTGATCATGCGACTATGGTCGAAAAAGCTACAGCCGCTACTAGGCAATTGGCCAAACGTCAATTAACATGGTTGAGGAGTTGGCCTGATTTACAGTGGCTTGAAAGTGGTGTGGAAGGGAATTTAGTTACGCTTATGCGACAAAGCCGCTAGCTTATTAGCCGTTGCTGTATAATACTAAAACTAAACAATAAAACTTAATTCAATATATTTTAAAATAAAAAAGGAAATTAAAATGGCTAAGGGGCAATCTTTACAAGACCCATTTTTGAACGCATTGCGTCGAGAGCGAGTACCAGTCTCTATCTATTTAGTGAATGGTATTAAGCTACAGGGCCAGGTTGAATCATTCGATCAATTTGTGATCCTACTTAAAAATACAGTAAGCCAAATGGTTTACAAACACGCGATTTCAACAGTCGTACCAGCACGCCCATTCAATGTCTCTAGTCATCAGGGTGCAAGCCATAGTGAAGACGGCGCTGCTGAATAATTGAAAAGGAACATACTTTTTGTTTGATCGTTATGAAGCGGGTGAAACAGCGGTACTGGTTCATATCGACTTTTCTGACGAGGAACGTCGAGAAGATCTACTTGAGTTACAGCTTTTAGTTGAGTCCGCTGGTGCTCGCTCTGTAGGAGTGATAACCGGTAGTCGACGCTCACCGGACCGTAAATTTTTTATCGGTACAGGTAAGGCTGAAGAATTGGCAGCAATGGTAGCGGCCACACAAGCTAATGTCGTGATTTTTAATCATGCTTTGAGCCCAGCTCAAGAACGTAATCTTGAAATGGTTTGTCAGTGTCGTGTTTTAGACAGAACTACGCTAATTCTTGATATCTTTGCTCAACGAGCAAGAACTCATGAAGGTAAGTTGCAAGTGGAGCTAGCGCAACTGCGCCACATGTCAACTCGCTTAATCCGTGGTTGGACTCACTTAGAAAGACAAAAAGGTGGTATTGGGATGCGAGGGCCGGGTGAAACCCAGCTTGAAACAGACCGTCGTTTACTTCGCGGGCGGATTAAAAATATTAATCGTCGTCTCGAGAAAGTAGACAAACAGCGTGAGCAAAGTCGTCGTGCTCGTAATCGAAGCGACTTAGCGACTGTATCATTAGTGGGATATACCAACGCGGGAAAATCGACCCTATTTAACGCGTTGACTTCTTCGGATGTTTACGCCGCTGATCAGTTATTTGCTACGTTAGATCCAACATTACGTAAGTTAGCATTGCCTGACGGTGCGGTTATTTTAGCTGATACCGTTGGATTTATTCGTCATTTACCGCATGACTTAGTCGCCGCATTTAAAGCGACTTTGCAAGAAACTCGTCAAGCAGAAATTCTGTTGCATGTTGTTGATTGTGCTGATGAAAATATGGCTGAAAATTTTGACCAGGTACAAAGTGTACTCAAAGAAATTGATGCTGATGAAATCACCCAATTAGTTGTATGCAATAAAATCGACTTGCTTGAAGATTTTGCGCCCCGTATTGATTACGGTGAAGACGGAAAACCTGAACGAGTTTGGGTATCTGCTCAAAAACGCATTGGATTTGATTTGCTGTTAAAAGCGATTACCGAGTTAATCGGTGAGGTAATCCGCGAGCTTACTTTGAAGATACCCGCATCGGCAGGGCATTATCTTGGCCAGTTTTATCGACTGGATGCAATACAGCAGAAAGACTATGACGATCTGGGGAACTGTATTTTATCTGTTCGTTTATCCGATGCTGATTGGCGTCGGTTAGCTAAACAGAGTCAGGGGGAATTAGAGGCATTTATTTTTGAATCTTCAGAAATAGACGTCACTTGTTAATCTCATTTATTTCATCCAATTATGGAGTGCTAAATGGCTTGGAATGAGCCCGGTAACAAGGGAAATAAAGACCCTTGGGGAAATAAAGGTGGTAACGATAAAGGGCCACCAGATCTCGACGAAGTGTTTCGAAACTTATCAAAACGTTTTGGGGGTAAGGGCGGTAACTCCGCATCTGGCCAACCATTTAACGCATCAATATTGATTGTGTTTGCTGTTATCGCCCTAATTATTTGGGGGTTATCAGGTTTATACACAGTTAAAGAAGCTGAGCGTGGCGTGTTACTTCGTTTTGGTCAACATATTGGTGAAGTGAGTTCTGGTTTGCACTGGAAAGCCACCTTCATTGATGAAGTGTATACCGTAGACGTAGAAACGTTTCGTTCAATACCTGCCTCTGGCAGCATGTTGACGTCTGATGAAAACGTAGTGAAAGTTGAATTGGTTGTCCAATACAGCGTTTCAGATGCTTATTCGTATTTGTTTAGTGCTGTTGAAGCAAACGAAAGTTTACGAGAAGCAACAGATAGTGCACTGCGTTATGTGATTGGTCACAATCGCATGGACGACATTTTAACGACTGGTCGTGATGCCATTCGTCGTGATACATGGAAAGAGTTAGAGCGTATTATTGAGCCTTACAAACTAGGCTTACAAATCCGTGACGTTAACTTTTTACCAGCACGTCCACCTGAAGAAGTAAAAGATGCATTTGACGATGCTATTTCTGCTCAGGAAGATGAACAGCGCTTTATTCGTGAAGCCGAAGCGTATGCCCGTGAAATTGAGCCTAAAGCTCGTGGTCAAGTTGAACGTATGGTTCAACAAGCAAATGCATATAAAGAACGTGAAGTGTTAGAAGCTCAAGGTAAAGTGGCTCGTTTTGAAAAACTGCTACCTGAATACAAAGCTGCACCAGCAGTGACACGTAATCGTTTATATTTAGATGCAATGCAAACCGTGATGTCTGATACCAATAAAGTGCTTATTGATGCTAAAAATAATGGCAACTTGATGTATTTACCTTTAGATAAGCTGATGGATGCGACTAACAGTTCACGTCAAGAAGCGGAACCTGAAGTTGAACGCCATGTAAACTCAGTATCAACCAACAGCGTAAATACACCTATAACGAGTATGTCGTCTGATGGGCGTCTCAGCCGCGAAGAGCGTCTTCGCCAAGGGAGGAACTAATCATGGGTAGATTTGCTCTGATCATTTTGGTTGTAATTTTAGGTGTTGGTTTTTCATCGCTAATGGTAGTTAACGAAGGTGAGCGCGCTATTGTGTCTCGTTTCGGTAAGGTCCTTAAAGACGATGGCGTCACTAAAGTATTTACGCCAGGATTACATTTTAAAATCCCTGTAGTAGATAAAGTACGTTATCTAGATGCGCGTATTCAAACCCTAGACGGCGCAGCAGATCGTTTTGTGACTTCTGAAAAGAAAGACTTAATGGTTGATTCATACGTTAAATGGCGTATTCGTGATTTTGAAAAGTATTATCTTTCAACTAATGGTGGTATTAAGGCCAACGCTGAAAGCTTGTTACAAGCAAAAATCAACAACGATTTACGTACTGAGTTTGGTCGTCGTACGATTAAAGAAATCGTATCGGGTAAACGTGATGAATTGCAAACTGATGCATTACAAAACGCCTCTGAAAGTGCCGAAAATCTTGGCATTGAAGTGGTAGATGTGCGTGTTAAGCAAATCAACTTACCGGCGAATGTGAGTAACAGTATTTACCAACGTATGCGTGCAGAGCGTCAAGCTGTTGCTAAAGAGCATCGCGCGCAAGGTAAAGAGCAAGCTGAAATTATTCGCGCGACGATTGATGCAAATGTCACAGTAAAAGTTGCTGAAGCCGAGCGTAAAGCATTAACTATTCGTGGTGAAGGCGATGCTCTAGCGGCTAAGATTTATGCAGATGCTTACAGTAAAGACGTTGAGTTTTATAACTTTTTACGTAGTTTAGAAGCTTACAAAGAAAGTTTTGCCGGCAAAAATGATGTGATGGTGTTAGAGCCTGAAGGTGATTTCTTTAAATATATGAAATCTTCAGACGGTAAATAACCCTAAGTTAGTTTAAACGTCAATAAATGATAAAAAGCTCAGTTTATTCTGAGCTTTTTTGTATCTGCAATTCAAATTCAGTTTTTCATATTATCAGTTTCTTTTATCAGAACTTGCGGCTTTAATTAGTTTTGGCAGTAAAAAGTATATAAGCATTTGATTAGCTATAAGAATCAGTAGTGTTTTTTTATTATTTTGTTTCGGCTGATTGTCAAAAACATGCTGATTTATATGCTTTTTTGAAAAAAAAGTGAATATCCTCAACATAGATGAGTGTTTTCACTATGATCTGCTTCTAATTTTTCGCTATAATGAGCACCGCCTCAAACTATGATTTTAGCGTGCTACCTTTTTGGTTCGCTAAAGTATTGAAATATAAAAATTCCAACACCCTCTGGGAGATAAGTGGATGAGCAATGCGCCAGTCGATACCGGACGTCGCAGATTCCTGACAGCCGCAACCGCCGTAGTAGGTGGTGCTGGTGCCGTCGCTGTAGCGGTTCCTTTCATCAAGTCATGGAATCCGAGCGCCAAGGCGAAAGCTGCAGGTGCGCCGGTCGAAGTAAATATTAGTAAAGTAGAACCAGGTCAGTTAATTCGTGTCGAATGGCGCGGAAAACCGGTTTGGGTCGTTCGTCGTACAGAAGCTGTACTAGAGAATCTTAAATCTTTAGACGGTCAATTACGCGATCCTGCTTCAGAAGAAATGCAGCAACCAGAATATGCAGCAAACCCTGTACGTTCTATTAAACCTGAATTCTTCATTGCAGTCGGTATCTGTACTCATTTAGGTTGTTCACCTACTTATTTACCTGATTCATTTGGTGAACAGGTTGAAGGTGTAACATCTGGTTTCTTCTGTCCTTGTCACGGTTCTAAATTCGACATGGCTGGTCGTGTGTTCCAGGGTGTTCCTGCACCATTGAACCTTGTGATCCCGCCTCATCAATATGTCGATGATGCTACCGTGCTTATCGGTGAAGACTCGGGAGCGGCGTAATGGTTAAGAATATTATTGATTGGATTGATGCGCGCATCCCAATGACGGCGACTTATAACCGTCACGTGGGTCAATATGCGACACCAAAGAACTTCAACTTTTGGTATTTCTTTGGGTCATTAGCACTTTTAGTTTTAGTTAACCAACTACTTACCGGTATTTGGTTAACCATGAATTACGTGCCAACAGCTGAAGGCGCATTTGCTTCAGTTGAATACATCATGCGTGATGTTGAGTACGGTTGGTTGCTACGCTATATGCACTCTACGGGTGCGTCGGCGTTTTTCTTCGTCATTTATTTACACATGTTCCGTGGTTTAATCTACGGTTCGTATCAAAAACCAAGAGAGCTTTTATGGCTATTTGGTATGTTGATTTTCCTTGTGTTAATGGCTGAAGCGTTCATGGGTTACCTACTTCCATGGGGACAAATGTCTTACTGGGGTGCACAGGTAATTATCTCTTTGTTTGGTGCTATCCCTGTTATTGGTGATGACCTAACATTGTGGATCCGTGGTGACTATGTTATCTCAGGTGCAACATTAAACCGTTTCTTCGCATTACACGTTATTGCGCTTCCATTAGTGTTAGTTGTGTTAGTGTTTTTACACTTAATCGCACTGCATGAAGTGGGCTCAAATAACCCTGACGGCGTTGAAATTAAAAAGAACAAAGATGAGAACGGTTGGCCAGTTGATGGCATTCCATTCCACCCTTATTACACTGTAAAAGACATTATGGGTGTAGCGGGCTTCTTAATCGTGTTCTGTTATGTGTTGTTCTTCATGCCTGAAGGCGGTGGATACTTCCTTGAAAAGCCAAACTTTGAAGCGGCTAACCCAATGAAGACACCAGTGCATATCGCGCCGGTTTGGTACTTCACTCCTTTCTATGCCATTTTACGTGCGATTCCTGATAAGTTATTGGGTGTAATAGGTATGGGTCTGTCGATTGCAGTATTATTTATTCTGCCTTGGCTAGATCGTTGTAAAGTGAAGTCTATTCGCTATCGCAGCATGATCCACAAGATCAACATTGCACAATTTTCTGTGTCGTTCATTATTCTTGGTTATTTAGGTGTGGTTCCGGCGACTCCTGAGCTAACAATTGCGGCACGTATTTTCACTTTCACTTACTTTGGTTTCTTTGTAGCCCTATGGGTTTACAGTAAAAACGAGAAAACAAAAGAAGTACCAACGAGGGTGACACACTAATGAAAAAGTTATTAATTGCATTAGTTACTTTGTTGCCATCTTTGGCGATGGCAGCAAGTGGGCATAATGTTCACTTAGAAAGCGCTAACGTTGACTTACATGACAAAGCATCATTAGAACGTGGTTTGGGTTTATTTCAACAGTATTGTTCTGGTTGTCATAGTACTCAATACCAACGCTATGAGCGTGTAGCTACTGATATCGGTATATCAACCGATGATATGCGTAGTAAATACATTCTTAACGATGCAAAAATCGGCGATTTGATGGAAAATGCCATCCCTACAGCCGATGCTGCTAAGTGGTTTGGTGCTGCGCCTCCAGACTTAACATTAGTGGCTCGTGTTCGTGGTGAAGACTGGGTATATTCTTACCTAAAAGGTTTTTATGCTGATGAGACTCGTCCATTTGGCGTAAACAACACAGTGTTCCCATTAGTGGGTATGCCACATGTATTGCAAGATTTACAAGGTCTTGCCGTTAAACAAGAAGACGGCACTTTTGTTACCACTGGTGGTAAGCTGACGCCTGAAGAGTATGACCAAGCGGTTCGTGATATCACGGGTTTCTTAGTTTATTCTGCAGAACCTGTGCAATTAGAGCGTAAAGCTTTAGGTGTGTGGGTACTTGGATTCTTGTTTATTTTCTTCATCATTGCGTATTTGTTGAAGAAAGAGTACTGGAAAGATGTACACTAGCTATCAATAACGGTTATTATACATTATCCGCATATTGTAAACGGGGGGCTTAGCCCCTCGTTTGTTTTGTTTTTTTTAAGATTCTGGAGGGTATCAATGGCTGTTGCTGCCAACAAGCGCTCTATCATGACACTTTTTTCTGGTGCCGATGATTTATATAGTCACCAAGTACGTATCGTATTGGCTGAAAAAGGGGTTACCGTTGATGTTTTGCAGGTAGACCCAAGTGAAATGCCTGAAGATTTACTTGAAGTCAATCCATACAACTCAGTGCCAACGTTAGTTGATCGCGAACTAGTGTTGTATGAATCTCGTATTATTATGGAGTATTTGGATGAGCGTTTTCCGCATCCTCCATTAATGCCTGTTTACCCGGTATCTCGCGGCCAAAGCCGTTTGATGATGCACAGAATCGACACTGATTGGTATGCGCTTGTTGAGCGTATACGTAAAGGTGACAAAGCTGATGCAGCTCGTAAAGAGTTAACCGAAAGCCTAGTCGCTTTAGCACCGGTGTTTGCTGAAATGCCATATTTTATGAGCGAAGAGTTTGGTTTATCTGACTGCTACCTAGGCCCATTATTATGGCGTCTACCAGTATTGGGTATTAACTTAGATCCTCGTACAGCAAAAGAAATTAATGCTTATATGACACGTATTTTTGAACGTGAATCATTTAAAGCATCGCTTACTGAGGCTGAGCGCGAAATGCGCATGGGCATGTAATGAAACCAATAACACCTAATCGTCCGTATTTGTTGCGTGCCTATTATGAATGGTTGATGGATAACCATTTAACGCCGCATGTTGTCGTGGACGCTTTTGTTAAAGGTACCCAAGTTCCACAGCAATTTGTTAAAGACGGTCAAATCGTACTTAACATTGCTACTGGCGCTGTGGCTAATCTTCACATGACAAACGATGCTGTAGAGTTTAATGCGCGTTTTGGCGGAGTACCGCAAAACGTGTTTTTACCTATGGCGTCTATTGTTGCCATCTATGCCCGTGAAAATGGTGCTGGCACGGTGTTTGATATGGAAGATGCTTACATGATCGAAGATGAACATGATGAACTTTCATCAGTGCCTTCATCGATGAAGTCAGTTGAAGAACCTTCAACAACGCCTGAGACGACTAAGTCGACCAGTTCTGACGATAAAGCAAAACGCAGAAGTCACCTAACTGTGGTTAAGTAATTAACTTATGTTAGGGTAAAAACCAGTCGCAAGGCTGGTTTTTTTTAAGCTCAAAAAAGTCATGAGAAACGATAATGCTATTGATGATTGATAATTATGATTCATTTACGTTTAACCTTGTTCAGTATTTCCAAACACTTGAGCAAGAGATTATTGTTAAGCGCAATGATGAAATAACGATTGAACAAATTGAATCATTAGCACCAAGCCACCTTGTCATATCTCCAGGTCCTTGCACTCCAAACGAAGCGGGTATATCTCTTGCGGCTATAGCGCATTTTGCCGGAAAAATCCCTATTTTAGGTGTTTGTCTCGGTCATCAGGCCATCGCGCAAGTGTTTGGGGCAAATGTTATCCGAGCTAAGCGGGTTATGCATGGCAAAACCAGTTTAATTCAACACCATCAACAAGGTTTATTTACAGGTCTCGCATTACCTTTGCAGGTTACTCGCTATCACTCTCTACTGATTGATGATATTCCACCAGGTTTTGAACTAGATGCGTGGTTTGATGATCCACAACATGGCAAGGAAATTATGGCCATGAGTCATCGAGATTTACGTATATACAGCGTTCAATTTCATCCAGAATCTATTTTAACTCAGCAAGGGCATGAGTTACTTGCTAATTTTCTTCAGCAATAGCTCGTGAGTTATTGGTCATTGATTAGGGTCTGTTTATCTTTCAAGGTTATTTAACCAGCAAAGATCAACAGACACTAGGTATTTTATGTTACAACTTCTGCGTTCATCACCATTCATTCTTAAGTATAATACCATTTCCATTAATTATGTGACCAATCAGAGTCGCTCAGACTGTTCAGTTTGAGGCGCATTGTTGAAATAATGGTTGTTCCTTCTAAGGCAATGCAACAAAGAAATGGACTGTCTGAGCGTCTCCTGCAAGGCGGGTTTCTGTACCTTCTATGCTGCTTAATAGTATTTTGACGTAGAGCAACTATGCCTACAATCCTATTACTTGCCTAGAAGGCACAGAATTCCCGCTGTATGACCAGATAATTAGTGGAATTGGTATAATAGGGCGTAAAATAGCGCTAACAATAATAAAAAGGATGAACATGAACAGCTTTTTGCGACATTTTACCATTAGTGCAGTTTCATTAGCCATGCTGGGCGGGTGTGCAACTACAACCAATTCGACCTCTCCAGTAACCCCTAGTATTTCTTCCTCAGCGACAAGTATTTCTTCGCCGGCCAATATTTCTGTGCCATTAGTTACACCGCCGAGAGCTGAGAAACCGCTCACCTTAAACCAAATTATGGCTAACCCCGATTGGATGGGCATATTGGCCCAAGGTGCATATTGGAGTGACGACAGTCAGTCAGTGTATTTTAGTCGTCAAGCTCATCAGTCGCCTGTTCGTGATTATTATCAGCAAAGTCTTTCAGCCGGTGAGGCTAACCAACTCGACCTATCCCTGCTGCATTTAGCAGACCAGCAGCATGGTGTGATTAATCAAGCTAAATCGAAAAAAGCATTTATTTATCAAGGTAACGTGTTTATAAAAGATCTCCAAACAGGGGATGTAGCTCAAATCACGCGTCAGAATATGGCGATTGATGGTATTCGGTTTTTAAATAATGGTGATTTGGCTTACTGGCAAGGTAACAATATTTTCCGCTTACACCAGGCTACTGGCATGACAGAACAAATTGCTGCAATTGAAATGAGCAATGAGCCAAAAGGTGTGCAGGAGCCTAGCAGTTATATCGCTAAGCAACAGCATAGATTGATAGATTATGTAGCGTTGCAGCATACAAATGACAAAAAACGAGAACAATACCGCGGGTTATTAGAAAAAGCGGACCCGACACTGTCTGCAAAACCCTGGTACCTTGGCGATTCGGAAGTGATTTCAGAGATGAGCTTATCGCCAGATGGTCGATATGTGATGCTTGCTCTAACCGACAAAAACTACAGTTGGCGCGCCGAACACGACATCATGCCTAATTATTTAGGTAAAGATGGCTACGTTGATGCGGTACCCGCCCGAGCGCGTGTTGCTGAAGATGCTTTTCCTGGCCAACGATTAGTGTTACTTGATCTTGTTGAACGCACTAAAAAAGATATTACGATTGAAGGGTTAACCGGATTCGATGAAGATGTGCTGGCCAGTGTTAAGGCCGAAAATGCCAAAGCTCAAGGTAAAACCTATAAAAGTGAAAATGCACCACGATTAATTCAGCTTATGCAAGACTGGGAGTGGAGCCAAAGTGCGATGCAATGGCGTGATACCGATAATCAATTATTGGTCATGCTTGAAGCGGTTGATAATAAAGATCGCTGGATTGCGCGGGTCGATCTGCAAAAAGGTAAGCTTATCACCGAGCATCGCTTACATGATGATGCCTGGGTTAATTATAATTACAACCAATTTGGTTGGGTAACAGGCACAGATACTTTTTACTATTTATCAGAAGAATCAGGCTTTTCACACCTGTATGTTAAGTCATCATCAGGCAATAAAACCGCGTTAACCAGCGGTAAATATGTGGTCGATAATGTGACCTTGTCACCAGATGGAAAACACCTATATTACCGAGCAAACAAAGAACATCCTGGGATTTACAATGTTTATCGAGTTGAGATTGCTTCAGGTACAAATGAGCAACTAACCCAATGGTTTGGTACATTAGATTACAGCTTAAGCCCAGACGGTAGTGCGCTATTGTTAACAGCCACAACGGCTACTAGCCCTAATGAACTTTATGTTCAAGCCATTGGTGGCGAAATCAAGCAGTTGACTGATTACACTAGTAATGACTTTAAGCAATATCCTTGGCAAGCACCTCAAGTTGTCGCGGTGCCTTCAAATCATGGCGCAGGCCAGATCTATGCTAGAGTGTATTTGCCACAAGGTTTTGATGCGAAACAGGCTGATAAGTACCCTGCGGTGGTGTTTAACCATGGCGCTGGTTATTTACAAAATGCCCACTATGGTTTTTCAGGCTACTTTCGTGAATTTATGTTTCATAACTTATTAACTCAACAAGGTTATGTTGTGATGGACATGGATTATCGTGGTTCTAAAGGTTATGGTCGCGATTGGCGTACTGCGGTTTATCGCAATATGGGCCATCCTGAAGTTGAAGACTTAAAAGATGGCGTTGCCTGGCTTGCAACAAACGCCAACGTAGATAATCAGCGAGTAGGCACTTATGGTGGTTCTTACGGCGGTTTTTTAACGTTTATGGCATTGTTTAATGAGCCTGAATTATTCCAAGCAGGCGCTGCGTTACGTCCTGTAACCGATTGGGCGCATTATAACGCGCCCTATACTGCCAATATTTTAAATACGCCTGATATCGACCCTATTGCGTATGAGCGTAGCTCGCCGATAGAACATGCTCAAGGGTTGCAAAAACCATTGTTGATTATGACCGGTGTGTTAGATGACAACGTGTTTTTTCAAGACAGTGTTCGCCTAGTGCAACGCCTAATTGAGCTGGAAAAACCGATGTTTGAAACGGCTATTTACCCCGTTGAGCCACATGGTTTTGTGCAGCCATCAAGCTGGTTAGATGAGTATCGTCGTATCTATAAATTATTTGAGCAAGAACTAAAATAGCCATCAAGCTCCAATTTAGTAAATAAAATGGCATTAAGGCTTTCTTTGGAGAGCCTTAATTTTTATGATTAACCTCAAATTAAAATTAAGGAATGTGTTGAGTGGCAATATCAGTCGCAGGCGGTGTTAGACCCGGAAAAGTCATTGAAATAGAGCGTAGGCTCTACCATCAGCTTATTGTGGGTAAACAGCCTATGAGCTCAATGCTCGATGAGCTAAATGCCGAAATAGAAGAAAGTGCTAACAAACTTGATATTGAACGACAAGCACTGAAATTACGCATTGAAAAGCAAGTGCAAGAGCGCCAAATTTATCTTGAGGTCTCTACCCACTTAACACATACCGTCAATAATACAATTGAACATCAACTGGCGATTCCGCAGCTGATTATTGATTCTTCTGGTATCACAGAAAGCCAAATATTGCTGTTAGATCTTTTGTTAAGTTCAGATCTTAATTTAAATCGTTTAAGACCAATTATCGAAGACAATAGCTGGCTATGTCGTGATTTAATTAATTTAATTAATAGCCCTTCATCGAGGCATAGACGACCTAAAAACTCTGATGTGCAAGTTACCGATATAAAATTGGTACTGAATTATATTGGTTTAGAAAATCTACGATTATTAATTCCTTATTTTTGTTTGCGTAATTGGCTGCCATCAGGCAATACCAATTTACTTTGGATTACTCGAAAGTTATGGCGCTATAGCATCATGAGTGCCATCGCTGCGCAAGCCCTAGCTGTGTTGCACAATAAAGAACCGAGTTTGACCTATACTTGTTCATTAATGTATCAGTTTTCCACGTCAATAATGCTTAGCCAAAGTGGACGAATTTTTGATAAAACGTGGGGAACCTGGTTACGTGAGGCAAGCCATAGTCGAGACAAACAGGTTTATGATGCCATTATGGCCACCGATTTTCCTGCAGAGTCGATATTCGAACAAGTCATGCAACATGCTCATACTTTGAATTGGAAATTACTTAATTTACTCAAATTTGAAGATTCATCAATGACACGAGTGTTAAAAGAGCTTGATCATGATTATCACTTTTCTGAATTGTCTGCTGATGCAGCCATTGTGGCCAAAGCAAGTTGTTATGCCAAAGTGCTGTTATTAGAAGAGCAGCAGTTGATTGACCCACAAGAAAAACGGATCATGTTTGATTATTACGAGTTTTCTGCTCAAGAATTACTGCGATTAAAAGCGCAAAATTTTCGTAAACTTGATTTACTTTAAGTGTTTAGATCGCCCTATAGAGGTAAATGTTAAAATTGTGTAATTATTCACTTTTGATGAATAGGTACACAAAACTCAACCAAATAACTTTTTTTATGACTATTTATGCTTGCATTCCCCCGAATAAACGCTTTTTTTGGTCATATTTTTCAATCTTTATGCATAACAGTGGCAACGGTTGCAGAAGTTAATTGTACAGAACTGGTATTTTGATCACATTTTCGCTAATAATGTCCCATAAATAACACAAGCTTCCGCCAATGCACTTACAGAATATAAAGCAAACCGCGGAAACAGCGGCTTTTAAGTCGCAATTAACCTGAAGGATAAAATGCAATGAGTCTAGAAATGAATCTAACCCGTGCCCAATTTGATGAAGTGATGGTGCCTAATTATGCGCCTGCAGCCGTGATCCCTGTTCGTGGAGCGGGCAGCCGAGTATGGGATCAAGAAGGCAAAGAGTTTATCGATTTCGCTGGCGGTATTGCAGTTAATTGTTTGGGTCACTGTCATCCAGCGTTAGTGTCAGCTTTAAAAGAGCAGGGTGAAAAACTATGGCATTTATCAAACGTAATGACCAACGAGCCAGCGCTCGAATTAGCCACTAAATTAGTTAACGCTACATTTGCTGAACGTGTTTATTTTGCCAACTCTGGCGCAGAAGCAAACGAAGCTGCACTTAAATTAGCCCGTCGTTATGCATTAGATAATCACGGTGCTGATAAAGATCAAATTATCGCTTTCGACAAAGCATTCCATGGCCGCACATTTTTTACCGTAACCGTTGGCGGTCAAGCTGCTTACTCTGACGGCTTTGGGCCTAAACCACAAAGCATAACCCACGTACCATTTAATGATATTGCAGCATTAGAAGCCGTTATTTCAGATAAAACCTGTGCCATTATGCTTGAGCCACTCCAAGGCGAAGGTGGCATTATTAATGGTGATCCAGAGTTTTTAAAGGCCGTGCGTCGTTTAGCAGACAAACACGATGCATTGGTTATTTTTGATGAAGTACAAACCGGTGTTGGCCGAACTGGTGAGCTATTTGCTTACATGGGTACTGACATCGTGCCTGATATTTTAACCAGTGCTAAAGCTTTAGGCGGCGGCTTTCCCATTGCGGCAATGTTAACAACAGCCAAAATTGCTGCTCACTTAAAAGTGGGTACTCATGGTTCTACTTACGGTGGTAACCCATTAGCGTGTGCTGTTGGTAACGCGGTCATGGATGTTGTGAACACCAAAGAAGTATTAGATGGTGTTAAACACCGTGAGCAGTTATTCCGCGATGGCTTAGCGGCCATTAATGCTAAGTACAACGTCTTTAGTGAAGTGCGCGGTAAAGGCTTGTTGCTTGGTGCGGTATTAAACGAAAAATACGAAGGCCGTAGCCGTGACTTTTTAGTTGCGTCAGTCTCTGAAGGCTTAATGAGCTTAATCGCAGGTGCAAATGTGGTGCGTTTTGCTCCGTCATTGGTGATCCCTGAAGCTGATATTACAGAAGGCTTAGCACGTTTTGAACGTGCTGTAGCAAAAGTAGTCGCAGGTTAATGAACAACACGAGTACCTGCCTTGCAGGTACTCGTGTTGTTTGGGTTCGTCACATTGGTTAGCGTTGGAGGGGGAGCTCTCCAGCGTGCAAACCTAGTGGCGCAATGAGGAGATTAAGATGTTAATCATACGTCCTATCCGTGCTAGTGATTACGATGCACTTTATAGTATCGCAGTTGAGTCTGGTCACGGTTTCACATCTTTACCCGTTAACGAAGAGTTATTGCGTGCAAAGATAGCTAGGGCAGAAGCATCTTTTACTAAGCAAATTGATAAGCCTTTTGATGAAGGCTACTTAATGGTGCTTGAAGATACCAAAACTGGCCAAGTTGTGGGTACTTGTGGTGTTGAAGCTGCCGTCGGCATGCAAGATGCTTTTTATCATTACCGTTTAGGTACCGAGGTTTATCACTCGTCGCAAATCGCTGTGCGTAATGAAGTTGAAACGCTCACACTCTGTCATGACTATACCGGCGCTGCTGAAGTTTGTACCTTGTTTTTAAAAGATGCATACCGCAAAGGCAATAATGGTCGCATGTTATCTCGTTCGCGTTTTTTATTATTAGCTCAACACCCTAAGCGTTTCGGTGAAACAGTTATCGCAGAAATGCGAGGCGTGAGTGATGAAAAAGGCGACTCACCATTTTATGAATGGTTACAAAATCATTTCTTAGGCATTGATTTTGTCGAAGCAGATTATTTATCCGGCCTAGGCAAAAAAGCCTTTATGGCTGAAATGATGCCTCGCAACCCTGTGTATGTTTGTATGCTGCCTAAAAAAGCGCAGAAAGTGATTGGTGAAGTTCATAAAAATACTAAGCCGGCACTGCGTTTATTACAAGCCGAAGGCTTTAAGTTCCGCAATTATGTCGATATTTTTGATGGTGGTCCAACGGTAGAGTGTGCCTTGAGTGAAATCCGCTCAGTTAAGAAGAGCCGCTTATTAACTGTGTCTGTGGGCAAAATGCCTCACACAGATGACCAATTTATTATTTCCAACACATCGCTTGCTGATTATCGTGCATCAGCGGCAAAACTGTTGGTCTCTGACGAACACGATAATGTTGTGCTTAGCCCTGAAATTGCAGCTGGTTTACTGGTTAGCGATGGCGAGCAGATCCGTGTTTTAGCAATGTAGGAGTAAGAAATGACACAATATATTAATGGCCAGTGGTTAGCTGGTGAAGGTCATGATGTTAACTCAAGCAACCCAGCAAATGCAGAGGTGATTTGGCAGGGTAAAACCGCTACACCAAATCAAGTTAATGCTGCGGTTGATGCTGCTCGTGCAGCGCAATTTGATTGGTTTATGCTGGGCTATGACGCCCGCCTAGCTATTGTAGAAGCGTATCGTTCACAACTAGAAGCAAATAAAGACGAAATCGCTGAAACAATTGCACAAGAAACCGGTAAGCCACAATGGGAAACGGCCACTGAAGTGGGTGCTATGATTGGCAAAATTGCGTTATCTGCCAAAGCGCACGACAAACGTACGGGGACAGAAACTAGCGACTTACCAGCGGGACGCGCGGTATTGCGTCATAAGCCACATGGTGTTGTGGCGGTATTTGGGCCTTATAATTTCCCTGGTCATTTACCAAATGGCCATATTGTACCGGCATTGCTTGCTGGTAACACGGTTGTATTTAAGCCTTCTGAGCTCACACCTAAAGTTGCAGAGTTGATGTTAAAGTGTTGGGACAAAGCCGGTTTGCCAAAAGGGGTGGTTAACCTAGTGCAAGGTGAAGTTGAAACCGGTAAAGCACTGGCTTCTCACCCGCAAATTGACGGGTTATTCTTTACCGGTAGTTCGCGTACTGGTCACATTTTACATCAGCAATATGCAGGCCATCCGGGGAAAATATTAGCCCTAGAAATGGGTGGGAATAACCCACTTATCGTCAAGGGTGTCACTGACACTAAAGCCGCAGTGCATGACATTATTCAATCTGCGTATATCTCATCTGGTCAGCGTTGTACTTGCGCTCGTCGTTTATATGTTGAAGAAGGCGCCCAAGGTGATGCATTAATTGCTGAGCTTGTTAATGCTATTAAGCAAATTAAGGTGGGCCCCTGGAATGCGCAACCACAGCCGTTTATGGGCTCAATGATCTCAGAAACCGCTGCTCGAGGTATGGTTGCAGCACAAGCTACATTGCAATCTCTTGGGGGCGTGTCGTTAGTTGAGTTGACACAAGTTGAAACTGGTAAGGGTATGGTTACACCAGGTTTAATCGATGTGACGAACATTGCTGAGTTACCAGACGAAGAATATTTTGGCCCGCTCTTACAGTTGGTTCGATACCGCGATTTTGACCAAGCTATTCATTTAGCTAATGCAACTCGATATGGCTTGTCTGCTGGCTTACTTGCTGACAGTCGTGAAGATTATGATTATTTCTTAGCGCGTATTCGTGCGGGTATTGTGAATTGGAATAAGCAAATCACGGGAGCTTCTGGTGCAGCACCGTTTGGTGGTGTTGGGGCATCGGGTAATCACCGTGCAAGTGCTTTTTATGCCGCGGATTATTGTGCTTATCCTGTTGCGTCAATGGAAGCTGACAACGTCAGTTTACCAGCCACTTTAAGCCCGGGTTTATCAATTTAGTCGATAAATCAATCGCATGAACCAAGCTGGTAATGTCTAAGCGATATTACCAGCCTTATTATAAGGATTTAACCATGCATACTGACGTAAATACTTTGTTTGCTGAGCTATGGCAAGACTATATTAAGATGACACCCTCTGCGGCAAAGATCCATCAATTGCTTGGCCATGGTGCGGCGATCATTAATGATCATATTGCACTGCGCACGTTTAATATCGCAAAGGTAAATTTAAGCGTATTAGCAAAACATTTCACATCTATTGGCTATGTAGATTGCGGTGATTATAAGTTTGAACAAAAAAAGCTGGTGGCTAAGCATTTTGAACATCCTGATCCTACACAACCTAAGGTGTTTATTTCTGAGCTATTGGTAGAAGAGTTTAGCCCAGAGCTGCAAAAAACTATCCAGGGCTTGATTGAGCAAGTGGATGTCGCGGCCACAACTGCAGATAACTTTATCTATTCTGGCCGTCACTGGGAATTAGATAAAGCAACCTATAAATCACTGTTAGCTGAAAGCGAATATGCAGCATGGGTTGCAGCTTTAGGGTACCGTGCCAACCACTTTACGGTTTCGATCAATGATTTACCGCAGTTTGAGCGCATTGAAGATGTTAACCAGGCACTTAAAGATGCCGGTTTTGTATTAAATACTTCAGGCGGCGAAATTAAAGGTACGCCAGAGGTGTTGCTAGAGCAATCATCTACCATGGCTGATAAAGTGGTCGTTAATTTTACTGATGGCGATGCTGAAATCCCGAGTTGTTTTTACGAGTTTGCTCGACGTTATCCAATGGAAAACGGCAAGCTATACACTGGGTTTGTTGCTGCCTCGGCAGATAAGATTTTTGAAAGCACTAACGCAATGATGTAAAGTCTTGAATGCATATAAAGGCTTAATTGGGTGATCAATTAGGCCTTTTTTATTGTTGTTTTATTGGCTCATAAGTACACTGACACTTAAACCTTTAAGAGAGTCACTTCGCCTAAATTGTAAAGTAAACCCATATTGATCGCAGATTTCTTTTACGATCGATAACCCCAGCCCATGGCCCATGGTGGCTTCATCTAGGCGTGTCCCTCTGGCTGTCAACAAGGCTAATTTGTCTTGTTCAACACCACTTCCATCATCTTTTATTTGCAGCAATATTTCGCCATTTGGCGTTTGTTCAATACACACTCTCACCTGAGCGTTAGCCCATTTAAATGCATTGTCTAGCAAGTTACCAAATAGCTCCATACCATCTTCACGATGAATGGGGATCCTGCTGATTTGATCGGGGTTAGTTACTGTACAATGGATTTGTCTATTATGGTGCACCTTGTGTAAGGTGTTAATTAAGCTGTCAAAATCTTTTGGAACGGTTAATTGTGCCGCTGGTAGCATATCACCGGTAATTCTTGCGGCTGCAAGTTTTCGTTCTATCATTTTATGTACTAAATCTAACTGTTGTTGCATTGCTAATGCTGCCTCTGGGTGAGATAACCCTAAGGTCTCGACCTGTTGCTGCATCACCGCCAGTGGTGTTTTTAACCCATGGCTTAAGTTACCTAGGTTATTTCGGCTTCGCTCAATTTGCTTAGCGGTATAATCTAATAGCTGGTTGTAGGTTTCTGCTAGCGGGCGGATTTCTGCTGGTATTTGGGCAATTTCTAATGAAGCTATATCTCCCTCGCGAAGTTTTGCTAGCGCTCCCTGAATTTGATTTACCGGTTTAAATGATTGACGCAAAATGATGAAAATACCGGCTATCATGGCTAATAACATACCAATATTAATTGCCAGTTTGGTGCCAAAGACTTCGCTAAATACTCTGCGGCCAATACTGAGGTCTTGTGCAACCGTTAAGGTTGCAGTGTTATTGCTATTGGGCGCACCAATGCCAATTGATAGCAGTTGCATATCATTATTTTTGGGGCCTTTGGCTTGCCATACACGCTTTTGTTGTGATTCTAAATTAACGATGTGTAATTCAGCATCCCATAATGACCGTGATCGAATGGTCTTATTTGGCAGATTTAGCTGAAAATAACGCCCAGAATAGGCTGGGCGATAAAAGCTGGATAACTGATTTTGATCGATAACTAATTCGCCATCATCAAGACGGGTTGCAATGATAATGTGTTCTAAATCTTCTTCTAAACGATTAATAATCGAGTCATGAAAAGCATCTCTTAACATGGATTCAAACAAAAATAACCCAATCAGAGTTGCGATAATAATCAAACCACTAAGCCACAGACTGAGCTTAAAGCGAATTGACATCATTGGGCTAGACCGTGAAAGATATACCCTTGGCCGCGGCGGGTTTCAATAGTGGTTTTACCGAGTTTTTTACGCAAATGGGTAACATATACCTCTACCACATTGCTTTCTTTTTCATCGTCAAATTGGTAAAGCTTATCGGTAAGTTGAGACTTAGACAGTAATTTTTTGGGCGACATTAAGAAAATCTTCAGCAGCCTAAACTCCATTGAAGTTAACTCATATTCTTGCTCACCAACCGTCACCTTTTGCTCGTTTTCATCTAGCGTAATACCGCCATAACACAGCTGTTTGGACGATGAGTTTGCTCTGCCATGAGCGCGATGGATTAACGCCTGAATACGGGCTAAAAGCTCTTGCGCATGAAAGGGTTTGCCAAGGTAGTCGTCAGCCCCTGCGTTAAAACCTTCAACTTTTTCGTGCCACTGACTACGTGCTGTGAGCATGATAACGGGCGTATTCACTCCGCGCTCACGCCACTTGGTCACAAGTGAGAGTCCATTTCCGTCGGGTAAACCTATGTCCAGTATTACGCAATCGTAATCGGTTTCACTCATAAGATAATCGGCTTCTACCGCTTTATCAGTAACATCTGTGATATATCCAGCTTGCTTAAGTTGTTTTTCAAGCTCAGCGACCAATAATGGGTTATCTTCAACGAGTAGCAGTTTCATGTTTAGTACATTCGCTCGGTAATTGCTGTAATGGATTTTTCATGCCGTTGACTGCATCTAACTGCAGGTTAATAACATGCCCTT
Organism: Shewanella inventionis; assembly: GCF_014641855.1. Classification (GTDB taxonomy): domain Bacteria; phylum Pseudomonadota; class Gammaproteobacteria; order Enterobacterales; family Shewanellaceae; genus Shewanella; species Shewanella inventionis. The sequence goes on from NZ_BMII01000002.1 coordinate 212,607, forward strand.
GTGCGAGTTTAAATTGTAAATCGTAGCGCCATTTATCTTGATATTGATAAAGCTGAGCATCAACAAGCTGACCATCACAATACTGCGACACCCAAGTCAAATAATCATCTAATGGGCGTATATTACCAGAAGTCACTAATTTTTTGACTTTATCATGATCAAGTGGGAATTCATTAACAGGAATATCTTGTTGGTCAATGGATAAGGCCATTAAGCTGATAGTGGCGATGAACAAGCTATTCATGTTCGCTCCCAAATAAAAAAAGTGGCGTTCAGAGTATGAACACCACTTTAAATATCTTGGCTTAAATCAAGCTGAAGTAGACATTATTGCCGCTTAAATAGCGTTTATAAATGTCCTAGGGTCTGTTGAACTTTCAAGGTTATTTTTGCAGCGAATTGTTGGCCATTTCTACAAGGCAGAGACTTTGAGGTGTAGTTACTCTACATAAAAAGTCGATAACGCAGTAAAAATGGCCAACAAACGCTGCCCAAAGGGTTCGGCTAAAAACGTTTTACTCTTTGTTAAATGATTCTTTGAAATAAAGAGTTGCTTAGATTGCTAGGCATCAATCCATTCGTCTCGATTAAAACGTTTTTAACTCGAACAAAATTCAACCAGCAAAGACCAGCAGACCCTAGCGTGTACCGTAAACCACGATAGTTTTACCGTGTGCTTGAATCAGGTTTTGCTCTTCAAGCATTTTTAAAATACGGCCAACGGTTTCGCGTGAACAGCCCACGATTTGACCAATCTCTTGACGGGTGATTTTAATCTGCATACCGTCAGGATGAGTCATTGCATCAGGTTGTTTTGCTAAATGTAATAATGTTTGTGCAATACGGCCAGCAACGTCTAAGAAGGCTAAGTCGCCCACTTTTTGGCTTGTGCTTTGTAGGCGGTATGCCATTTGGGCAGAAAGCTTCATTAAGATTTCTGGGTTAACTTGAATAAGCTGTTTGAACTTTTTGTAAGAGATTTCGGCAATTTCACATGCTTGTTTAGCACGAACCCAAGCTGTACGTTCAGCTTGTTCTTCGAATAAACCCAGTTCACCGATAAAATCACCTTGATTTAGATAAGAGAGGATCATTTCTTTACCTTCTTCATCTTTGATCAATACAGCAACAGAACCTTTTACGATGTAATAAAGCGTGTCAGAGTCTTCACCAGCATGGATCAACGTGCTTTTCGCTGGGTACTTATGAATGTGACAATGTGAAAGAAACCATTCTAATGTTGGGTCAGGTTTTGGCTTACCAATCAGAGCCATACGATATTCCTCGATTGATTAAAAATGAAAGTAAGTAATGTCTAATTAAGCATTCTACGCGATTCGAATCGTAAAAACTTTGATAGAGATCGTATTTAGAAGTGTCAGTAGTGTATATTAACCTGTTAAATTTTAGATTAAATTTATTTTGTTTGTGATCAAGGTCAGCTTTTATTTTGTTTGCCTAAGCATATTGTGTTTATTTTTGTCGCTTAACCGATTGAATTATTGGCTGACGCGGGTGTCTATTGAATTGGATAGACGAGTTAGATACTGTTATTAAATACCCGTGATTAATAACACTGATTGTTGTAGAGGTGTGCGTGAACAGATTGAGTCAAATAGTAAGGGCTGCATGCCTGTTGGCAGTGAGTGTGTTAAGTTTACCTGCTTATTCATTTTATGTACCCCCCACAGTGGAGTCTTTGGCTGCCAGTAAGCTGGTGCACATTCAAATAAAAGCGAAACAAGGTGATGTAGACGCGCAGTTTTTATTAGGTTTAATGCATTTATCTGGACGATTTGTCAGTCAAAATACCCAGTTAGGATTGGATTGGGTTAATCAAGCCGCGGCGCAAAATCATATTAAAGCGCAGCAAACTATTGCCGATTTGGCCTTTGAAGGTAAATTATTTGCCCGCGATTTAGCCCTAGCCGAAAAATGGTATTTGGTTATGGCTGACCAGGGAGATAAATGGGCTAATTTTCGCTTAGGTTTTATTTATTCTGCTGGTGGTGATGGGGTCATTCGTAACTGCGGTAAAGCGATGAGCCAATTTAATGCAGCTGGTGATAATGTGTCGCTTGGTAATGTTGCGTGGATTTTGGCAACGTGTCCAGAGGCAGAGTATCGCGATGGTTCGAGGGCAGTGTCTATGTCTCTAAAGCTTTTAGAGCAAAATCAAAATGACCCAACCGTATTAGACAATCTGGCTGCTGGTTATGCTGAAATAGGTGACTTTACCTCAGCCATTGATGCACAAAAGAAAGCCATTCAAGCATTAAAACACAACCCAGATCTGGCGCACAGTGATGAGTTTATTATGCGATTAAAGCAGTACCAAAATAACCAAGCATATCGAGAAATTATTCCATTGATGTAGTAAAGCCAAAATGGTTTAACAGACAAGAGTGCGATGAAGAGGTTTGAGTGAGTTTTCGCTGATGTGCTTGATACGCTAACAGAAAATAGGGGGAATTAGCGCTCAAGCACATCAACTGCCGTTATTTCGTCTGAAATCACGATAAAACAATTGTAGTGTTATTGACTTAAATTAAGCTTAACTAGGCTTGATATCATTGATGTTTTGCAATTCTATTCGCTTATCTAATAAGTCCTTTATTAACGGCGTTAAGATAAGTTCCATGGCTAACGACATTTTCCCACCCGGCACCACAAGAGTATTAACGCGAGACATAAACGAGCCTTGGATCATATTAAGATAATAAGGAAAGTCGACGTTATTAATGCCTCGAAAACGAATAACCACAAAGCTTTCGTCAAGGCTTGGAATGTCTTTAGCACTAAATGGGTTTGAGGTATCAACAGTTGGGACTCGTTGAAAGTTGATATGGGTTCGTGAAAACTGCGGCGTCATGTGATTAATGTAATCATCCATACTGCGCACAATAGAGCCCATGACTTTTTCTCGGCTGTGTCCACGCTCGGTGGTGTCGCGAATGATTTTTTGAATCCATTCTAGGTTGACAATAGGTACCATCCCAATGAGTAGGTCAACGTGTTTTGCTACGTCTGCGTCGTCAGTGACCACACCACCATGTAAGCCTTCGTAATAAAGCATGTCAGTGTTTTCTGGGAGATCTCGCCATTGAGTAAAAGTGCCTGGCATTTGGTTGAAAGGCACTGCCTCATCGAAGGTATGCAAATAACTGCGGGTTTGGCCATTACCTGTCTCACCGTAACTAATGAAGCACTCTTCGAGTTTTTTAAAGTTGTTGGCTTCTGGACCAAAATAGCTAATGTTACGATTTTCAGCCTGCGACTTACGGATTAATACTTCCATTTCTGCGCGGGTGAAATGATGAAAACTGTCGCCTTCAACAAATGCTGCGTTAATACCAAGCTGCCTGAATATGTGCGTAAAGGCAGTCGTTGTGGTCGTTGTGCCAGCACCAGATGAACCGGTTACAGCAATAATAGGGTGTTTTGCTGACATGATATTTGCCTACGTTTGTGATTCACCAAAGAAAATCGAGCCATTAGTTATACGGTAATCATCACCTTTGGGTCAATTATTCACGGGTGATAATGTTAATATTTATAACAAATTATTGCGTAATCATGCAGCTTAATCATTAAATCTCGCAGCAACATGCTCTCGTTGACGGATCGCTATCGACTCATCTTCTTCGCTATACTCTACTACTAAATCGCCTTTTTTTAATGCAATCTTACAGCGTTCAGTGGCATTTATCAGTTGCTGCTCATCTACGTCACTAAAGCTGCCATCTTCAAGTTGCGAAAGTAAATACTCTTTTATCATTGCTTGTAGCGTTTCTTGCGGTAATGACAATAATGCATCGTATGGTACCAGCATGGTTACTCCTTATGCGTGTCTTTGAGGGTGAACGGCTTATTGATGCTGGCCAATAAAAAGGTGATTATTCGCTTTTCTAAATAGAATTGGGGTTTCCAGGGCCAGCCGCCCTCAACAAAGCCAACATGTCCACCAAATCGATGGAGTTCATATTCAACCATGGGCGATAATTGATCTTTGCTTGGGATCACATCGTCAGTCATAAAGGGATCATCTTGCGCATGGATAACTAATGTCGGTTTAGTGATATATTGTAAATAGGCTATCCCGCTCGATTTTTCATAATAGTCGTGAGCGCTTGTAAAGCCGTGTAACGGTGCCGTGACTTTGTCATCAAACAAGTAAAATGTATTGAGCATTTTAAGCTGTTTTTTGGTGATGGGCATTTGCTCTGTGAGATTTGCCGTATTGATTTTATCGAGCATTTTTCGCTGTAAACGTTTAATTAAAAAACGCTGATAAACCGTTGAAAATCCACTTTCTAAGCGTTTGGCGCAGGCGCCTAAAGTTAGCGGCGCCGACACCACTACAGCCCGTTCGAGTAAATTATTTTGCTGCAGGCTGCCCTGATACTTGGCCAGCACATTTCCACCTAAACTGTACCCCACAGCATAGAGCGCAGAGTCTGGGTAGTATTGTTTCAATTGCAATAAGGTATATGCTAGGTCGTCAACGTCGCCGCTATGATAGCTTCGTGCTAAGCGGTTAGGTTCTCCTGAGCATCCTCTATGATGATGTACAACAGCTGCTATTTTAGCTTTTTTAGCCTCAAGCAGTATTCTGCGTGCATAGTGTGATTCTGTGTTGCCTTCAAGCCCGTGTAGAATGACTAATATAGGTTCACCGTTTTGTGCTTGGCCTAACCAATCTAAATCAATAAAATCGCCGTCGGGTAATTCTTGTCTTTGCCTAAACGTTGCTGGTTTGGCTACTTTAAAAATAAACGGTAGAATCGTTTGAATGTGGGGACTTGCTGCCCACCATGGTGGAGAAAACATCTTGTTCATAGAAGGCATATTTCTGCAATAGTTTGTGAATATTTAAACGTGTGTTTAAATGTTGCTCATGCCACTTTAGCACATAAAAATTACTGACAACAATAACCCTAAGGGGAAGTAAATGAAGCGACGTACCTTTCTCACAGGTGCTTTTGCAGGAACAGCTGCACTAGCACTTGGCGTTAATCTGTATTCGCCAACATTAACAACCACGCCTGATGATGTTCATCATCGTGTGCTTTTTAGTGTGTTCATCCCTATTTTCCTCGATGGCAGTTTACCTGAGGTGCCGAGCCACAGAGAAATAGCCATTAATCGCACTTTAGATGCTATTACGCAATCAATTAACCATTTACCGCAAGCCCAACAAGATGAGCTAATGGAGCTCTTAGATTTGCTTGAAGGCCGTTTGGGTTTGTTGTTGCTTAGTGGCAGTATGACGCCGTTATTAGGGCGTGAACCTCAGCAATTAATCGATATGCTAGAGTTTTGGCGCTTCAACTTTCTCGATATGCTAAAAGTAGCCTACACAGGGCTGCGTGAGCTTATTATGGCCAGTTATTATGCTTGTCCTGAACATTGGGGAAACTTGCGTTATGCTAAGCCAACTTTTTTGGTTAGCCCTTAAAATTAACTCAGTGTGAAGGAGTATTCTCTTGGCTATTATTGATCCTATTATTACTGGGTTACGTTCAGGCTGGCATCATATTGATGCCAGCACATTGCAAAAGAACCGTCATTTTGAGGCCGATGTGGTTATTGTGGGGACGGGAGCTGGTGGCGGTACTGCCGCTGAAATTTTATCGCAAGCTGGCCTGAAAGTGATAATGATTGAGGGCGGCGCATTAAAATCTTCCACTGATTTTGACATGGAGGAGCGTCATGCATACCCTAATTTATACCAACAGGCCGCAGCATTAAAAACAGCGGATAAAGGTGTCAGTATATTTCAGGGGCGAACAGTGGGTGGGTCAACTACCATCAACTGGACAACCTCTATTCGTACCCCCGAACCGACCTTGGATTTTTGGCAGCAGGCTAAATCTGTTAAGGGGTTGTCTGCAATTGAGTTACAGCCATGGTTTGAAAAAATGGAGCAGAGGCTCAATATTGAGCAATGGCAATATGAAGCAAACCGAAATAACGCTGCACTGCGACAGGGGTGTGAAAAACTCGGCTGGGAATACACCGTCATTAAACGTAATGTTAAAGGGTGTTGGAATACCGGTTATTGCGGAATGGGCTGCCCAGTTAATGCTAAGCAATCTATGTTGGTGACTACCATACCTGGGGCGCTTGAACATGGCGCGACCTTAATATCGCGGGCAAAAGTGGTTAAGCTTGATTATAAAGGTGACAAGGTTGTTGGCCTTACCGCACAAGCCATGAGTGAAGGATTTAAACCAACAGATTTACAGATTACATTTAGTGCAAAGCATTATATTTTAAGTGCTGGTGCTATCCATACCCCAAGCATTTTGATGCGTTCTAATACTCCAGATCCCCATAAACAACTCGGTAAAACCTTTTTGCATCCGTCTTTGTTGTCTGGTGGTTTATTTGCAGAACAAATTAATGGCCATAGCGGTGCACCGCAATCGATTTATTCTGATGAGTTTGTTTGGCGCGATGGCGCTGTTGGTGATTTGGGATATAAACTTGAAGTTGCCCCTGTTCACCCCGTGCTGATCGCTTCAAAGACCATAGGTTATGGTGTGAGTCATGCACAGTTAATGGCCAATTTTAATCAAATGCAAGTCACTATTGCCTTGGTCCGCGACGGTTTTAATGAGCAAAGCCCAGGTGGACAAGTACGCTTAACCGATGACAGTTTCGTACTGGATTACCCGTTAACTGACGGTTTTTGGCAAGCAGCGCGCCGTGCATTTTTATCGATGGCTGAATTACAATTTGCAGCAGGCGCCAAAAAAGTGCTGCCAATGCATGACGGACTGAGTTTCTTCGATTCTTGGAATGATGCTAAGCAAGGTATTAACCAGCTTGATTTAGGATTAATTAAAACCATTGTTGCGTCTGCGCATGTGATGGGCGGTTGTGCCATGGGTGAAGATAAAACCCAAGCCATGGTGGATAGCTTTGGCAATTCACATTACTTAGAAAACCTGTCGGTGATGGATGGTTCAGTGTTTCCGACGAGCCTTGGTGCTAACCCACAATTGTCTATTTATGGCATTGTGGCTCGTAATGCGACAGCCTTAGCGAAAAAGCTGACAGCAAAATAAACAATGCCGAAATTTTAATTCAGGGGTAGGATTAGATGGCGCTGTCATCTAATCCATAAATGCTCAAGTAGGTATTAACATTGCTGCTTATTCCTGCGCTTGTCGTGAGAGGTTGTCCGTTTATTAAATGCAGCTTTTGTAATAGTAACTGTTGTGACTTTCGCTCCATTATCAATTCGACTTCAAGCATTTTTTGATAGTCATCTTCTGGCAAATGCTTTTTGGCGATACGGCGTAATTTACGATAAGGCACTAGTACTGAGTCTTCCCATTTTTCGATAACACTTAGCATGCTTTGCCATTGTTCTACAGACAACATAAAAGCATGTTTATCAAGATATTGTGCTAAAAGTAATATGTTTACATTAACCTGATAACTATCTTGCAGCTGGATATAAGCGCTTGGCTTTTGGCTGTAAGCGAGTTCGCATTGATGCCACAATGTGCGGTCGAACATCGGGCGATTGAGTGTGGTAGGCATTGGGTTTCCTTGGGCGTTTATGGTTAAACGCCAAAGTCAAAGTGGGTATTATTGAACAGCTTGTTCAATTGCTTCAATTTGTTCTTGTAGCTCTAACCAGTTCATTTCACTTTCGTCCATATCCTGGGTCAAACGGGTTCTCTCATTAAGCACTTGAGTCATTTTTGCTTTGTTTTCAGCCTCGTATAAGCTGCCATCGGCCAGTTCTGTTTCTAACTCTGCTAAGCGTTGTGAGATCTTTTGTTGTTGAGTTTCTAACTTGGCTTGTTGCTTTTTAAGTGGTGAGGTTTTTTGTCTTAGCTCTGCTTCAATGCGCTTTTGTTGCTTTTTGTCAATTTGATCGCCAGCACTTGCTTGGGCCTCGCTCTTATTATTGGCTTGTGCAGCTTTTGCGGCGTCGAGTAACCATTGATGATAATCATCTAAATCACCATCAAAAGGCTTTACAACACCTTGATCAACCAAGTAGTAATCGCTGCAACTTAGGCGTAACAGGTGACGGTCATGGGATACAATTACCATGGCACCTTCAAAGCTTTGCAGCGCCATGGTTAATGCATGACGCATCTCTAAATCTAAGTGGTTGGTGGGTTCATCGAGTAACAGCAGGTTAGGGCGTTGCCACACCAACAATGCCAATACTAGACGGGCTTTTTCACCGCCAGAAAATGGTCTAACAGGGGCAAGTGCCATGTCGCCATTAAAGCCAAAACCACCTAAAAAGTTACGTAACTCTTGCTCGCGCGTACTGGCAGGCGCCAGGCGAACTAAGTGCTGTAAGGGGGAGTCATCTAAACTTAAAAACTCAATTTGATGCTGAGCAAAATAACCAATATTAAGCCCTGGATTGGGTTGGTACTTACCCGTTTTTGCATGCAGTTGGCCAGATAATAGTTTAATTAAAGTTGATTTACCGGCACCATTTCGCCCTAACAAACCAATACGGGCACCGGGTACTAGATTAAGCTGTACTTGTTGTAAAATGGTTTTGTCATTGTAGCCGATAGAGACGTTTTCCATGACCACAAGTGGATTTGGCAGAGCTTCTGGCTCTCTAAATGCCATTTGGAAAGGGTTATCAACCTGTGATGGTAATAACTCTGCCATGCGTTCAAGTGCTTTTAAACGGCTTTGGGCCTGTTTGGCTTTACTGGCTTTATAACGGAAACGATCAACAAACGATTGCATATGTGAGCGTTCTTTTTGTTGGCGTTCATAGGCGACTTGTTGCTGCGCCATGCGCTCTGCTCTTACACGTTCAAAGGCACTGTAATTGCCTTTGTAAAAATTGAGCTTATGGTTTTCAACATGAACAATCTCATCAACAATACCATCTATAAAATCACGGTCGTGACTGATAAGAATTAACGTGCCTTGATAAGATTTAATCCAGCCTTCTAACCAGTACATGGTATCTAGGTCTAAGTGGTTGGTTGGTTCATCGAGCAACAATAGATCGGAGCGACATAAAAGTGCTTGGGCAAGGTTAAGGCGCATACGCCAGCCACCCGAAAAGCTTTTAACTGGGTTGCTTTGTTCTGCTTCGCCAAAGCCTAAACCGGCAAGCAATGCTCCAGCGCGTGCGCGAATGGCATAACCACCAATGGCGTCAATTTTTCCGTGAATGAGCGCGATAGCATTGCCATCATTATCATGTTGAGCTTGATTGAGTTCAGCTTCAAGTTGACGAAACTCAGCATCGCCATCTAGTACGTATTCGAGTGCAGAGACATCAAGCGCTGGTGTTTCTTGCGCGACGGTGGCAATTTGCCAGCCTGCAGGCAAACTAAAGTCGCCTTTATCAAGGTGTAAATGACCGAGTATTAGCGCGAGCAAAGATGACTTACCGGTACCATTCGCGCCAACTAATCCCACTTTATGCCCTGGGTAGATGGTTATACCATTCCGCATAACTAAGTGATCATTGTTGCCCATTGTCGATGGCACATTTTTTTCACACGCTCTTTATCTTCAATGAATGCATTCCACGCTTCACTACAGGCATCAACTATTGACTCGTAACCTTCAAAGCAACGATTAGCTAACTTATGCTGCCTCAACCAACTCCACACTTGCTCAATTGGGTTTAATTCCGGAGAATAAGGCGGTAGCTTTACGATAGATAGATTCTCAAAATCATCTGCAATATCATTAGCATGCCAACTCGCGCCATCCATAATCACGACAGCATAGCGCCCGCTTGATGTCGCCAAGGAAATTTGTCCCAAGTGTTGTCGCATTACCTCTTTATTGATGCAAGGTGAAATGAAGGCCTCAGTTGCTCCGTTTCTCGGACAAACCGCACCAAAAAGATGGACATACTCGAATTGCTGTTGCCTCACTGCGAGCGGACGGGTACCTTTTTCAGCCCAAAGTTTGGTGGTGGTATTTTGCTGACCAATACGCGCCTCATC
>NZ_BMII01000003.1:0-66801 GCF_014641855.1 Shewanella inventionis
TTACTTCAGGCACTTGTTTACCGAGTTGCCCAAGCGTCTACCTACCGACGATTTGACCGATTTAATGCCGTGGAATGTTGATCTAAGCAATATCGATTAACGCTTCACTGCTTCATTTACCGCTTACCAGTCAGCGCCGTGTTTAAGCCTGTTAAACTCTCGCGAAGTCATCACTTATTAACGTTATTCAGGCTAATAAAAATTGAGAAACATAAAAAAATACCGGATGATTTCTCATCCGGCATTTTCAAATAAATATGATATTGAGCAAGCTTACTTCAACCAATGCTTCACTTTAGTCCGGTTATTATTGTCACGGCTTTGTTTTATTAACTCATCATCCGCTTTAATTTGCGTTGTCTTAGCGAGGCGATCATAAAGCAGCACATTCACCGATGCGGCAAGGTTCATGCAGCCTACTGTCGGCACATAAACAACGTCAGTCGCGGCGTCAATTAATTGCTGCGGGATCGTACCATCTTCAGGTCCGAAGATATAAAACGCATTGTCGGGATGAGTAAATAATGGCAAAGGTGTCGCGCCAACCACCAAGTCAACGCATACGATTGTTGCGCCTTGAGGCACGCTTTCAAGTAAGGACTCAACACCCTCTAACGGAATGCGTTTAGCCGCATCTTTGGTGTCGACATCATATTGAGCGTCGCCCGACTTAGCCGCTAACTCATATCGCTTACCTGTGTAACAAACACGATTAACACCATAACAGCCAGCAGCACGCATAATACCGCCAACGTTTACCGGTGTTTTAGGGTTAACTAACCCAATTGTGACTTGCGAAGACGGATTTACCATAACACTCTTTGTTTGTTCCACACTTAAGCTGCTTGAGCAACAATACGTTGACGCAGTTGCTGCCAGGCAGCTTCAACGAGGGCGTAGTCTTGCGCATTTAATTCTTTGTCTGCTAAGGCTAGGCAACTTAATAGTTTTTTATCGAGTGCGGCTAAATCTTGCTCAGCTTCGACTTCTAACTCGGCTAACACAACAGCAACATGACCTTGTAAGTAACCACAAGCAAACAATGCATCATCATCACTGTTATTTACGCTTTCTTCAATCCAAGACTCTAATGCTGCATCGTACTGTTCTAACATGGTTTAGTTCTCCACCAAATCTGGGTTGGCCACTTGATACATCACGTAATCGTGGTAGCCAGTGACTATTTTGTAATAGCCAGTGAGTGCTTTGTCTAATTCAGGGTCGCCACTATCCACAATTAATGGCCTACCTTCAAGTGCTTTGAGCTTAGTTTTTGTGGCTAAGATTAAAATATTGTCTTTTGGGATGCGTTTTATCAGCTCAGGTGACAATTGCTGGTTACCGCGGCCTAATATATGCCCTTGTCCACCGATGAGGGTAATCACCAGCTTAACCTTGTCGGCAGGCATATCTTTGCTCAATTCGAGCAATTGATTGGCGCTGACATCTTGAGCAATTAACATGTTGTCTTGAATAACATCAACACCGAGTAAGGTATTGTCTATCCCCAACTCTTCCATCACAGCAGCAACGGTACTGCCCGAACCCATAATAAATAACTCATCGTCCATTGATTCAATGATGTCAGCTGCAATATCAGCTAACACTAGTTCATCAACTTCTTTGCCGCCCATTTTTACTGCTTGTATGTAACGCGGCTCTGCTGGCACGGTCATTTCACCAAACCGTTTTGCTCTAACGTTGCCTTGCCTAAAGGCGACTTCATCAATGTCCATCACATCAGCCGACATTAAACTCACCAGCTCACCCTGCAACAACATACTCACCACCAAGCCTGAAGCGTGTGGCGTAATACCGTAAACACCCGAGTGAATTTTAACCCCCGCAGGTACACCTAATACGGGCAAACTATCGTCAACCACAGCATAAATATCACGTGCGGTGCCATCGCCTCCGGCAAACAGCAATAAGTCTAATTGCTGCTCTAACAAACAGGAAACTGCATTTTGGGTATCTTGTGAGGTAGTGGTGCTATCACTGCAATAAACTTCAGTGGTAGAAAAGCCCATTTGTCGACACAAGTTTGCACCCATGTCGCCCGATGCAGTAATGATATCGAGTTTTTCTGCAAAAGGTAATATCACCGCTAATGCTTGCTGCATACGCATTTGAGCTTTAGGGGTTGCACCTTTGGCAATGGCTTCTAACGCCACACCATCAGACCCTTTTAGTCCTACACTGCCGCCTAGTCCGGCCAATGGGTTGATGATTACCCCTAAGCGAAAACGTTTCACAATAACTCCTTGCGACTCTTTTTAGATGTTAATTTTGTATTGCATTAGCGGTGACTTCACCATTGATATTGGGGATCAGCAATACCGCAATCATAGATAAAAACGCGCAGCTCGCAGCAAAGACCCATACCCACATGGTTTGGCTGCCATCGCCCCAAATCATACCGCTTATCCATGTACCAAGTGCACCACCTACACCAAAACTCACGCTGGCGTATAACGCCTGCCCAGTGCTGCGATGGCTAACATTAAAATGACGATGAATAAAATGAATAGACGCAGCGTGCACTAGGCCAAAGGTAAAGGCATGAAGAATTTGGCTTATGATCAACAACAAAAGCGATTCAACGCCAAAAGCCAACAATAGCCAGCGAATGGCTGTCAGTAACATACTCACCACCAGCAACGCTCGAATACCGTACTGGCGAATTAAACGTGACGAATAAAAGAAGATAATAATTTCAGCAAATACGCCAAGCGCAACCAGTATGCCTGCAATGGTTTCTGAATAACCAAACTGCTTTAAGTACAATACAAAGAAGCCATAAAAAGGCCCTACGCTCATTTGCAGCAGCATTGCTGATACCATAAACCAAATAAGTGATGCATCGAAGGTTAATTTGGGACGATCTGACTTATTAATCACTGCACTGCGATTAGCCGGTAACGGTAATGAACAGGCAAACAAGCCTAGAAATAATATCATGCCCATATAAGGCAGCACTTCAGGGCCCCAATAATCAATGGCAAAACCACCACTTATCACTAACACAATATAGCCGACACTACCCCAGCTACGAATTGCACCATAACGCTCAGCTTTGTCACCTAAGGTTTCTAAGGTAATCACTTCTAACTGCGCCAGAATTGAGTTCCAAAAAAAGGTATAAATGGCCAAGCTAATGGCAAGGTATAAAAAGCTGCCGTCAAAGAAAAAGCTGATGTAGGTCATTGCCGCAGCGAACGAGCCCAGCTTAATCAGCTCGGCGCGCATCCCTGTTCGGTCGGCAACAGCAGCCCAAATATTAGGCGCAACAATGCGCGTGGCCATTAATATAGCCAGTAAAAAACCAATCTCTTGCGCATTGAAGCCTCGACTATCAAAAAAGACCCCTAAATAGGGGACCATAATGCCGAGAATAGAAAAGAAAAAGAAATAACAGGCGCCGAGCCAGCGTAAATCTGGTTCAGCGCGATGATTTGAGGGCATTAACGCATACCAATCACAGGAGTTTGACGAACCACATCTTGGTTTTGCGCGCGGTGTCGTAATAAATGATCCATTAATACAATCGCTAACATGGCTTCAGCAATAGGCACTGCACGGATACCCACACACGGGTCGTGTCGACCTTTAGTGATCATATCAACCGTATCACCCTGCACTGTCATGCTTTGACCCGGTACACTAATGCTAGATGTGGGCTTTAATGCAATATGGGCTACAACAGGCTGGCCTGATGAAATACCGCCTAATACACCACCTGCATGATTAGAGGCAAACCCCTCTGGTGACATTAAATCACGACCTTCAGAGCCTTTTTGGGTCACAACACCAAAACCATCACCTATTTCGACACCTTTAACGGCATTAATGCCCATAAGCGCATGGGCAATATCAGCATCTAAACGATCAAATACTGGCTCACCTAAACCCACAGGTACGCCGGTGGCTGCCACGGTAATTTTGGCGCCAATTGAGTCACCCGATTTACGTAAATCGCGCATGTACTCATCTAATGCGTCTAACTTAGTTGCATCAGGAAAGAAGAATGCATTTTGTTCAATTTGGGTTAAATCAATTGTATCAGCAGTAATGGGGCCTAGTTGAGCAAGGTAGCCATGAATTTCAATACCATGCACTTGCTTAAGGTATTTTTTAGCCACGGCGCCCGCCGCAACACGCATCGCAGTTTCGCGCGCAGATGAACGCCCACCACCACGGTAATCACGCATGCCATATTTTTGCTGATAGGTATAGTCAGCATGGCCTGGGCGGAAGGTATCTTTAATGTCAGAATAATCTTGGCTGCGTTGATCGGTATTTTCAATCAACAAACCAATAGAAGTACCCGTGGTTTTACCTTCAAACACTCCTGATAAAATTTTCACTTCATCAGGCTCACGCCTTGCAGTGGTATAACGCGATGTGCCTGGACGTCGTCTGTCTAAATCATGTTGCATGTCTTCAACGGTTAATTCGAGCCCTGGTGGGCAACCATCAATGATACAACCTAATGCAACACCATGGCTTTCACCAAAGGTTGTGACTACAAAATTTTGACCGATACTGTTTCCTGACATGCGCGTTAACTACCTCTAAAATTGATTAATACACAGCTAAATGCTCTTATGCTTATTATTCACCATCTTTGTATATTGCGAAAAGTGATTGATTTTCAACTAGCTGATCACGAGTCAATACAAACACACCATCACCACCAAATTCAAAATCTACCCAGGTGAACGGCACATCAGGGAATTGCTCCATTAAATGCACCATTGAATTACCCACCTCAACGACTAACACGCCGTTTTCGGTTAGATAATCAGCTGCATTGGCTAAAATGCGTTTGGTTAAATCTAAACCATCGCGACCCGATGCTAAACCAATGGCTGGCTCATGATGATATTCATCTGGCATGTCACCAATATCTTCGGCATCCACATACGGCGGGTTTGAAACGATTAAATCGTAATGTGGCCCTTTAGGGATCGCTGAGAATAAATCAGACTGGATGGGGAAAACGCGCTCCATCACATCAAGTGACTCAATGTTAATTTGCGCAACGTCTAATGCATCTTCACTGATATCAAGCGCATCGACTTCAGCATCTTCAAAAGCATAGGCACATGCAATAGCAATACACGCACTGCCAGTACATAAGTCCATAATACGATGTACAGGCTTGTTGTATAACCACGGGCTAAATTGGTTATTAATCATTTCTGCAATCGGTGAGCGCGGCACTAACACACGCTCATCAACATAAAATTCAAGACCGGCAAAACTCGCTTTATTGGTTAAGTACGGCACAGGCAAACGTTCACGGACACGGCGAATAATTAACTCAACAATTTTATGTTTTTCACTACTAGTGAGGTTACTTAAGATAACTTGTTGACCGATTTCTTCGGGTAAGTGTAAAGCATGAAAAACCAATGCAATAGCTTCGTCCCAGGCATTATCTGTACCGTGACCATAATAAATATTGGCATCATTAAAACGGCTAACCGCCCAGCGCAACATATCACCTATAGTACGTAACTCAGTGACCGCTTCATCTACAAAGATTTTATCCAAAACACGCTCCTAAAAAATTGTTCTGCACTATTGTAACTGATGTCTATTAAGATGACCTAGAATTCAATACAATACCGTCATGAAAGACGAAAATTACCCAGACAACTCGCTGTTTAGTCAACTGATAGACGGTATCAAACCGCTTAAGCAAGATACCCACCATTTTAAACAGCCAGTCAAACCCAAACAACAATTCGAATTTAAAGAGCGTCAAATTCACGTTGACAGCTATTTTTCGGATACCTATCAGCCGCTGCTGCCGGTCGATGGACCTATGCGTTGGATTAATGACAGTGCAGATAAACTTGAGCTAAAACGCTTGAGGCGTGGTGACTATACACCCGATTTGCTACTCGACTTACACGGATTAAGGCAAGCAGAAGCCAAACTCGAGTTAGCGGCTCTTATACAAGCCTGTGTAAAGCAAAGCAGCATTTGTTGTTGTGTCATGCACGGATACGGAACTGGCATTTTAAAACAACAACTGCCCCTGTGGTTAGCACAACACCCCAAAGTCAAAGCGTTTCATCAAGCACCAAAAGAATGGGGCGGCGATGCTGCGTTGCTAGTGTTAATTGATATTGGGGAGCACCCCCACCGACGTTAATCGCAATAGCATAATTCGGGCTAAACTAATTTGGTATGGCTTTAAAAACGCAAAAAGGTAAGTTCACACTTACCTTTTTGTCATGTTTGTACCCAATTTACTCAATAAATGCACGATTTCAGCATCAATAATCTACCAACTCATAGTTGGGCATAATGTAGGCTGCATCATTAAGATACAACTTGATGAGGAGCGGTCATTGCAACAAAACTACATTGTTCCATATGCTTATCAATTTGCGCAATGGCAGAGGTTGCAAACAAAGGCGGCTCAATGCCCGCAACCAGCTCACTGACCATAAAACCTAAAATAGGCATGTGAGCAATCACTAACACTTTATCCGCTTTAAATTGGTCAGCATAAGCAAGTACTACATCAACCGCTCTTTTAGCATCACCAGAAGGCGTTACATCATCAAGAACAACAAACTTTCGAGGTTCGGGTAAATGTTTACTCACCTCTTGCCACGTTTGTTGAGCACGTAGATAGGGGCTCACTATTACCAGATCAAAATAACTATTATTTTTGACTAACCAATTAGCCATATAGCCACTGTGTACACGGCCAATTTCAGTTAATTTACGCTCTCTGTCTGACGGTGCATCAAAACTTGATTCACCATGTCGCATCAAAAATAGCTGCATACTTCTCTCTGGATGTTTTTATTATCATTCTTAGGCAATTGTAGCGCTAAATAGCACAACAACAAACCCTAGTATCACCGATAATTCGCTAAACTTTAGTCGATAAAGGCATAAAACATGCCTTCGCTATTTGCTAAAAACCCATAAGAAGATCAATATATAACAAGTTATGTTTTCTGGAGCCTTCTTTTGCCTGATTATCCAGCAGTTTATAAAAGCCAAAATGACCATCGTCAATATCAATATCGAGTATTAAGCAATCAATTGCGAGTACTACTGGTTGAAGATATGCAATCAAACCAGGCGGCAGCGTCTATGGCTGTCGGTGTTGGTCACTTTGACGATCCTATCGATCGCCCTGGCATGGCGCATTTTCTTGAACATATGTTGTTTTTAGGTACCGAAAAATACCCAGACTCTGGCGAATATCATGCTTACATTAATCAACATGGTGGCAGCAATAATGCTTGGACAGGTACCGAGCAAACCAACTTTTTTTACAGCCTTAATGCCGACGCCCTAGAAGGCTCTCTTGACCGTTTTAGTCAGTTTTTTATCGCACCTAAATTTGACTTAGCGTTAGTTGACCGCGAAAGACAAGCCATTGAATCTGAATTTAGCCTTAAGCTTAAAGACGACATTCGCCGGGTTTATCAAGTACAAAAAGAAACGGTCAATCCAAAGCATCCATTTTCAAAGTTTTCGGTGGGCAACTTAACCACTTTAGCTGGAAAACAAGCAGACATTCGTGATGAGTTATTAGCGTTTTACCAACAACATTACAGCGCTAATATCATGACATTGTGCGTTGTCGCGCCCCGTCCCATTGCTGAGCTAGAGATAATTGTTAATCGTTATTTTTCCAGCATTCAAAACCGAAATGTAAGTAAACACTATCCACAAGAGTCTTTGTTATCAAAAGAGCAACTGCAAAAACACATTCAAATAGTGCCATTAAAAGATCAAAAAAGAGTGAGTATTTGCTTTGCACTACCACCGATAGATCAATTTTATAAACGTAAGCCTCTCACTTTCATTAGTCACTTACTGGGTAACGAAAGCCCAGGTAGCTTATTGTCATATTTAAAGATACAGGGCCTAGCAAATAATTTATCGGCTGGCGGTGGTGTCAATGGATACAATTTTAAAGATTACTCCATCAGTATTCAGTTAACAGACAAAGGTCTAAATGAGCTAGATGAAGTTGTAACCTGTGTATTTGAATATATTGAACTAATAAAACAACAAGGCGTAGAAGCATGGCGCTACCAAGAGCGAGCCAATTTATTAGACACTGCGTTTCGCTTTCAAGAACAAATTAAAATTTTAGATTTAGCCAGTCATTTAAGCATCAATATGCACCATTACGACACCGAAGACATTATCTATGGTGACTACCGCATGGATGAGCTGCTAGAGCATGAAACAAAACAGCTCTTATCAATGATGTCAGCTGACAATATGCGTTTAATGACAGTCGCAAAAGAGTCGCAAGTTGACAAACAAGCAGCTTGGTACGACACACCATACAAAGTTAATGACTTAACGCCTGATCAACTAAAAAAATGGGCCACAGTAAAAACGAGAAATGCGCTAAAACTGCCTGAAAAAAACCCTTTTATTGTCGCCAATCCTCAAGCAAGGCCCGAGCCAAGCAACACCCTTGTGCCCAAAATTGTGGCGGAGGGTGAAGGTTATCGAATTTGGCATAAAAAAGACGATGAATTTAACGTGCCTAAAGGGCATTTATATTTATCGCTAGACTCAGATGAAGCCAGTTCAACCCCAAAACAGGCTGCATTAACACGGCTTTATGTCGAAATGCTCATCGACTATTTAACAGAGCCAACTTACCAAGCAGAAGTCGCTGGGCTTAATTACAACATTTACCCGCATCAAGGTGGTATAACGTTACACTTAACAGGGTTTACAGGTAACCAAGAAAGATTACTCACCTTAATTATTAACAAAGCGCGCGAACGTAATTTTACCGAACAACGCTTTAGTATGATTAAAAAACAAATTTTGCGTAGTTGGAATAATGTCGCCCAGGCAAAACCTATATCGCAGTTATTCACCAGCCTCACGGTAACATTACAAAAACGCAGTTTTGAGCCCGCCAGAATGGCAGAAGAACTGTCTAGCCTTACGCTAGAAGACTTACATAATCATGTCAGTGCATTTTATAAAAAAGTGTATTTAGAGGGTTTAGTCTACGGAGATTGGTTAGAGGAAGAAGCCCAACAACTCGGTAAACGCTTAAAACATTTATTGTCATTAGTCACCAAGCCAAGCACAGAGTCCTCTCGAGAATTAGTCAATTTAGATAAAAGAGGCTCACTGCTACGTGAAAAGAGCATTGCCCATCAAGACAGTGCCATCATTGTATATTATCAATCACGCTTTGCTACTCCAGAGCGTATGGCACTGTTTAGCTTGTTGAATCACACTATGTCTTCAACCTTCTTTCACGAACTGCGCACTAAGCAACAACTTGGCTATATGGTTGGCACCGGTTATTTACCACTTAATCGACATCCTGGGATAATATTTTACGTTCAATCCCCTACTACAGGGCCCAGACAATTACTCGAGGCAATTGACGAGTTTATCGCAGACTTTAATTACGCCGTGATGCAAATCACCAATGAACAGTGGGAAAGCACCAAACAAGGCATGATCAGCCAAATAATGGAAAATGACACAAACCTAAAAACCCGAAGCCAGCGCTATTGGGTTAGCTTAGGAAATCGAGATTATCACTTTAACCAGCGAGAACTTGTGGTGGCAGAAGTGATGAAACTCACCAGAGCTGATTTAATTAAGTTTATGGTCACTCACATGCGCAGTAAAGATTGTGATCGCTTAGTGCTATTTAGTTGCGGTGAACAACATCACAGCCAGGCGAGTCTTCGCACAGACAACATGATTGTTGACTTAAAAACGTTTAAACAACAAGCAGAAAAATTTCAGTTTTAATAAGATATTTAAACGAATACAAACTAAAGAGGCCTTAGCACATATTGAGTAACTAACGTGATGAGGCCCCATGTTATGCAATGTAAAGAATGTAAACACTGTTTACTGAACTTCATTCCATATAAAACTTTAGTATGACTAAGTTATTGATAAAAAACTAACTCTAGACCATCTTCTTTAGAATAATTGCTCAATAAACTATCAACCTCGTGATTTTTGTTAACATGCTTTTGACAAAGACGCAGGTTTCTGAAAAAGTAGACAATTCTTCTATATTATTGCGGCATCGAAAGAGAATAAACATAACAATTATGCCTAAAATTTTACTCAAACTCTGTGTCTACGCCAGTTTATTGTTAAGTTCATTTGCCCACGCCTTTGATAGCAATGGCACAGAATCAAACTTTGACCTTTTACTGAATCATACAAACTACGGTGTAGCCGACGGCTTGTCACAAGATACCGTCACTGCAATCGTAGAAGACAGCGAAGGTTATGTGTGGGTTGGCACCATAAATGGCTTGAATCGCTTTGATGGTAATGAGTTCAAACAATTTTATGCTGCTGATGATGGCAAATCTTTACCGAGCTCTTTTATTCGTAACCTACTTATCGATAATAAAGGTGCCCTGCTGGTTGGAACAGATAAAGGCTTAGTTCAATTTGATAGTGAAACTGAATCTTTTTCAAAAAACAGTATTTCTGAACATATCGGAGAACAAGCTGTTTGGTCATTATCGCAACAAGGTAATGAAATTTTTGTTGGGTTGAATAATAAATTTATTATTTATGATCTTGCAAATAAAGTTGTTAGTTTGCTTTATGAAAATGAAGAACTACATGAAATAAAAAAAATATTGAAACATGACAAAACTTTATACATAAGAAATTATGACGGTAAAGTGTTCACCTTAGAATCTTCAACATTTAAACTTAAATTACAAAAAAGTAACGAAATAGAGTTATTTAACAACGAAGTGTTTGCATCAACTAAAGATGGGATAATAAACCTAATAAATAACAAAAAAATATCAACAATAGGGATGTCAAGTTTAAGTAAATCAAAGAATTCACTAATCGGGATTTATGAAAACAAAGTTTACAGAATAAAACCAGAGGAAAACGAATATAAATCTTCCAACCTAGGGTTCATCAATCTAGAAAAAGAAAAACTTAATAAAAATTTCCTAACCGAAATCAACGATAGCATATACATTTCAAATTATATAGAAGGGTTTTTCAAAGTATCGGAAAGCAACAACTATATAAAAAGAATAATTTCCGACACAGAAAACATTTGGTCATTATCAAAAGATGGCGATGAAATATACATTTTAAATGATGGAAGCGATGTTGTTATTTATGACTATGTATTTAAAAACAAAAAAACAATAAAACTAAACCTACCCCATGGCCCAAAATCTATGATTACAAACAGCAATAACATATTCATAGGCACAACCATTGGATTATTAATAGTCAACAAGAAAGATAAAAGTATTACCACAGTTATAAATGAACCCATTTATAGTTTAAAATATTATGAAAATATCATATATGCTTCAACCTCTAATGGAAATGTCCACAGCATAGATAGTAATGGTAACTTGTTAAACACTTTAGAAACTGAGAAGGGTTATCCAGTATATGATTCTCTTAAAGTAAAAGATGAGCTTTGGCTAGCATCACAAAAAGGTTTATACCACTATAAAAATGGTATTAAAACTCATATTTTTAAAAATGATTTCGTTTTCAACTTACTTTATTTAAATAATACATTATATTTTGGAACTAGGAACTCTATATATACCACCAACTCAGATAAAAAGCATATAACAAAAAAAGTATTCAGTAGAAATAAAATAATATACTCATTGACAAGCGTAGACAATATAATAATCGCCCCATCAAACAGAGAAGTAAACATATTAGACACAAAAAACCTTACTAATTACACATTACAAATCAGCAATGGTTCTCTTAAAGAATACAACACACAAGCATCCCTTAACGCTGGTGATAATATTTTAATTGGTGGCACTGAAGGTATAAGTATCTTAAACCCCAAAAAAATTATAAACAAACTGTCAAACTCGAATTCAAAAAAAATACACTTCCAACAGCTTCTTTTATTTAACACACCTGTTAATATTGACGGAAGCATTTTAAAAAAACCACTCGAAAACTCCAGGGAAATCAGCCTTAAATATTCAGAGTACCCTTTCACTATAAAGTTTAATGTACTCAACGAAAATAATAATGATTTTGAATTCTTTTATTACCTAGAAGATCTTGAAAAAAACTGGCTATCTACAAATGGAAGCAACTCCGTTACTTACACAAATTTATCTCCTGGCAACTACACCTTTAAAATCTATGCTGAAAATAAATTAACAGGAAATAAAACAGATATTAGAGATTTAAAAATAATTATTACACCACCATGGTGGTTGTCTAATTTAGCTATTGGTATCTACTCTATTATTACTATTATTATTATATCTTTATTTTTTAGAAGCATGAATCGTCGCCGCCAAACACAAAAACAAATAGCCAAAAGTGAAGAGCGCTTAAAACTGTCGCTATGGGGCAGTGGCGATGAAATGTGGGACTGGGATATTGAAAGCGGTAAAATTTATCGTTCTAATATATGGGGCTCACTAGATTTCCCTCAAGATGGGCAACGCTCAGGCAAACCAGAAGAAGAAAGCAATATACATCCTCAAGATAGAGAACGGGTCACCAAAGCATTGAACGATCATTTCAATGCGATAACTGACCACTTTGAAATCGCCTATCGGGTTAAAGCACGAAACCAACAATGGGTTTGGATTTTAGACAGAGCAAAAATTGTTGAGCGAGATCAGAAGGATCGTCCGCTGCGTATGACTGGTACTATTAAAGACATCAATAATATTAAACAAGCAGAAGAGCAATTACGTTTATTTGCCAGAGCCATTGAAAACATTTCTGAAGGCATGTTTATTCTTAATGAAAAATACCAATATGTTGAAGTAAACCAAGCTTGTTGCGAATTAACGGCCTCAACACAAGAAAAGTACCTCAATAAAACCCTAAGCTTTAATCGTTATCCAGAAAGTTACTCTGAACAAATACTAACCCTATTAAAGCAACAAGGTCGTTGGAGTGGCGAAATTGAAGCTTGCCGAGGTAATGATGACTTTTTCCTGATGGAACTTACAATTGACGCCATCTACAATGAACAGGGCGAAGCAAGCCACTATGTTGGTGTTTTCTCTGACATTACTCGCCGTAAACAACAAGAAGAAGAACTCAGAAAATTAACCAATAATGATTTACTCACAGGATTACCTAACCGCTCTAGCTTGCAAGTAACCTTAAGTAACCTGGTAAAAAAAGACATTCACCATACTCTTATGGTGCTGGATCTAGACAACTTTAAGCGTATTAACGACTCTTTAGGGCACCAAATTGGCGATGATTTATTAATTGGCGTGTCTGAGCGTATTAAGCTAGCGATCCCTGCTCATGCCAGCCTTTACAGATTAGGAGGTGACGAATTTGCCTTGCTAGTTGATCAACATCCTGATATTGGGTCGTGTGCAGCCATTGCTACGCAGGTAATTAATTGCTTAAAACCGGCTTTTAACCTCAATAACGAATCTTTAGTGTTGGGGATCAGTATCGGTATTGTGCTATATCCTGAAGATGAACAAAATGAACAAGCTTTACTGAGAAAAGCTGACATTGCGATGTATCATGCAAAATCGGCAGGGGGTAACCGATATCAATTCTATTCAGAATCCTTAAACCAGAATGCGTTACGCCAACTCGAAATAGAAAACCTTATCAGAGAAGCATTAAAAGATGATTTTTTTGAGGTTTACTATCAACCTAAAATTGACGTTAAAAAAGATCGCTTAACGGGAATGGAAGCCTTGGTTCGCTTAAACCACCCAACGTTAGGCATCATTGGCCCAAATGAGTTTATTCCACTTGCTGAAGAAAATGGATTAATTGTTGAAATTGGTGATCTTGTGCTTCGCAAAGCCTGTTTTGCAGCTCAAAAATGGTTAGACGCAGGCCTGTTTAGTGGTCGGGTTGCCGTCAATTTATCGTCAAAGCAGTTTGCACTTCCTGATTTACAGCAACGTATTGAGTCAATTTTACGACTCACTAAACTGCCAGCTAAACACCTAGAATTAGAAATTACCGAAGGCACGGTAATAAAAAACCCAGAACAAGCCATTAAAGTCATGCAGCAACTGGCAAAAATGGGGGTAAGTTTGGCACTTGATGATTTTGGAACGGGTTACTCATCATTGTCGTATTTAAAACGCTTCCCGATTAATTGTTTAAAAATTGACAAAACCTTTGTTGACGATATCGACAAGTCAGATCGCGACTTAAAAATGGTTGATTCAATTATTACCATCGCTCATAACATGGGCCTAACCGTTGTGGGAGAAGGTGTTGAGCAAACAGCTCAACTCAACATTCTAAAAGCCTTAAATTGTGAAGAAATACAAGGCTATATATATAGCAAACCAATAAAGGAAACTGAGTTTGAGTTAATGCTCACAGCAGATAAACTCAAATTTGAGTCGCTTTCGCAAACACAAATAAAAAAATAAATCATTCTCTCTTATATTTGGCACAACAAATGCTAATACAGACTCAGTTGTCAAAAAAATAATGTTTTTAACCCTGAGCTTGAATTACTAAATATAAGAGAGAATAAAATGATTAAAGGAATAATTTCACTAGCAGTTTTATCGGCGTTGTCTGTTGGTAGTTTAGCTATGACTAATGTCAATCAAACTGCACAAATCCCTGGCCTTAAAGTACTAGACACTCAAGTTGCACAAATCCCTGGCCTTAAAGTACTAGACACTCAAGTTGCACAAATTCCGGGTCTTAAAGTACTAGACACTCAAGTTGCACAAATTCCGGGCCTTAAAGTACTAGACACTCAAGTAGCACAAATTCCAGGCCTTAAAGTACTAGACACTCAAGTTGCACAAATCCCTGGCCTTAAAGTACTAGACACTCAAGTTGCACAAATCCCTGGCCTTAAAGTACTAGACACTCAAGTTGCACAAATTCCGGGTCTTAAAGTACTAGACACTCAAGTAGCACAAATTCCGGGCCTTAAAGTACTAGACACTCAAGTTGCACAAATCCCTGGCCTTAAAGTACTAGACACTCAAGTTGCACAAATTCCGGGTCTTAAAGTACTAGACACTCAAGTTGCGCAAATTCCTGGTCTTAAAGTACTAGACACACAAACCGCTTAAGGAGTCTATGATGTTTACTTCTCTTAAGATAGCATTAGGTTTAGCAAAACCAGCACGTAAGAAAGTGAAACTTCCAGAAGGGTTAAACCACTTAGAAGTTATACCTGCCAAGGCTTGGTGGAAATAACCTTTGTCGGTTATCCCCATAAAAAAAGGAGCTCAGGCTCCTTTTTTAGTGTCATACAATGGAGTTAACACTGTATTTTATACCCGCCTTGACGCAATAGTTTTACATCTGCAAGTCGCTTGTGAGTGCTAAACAACGGATAGGTCAATGGGCCTAATAATAATGCTAAAAAGCCCCATCGCTTGACTCCTAGCCCTTGCCTGTAAGCTGCCACCCCAAAACCAATACAACTGGCTGCACTCGTTAAAAGCAGAACCACTAACCAACTAAACTGCATATATAAAACCTCAAAAAGTAAGCGAGCTCTCTATCACACTGTCGCTCAAGCTATCTATCGCACTATCTATAAAGCTGTCCTCAAACCTCCATGATGATTTATAACAGCTCAAGGTATCCGATGTTCACTATTAATAACGATCATTTAGCACCAATGTACGATTAAATATCGTAATAGCATCACTAAAGTCCAAGCATTATAGCGAAAAGCATAACAAGAATCGATTAAAAATACGGCAAAAGTATGCCTTATTTAGGTGGTATTCCGGCAAGCTGTTGCCGCATTTTTGCGCCATGTTAAATAACCACTATCACAATATTACTGTTACAAATACATCACTCCACTAAGAGTGTTTTCTAACTTAATTGAGCGACTTGAAAACCTGGAGTTAGATTACGGCGTTATCGTTGTCTTAAGTAACAATGGCTTAAAAATACTAGCCCGAATAACAGGCCCGTCATTTTACAATACCCATTGGTATTTTTAGCATCAATATGATGAATTTAAGCGATAAAAAAGCCGCTCTTACATGAGCGGCTCATAACATATTTTAAACTCTAGTTAGGGTAAAACTGGCTACCCTCGGTTGCCATTTTCACCAAGGTTTCGCAAGGCGCAAAACGCTCACCATAAAGAGTTTGATACCCTCTTAAGGTTGCCACTAAATTACCTGCTCCTAGGGTATCAATATAACGGAACGGGCCACCTAAGAATGGCGGAAAGCCAATACCAAATATTGCGCCAATGTCACCATCTCTTGCTGAAGCAATAATGCCCTCTTCAAGACAACGAACGGCTTCGTTTAGCATTTGGACAGTACAACGCTCTGCAACATCTTTTGCTTCTTTGTCTGACGCAATTAAAATATCAAGTACTTTGTACACTGACTCATCGACCAGTTTGGCTTTTTTAGCTTTAGGTCCATACTGATAAAACCCTTTGCCATTTTTACGCCCTTTACGCTCATCGGCTAATAACTTGTCAAAGGCCGCAGGCGCTTTAAAACGCTCACCTAACTCTTTTTCTAAAATAGGCGAAATCTTACCGCCTACATCAATACCCACTTCATCGAGTAATGTCATCGGGCCGACTGGGAAACCAAACTTAACAAGCGCTCGATCTAAGTGCTCAACACGTTGACCTTCTAATAACAGTTGCGCGGCTTCATTCATATACAAAGCTAAGATACGATTAACATAAAAACCGGCACCGTCTTGCACAACAATTGGGGTTTTACCTTGTTTGCGTGCAAAGGCCACTGTCGTTGCAATGGTTTCAGGCGAAGTGGTTTTATGGGCAATCACTTCCACTAACGGCATTTTTTCTACTGGTGAGAAATAATGCAAACCAATCACGTTTTCAGGACGGCTCGCTGCTGCAGCAATTTGGCCAATAGGTAGTGATGATGTGTTCGATGCAAAAATAGTGTTTTCACCGCATTCACGTTCTACATCTTT
Organism: Shewanella inventionis; assembly: GCF_014641855.1. GTDB lineage: Bacteria > Pseudomonadota > Gammaproteobacteria > Enterobacterales > Shewanellaceae > Shewanella > Shewanella inventionis. The sequence continues at coordinate 16,930 of NZ_BMII01000003.1, forward strand.
CACCATTTGATGCTTTAGGGCTAAATCTTCAAATACCGCTTCAACCACGATGTCAGCATCTTTAATACCTGTGTATTCGGTTGTTGTGGTCATCAAAGACATAATATTGTCACGTGCCGCTGGCGTCATATGACGGCGCTTAACGCCTTTATCTAATAACTTGTAAGCATAAGATAACGCGTTGCTTAAGCCCTGCTCTGAAATATCTTTAACACGCGCAGGAATTTTAGCTTTGGTGGTGGTAACAGATGCAATGCCACCGCCCATTAAGCCACCGCCAAGTACCATCACTTTTTTGACCTTGCGTGGAACAGCCCCTTCGGCGCCAGTTTCTTTCTTCATTTCTGTCGTGGCAAAGAATAAGCTACGTAACGCGGCAGATTCTTTTGACATCACCAAGTTTGCAAAATGAGTGGCTTCAACCTCAAGCCCTTTTGCCATGCCTTTATTCATACCTTGGCGAACACAGTCAATGATTTTAGCCGGTGCAGGATAATTACCCTGGGTTTTCTTCATAACCTGCTTACGCGCTTGATCAAACATAATATCGCGCGTAAACGAACTCGACTCTAAAAATTGATTCATTTTAGATTGTTTGACAGGTTTGGCTGCACCCTTGCCTTTTTTAGCTAATGCAACCGCAGTTTCAACTAAAATTGAATTAGGCACAACATCATTAACCAGCCCCATTTTCAAGGCTTGTTTAGGGCGAATTTGCTTACCTGTTAGCATCATATCTAATGCTGTGGCAATACCGACTAATCGAGGTAAACGCTGGGTTCCGCCGCCACCAGGCAATAAGCCTAATTGCACTTCTGGTACGCCTAACATGGTCTTTTTATCGTCACTACACACACGTAAGTGACACGCTAATGCGAGCTCTAAACCACCACCTAAACACGCCCCATTAATGGCAGCGACAACAGGGATCGACAAACCTTCAAGCTCAGAAAATACCACATGGCCTTGCTGAGACAATGCTTTTGCTTGTTCTTCACTTTTACATGCCGCTAGCATAGTAATATCAGCACCGGCAACAAAAGAGTCAGGCTTGCCAGAGGTGATCACCAAGCCTTTAATGCTATTGTCAGCTTTGATCTCAGCTAAAATCTCAGTGATTTCTGGCCCAAATTCGGCTTTTAAGGTGTTCATGGTTTCGCCAGGTACATCCATTGTTAAAATGGCAATACCATCTTCACGGCGCGCTAAATTAAATGTTTTTTCCATGCTCATTACTCCACCTCTAAAATCATTGCTGCACCTAAACCACCCGCGGCACACGCTGTTGCCAAACCAGTACCACCGCCGCGGCGTTTTAATTCACGACACACTTGTGTAATTAAACGCGTACCGGTTGCAGCAAATGGATGGCCATAAGCTAGTGAGCCACCTAACACGTTAAATTTGCTCATATCAATTTCGCCAATCGCGCGGTTGCGCCCTAGCTTTTCTTCAGCAAACTTTTTAGAGCCAAACATCTGCATGTTCGCTAATGTTTGTGCTGCAAATGCTTCATGCATTTCAATTAATGTTAAATCTTCTAACTCCATTCCAGCGCGCTTAAGCGCTAATGGCGTTGCATAAGAAGGTCCCATCAACATGTCTTGCCACACATCAATAGCAGTAAAGGCATAGCTCTTAATGTAACCAATAGGTTGATAACCTAACGCTTTCGCACGGCCTTCGCTCATTAAAATAATGGCTGAGGCACCGTCGGTTAATGGCGTACTGTTTGCGGCTGTTACGCTACCGTGTTTGCGGTCAAACGCAGGGCGCAATTTAGCGTAAGATTCTAAAACTGAATTTTCACGAATATTATTATCACGATCGATAAATTGTTTATACGGCGGAATATGTGCCGTCATCACCTCTTGCTGAAGCACACCTGAATTCCAGGTTTCAGTTGCTAAGGTATGCGAGCGATGCGCTAATGCGTCTTGGTCGGCGCGGCTAATGTTATACGTTTTAGCCATTTGCTCAGCCGTTTGCCCCATAGACAAGCCCGTTGAGTATTCGGCCACCGCAGGCGGTACAGGCATTAAATCTTTTAAGCCTAAACGGCGAGCAATAGCAAACTTGTCCTTAAAAGTACGAGCCTTATTAAGGTCAACTAATGCGTGAGCTAACTTTTTAGACACACCAATCGGTAACACCGACGAAGAATCAGAACCACCTGCCAAACCAATTTCAATATTACCAGTCATAATTGACTCAGCAACGTTTACCGCAGACTGAAAGCTAGTCGCGCATGCACGTGTTACAGAGTATGCATCAGTTGACACATTCATACCTGTGCCTAAGACAATTTCACGGGCAATGTTTGGCGCCGCAGGCATTTGTACTACCTGGCCATAAACAAGCTGCTCAATTAATTGAGGGTCGATTTCAGAGCGAGACAGCAACTCATTTACCACCATTTTGCCCATATCTAGCGCAGATACGCCATGAAAAGCTGTCGCTTGTTTCGCAAATGGAGTTCGTAAACCGGCAACAATCGCTATGCGTTCGCCCCGGGCATTTGTTACCTGTTGTCTATCACTCATATGTCACCCTTCTATTATTGTTAGCTCATCAAGGCAGAGCCGATAAGTTTTCTATTTTTGCCAGATTATCTGGTCAGACCATCAAAGTGTGACCTGATTCTAACTTTTTATTGAATAGTTTTAAACAGGCGTTTACAACTATCTGCTTCATTAATAGTTAAAATATGTTAATCCTACTAGCCAAAAACCAATAGAATTCATAACATAGGCTTCAATAACCCCAATGCCAACTAAATAAATTGAGTACAGCTATGCCGTTAAGTCGTTTCCACTCACTGCGCACCTATTTAGATACTGTTGTGTTAGGTCAACCTGTATTAACCGAAAACTTATTAATCGCACTTATCGCCAATGGCCATTTATTAGTAGAAGGCCCACCAGGTTTAGCAAAAACACGTGCAGTAAAAGCACTTTGCGACGGTGTTGAAGGCGAGTTTCACCGCATTCAATTTACACCCGATTTATTACCTGCTGATTTAACAGGGACAGATATTTACCGCCAACAAACCGGCACATTCGAGTTTGAAGCTGGGCCGATTTTCCACAATCTCATTTTAGCTGACGAAATCAACCGTGCACCGGCAAAGGTGCAATCGGCATTGTTAGAAGCCATGGCAGAAGGACAGGTTACAGTAGGCAAAAACAGCTACCCATTGCCACCGTTGTTTTTAGTGATGGCGACCCAAAACCCACTTGAAAACGAAGGCACTTACCCGCTGCCAGAGGCACAACTTGACCGATTCTTAATGCACTTAAACCTTGATTACCCAAGTGCAGAAACTGAATGCGAAATTTTGCGTCAATCGCGCAAAGAAGCACAAACACATCAATTACCAACAATCGACCCAGTCGCCCAAGCAGACGTGTTTGCCGCTCGTGATCAAGCGCTAGAAATTTACCTAGCCGATCCGCTAGAACAATACATAGTCGAAATCATAATGGCGACTCGTCAGCCTGCTCGTTACAGTAACGAACTAGCAAAATGGTTAGAATATGGCGTAAGCCCGCGAGCAACCATTTCACTTGAACGTTGTGCACGTGCTCGCGCTTGGTTAAATGATCGCGACTTTGTGTCACCAGAAGACATTCAAGCCGTAGCACCTAACGTACTACGTCACCGCTTATTGCTGAGCTATCAAGCACAAGCCGAAGGCGTGACCGCAGACCAAGTGATAAATCATATTCTTAGCCAAGTTGCCGTACCTTAAAGGCGAAATTGCATGTTGATATTAGCAAGTAAAGTCGCATTATGATGCTAGATACCCAATCATTGCCTCTATACAGCGACGGAGTAAACCTCACAGAGCAAGAGCTTATTGCTTGCCAGAGTCTGTCGCGCGCCATTCCAGACCGTCAATCTCGCGCTAAAGCGGCATTGTCTGGCCATAGAAGCAGCCTCATAAAGGGGCGCGGAATGGAGTTTGCTGAAGTGCGTCATTACCAAAATGGTGATGATGTTCGCACCATTGACTGGCGAGTGACTGCACGTACCGGTGTGGCTCACACAAAATTGTTTGTCGAAGAGCGTGAACGCCCTATTCTGCTGCTCATCGATTTAAGTCATAGTGCATACTTTGGTTCGCAACTTTTATTGCAGTCAGTACAAATAGCACACCTGGCTACCACACTTGGCTGGAATGCTATTAATCATGGCGATCGTTTAGGGGCATTAATTGCCAGTGAAGCAACACATTTAGAGCTCAAACCGCGCAGCCGACGCCAAGGGATTTTGCAATTAACCTCTGGTTTAATTGATGTACACCAAAAGCAATTAAATCAAATTAATCAGCTAGCCTCAGCCCCTGACCACCTGTTCAAAGCTTGTCAGCGTTTACAACGTATTGCAAAGCCAGGCTCATTGATTTGGATTATAACTGACGGCCAACACATTAATCAGCAATGTTTAGCACCGCTTACTGAGTTATCTCGGCACTGTGACATTGGCGCATTCATCGTCACTGACCCACTCAGACAAGGCACATTAGCTTTACCTAAACAATTTACTTTACCCGTACGAGATGGCCATCAACAATTAACTTTAACTCGCCAAAGTTACGATTCATGGTTAACAAACCAACAATCACAACAGCAGCAATTTATTAGTTTAATGAATTTGATTAAAGTACAGCCTAAATTAATTGATGCCGCTAAACCACTGAGCGCCCAATTGGATATTTTACGTTAAATGACAACTTCAAATTTACCAATGCCGCCAACAACAGCCGATGCCAGTGCTTCTCCACTAGCACAATTAAATGACATCCAATTACCAGACCCCATTAGTGCTATGCCTATCGCACCCGGTTATTGGATAATTGCGGCATTAATTATCGTTATTGCCATATGGTTTGCATACAGAATATACAAACAATATCAATACCATGCACCCAGAAAAAAAGCATTGTCACTGCTGGATCAGTACGACATTAACGATGACAATTTTGCAGCCCAGGTAAACAGTTTACTTAAACGAACCGCAATGACTTATCTGCCACGAGAAAGCCTAGCCAAGCTAAATGGCCAACCCTGGTTTGACTGGCTCGACAGCAGACTACCTAGCAAGCAACAACATGTAATAGGTGAACTACTGTTTAAGCGTCATCAGGCCAATGGCTTAACTGCGGACGAAAAGCAGCAATTAGCGCTGTTGGCAAAAATATGGCTAAGCAATAAAAAGCCGTTTAGTGACCCGTCATTAACCACTTATCTGCATACGCAGGAGGCCTAATGCTAGCATTATATTGGCCTTGGCTTTTACTGCTACTCCCTTTGCCCTTATTGATTAAGCAAACCAAAACACACGAGGTTGGTGGGCACTTACACATTCCGGGCATTGCCAGTGGCATCACAGTCGCTCACACCCGAAAAAACAAACACAGTCGTAAACGTTATTGGTTAATGTGGGCATTGTTATTAATTGCTATCGCAAGACCACAATGGCTTGGCGATCCCATAGAGTTACCCTCTAAAGGTCGCGATTTGATGGTGGCCGTTGACTTATCTGGCAGTATGCAAATTGAAGACATGGTCATTAATGGTCAAACAGTGAATCGTTTTACGTTAATTCAGCATGTGCTCAGTGACTTTATTGAACGTCGTAAAGGCGACAGGCTTGGACTAATTTTGTTTGCCGACCATGCATACCTGCAAGCCCCATTAACCTTGGACCGCCGCTCTGTTGCAACCTTTTTAAAAGATGCACAAATCGGTTTAGTGGGCAAGCAAACCGCCATTGGTGAAGCCATTGCTCTAGCCGTAAAACGGTTTGATCAAGTAGACGAAAGTAACCGTGTGCTAATTTTATTAACCGACGGTTCAAACAATGCGGGCAATATTGAGCCCGAAGTTGCTGCGCAAATAGCAGCCAAACGCAATATTACCATTTACACCATTGGAGTGGGTGCTGATGTATTAGAGCGCCGCACCATATTTGGCAAAGAACGCATTAATCCATCAATGGATTTAGATGAAACACAATTGAAAAAACTCGCAGAAATGACCAATGGCTATTATTTTAGAGCGCGAAACACTGAAGAGTTAGACAGCATATATCAACAAATCGATAAACTCGAACCCGTTAGCCGAGACCAAATCAGTTATCGTCCTAAAAGCGAACTCTTCTATTGGCCTTTGTTATTGTCATTCATCATGAGTTTACTCATCGTTTTGCAACAACAATGGCCAACGGTTTTCGCCTCTAAAAATGCAAATAAGGAGGCAAACTAATCATGGTGCATTTTATTCGACCTGAATGGCTGTTAGCCTTGCTTCCTGTCGCTTTAATTAGCTTATTATTTTGGCGTAGACATAGCCAGCAATCTGCATGGAAACAATATATAGCACCACATTTAAGCCAACTGTTAATTACCCAAAATCTGGATAATAAAAGCCAGCCCAAATGGTTACTTATTTTATGCTGGTTGATTGCGGTTATTGCTTTAGCTGGCCCCGCAATTAATAAACAAAATTTACCTGTATTTGCAACAGAGCAAGGCAGAGTGTTGATAATGGACATGTCTTTGTCCATGTACGCGACCGATTTAAGCCCAAATCGTTTGTCATATGCTCGGTTTCGCGCAACTGATTTATTAGCAGAATTAAAAGAAGGTGAAACAGGCCTTATCGCCTACGCAGGAGACGCCTACACCATAAGTCCGTTAACTCGTGACACTGCAACAATTTTAAACTTACTCCCCACCCTATCACCCGACATCATGCCAACAAAAGGCTCTAATCTTGCATCAGCTCTGAGCTTAGCCCAGGACTTACTGGCTCAAGGCGGACATGTGCACGGTGATATTATTGTCCTCACTGACGGTGTGTCAGACAGCCAGTTTAATTACGCTGTTAAAGAATTAAAAAATAGCCGTTATCGATTATCCATTATGGCCTTTGGTAGCCAACAAGGTGCCCCAATTAGCTTAGGTGACGGCCAATTACTGCGCGATAACAGCAACGAAGTGGTCGTTGCCAAAACAGATTATGGCTTACTGCAAAAACTCGCTCAGCAACATCAAGGTATCTTAGTGCCAGCCCAAACCGATGGTAGTGATATTGATACCCTAACTGACTGGCTAGCGGTAGAAGGTGAGGCAACAGAAACAGATTTAGCCGGCGAATCCTGGCAAGACCTAGGCCCCTATCTCGCCTTATTGTTAGTATTGCCAATGCTAATGAGCTTTCGTCAAGGGTTACTGAATGTGATGTTAAATCCATTGTTTTTGCTCGGTGCGCTGCTCAGTATCAACATGATAAACAGCCAACCAGTGCAAGCCTCCCTTTGGCAAGACCTATGGCAAACTCAAGATCAGCAAGCACAATCGGCGTTTGAACAAGGTGAGTTTGCTAAAGCGGCTGACACCTTTGAAAGTCAACAATGGCAAGCATCGGCACATTACAAAGCGGGCAATTACCAACACGCGCTTGAAGGTTTTGAGCAAGATAACAGTGCCAATGGCCTGTACAATCAAGGCAACGCCCTAATGCAACTTAATAATTATCAAGAAGCAATTAATCGTTACCAGCAAGCCCTTAAAATGCAAACACCATTTGTAGAAGCTCAGCAAAATCTTGAGTTAGCAATGAAATTGCTTGAGCAGCAAGCTGAACAATCACCTAATCAACAACAATCTGGTGACGGTGAGCAATCAAACCAAAATAACTCAAGTTCAGATCAATCTAACGCAAGTGATTCATCTTCATCACAACAATCACAGTCAGAACAAAACGGTGATCAACAGCAGAATAATCAAGGTGAGCAGCAATCACAAAATGATGCTGAAAACCAACAACAATCACCACAAGATGACAATAGCGAACAGTCTAGTGACCCACAACAAAGTGCATCTGACAACCCAAAAAATGATAATCAGCAATCATCTGGCTCGCAGCAGCAAGCTGGTGAGCAACAAAAGCCTAATAGCCCTGAGGCGGATGAGCAATCGGCCACCGACAGCACTCAAAGTGATATGCAGTCACAACCATCTGGACAACAGCCAAGCGACGAGCCATTAAGCAACGAAGCCAGCATGCAAGCGGCGGCTCAAGAAGCAGAAGAGCAAGCAAATCAGCAACAGCAAATTAGTGCGAGCTCAGCAGCAGAACCATCGTCACAGCAACCTCAAGGAGAGCCTGCTGAAACGATTTCTGCATCGCAAATTAACCCAGATGATTTACCCGCTGACATGCAACGAGCCTTGCGTGCCATCAACGAAGATCCACAAGTGCTGATCCGTAATAAAATGCAGCTTGAATACCAAAAACGCCGTCAAAATAGTCAACCGTCTAAGGATAATGAACAGTGGTAATCAGAACTCTATTTAGCCTATTGCTATTTATCATTGCCTCGCCCGCTTTTGCGCTAACTCAAGTACAAGCCACTGTCGATAGAAACCCCGTGGCCGAAGGTGAGTATTTTGTACTCGATATCGTAGCCGATGATGATCTCAACGCGGGCGCACTCGATACATCAGTATTATTAGACGATTTTATTGTCGGTCGCACCAGTGTTGGTCGTAGCACTAAAATGATTAATTTTGACACCACGCGCGAAACCCGCTGGCAAGTGTTACTCTCACCTAAATCAACTGGCACAGTCATTATTCCGGCGTTTAACATTAACAATGTCAGCTCAACACCCATCGCGTTAAAAGTATTACCCACTGGCGCATCAGCCGATGAGCTCGACAATGTTTTTATTAAAGTAGAAACAAACGCGACTGAAGCTTATGTTGGCCAATTAATTACCTATAAAGTTAAATTGTATCTCGCTGTAGAACTTCAACGCGGAGTGTTAAGCGCCCCCGCAGTAGAAGGGGCACAAATAAAACAAATTGGCGAAGATAAAGATGGCAGCGAAATACTCGATGGTCGCCGTTTTAGAGTGATTGAACGCACCTACGGGATTATTGCCGATTTGCCAGGCGAACTTGTCATCAATGGTGCAAGCTTCTCAGGTGATGTATTAGTTGAAGCACCTCGTCGCGGGGGAATGTTTGGTTTTAATGAAAGCAGACCGATGCAAACCGAAGCTGAACGCGAAGTGATTCAAATCAACTCAACACCTGCAAGTTACCAGGGCAAATGGTTAGTTAGCGACATTGCAATGCTAAAAGAAACCTGGCCAGACGATGTCAGCGAGTTTGAAGTAGGTAGCCCAATCACCCGCACTATCAGCCTTATTGCGTCCAATACCGACGACACGAGCCTGCCCGATATTGATATTCCGTTAGCTGAAGGATTAAAAGCGTACCCAGAAAAACCCGTTAGACAAACCTTTGTACGCGACAATCAAGTGGTGTCGCAATACAGCTTAACCACGGCCATAGTACCGACAAAACCTGGCACTTATACCCTTCCAGAAATTCGCGTGCCATGGTGGAATCCACATCTAAAAAAACAACAGTATGCAACCCTACCTGAACGCACAATTGAGGTCATTGGTAGCAGTGCAGCCACAACAGATATACCCGCGGCGGACAGCTTTAGTCCTGCCAGTAACCAAGAATATTGGCCCCTCATCGCCGCGGTATTCGCCTTACTATGGCTGATAACCTTAGTGCTATGGCGCAGGGCAGTTGCCGCAAGTTATTCATACAACCCACAACATGATATACACTCAAAGGCTGATGCTCCGCGTAAAACAGCCACTACAGGGTTAAATGCGATAATGCATGCATGTGATAAAAATGATAGCAGCGCAGCAATCACAGCCGTGCAGGCCTATTTTAGTGAGCGTTTAGGGCAGCCAATGACACTGAGCCAAATTAGCGCTTTATCAACACCGCTAGCTCAGGCCATTCATAAACTGCAAGCCGATAAATACAGCCGCCAACCACAGGCGATGGATAAAAAATCATTAATGGACGCCATTCTGGCTTACAAAGAGCAACCCCAGGCTTATAAAAAACCACTCATCGCAGACCTAAACCCTTAACCGTCCATTAGGTTTACTCCAATCACCCCAGCTCAAATTTATCGCTGGGGTGATTTGTCTTGCTATTCGCCCTTAGGGTTTTTAAGCTATTGAACATGTTTAACTAAAAAAAGTTAAAAAATGTTCGGACGCTTGCGAAATAAAAAGACTGATGTCGCGGTCTTATCTGACATGGTAGCAAAACAACGACGATACGATAGCCTTGTCAGGGCACTTCATACCGACATATTCCGTTACGCCTTTTGGCTTTGTGGCGATAAACATGTTGCTGAAGATATCACTCAAGAAACGTTCTTACGAGCGTGGCGCGCTTTAGACTCTTTAAAAGATGACAAAGCGGCAAAGGCGTGGTTAATCACTATTTTACGACGCGAGAATGCCAGACGCTTTGAGCGCAAACAATTTGACTACAGTGATGTCGAGCAAGAGTTATTAGAAGATGTATTTTCAACCAGTAATGAAGATGAAACCGAACAATACTGGCTACGGCGCCAAATAGGTAAGCTTGATATCGAGTATAGTGAACCATTGTTATTGCAACTTATTGGTGGTTTTAGCGGTGATGAAATTGCCGATATGCTCGAACTAAATCGCAATACAGTCATGACACGTTTATTTAGAGCGCGTAACCAATTAAAAGAAGCATTAGAAGCACCCGAGGTAAGAGGTCAATCAAATGGATGATCTACAATTTCGTCGCCAGGCATATGGCGATCCAAATAATCAATCTGACGAGTTTTTAGCACACCTTACTGAAAACAAAGACGATGCTGAATTTGTCAAAGACCTAAAAGCATTTGATAAAAAGTTAACCGCGGCATTACACATTGATGTGCCAAATGATTTAGCAGAAAAGTTACTGTTACGACAGCAATTAAGCGAACACCAAAACAGTAAAAAACGTGGCCGTTACATGATGGCAATGGCTGCGTCGATTGCTTTTGTGGTGGGCATTAGTGTGAGTTTATTGCGTTTAACACCCATTAACTTATCTGAAAACTCATTAGCCCACGTGCACCATGAAACCAAAGCATTAATCATGGAGCAAGATATTGGCTTTAACGACGTTAATTTTAAACTCGCAAGTGTAAAAGGCCTAAGCGAGTCTAAATTTATCAAGCAACCTGGCCGCGTTTTTTATACTTCGTATTGTGACTTTCAAGGCGTGAAGTCTTTGCACTTGGTGATGGCTGATGAGCTCGGCAATAAAGTGACCTTGTTTATCGTCCCGGCAGAAAGTCGCATGGTATTAGAAGAAGCCTTTGCCGATAATCAATACAAAGGAAAAAGCTTTCAAACAGCAGACGCCTATATGGTTTTAGTTGGTGAGCCAGCATCTGATTTAGACTTTGTCAAAAAAGAAGTTGAAAACACCTTCATATAACATGATCAATTTTTAACTAAAACCCGCTATCCCTTTGAATAGCGGGTTTTTTATAGATGAAAATTTTAAAGTGTGATATTGCTCAAACTTCTGCTAGGATTGCGGCCATAAAAATAATTCAATGGGCGCATTATGGAAATTCAAACACCAATCATCATTACTTTTATTGGATACCTGGCATTAATGATGGGCATAGGTTACTGGGCTTATCGCAAAACTGACACGGTAGACGACTATATTCTTGGCGGAAGAAAAATGGGCCCCGCCGTAACAGCGCTCAGTGTCGGCGCTTCAGATATGTCAGGCTGGCTGCTATTAGGACTGCCGGGTGCCGTTTATTTAAGTGGACTGGGTGAGGCATGGATTGGTTTTGGCCTCATTTTTGGCGCGTGGTTAAACTGGTTATTTGTTGCCAAGCGCTTGCGTATTTACACCCAAATGGCAGATAACTCGCTCACACTACCAGACTTTTTCGAAAATCGCTTTAATGATAGCCATGGGTTATTAAGAGTCGTTTCGGCTGTGACCATTTTAGTGTTTTTCACCTTTTATGCCTCTTCTGGCATGGTGGGTGGTGCCATATTATTTGAAAAGGTATTTGGTCTAGACTACACCACAGCTCTGGTCATTGGTTCGTTTATTATTGTTTCTTATACTTTTATTGGTGGTTTCTTTGCAGTAAGTTGGACCGACTTCTTTCAAGGCTGTTTAATGTTAATTGCCTTACTGATTGTGCCGGTTACCATATTTAGTCAACCTGACACTCAAATAGGATTTGAGCAAATCGACCCAGCAATGTTGTCATTTATTAACGACGACACCACAGTATTAGGCCTAGTATCGCTTCTTGCGTGGGGCTTAGGATATTTTGGACAACCCCATATTTTGTCGCGTTTTATGGCTATAGGCGATCCAAAAGAGTTAGTGCTGTCTCGCCGAATAGCCATGAGTTGGATGGTGTTATCGTTAATTGGAGCACTGGCAACAGGGATTGCAGGCAGCTTATATTTTGCCGCAAATCCATTAGAAAACGCTGAAACGGTCTTTATTAATCTTGCTCACGTTGCATTTAACCCGTGGATTGGTGGCTTGCTGATTGCCGCTATTCTTTCAGCCATTATGAGCACTATTGACTCTCAACTACTGGTTTGCTCGAGTGTGATCACCGAAGACTTTTACCTTAAATGGTTACGCCCAAAAGCCACTGATAAAGAACTCATGTTGGTTGGCAGAATAGGTGTTATCGCAATTGCTCTGGTGGCTGGCATTGTGGCGCTTAACCCAGAAAGCAGCGTCCTTGGCCTTGTAAGCTATGCGTGGGCAGGTTTTGGGGCAGCATTTGGACCCGTAATATTATTGTCGTTGTTTTGGCGTGGTTATAGTCGTAATGGTGCGGTATTAACCATTGTCGTAGGCGCTATAACGGTAGTGGTCTGGAAACAGCTTTCTGGTGGCATATTCGATTTATATGAAATTGTACCAGGTTTTGTATTGGCTACATTAGTCGGTATTGTGGTGAGTAAACTATCCCCACCAGCCCCTAAAACCATTGCGGACTTTGACCGTTTTAATGATTCATTAAAGTCATAACCAACACTAGATAACACTAGGTAACACAACCATATCAATGAGGTTGTGTTACCCTCCCACCATCTGTTCCGTCCAATTAAACTACCCCTTGATTTTTAACGTTTATTTTACATTCTATTTGCATGAATAAATTTTAATTAATTTATTTATTAAAAATGTGAGCAAGCCATATTTACATATACTGCTATGGTATCAACCACCTAGAACACCACAAAACCAAAATTAACCTAATATTAACAACAACTAACATCTGGTCGGAGTTGTTGGCAACATGGCACTTACCTAAGATGCCACAAACTTAACACCATAAGTGGTCCTACAAGTTAACATTTGCAGGTCATGATAATAATAAATGGAAATAATAATGAATAAGTTCAATAAGACTCTTCTTGCTTCAGCCGTGTTAATGGCCAGCGCTCAAGCATCTGCTGCGGGTTTTCAACTTAACAGCCAATCAGCGACCGGTATTGGTCGTGCTATGGCTGGCGATGCCGTCATTGCCGACAATGCATCTGTTTTATCACGTAACCCAGCAGCCATGGCATTATTTGATAACACCTCATTATCTTTAGGTGCCGTTTACGCCGATATCGATGTGTCAGTTTCTGATGTCACTGGTTCATACGGTGGTCAGGATGTTGACTATGGCAGCGAACACGATGCTGCAGAGTCAAAAGTTATCCCAAATTTTTATTACATCAACCCAATTGATGATAAATGGGCTTTTGGTGTTGCCGCATTTAGTAACTATGGAACAGGTACAGATTTAACCTCATTAGCAGACAGAACCCCTACCCTTGGGGGTAATGCCGTACCATTACCAACCCCTGTCGATTTACTGGGTAATACTGAAGTAGTTACCATTAACCTAAACACCAGTGTTTCATACCGTATTAATGACCAATGGAGCCTTGGCTTAGGCCTTGATGCTGTTTATGGCAGTGGCACCTTAACTCGTACCACTGAAAATACTCAAATTGGTACTATTGTTGACGTAGAGGCCGACGGTTGGGCATTAGGCGGTATTGCTGGTGTAGTGTATGAAATGAATCAAGATAATCGTTTTGGCCTAAGCTATCGTTTAAGCCCAACATTAACCGCTAAAGGTGATGTGAATTATGCTTATTCTGAATATAACGAAATTGATATCCCAATTGCCGACATTGCTCAATTTGCCGGGTTCCACCAGCTAACCAATGATTTTGCAGTGCATTACACCGCACAATGGACCAACTGGAGCAAGTTTGACAAAATCGAAGTCATTGATGGCGACAACGGTGCAGCACAAACTGATCTAAAAGAATATCATTGGAAAGATTCATGGTTTCTTAGCTTAGGCGCAACTTACAATCTAAGTGAAGATTGGACATTACGTGCAGGTATTGCCACTGACGAAGGTGTTGTTGATGAGCATTCTTCGCTGTCAATTCCTGATTCTGACCGTACTTGGTATACCGCAGGTGTAAGTTACGACCTCACCAACAAATCAAGCGTTGATTTTGGCATTGCTTTTGTTCGCGGTAAAGATGTTACAGTGTTAGAAAACAGTGCAATTTTGCCCATGGTTACGGGCTTAGACAGTGAAATATCAGCACAAACACGCTCAAATGCTGTGTATTATTCAGTGCAATACAACTACAGTTTTTAAGCCAAAGATTAATTAAGAACACCCTTTAGAGCATCGCCTAAAGTAAGCCGTTCTGTTAACTCAAGCAATTTCAACCAAGCCGCCTTTTACTTGTTAATGGGCGGTTTTTTTATATCTATTCGAGCTAATATATGAAATTTTTCTAATAAACCTATTGCGTAAAAAACCAAAGTTCATTAGAATTTTCTTATAGACTTTGTAAAGGTGGTATTATTATGTCTCGGTTAATCAGCTCTTTCTCTCTCATCGCAATAATTTGCTCAATGAGTTATTTCCCCGTAGGGTCATCTCAAGAGTTTGACACTTTGACGCTTCAATATGCAACTCACCTACAAACACGAGTTTTTGACGCAAAAGTTGAACCCATTAAAGCGGCAACGGTATCTGCGCAAACATCAGGTCGCATAATTAATATCCATTACGATGTTAATGATTTAGTGCCTCAAGGTGCGGCCCTGCTTGAAATAACCAACAAAGAACAAGGGGCGAGCTTAGCAGGCGCTGAAGCTGAATTAGCAAAAGCACAAGCCGTTTACAGTGAGGCTCAAGCGCAATACATCCGCTATAAAGAACTGTTTCCCAAAGGGGCTATTTCAAAAGGAGCTATGGATGAAGCAACCGCTGAAGCCAAAGCGGCAAAGCAAGCTGTTAGTGCCGCAAGAGCTCAACTGATTAAAGCAAAAGAAAGCCTAAACTACACCATAGTCAGTGCTCCATTTAGCGGCCGTGTGACTCAACGCTTTGTTGAACAAGGCGAAACCATCTCTTACGGCCAAGCGCTGTTTTCGGGTTACGACACCGAGCAGCTTAGAGTGGTTTTTCAGGTGTCACAGCAAGATTTAGCATTTATCAGGCAACTTGACCTTATTCGCATTCAACTCGCAGATGGCCAAGAAATTACAGCAACTGACATCAACCCATATCACTTTGCTGACGCTCAAACTCATAGCCATACTGTTAGGGTAAACTTTGCCAACCCAAATAGCACCGCCCCCCTTGTTGGCCAGTGGGCCAAAGTCATGTTTGAGCAACCAAGCAAACCGACATTATTGGTGCCGATGTCTGCTATTCATCGTGTTGGCGATCTCACCTCGGTATACCGTAAAAATGGCGACAAGCTTGTGCTTAACCAAGTACGCTTGGGGGTTGTAGATCACATCAATCTGCAAGCACAAGTACTATCAGGATTAATGCCATCTGATGAAATTGTTATCGACGCTGCCCAATATTTAATACACAGCCGCGCCGCTAAAGCGAAGGAGTAATGTATGTCTCCTGAAAAACGTTCAACTCGTTTAGGGATCTCTGGCCGTATAGCCAAAGCCTTTCAAAATAGCGCTATCACCCCGTTACTCGCCATTTTAGGCCTATTACTCGGTATTTTTGCTGTCATCATTACCCCCAAAGAAGAAGAACCGCAAATTGATGTCACCTTTGCCGATGTGTTTATTCCTTACCCTGGTGCAACACCAACTGAAGTTGAGCACCAGGTGACACTGCCTGCTGAACAAATCATTTCTGAAATTAAAGGCATCGACACCCTGTATTCTTTTTCACAACCCGACGGTGCATTGATTATTGCTATCTTTGAGGTGGGCGTTCCACGTGATGAAGCGGTAGTTAACCTTTATAACCAGCTGTATTCCAATCGCGATAAATTTAATTACGCTGCGGGAATTGGGGAGCCATTAATAAAACCCCGCGGTATTGATGATGTGCCCATTGTCGGATTAACCCTTTGGTCTGAAGATCCTAGCATGACAGCAGAGCAGCTAACCTCTGTGGCCTCTGTGATTGAAACCGAGCTTAAACGGATCCCCGGCACCCGAGAGATTTACAGTCAAGGGCAACATGAACTGGTATTAAATGTACGTTTAGATCCAATCAAAATGAACAGTTACGGTGTCACCTTTACAGACATCAGCAGTGCACTTCAAGACAATAATCAAACCTCTGCACTTGGTTCTCTGACGCAGTATAATCAAGAAGTTAAACTAAAAACAGGTGAGTTCTTACGTAATATTGATGACGTTAAAAACCTATTAATTAAAGTCAACACTGCCACCACCACAGGCGCTGCAGGTGTAGTGTATTTATCTGACATAGCCGAGATTCAATTACAAAGTGACATTCCTAAACAAAATGTTTGGCATGTGAATCAACAAGGCAGTTACCCGGCTGTCACCATTGCTATTGGCAAGCAAGCTGGCCAAAATGCAGTGGATATTGCCAATGCGGTGCTTTCAAAAATAGATGCCGTCGACAATGTGTTGATCCCCGACAATGTTAACGTCGCGATATCGCGCAATTACGGTCAAACCGCAGGTGACAAGTCTAATACACTTATTTTTAAACTCATATTTGCCACCTGTGCCGTAGTGCTGTTAGTGCTGTTTACTATGGGAGTTCGTGAGTCTGCGGTCGTAGGTATCGCCATTATCATCACGCTTGCCATTACCTTATTTGCATCCTGGGCGTGGGGGTTTACGTTAAATCGAATATCATTATTTGCCCTCATCTTCTCAATTGGGATTTTGGTTGATGATGCGATTGTGGTGGTCGAAAACATTCATCGCCATATGGCGCTTAGCAATAAACCCATGATTGAACTTATTCCACTTGCGGTTGATGAAGTGGGGGGGCCAACCATTTTAGCCACCTTTACCGTTATTGCGGCATTGCTGCCAATGGCATTTGTGTCCGGACTCATGGGACCATATATGAGCCCTATTCCTATAAACGCCAGTATGGGAATGCTTATTTCACTGCTCATTGCCTTTATTATGACACCATGGTTGAGTGGCCATTTACTCAAAGAGCATAAACATCACAGTAATAGCGAACCTTATACCGAATCAGAAACAGCATTGACGCGCTTGTTCACCAAATTAATGAGCCCCTTTCTCATTGGTGAACATGCAGGTAAAGCACGCAAAGGCCTAGCACTTGGTATTATGTTGCTCATCGCATTCGCAGTAGCCTTGCCAGTATTTCAAGCGGTAGTGTTAAAAATGCTGCCATTTGATAATAAATCTGAGTTTCAGGTGATGGTTGATATGCCTGAAGGCACACCTGTTGAACAAACCCAGCGAGTGTTACAAGATTTAAGTCAGTACCTAACAACCATTGAAGAAATCGAACACATTCAGCTTTATGCTGGCACTCATGCACCGATGAATTTTAATGGTTTAGTACGGCATTACTTTTTACGCAGCAGCCAAGAGCTGGGCGACATTCAAGTTAATTTAGTTGATAAACAATACAGAGACCGTGACAGCCACACGATAGCGTCATCGGTACGGGAGCCATTACAAAACATCGCATTAAAATATAATGCCAATGTCAAAATAGTTGAAGTTCCCCCCGGGCCACCGGTGTGGTCTCCTATTGTTGCTGAAGTCTATGCCCCCACCACTGCACAGCGAGAACAAGCAGCCAATGATTTATTGCAACGCTTTAAACAGACAGAATATGTTGTCGACATGGACATCTTCTTGCCAGCTCAGCAACAGCAATGGCAAGTGATAATCGATCGCAATAAAGCCCGTTTATTAGGCGTGTCCTATAGCAGTATTGTTCAAGCCATCAGTAGTGCAGTTAATGGTGATGACGCGAGTTACTTGCACCTTGAAAATCGTAAACACCCAACACCAATCCGCCTACAGGTGAACGAAGCCGCCAAGGTAGATTTACTGCAAGTGTTGCAGTTACATTTAGCGAGCCAAAGCGGTGAGCATATTGCACTTAATGAGCTTGTGAATATAAAACAACAAGCAATTAACGCAGCTATTGTTCACAAAAATATGGTGCCGATGATCATGGTAGTTGCAGATATGGCAGGCCCTACAGGCAGCCCACTGTATGGGATGTTTGATATGGTCAGTCAAATTAATCATGAAACAGAACAAGGTGAGCTTAAATACCCTATTGTTCAACGTTTTGTAGAACAACCAGATGGCTTAACCGACGTCGCTATTTTATGGGATGGCGAGTGGAAAATTACCTACGAAACCTTTAGGGACATGGGGATTGCCTATGCCGTGGGCATGATAGCCATTTACCTGCTCGTGGTCGGGCAATTTAAGTCTTATATTGTGCCCCTTATCATTATGGCACCCATTCCATTAACTGTGATTGGTGTTATGCCAGGACACGCACTACTAGGAGCGCAATTTACAGCGCCATCAATGATAGGGATGATAGCTCTGGCAGGAATAATCGTGCGTAACTCAATATTACTGGTCGATTTTATAAATCAGCAAACGGCGGCAGGCGTTTCATTTGAACAGGCCGTGATCCACTCAGGAGCCGTTCGAGCAAAACCCATTATGCTAACGGCACTGGCTGCAATTATTGGTGCATTGTTTATTATCGACGACCCTATTTTTAATGGGCTAGCAATAAGCTTAATTTTCGGGATTTTTATCTCAACCATTTTAACGCTTATCGTTATCCCCGTTCTTTATTTTTCAGTAATGAAATCAAAATTAACGACAAAAACAAACTAGTTACTCATGCTAATTAACCGGGTGTTACACCCAAAGGAGCTCGATATGTCATTAGAAAGAAGTATTATGGCCTTTGCAGGCTTTATGGTTTTATTGTCTTTAGTGCTTATGGCAACCGTTAGCCAACATTTTATCTGGCTTACTGTGTTTGTTGGCGCTAACCTATTACAAAGTGCCTTTACAGGTTTTTGCCCTGCTGCCATCATTATGAAAAAGATGGGTATTAAAACAGCAGCAGAAATTGCCCTAGGTAAATAACCGTATTGGGTTAACAACAAGGAACACCTGTTGAAAAAATCTATGCTCAAAACAATCAAACCTATGTTGACCGTACTGCTATTGGTGTCGGGATGCCTAACAACACCTTTGTTTGCGACAGAGCAACAAGGTTCTGTCGCATGGCAAAAAATTCACCAAAACGCCACATTAATTGACGTGCGTACAGCTGAAGAGTTTGCAGCAGGCCATATTGAAGGGGCGATTAATATTCCATTTGAAAATATCGTTACCGAGCTAGCCAAACTCAATATCGCTAAAAATACCGAAGTCGTGTTGTATTGTCGCAGTGGACGCCGAAGTGGCATTGCGCAAGATGCGTTAATCGAGCAAGGTTACACTGCAACCTATAATGCCGGTGGTTTTGATACATTAATGTCTACGCGTTAACTAAATAGCCTTATACCCCTAATCAACCTGAATATGCATGTTGCTGATCTTCTTCAGGTTGATTGGGTTTATCATAAGGCCACTTTTAAACAGTAAGTTTCCTACCTCAACAATTTCTACAAAAAATAGCCCATCTCAAATAACAGTAAATCTGGATAAACTCAAATTAAACAACACTCTACACTAATAAATTCGATATAAGCGCGATGTCACGTATAAATGCAATATAGTGAATGTAACGCTAAACCACTTATCATACCAATCAGTAAGAATGGGATCATTCTTACATCGCTTATAAAGGTCGTTAGGAATGTTGAAGGTAGAACAACGAGCTCGCTGCAATTTCTGCCTTATTTTAAGCGATTTCTCTTACGCTATCTCTGATCACTTATTTATCCAGATTTGGATTAACCAACGCTAGAAAGCATAAAAAATTTAAATAAATATTTTCGCATATTTTGCACTTTAACCACTTTTTTTAGTAAAGCGCTTTCATCAAGCTCAATGTCTTTATACATAGCTATACCGCCTACTAATCTATCGCAACACATCAGAATATTTATTCACATATAACAAATTAAAAATCAAAATCAATCAATTGCAACACGTTGGCAGCACCCCTATTTTGTTAACATTTTGTTTACATAATGTTATTTTTTGATTACATTTTGTCCCGTTAAGCAGAATAGCTTAACTGTAAACATAATTATAATGACCTATTTTTACCCTGATAACATGGAAGATAAAATGAAAAACAACCCCAAAAAAATAACGATGCTGAGCATGACAGCACTCGCTTTAGCTGTCTCGACCCATATCAATGCGCTACCGTTACAACCGTCAATTTCCATTAATAATCAACAAATTGAACAGCAATCACCATTACCTAAACGCTATATTGTGAAGTTTAGAAACGACAATGCTGCACAAGTGATGAACGACATTGCCATCAGCCAAAGTGCCAGCAATGACACAAATTTAAATAGCATGGACTATCAACCTCGTTCAAATGAGGTGTTTACTCAGCTAAGAGCACTCAACAGTGTCAAAGCTCGAGAGATGAAACGAATTGGTCGAAGCAATAGTTATTCAGCAAAACTCGACAGCGCCTCAATTAAAGCACTGCGTTTACGCCAAGATGTAGAATATGTCGAAGAAGATTTACCCCGTCGCCTATTAGCAGAAACCACACCTTGGGGACAAACTTATGTGGGTGCAACCGTGCTCAGCGACAGCCAGACAGGTAATCGCAGCATTTGTATCATTGACTCAGGTTACGACCGAAGCCACAACGATTTAAGCGGTAATAATGTTACAGGCACAAACAACTCTGGCACGGGTAACTGGTATCAACCTGGCAATAATAATGCCCACGGCACGCATGTAGCAGGTACGATTGCCGCTATTGCTAACAATGAAGGCGTAGTAGGTGTTATGCCAAATCAAAATGCCAATATTCATGTTGTTAAAGTGTTTAACGAAGCTGGCTGGGGTTATTCATCTTCATTAGTGTCAGCAATTGATACCTGCGTGAATTCAGGTGGCGCCAATGTTGTCACCATGAGCTTAGGTGGTAGCGGTTCAAGCACCACTGAGCGCAATGCATTAAACACCCATTATAACAATGGAGTGTTACTGATTGCTGCAGCAGGTAATGCTGGCGACAGCAGTTACAGTTACCCAGCCTCATACGACAGTGTCGTGTCAGTTGCAGCGGTTGATAGTAATCGCGATCATGCTGCATTTTCACAATATACCGATCAGGTTGAAATCTCGGGTCCAGGAGAGGCCATTTTATCGACTGTCACTGTCGGTGAGGGCCGTACAGCCGATATTATCATTGCAGGCCAATCATACTTTAACAATGGCGTTGTTCCGCATAATCGCCTAACGCCATCAGGTAGCAGTTATGCTGCCGCGCCAATTAATGCAAGTGCAACCGCAGTTTTAGCAGAGTGCTCGGTCAATGGTACAAGCTTTAATTGTGGCAACATGAGCAACAAAATCTGTTTGGTTGAACGTATTGGCAACCAAGGTACAAGCTACCCTGAAATTAATGCTGTTAAGGCGTGTAAAACTGCTGGGGCGAGTGGCGTTATTGTATACAGTAATACCGCACTGCCAGGTTTACAGAATCCATTTTTAGTCGATGCCAATAGTGAAATATTAATCCCATCCATGTCAGTTGACCGCACTACAGGCTTAGCCTTAAAAGCTAAAATAGGCCAAACAGTAACGGTATCTAACTTAGGTAATCAAGATTATGAATATTACAATGGCACATCAATGGCGACACCACATGTTTCAGGTGTTGCTACCTTAGTTTGGAGTTATCATCCTGAATGTAGCGCAGCTCAAATCCGTTCAGCGTTAAATGCTACAGCCGATGATTTGAATGTTGCAGGCCGTGATAACAAAACTGGCTTTGGTATGGTAAACGCAACTGCAGCAAAAGCTTACCTAGATGAATCTTGTAATGGCCCTACTGATCCTGGAACAGGTTCTGGTGATAATGTTCTGGTTAAAGGTGTAGCCAAAACCGGTTTAGCAGGCGCCAAGAATGATGAGCTCTACTATTCATTTGACGTACCAGCAGGCGTTACAAACTTAAGTTTTACCATGAGCGGTGGTACAGGCGATGCAGATTTATATGTACAGTATGGCGCATCCCCAACAACCAGTAGCTATGATTGTCGACCATGGAAAAGCGGTAATGCAGAATCATGCCCAATATCGACAGCACAAGCTGGCACTTATTATGTAATGGTACAAGGTTACAGTGCGTTTAGTGGCGTAAGCTTAGTGGCTAATTACACTGAATCGACATCAGGTGGTGGCACTGGTGGCGCGGCAACATACACCAATACAAATAACTATACTATCCCAGATAACAACACCACAGGCATTACGAGTCCGATTACAGTAACTCGTACTGGCGACTCTGGAACGGTTTCCGTGTCGGTAGGCGTTGTTCACACTTATATTGGTGACTTAACAATTCAACTTGTAAGCCCAACAGGTCAAACGGTTGTGTTGCATAACAAGACTGGAGGCGGCACAGATAATATTAACCAGACCTATTCTGCAAATATGACAGGTGTTGAATCAAGTGGTATTTGGTCACTCAAGGCTGTTGACAGTGCAAGACGAGATACCGGATATATCGATACTTGGAGCTTAAGTTTCCAATAACCATTTACTCGCTCAAAAATAGCCACTCATGTGGCTATTTTTTATAGGTTAAGTTTTAGGGGATAAAACAGTTTTACTGGGTATTCAACATTGCTGGTTGTTGAATTTTAGTGATCACATCGAAAATAGTAGCAAATGAAGTCGGCGTACTAACATCGACTGCTAATTTTAATCTTCTGGCGATGTCATTAGCAGACAATACACCTCTAATTGCATGATGTTTTCTATCCACTACCAAGCAATGCTGTTGTCCTGCAGATTGCAATGTTGCAATAACATCACCGATTTTGGCATAGCTTAAATCATCGTAATCAATTGCTTTGAGCCTGTCTTTTGGGATCATAAAATCGGTGACTTTAAGCTGCTCACGTTGATGCCCTTCTGCCACTCGCTTTAATATTTCTTGATTATGTAACGATTCAAAACTGATCAACCCCAAAAATTCATTGTTTTTATTAATCACTAATTTAAGTTTAACGTGAGATTTTTGCATCAAGCTCTCT
The DNA here is from genome assembly GCF_014641855.1 of Shewanella inventionis. Classification (GTDB taxonomy): domain Bacteria; phylum Pseudomonadota; class Gammaproteobacteria; order Enterobacterales; family Shewanellaceae; genus Shewanella; species Shewanella inventionis. The sequence goes on from NZ_BMII01000003.1 coordinate 40,399, forward strand.
ACCTCTACAGCAGAAGAGTTTGATTCTATGACTAATGGGGTCACCTTCTTAAAATCAGTAAAAATATTAACTGCCGACGACAAGACCGAGATATCTTCATGTGCTTCTGGCGAGGTTAATTCGTCGATTTTTTCTACCGGGTATAGTGCCAACTTCTTCACAACAACATCCTTAATCTACAACCGAAACTCAATATTAATAAAACCATACAAATCAAATGCATGGGACGTTTTAAAGCGTTTAAAACACGCTTAGATTATCTGCCTGAGTTTTTATTAGTACAATACCTTAAAAGATTAAACTTTGTTAATAATGTCAATATTAAGATTAAATTCACATTTAAATGTTAATGGCTGTAATAGGCGTAAAAAAGTCAGTTTAAAAAGATAAAACACCACAACCCTTTCCGATAAAAATATTACAGTGCCAGCTGGTGATTATTTCAGTAATGACCCAGAAACGTGTTTACATGGCCGATATTTAACATTCTGCCATCACAATATTTGTGAGTCCTTCCACATCAAAAGTACCAACTGGGCATTAGGTGATTTTTATTAGGCTTTGTGGTTCAAACACGTTATCAAGAGCTGCGAAGGAGATCCAAGAAGGGCAAATATAGTCCCCTTCTTAGACGGATGTTGGTGAAGCAATACGGCTTTAATTGACTAGCTCACCGGAGAGTAGGCAACAATGAGCACTTACTTTTGAGAAATGGTTTAACTCAGCTAAAATGACGCTGCTACACCTTATGAGCATTATGCTTATTTAAGTTTTTCTGGCTCAATTAATACGCTATTGTCTTTATCAGAAAACCAAACCTGCCCTTCGCTAATGCTGATCTGCAACGCCATATTTCTGTTCACAAATACTGCAAGTTGCTTAACCGCATCTTCAGGAAAGTTAACCACTGATAAATTATCATAGCGAGTGAGTGCTTGTTGATTTTGTTGCCACCAAATAGGCACACTACGGCCACCATAAGTATATAAAATCACCTGTTTGGCACGCCCACAGGCTTTGCGTAACCATTTTTCGTCGGCCTGGCCAAACTCAACCCACAAATTAATCTCATCACTTAAGCTCTTATCCCAAAGCTCAGCCTCATCATCAACACATAAACCTTTACTAAAGGCCAAAGTGTCTGATGCATTTAATGCAAACGCTAATAAACGCACCATCATACGAGTATCTGTTTCAGAAGGGTGTTGCGCCAGGGTTAACGCATGATCTGCGTAATAGTGGCGGTCCATATCGGCAATTTGAAGTGCAACTTTAAAAACAGTAGCTTTAGTGGCCATAGGGGATCTCTAGACATAAAAAAGCCGAGTCTACTACAAAGTACACTCGGCGTGTTAAATCAAACAGACGAAATCGTTATAAAGCCCCGGGACGCAAATGTTTCGCTATCGGAAAATGAGCGATTAATTGGGCTATTTTCTCCGAATTGGCAACAATCAACATTCGCTCACCTAGTTCATATTGTTGAGAAATTTCACTCAGTTTAGGCATGCTGGTTCTGTTTGCATCCCTACGTAGTAACTCATTTGTATCATCATCAACTGGCTCATCACTATAAATAACATCAAGCTTTTGCAATAACGGCATAGCCGCTATCGGCAATAAACAGGCAGGGGTATGCTCTGTCAGTAAGAGTATTTCGCCATGGCGTGTCATGTCTTGAAAAGCATCAATATAGCGTTGCTCGGTAAGGTTATCGAATTTGTCTTGATTACTGTTAAAAAATCGCTCCCAAAATAGACGACGATCTTTACCGTCGGCTAAGGTTTGCTGAACTTCTTCGCGTTTGCTAGCCACAAAATCAAATAAAGGTGCTAACGTTGCTGGTAACATGGTTTCTAATCGAGAACGAATGGTTCTGGCAAACACTGGAGCGGCACCAGCGGTACTTATGGCCACGACTAAACGGCCGCGGTCAACGATTGAAGGTGTGATAAAACGGCAATAAGATGGATTATCAACCACGTTAACCCAAATTCCCCGTTCATTTGCCAAGTCAGCAAAATCCATATTCAACTGCTCGTTTGCGGTGGCTAAATACACAATATCAATATTAGCAATATCATCTTGGGTAACAACACGTCGAGATAACCGAATACGCCCTTGTTGATGGTACATTTCAATGTCTTTGGCAACTTCAGGGGCTACAACATGAATGATGGCATCCGTTCGCGATAATAAATCGAGTTTTCGGGTAGCAACCTCGCCTGCACCAACAAGTAAAACACGTAAACCTTGTGTATCAACAAACAGTGGAAAATATTGCATTTATATCTCAATCTTGAACGATAGGAAATTGATGTTGGATCCAAGCACGATAGCCACCAACCATTGAGGCCACATGTGTATAACCCATTAATTGAAGATTATAAGCCGCTAACGCGGCTCTTTGCCCTGCACCACAATAAAGCAAAATCGGCGTAGTCTTATCTGGAAAACGATGCTCAATATCACGCTCAATAATGCCACGGCTTAAATGTTTTGCATTTGGAAGGTGCCCCTGTAACCATTCGTTATCTTCGCGCACGTCGATAAGTTGCCATTGGTCTTGTTGTTGATATTGTTCGATAGTTATTAACTTAATATGAGGCATGACAGATTCGACGAGACTGGCAAAGGCTTGAGATGCTTGCATAATGAGTCCTTCAATAAAATGACGCTACGGTATGATGAAAAGTAACTACGCCATAACCGATAAAAAGGTTTATCAATTGGTTTAAAAATTATAAACAGACACGAGTATTAAAGACACTATTATCGGGATTTTACGACGCGTTACGCGTTATGCATCTCACTTTTTTGAGCACTGCATTGCCAACAAAGTTCAAAGCTTCCTTCGTTCATTTCATGGCACTGAACACATTGCCATTGTAGTTTCTCAACGTCTAAAGAATCAAGCAGGGTTTGTGCTGCAGCAAGTTGGCTATCTGTTACCCACAACTCAACAGTTTGCATTTCAATAGGCAGGCCTCCCACACCACCAATCAATGCTTCGCCTTTAAGATCAACCTCTATACCACTGGTTTCCAGTAGTCCTTTCCATGTGTGAGCCTGTAACAAATTACCACCGGCTAATAATACTTTTCGATGTTCCATGCGTTATCCTACTGCATTGCTCTTGCTGGCAAATTTGTTTCATCCTACTTCGTCAACTAAACTCTGTCGAGTGTTGTTTATAAATTGGACATTTATCTTAAACGGTGATTACCTTAAGGTTATCTAAACCACCAAACAAAAAATCATGGTAAAGGATTAACAATGGCAAAAATTGTTTTAAAAGGTGTATTTCAAATTACCCAATGGGATGAAACGCCCTATGCTGAACATGATGATGGCAGCAAACAGACAATTGCACACATAACACAAACATATTCAGGAGATATCACTGGCACAGCAAACATTTGCTATGTGATGTCACATCAAAAAGACACTACTGCTGTGTTTTCTGGATTAGAGCGTTTAAGTGTAACAACGCCTGAAATAACCGGAGAGATAATGCTGCAACATAACGGCACGTTTATCGCTGGTGTTGCTCAAAGTCAATTCAGTATTATCGCGGGTTCAGGTACTCAACATCTTACTGACTACATTGGCCAAGGAGAGTTTATCTCAACTGAAAACGGCCAAGCTGAATATATGGTCACACTCAATATAGCTTAACGGAATACATTTCAGCCTTGTTAAAACACAAACAAGCATTTTAATGATACAAAAGCACTAGCCATTAATTATTTTGTCAGTAATTAGTACTGCAATTTATGGTCCGCAATTACATTTGGCAATATTGCCTTGACTCGAAAATGATAGCGATAAATATAAGTCAATTTGCAACGGTAACTAATATTAATAAGTGTTTTTAATCAAACAATTAAGAAATCAAACGCACAGCTTGACTGAATTGTTAAAATGTTACATTTACAGTACACTGTAAACTAACGGGCCAACGGTATTATTATGACTTTATATAACACCGTTTTTTTGAGCATATACAACCGACTATTAAGAGCAAATAGAATGCGGATATCCAAAATAATTTTACTTTCTTTAAGTTTATTAGTCGGTTTATCACTTTTAGTTATATTTACGCTCAACCAAAGTTTACAAGTCTTTAATCGAGATAATAACAACGTCAATTTACAACAATTTGATCAGCGAGATGTCGCCCACATAACAGATCATTGGGCTAGCATGTTATTGAATTATAAAATTGTGTCCGACAACCAAAAAAATTACGTTGTATTGTCAAAGATTGATAATCAAATAAAAGTCATTAGCCTTAATGACGCGTTTAACAACATCATGTTATTTAGTAATTTGCCTTTGCTGCTTTTAGGCAGTTTTGCTATCGGGATCCCGTTTTATATTACCCGCAGGCAAAAGAGAAAGCTGGATAACTCATTAGAAGTCGTCAATAACGAGACCAACAAACTACTCGCCGCTTTTAATATCACCCCGCCTAACGTTGAGCAGCAAAATACTATCTCAAAGCTGAGTTTAGCCCTTATAGAACTCAACAAACAAATACATGAGCAACAACACAGAAACATCATAAGCCAACATCAAGATAAATTGACCGGGTTGATAGACCGCCACGCCTATTTACAGCACTTACAAACCCAACTTGAACAGGCCCAAGCCCAAAAGAAAAAACAGGCTCTATTGTTTATAGACCTAGATGGTTTTAAACAAGTAAATGACTCATTTGGTCACAGCTTTGGTGATGAAGTGTTAATTCAGGTATCTCAACGACTTGCAACCGTAGTACGCAATCGTAAACTCAGCCATTTTACATCTGAATTAGGCTTAGAGTTGAGTTTGTCGCGATTAGGTGGAGACGAGTTCTCGATTTTTATTGAAGATCTACATAACGACAATCTCGCAATAGAAGTGGCACAAAACGTATTACAAGAAATAGAAGGTGATTTTGTACTCGGTAACAAATTAATTAAAATTGGCGCCAGTATTGGGATTGCGGTATATCCCGACAGCGCTGCCAACCCAAATACATTATTGCAAATGGCCGACGTGGCTATGTACCGAGCCAAAACCGATGGCAGAGGTATTTACCGCGTTTATTCACCCGAAATGGGCAATAAAATGCGCCGCTATCACTACTTGCTTGAAGAAATGCGCCTTGCTATGGCCAGTCAAAACTTCAGTTTATCTTTTCAGCCTATTGTGGATGTGCACGATTTCAGCATTGATTATTTTGAATGTCTGGTACGTTGGCATCACCCAACAGAGGGGTCGATTTCTCCTGCCGAATTTATTCCTATCGCAGAAGACTCCAATTTAATCTTAGAACTGGGTAACTGGATCCTCATTGAAGCCTGCCGCCAAATGGCCGCCTGGTACAATGCAGGCATGAATAAAGTTCGTATGTCTGTCAATATTTCTGGGGTTCAATTAGCACATGTTCCATTACATGACTGGATTATAGAAACCTTAAATAAGGTCGGATTACCACCCAAAGCGCTACTACTTGAAATTACAGAGTCATGCTTTATTGATGCATCAGAACAAGTAATATCTGACCTCGATAAATTGCGTAAATTAGGGGTACTGATTGCAATAGACGACTTTGGCACAGGCTTTAGCTCATTATCAACTTTGGCAAACCTTCCTGTTGATGTAATTAAAATTGATAAGTTGTTTATCGATCAAGCAAATATTAACCCCAAATATGAAAAGATATTAAATTCTATAAGCGACCTAGGCAAAACGCTTGATTTAAAGATTGTTGCAGAGGGGGTAGAAACGGCGCCGCAATTTGAACTTGTGAAAAAACTAGGCATAGATTGCATTCAAGGTTATTTAATTAGTCGTCCTGAAACATCAAAAGATGTCGGCAGTAAACTGATTGGCCAGAATGTTAATCACATTGCAATGACAGGCACAGGAGTTTATGCCCCACAAGCTGATAAAAGCGCTACTGTCGTACAAATAAAAGCGGGGGAACTAGGACTGCATTTGTAACAGATGAACAATAAATCGCTGGCAATGAGCATTAACATCAGCCGTATTGATACTAAAGTGGGTACCTTTAGGGTTAACGCTAAGATGACCAAGATACTGTCAATCACCTCTATTGAGATACTTGGCACTGATGGCTGGGAAGCTTTGATTATTGATATCAATGCACCATGGTACCAGACTGTACTTAAAGCGTGTGAGCGACACATTCAGCAACAACATCAGCAACATCAGCAACAACAATAGTTTCAATAAACGCCTATCACCCAAAAATAAACCCCAGCAATGCTGGGGTTTATTGTTAAGGCTTTTTACAATGCGTTTTAAGGCATCATTGAAGGTTGATCAGCACCTTCTTTTTCAATCTCTACAGGCAGCATGTGCTCGCGGTTAATACCCAATTTAATGGCTAAATAACTGGCCACATAAATCGATGAGTATGTACCTACAAAAATACCCAGTAGCAATGCTGTCGCAAAGCCGTGGATCATGGTGCCACCTTTAAGGAATAACGCTATCACAGTAATCAGGGTCGTACCGGTAGTAATCACCGTACGGCTCATGGTTTGAGTAATAGACGTATTGACGATTTCTTCAGGCGTGCCTTTACGCATTTTTAAGAAGTTTTCACGGATACGGTCATACACAACGATAGTATCGTTAAGTGAGTATCCCACAACCGTTAATAATCCCGCTAAAACAGTTAAGTCAAACTCTAACTGTAACACCGAGAATATCCCTAAAGTCACAATCACGTCATGAGCAAGTGCCGCTACAGAACCTGCAGCCAAGCGCCATTCAAAACGAAATGACACATAGATAAGAATACAAATTAAGGCAACAATAACCGCTAGGCCGCCCTGCTCTGCTAATTCTTTACCCACTTGTGGGCCAACAAACTCAACACGCTTTTGCACAACGCCTGCATCAATTGACTGCGCCGCGGCTAATACAGCCTCAACTTGAGCATCACTTTTAAGATCTTCTAGTACAGGTAAACGCACTAGCACATCGCGGCTCGAACCAAAGTTCTGCACCACTGCGCCTTTTGCTTCATCTGCCGTCATGGTTGCACGTAGTGCATTTAAGTCGGCAGGAGCAGAGAACTCCATTTCAACAACCGTACCACCGGTAAAGTCTAGCCCCCAGTTAATGCCCTGTACGCCAAGCGATACAAAAGAAGCAATCACTAGCACCATCGACATAATACTGATTGGCATTGCATGACGAAGGAAGTCGACTGTTTTATTTACTGAAAATAACTGAAACATATTCAACTTCTCCCTTAGATAGACAATGACTTGACGCGCTTACCACCCCAAATCGCATTCACGATTGAGCGTGTGCCAACAATGGCTGTAAACATCGACGTCGCGATACCTATCATTAAGGTAACAGCAAAACCTTTCACCGCACCGGTACCGACGGCGAATAAAATCAACGCAGTCATAAAGGTAGTGATGTTAGCATCGGCAATGGTTGAAAACGCATTACCATAACCTTCATGGATAGCTTGTTGAACACTACGGCCACCGAGTATTTCTTCACGAATACGCTCAAAAATAAGCACGTTTCCGTCAACCGCCATACCTACGGTAAGCACCATACCTGCAATACCTGGTAGCGTTAATACCGCACCTGGGATCATCGACATCACGCCCACAACCATGATCAAGTTTGCCATCAATGCAAGGTTGGCAATAAAACCAAATGCACGGTAGTAAATCATCATGAAGACAAGTACAACAACCATACCCCATACCATTGCTTGAACACCGTTTTCGATGTTTTCAGCACCGAGGCTTGGGCCAATAGTGCGTTCTTCTACAATCGTTACTGGCGCAATCAATGCACCTGCACGTAGAAGTAACGCTAGGCTTTGTGCTTCGCTGTGTTCAAGGCCTGTGATCACAAAATTGCGGCCTAAACGGGCTTGAATGGTCGCAACCGAAATAACCTCTTCAATCTTGGTCATTTTAACGGTGCCATCAGGATTACGTAGGCCGCTGTCTTTATATTCGATAAACAATGTTGCCATTGGTTTACCAATATTGTCTTTGGTTACGTTCGAGAAAATCGTGCCGCCTTTTGCGTCAAGATTAATCGCTACCTGTGGTCGACTGTATTCATCAAAAGTAGGTTGTGCACCCGTGATATGATCGCCGGTTAACATCACTTCTTTCTTTAATACAACAATGCCGCCTTCACGACGCTGATATACTTCAGCACCAGCTGGCACGCGGCCACTTGCAGCAGCACTAACGTCTGCATTGTCGTCAACCATACGAAACTCAATAGATGCAGTCGCACCTAGAATCTCTTTTGCGCGCGCAGTATCTTGCACGCCAGGTAGCTCAACAATAATACGCTCAGCGCCTTGACGTTGAACAACAGGCTCTGCAACACCAAGCTCATTCACACGGTTACGAATAGTAGTAATGTTTTGCTGTAAAGCTTCTTCCTTAATTTGCTTAAGGTAAACATCACTCATGGTTGCCAGTAAGATAAACTCTTTATCAGTACTCGCGTCGGTATAGACCATGTCATTACTGCGGGTTTTTAAGTAGTTTTCAGCTTTGCTAACTGTGTCAGCATCACGAAACTTAATCGCAATCCCTTTTGGGGTTTTACGAATACCTGCATAACGGATTTTTTCTTCACGTAGTTGGCTACGAAAATCAGCCACTTTGGCTTCTTCCATTTTGCGAATAGCTTCGCCCATGTCCACTTCCATTAAAAAGTGAACACCACCACGTAAATCAAGTCCTAACTTCATCGGCGAACCGCCAACAGCTTCAAGCCATTCGGGGGTTGCCGGCGCTAAGTTCAGTGCTACTGTAAATTTTTGCCCAAGTTGCTCTGCAATGGCTTCTTTAGCCAGTAATTGTTGCTCTGCATTTTGTACGCGAACTAACAATTGCCCGTTTTCAAGCTCTGCACGCTTAATCGCAATGCCTTTGCCTTCTAACATTTGCACAACATTGGCTTGAGTTGTAGCATTAACCTCAGCACCACGAGTTGCCACAACCTGCACTGCATGGTCTTCACCAAACAGATTCGGTATGGCATAAAAACCACCAATGGCGATGATAAGCACCACCATGATGTTTTTCCACATTGGGTATTTATTTAACACACCATAGCCCTCTTGGCTTATAACGACTGGATAGAACCTTTTGGCAATACCGCTGCGATGTAATCCTTTTTAATGGTAATTTGGTTGTTATCATTGATGGCCAGTAACACATAATCACTTTCTTCACTGATTTTGGTCACTTTACCTAAAATACCACCACTGGTTAATACTTCGTCACCTTTTGAAATCGATGCCATCAAATTTTTGTGTTCTTTAACACGTTTTGACTGAGGGCGGAAAATCATGAAGTAAAAAATTAACCCGAACATGACAAGCATAAAAATTAATTGCATGGTTTCGCCACCGGCAGCGCCACCCATTGGGCTTGCATAAGCATTTGAAATTAACATAGTTCTCTCTTCTTATTGGTTAAAATTAATCGACTAACTCAGGTACTTCACGACCAAGACTGGTATAGAACTCCTTCACAAAGGCGTCTAATGTACCTGTCTCAATTGCGCCGCGCAAACCTTCCATCAACATTTGATAGTAACGTAAGTTGTGAATGGTGTTTAAACGCGCACCTAGAATCTCATTACAACGATCTAAATGGTATAAATAAGCGCGTGAATAGTTTTTACAGGTATAACAATCACACTTAGCGTCTAATGGTGAAGTATCATCACGGTGACGCGCGTTACGGATTTTAATTACCCCTTCACTGGTAAATAAGTGACCATTACGAGCATTACGTGTTGGCATAACACAGTCGAACATATCTACGCCACGACGCACACCTTCAACTAAATCTTCTGGTTTACCCACACCCATTAAATAACGTGGTTTATCAGCAGGAATTTGCGGACAAACATGTTCTAAAATGCGGTGCATATCTTCTTTAGGCTCACCCACAGCTAAGCCACCCACAGCATAACCATCGAAGCCAATATCAAGTAAGCCTTTTACGCTTTCATCGCGCAAGTCTTCATAAACACCGCCCTGAATAATACCAAACAGTGAATTTGGGTTTTCCAAACGGTCAAACTCATCGCGTGAACGCTTGGCCCAACGTAATGACATTTGCATCGATTTACGCGCTTCGTCATGCGTTGCAGGGTAAGGCGTACATTCGTCAAAAATCATGACAACGTCTGAGCCTAATGAATCCTGAATTTGCATTGACTTTTCTGGGTCTAAAAAGATTTTTTCGCCGTTGATTGGCGAGCGAAAATGCACGCCTTCCTCAGTGATTTTACGAATGTCGCCTAAGCTAAACACCTGAAACCCACCCGAATCAGTCAATATTGGACGTTGCCAGTTCATAAAGTCATGTAAGTCACCATGCTTACGCATGATCTCTTCACCTGGACGTAACCATAAATGGAAGGTATTGCCCAATAAGATGTCAGCTCCTGTGGCGCGGACTTCTTCAGGGGTCATCCCTTTAACGGTACCGTATGTGCCTACTGGCATAAATGCCGGAGTTTCTACCGTACCACGGTCAAATATCAAACGGCCGCGACGCGCACGTCCATCTGTTGTGTCTAATTCAAATTTCATAAATCACCTTGCCAGATAAACAGTCTGACTTGTTTAGTTTCTATAGTAATGAGGGCAAATTTTAATGCTTCAAGGTTAAGAACACATTAAAACATCAAAACGCCCACTATTAGCGGGCGTTTGTTGGGGCATATTGTAAATCAATTTCGAGGTTTAGGGGGCTTTTTTCGTCACAAACATGGCATCGCCATAGCTAAAAAAGCGATATTTTTGTGCAATGGCGTGTTGATATGCGCTCATCACCTCATCGTATCCAGCAAATGCGCTTAGTAACATAATTAATGTTGATTCCGGTAAATGAAAATTAGTCACCATTGCATCAACAATTTTAAATGTGAAACCCGGGTAAATAAAGATATCAGTATCACCGCTAAATGCCTCCAGTGGTGCATCACCACAAGCGCGAGCTGCACTCTCTAGTGAGCGGACAGAGGTTGTACCAACTGCAACAACTCGATGGCCACGGGCTTTAGTTTGTGCAATTAAATCAATAACATCTTGCGGAACATTAGCCCATTCAGAATGCATTTTGTGCTCGAGTACATTATCGACACGCACCGGCTGAAATGTCCCAGCGCCGACATGCAAGGTCACAAAAGCAATATTGACCCCCTTAGCTTTCAATGCGGCTAACATTGCATCATCGAAATGCAAACCCGCAGTGGGGGCAGCGACTGCGCCAGGAGTTTGGTTATACACGGTTTGATAACGCTCTTTGTCCGCATCTTCATCTGGGCGGTCAATGTAAGGAGGTAAAGGCATATGACCGACTTGCTCAAGCACCTCTAAAATGGTGTTATCACCGAGTAACTCAAGTTCGAATAAGGCATCATGACGCGCCAACATCTTCATTTGGTAGCCAGCGTCTAAATTAATTAACGCATCGACTTTAGGCGATTTAGAACTGCGAACATGAGCAAGAATACGTGTGTCGTCGAGCATGCGTTCAACTAAAATCTCAAGCTTACCGCCAGTGGCTTTTTGGCCAAATAAACGCGCTGGGATCACGCGGGTGTTGTTAAACACCATTAAATCACCGGGGTTAATCAGCTCAAGTAAATCAGTAAATTGCTTATCCGCTAGCTGTCCATTTACACCATTAAGGGTTAATAGACGCGACGCATTGCGTTGTGCAGTCGGATAACGAGCAATAAGTTCATCTGGAAGGTCAAAAGAAAAGTCAGCAACGCGCATAATCATATCTCAACAGTAAAAACGGCCGCTAGTCTATGGCGAGCGCACGTTAAGATCAAGTTTACTGATTATTTTGTCGGCTTTTGAGGAGAAGTTGCATCAACCTTGCTAAAGCTCTGGGATACTTTATTTTGAGCGTCGGTCTCATTTGATTTAAATGTATGCACTTCGTAGCGCATATCAATCTGTACTTTATTGGTTTTCGTTGCTGGCTGCCTACCGAATATTTTTTTTAACCAGTCTTTCATCATCCTTGATCCCTAAAATTAACCTTCGATTATATTCAACAAATTTATAATGTTTGTTTTATCCAAATCAACACGGAACATAATACTCCATGACATTTAAGCGTAAAGCGTTATGATTGGAACTTAATTGCAGTCAACAATGTAATGTTTTGTTACAAACGGCTAGTATCATACTGTAAAATAATAAAATTAGAAGCACAAAATATGAACTTTTTAGCACACTTACATTTAGCTGACATCAGCAACACCCATTTAATCGCCAATTTATGCGGTGATTTTGCCAAAGGCAAAATAGAAAATCATCCAAAACATCTTCAGCAAGGCATTTGGTTGCATCGCCAAATAGACCAAATCACCGATAACCATGAAATTATTATCGATTTATTGAAACAATTCCCTAAAACCTCGCGAAGAGTGGCGCCAGTGCTAATCGATTTAGCATTTGACCATTATCTCGCCTTTTATTGGGAAGAATATCATCATCAAAAATTGGATGTGTTTTGTCAAAAAGCCTACCAAGAACTTAATAGCACCGAAGAATTACCAGCCACTTTGCAAGCAATCTCGACTAACATTATTCAACAAGATTGGCTGACCAGTTACCAAACAAAGCAAGGATTAAATCAAGCGATCAAAGGGGTGAGTAAAAGACTGTCAAAACCCGAGTTATTTGACCACGCGATCCGAGATGTGGATAAACTTTACGTTGACATTGAAATTGCTTTTAGAACTTTTTATCCACAATTAATGGCTTACAGCAAAATATACAGCCGTAAAACACCCAGTCAATATTTACCTCAAACGTTAGATTAAATGCGAGACACTGATGACAAACTGGTTAACAGGGCCACTAAGTAGAGCGAAAAAACGGGCTGTCTCCCCCCGGTTTTGGTTGAAATCACTGCGGGACTTACTCATATTCGCCACTGTCTTGTATGCAATTAGTAGCTATTTACAGCGAGACATGCTCACCGGCACCGCATTTCCTATCAATAGCCCTTTAATCGATGGTCGTGAGGTGTCTTTTTTTTATCCCAGGCAACAAAGCAGCACTGACAAAGCAACCTTAGTCTATTTTTGGGGGACTTGGTGCCCGGTATGCAAAGTCACCTCGCCTATGGTCAACAGCGTGGCCAACACTCAAAATTATCGCGTTATATCAGTCGCAGTAGCTTCTGGCTCAAATGCTGACATTGGTACATTTATGCAGCAACATAATTACCAATTTGATGTGATCAATCAATTAGCTGAAGACAACTTAAGCCAACAATGGGGCGCAACTGCACTGCCCTCGATTTTTATCATTGATAACAAAAATCAAATCCGCTTTATGACATCTGGAGCCACCAGCAGATGGGGCATGTCATTGCGTTTATGGCTAGCCAGCACATAATCTTCTTATTTTCGTTACTGAAAAAATTTTGGTAAGATGCGCGCGAAAGCAATCAGGCACAACCTGCGTTTATTGAAGAGACAATCTCACCATGCACATCTTTACTTATCAACCGCCGTCTATTCCTTGGTTGGACATTCGTTATAAAGACCGTGATATTATTGTGATTAATAAACCGTCAGGATTATTGTCAAATCCAGGTCGTTCGCCAGACACTCATGACACCGCCATCACTCGCTTACAGCAAGTTTATCCAGAGGCAATTTTAATTCACCGCTTAGATTGTGACACGTCTGGTATCATGATTTTTGCTCGTAACAAAAAAGCTGAATCAAACCTAAAAACGCAATTTCAACATCGCCAAGCTAAAAAAGTGTATGTCGCAGAAGTCAGCGGGCATATGCAAACATTAGAAGGTAAAGTGAACTTTGCGTTAGGGCCAAACCCTGATTCCCCTCCATTTCAAATGACCACAGAAACAGGTAAGGCAGCACTCACTTATTTTCGTGTACTTGAACAACGAGCGCAAACAACACTGATGGAGCTCAAACCCCATACTGGGCGTACTCATCAACTCAGGGTGCACATGCTTGCACTTGGCCACCCTATTTTAGGCGATGAGTTTTATGCTGATGAAGCTACAATTAATGCTAGTAAGCGGCTTAATTTGCACGCACAATCATTAACGATAACGCACCCATACACCCAAATAGAAATGACTTTTTTTAGTCAGCATCCTTTCTAATCTTGTTCGCGACAAACAAATACAAAAATGCCGGCACCATAAATATTCTATAGGCCGGCATTTTTTGTGCACAAACAAATATAGTACTTTAACTTATTTGAGCCGCCTCTTTCGCTTCAGCAGCTTCACATGCTGCAGCGGTAAAGATAACGTCAGTTGAGCTGTTTAATGCAGTTTCAGCTGAGTCTTGGATCACTCCAATAATAAAGCCTACGGCGACAACTTGCATTGCAACATCGTTAGAAATACCAAACAAACTACAGGCTAACGGAATTAGTAATAAAGACCCACCAGCAACTCCTGATGCACCACAGGCTGATATTGAAGCCACAACACTGAGTAATAACGCAGTCATAAAGTCGACTGGAATATTTAGGGTATGTGCAGCTGCTAGGGTTAATACGGTAATCGTAATTGCTGCACCGCCCATATTAATGGTCGCGCCCAATGGAATAGATACAGAGTAAGTGTCTTTGTGCAAATTGAGCTGTTCGCACAATGCCATATTAACTGGAATATTGGCCGCACTAGAACGTGTGAAAAAGGCAGTCACCCCACTTTCACGTAGACATTTAAATACTAATGGATATGGATTTCGTTTAATTTTTGCGTAAACGATCATTGGATTAATAATCAATGCAATAAATAACATCGCACCGACTAACACCACCAATAATTGGGCATAACCCGCTAATGCATCAAAGCCCGTTTCTGCAAATGTTGCCGCAACTAAACCAAAAATACCAATTGGTGCTAAGCGAATAACAAAACGTACAATGTTAGACACAGCATCACTTAAGTCTGCCAGCATTTGTTTAGTGCTGTCGCTAGCATGATGCATGGTAATACCTAAACCCGCACCCCAGACTAAAATACCAATGTAATTACCTGTTAATAAGGCATTTACTGGATTATCAACAATTTTGAACAATAAGGTATTAAGGACTTCGGTTATGCCTTGAGGTGGATTAGAGCCTTCAATACCTGTCGCCAACATTAACGTCGTTGGAAAAGCAAAACTGAATATCACTGCCGTCAATGCTGCGGCAAAAGTCCCCAAAAGATACAAAGCAATAATTGGACGCATATTGGTGTGGCTGTCTTTCTTTTGGTTAGCAATTGATGATGCGACCAATACAAATACCAGCACGGGTGCGATGGCTTTCAGTGCGCCGACAAATAGTGACCCTAAAAAAGCCACACTCTGTGCACCGGTTGTTGAAACACTGGCTAAAATCACACCCAAGATGATCCCGCCAATAATTTTTAGCACTAAGCTACCACTAGCAATTCGTGCTAGCAGTGATGTTTTTTGATTCATTGTTTAACCTATGATTATTATATTAATGGCTTTTATTCGTTAGTAATGGCGCTGAGTCATGTCGTGGTTAAAACGGTGGTACGAATAAAACAACTGTCGTCATTATATCAATGAGGTACAACCTAACCGATATTCCTGAAAACACTCATGTTGTTGGCATCCTTGTTAACAATGTAACTCAACATAAGGTTAATAATTGATTTCAGAAATAACGTTATTACATTACTCCGGGACAAATACTCAGTGCCATGCACCAAAAAGCCTTGTAGCTATATATCAGGATGGAACGTAAGAAGTCTAGTGCATAACTCAAATGAATAAAAAAATTCAGCTTTTTCTGCTTAAGAGCACACAAAATGAGACATTCTTATAAAAGATGAAAATAAATTGTTAACCATCTTGGGGGCAAAAAACATCAAAAATATTATTTTTACTCGGGCGAGTAGAACGTTGCAGGGTGAACGATATTCGAGATAAAAACGAATTAAGGGCGGACAATGAATTACCACCTAGTAATCAAAATAATCCTTGTCTAAATGAGCAACAAGTCGCTGCAAAAAAATTAAAAGTCAGCACATCCCAGCAATTAAACAACGCCGTTAATGCTTAGCTTGAGCCCCTCGCAGCATGGCTTCAATCAATTCTTTGGCATCAAACTTTGTTAATGCTTCGTTTGCGCCAACCTGTTTAGCTTGGCTTACACTGATTTCACTTGAAAGTGAGGTATGCAAAATAATATAAGCACTTGCAATAAGCGGGTTATTTTTTACTTCAAAAGCCAACTCATACCCATCTAGACCAGGCATTTCAATGTCACTAACCAATAAATCAATAGGCGCGCGCTGTTCGGCGGCTTGTATCATCATTTGCAAAGCATCCCGCCCATCAGCAGTCACTTGATAAGCAATATTTATCGAATCTAATGCGTCAGACAATTGCTTGCGGGCCACTTTTGAGTCATCAACCAATAATATTCGCAGCGGTTTGAGTTTTTCGCGTTGAACATCGGTCAATATGGCTCGGCTTGCGATCGGATCATCAGGAAATATTTTTGATAACAGAAGCTCCACATCCAGCAATTGTACTAAACGATCATCAAACCGAGTCACACCGGTTAAAAAGGCATTTTTGCCTAAATTATCAGAAGGGGCTTCAATATTGCGCCAGTTACATTCGATGATTTTATCGATCGCTCGTACTAAAAAACCAATCACCATCCTTTGGCAATCTGTAATGATAATAAAGCAGTCTTTACGTTCTTGTTCTGTTACCGGTTTAAAACCAATACCAGCAGCCATATCAATAACAGGTATAGTCATACCGCGAATTGTAGCAGCACCCATAATGGCAGGATGTGAATGAGGGATTTTAGTCAGTGGGGTAAAGGGAACGAGCTCACGAATTTTCAAGGTGCCCAACGCAAATTGTTGAGTGTGGTTCAATCTAAAAAGCAATAAACCTTGCGATTGATTCGCTTTGCTCGTTTTTTGGCTCATCGTTTCCCCTTCTAAATGAAAGCTTGCAGTTCCACTATAGCATTTATCGTCAACGTTCAGGGTGTCTTTAGCAAGCACTGATCACAATACAAACTTTTTGGGGATAAAAATGACAAAAATAAAGGAAACAGACGATATATCAGCAAGATTTATTGTCTGTTTCCTTATCGTAAAATGACCCTAGCTCACCATGTTAATTTGAAGCAGACTGTAGCTCGTAAAGTACATCATAAACAAATTGGTCCCAACCATCTGCATCAAATGCTAAACCACTGGCATTTCGTACCTGGCTTACTGCATGTACAGGGGCGGCACCATTTTCCATTATGTAATAGGCCATCACCATTTCAGTACGGTTGATGCCTGAGCGACAATGCAATAACACTGGTAATTGCTCTGCTTCACATTGACGTATAAATGCCAAAACTTGTGGCAAAATCTCAGCACAAACGGCTAAGTCTTGTGGTTTAGGTGGAATGTTATCAGGTAAATTAAAGACTTTATGTTTAAAACCTAATTCTGCCATGGCAACAGTGTCACAACCTTCACCATTATTTAATGATGCTATGGCGCCAAATCCGGCTTGTTTTAACTCTGCTAAGTCCCATGCATCTTTATTTGGACCACTGCGACCTGCGATTTGACCATCAACTAACCAAAAAATATGTTTCATATTACCTACTACTTATCTGGTTTTTTTGCCCAAATATCAACATTAATTGGGGGTAATTTTTTGCGTTTCTTTTTACCTGCGCCTTCAGGTTTGGCAACGGGTTTAGGTTGCTCTAACACTGTGTCTGGCATATTTTCGTCAGCTTCAAATCCGCTAACTTGCTCTCGTTCAAGACGAATTTTATTCTTTTTCTCAATAACTGAGAAGTGATGATACTCATCATGCGATAGCAAGGTCAACGCTAAACCTACCTCACCTGCACGGCCACTTCGGCCAATGCGATGCATATAATCTGCTGGACTGCGTGGTAAGTCAAAATTAATTACAACAGGCAGTTTTTCAATGTCTAAACCACGGGCGGCGATGTCGGTTGCAATCAACACCTGTATCTCACCGGCTTTAAAACTTTCAAGCACTCGGCTACGTGCACCTTGTGCTTTATCGCCATGAAAAACGTCAGCATTAATACCGCGTTTAGCTAATTTTTGTGCCAAATGATTACAGCCATTTTTGGCACTCACAAAAATCAACACCTGACGCCATTGATGCTGTTGAAGTAAGTGAGCTAATAACGCCGTTTTTTTCTCTCTATTAACCGTCATGACTCGTTGCACTAACGTGCTAGCTTCAGCACTTTGCAATTGTACTTCTAGCGGAGCATTCAACAATGCTTGGGTCAATTGACGCACTTCTTCAGGGAAAGTTGCTGAAAATAAAAGTGTTTGCTTTTTCTTCGGCAGCAAGGCGATGATCTGCGACAGCTCTTCGGTAAAGCCTAAACTGAGCATTCTGTCTGCTTCGTCGAGCACCAATGTTGCAACAGATGATAATTTAACAGCATTAGATGAAATTAAATCAAGTAAACGCCCTGGCGTTGCAACCACTACATCTGCACCACCACGTAAGGCAAGCATTTGTGTGTTAACAGACACGCCGCCAAACGCTGCTACGATTTTGATATCACCATTTAAATGTACTGCATAAGATTTAAAACTATCGGCAACTTGTTTAGCCAACTCACGCGTAGGCACCAAGACTAAAGCACTGACAAGGTTGCCTTTAGTGGATGCACCACGATGACGTTCCATTAACCGCTGCAATATTGGTAAAGCAAACGCCGCGGTTTTACCCGAGCCCGTATTGGCACCCGCCAGCAAATCTTGGCCAGATAAAATACTTGGGATGGTATGGGCTTGTACTGGAGTAGGCTGTAAATATTGAAGCTCGGTCAATCTAGCCAGCAACGGAGTGTGCAGACCAAATTCAGCAAATGTGGTAGCTAATGAAGCTTGTGTCATGGATCAGATGCGCTCAACAAGGGATAACAATCGGGCATTTTACCGCACTTTAGCGCATCAGTCAGATAAATTACCTAACTTTATTGTGTCTTCTCTATGTTAAGTAACCATTGTTTCATGTCTAATCCATAAGCATAACCGGTGAGCTTACCGCCTTTACCAATCACCCGATGACATGGAACGATAATCGCAATAGGATTGGCGCCATTGGCCGCCCCAACCGCGCGAACAGCTTTAGGCCTACCAATCGTATTGGCAATGTCGCTATAGCTGCAATGCTGACCAAACGGTAGTTCACGCAAAGCCTGCCACACTTGATGTTGAAATTCGGTTCCTTTTGGTGCCAGGCTAACACTAAAGCTTTGCCTAATACCGGCAAAATATTCTGTTAATTGTGCCACTGTGTCATTAATGTGGTGTTGTGCCTGTAAATACGCTTCATTTGTCGCTGGCAAGAGATTGACTGAAGATTCAACCACAACAACAGGGTTTAGTTGAGCCAAATCCTCAACTTGTAAATGAGTTAAACCTTGCTCAGAAGCTTTTAGTGACAATAACCCAACAGGGCTAGACACAAACGATTGTACTTGAGGTATAGACATAGTGTTATTCTTCTATTGAATTGAGGGGGTTTTCATCCCACAACTGAAACGTTAAATAGCTGCCCCACGGGCTAACTTGCTGGCTAATGTGTTTAGCAATGTGGCTATAGGATTTGGTTGATTCAATAGGGCGTTGTGCCAATTGATGCAATGCGTGTAGCCTATTTTTTATCACTAAATCTGTAGTTAAAAACACGTCTGGCTCGCTCAGCCCTCGCATTTGTGCATAAGCCACGGTCCATGGCCCAATCCCTTTAACCGACAGCCAATCTTGCGGAGTTGAATCAGGGTATTGTGCAACATATTTACCAAGCGCGTTTAAGGCTAATTTACGTGCGCTAGGCATTTTTAATTCATTCAGTGATGCTTGGGCAATCGCCGTGGGTGTCGGAAAAAGTCGCCAGTTTTTACCATTCAGACTAAGTGGTTCACCATAATGTTGTACAAGCGTATTCAGTAGTTTAGTGGCTTGTTGCACGCTCACTTGTTGGCCTAATACAGCCCGGCATGCCGCTTCAAACACGTTGCCTGTCCCTGGGATCCTAAGGCCGACATCAATATTCGCCCCAAGTGACGTTATTGAGGTGAGAGCCTGTTCAATGACCTGCATATCCGCGTCAAGGTCGAACATTGCACGGATTTTCTTTACAACGTTATGCAAGTGCTTAATGTCTTGAGCATTCACAAAATAAATGCTCACATCTAATTGAGGCTTTTTGTGATTGTGCTTAGCAGCAAAAACACCATTAATACCATCAAATGCAAAGCTACGCATATAGCCGTCATCACTAATCACCTCCATATGCTCCACCTGACGAAACGCATAAAACTGCAGCATTTTTTCCCAGTTGAAAGGAGGACGGTACGCTAGGCTCAAGGTGATAGGATTCACTGCCATGGATTGATTATCTCTGTTAACTTGCGCTGATTGAGCAGTATGACTCTGCTTACGAAGAGCCGATGGCGTGAGTTGTAAGTGTTGTTGAAACACCTCATTAAAGCGCCTAATACTATTAAAACCCGCTGCCATGGCGATGTCGGTTATAGAAAGTGAGCTTTGATGCAGTAACTGTTTGGCAAACATCAATTGCTGATACTGAGCAAATCGTTTTGGCGACGTTCCTAATTGCTGATTAAACAACTGACTCAAATAACGGCTCGTTATACCTAATTTTTCAGCAATATCGGTCACTGATGCCGCGTTATCACCATTAAGGTACCCTTGCTCAATTAACCTTAATGCTCGGTTAAGAGTGGTCTGCGTGCCTCGCCAAGCATTGGAGCTTGGTGCGCTATCGGGTCGACAGCGTAAACATGGCCTTAACCCGGCATTAGCGGCTTTAATCGCGGAGTCAAAATAACGGACGTTTTTTTCATGCGGCGCTGGCGCGGGGCAAATTGAACGGCAATAAATACCGGTAGTCAGTACGCCAGTAAAAAATTGGCCATCAAAACGAGCATCGCGGCTCAAACGAGCTTGCTGACACACTTGGGGTGCTATGTGGCAGTCTACTGACATTTGCTCACTCGTCATTCGTTCTCCTCAGGCCAGTATCATTACAGGTTAACATTTAGCATAAAATCAATATGCGCTAAAAAGTGCGTTTTTACGTACCAACAAACTCTACCTAAATGACTGCGTTGCGACTAGCGGAAAACGGAACTGAATCGTGATGAGCCCACCAGCAGATTAATAGTAACAATTTAACGCATTACATTTGACGTATATACGTTATCCTAGTAAGCAGAAATCTCACTATTGATGTTAGAGTATTAGATGTTTAAATTTTTTGAATCCTTAACCCAACCCTTACCGCCAGAAGAGCCGACGCAACCACCTAAAACCTTGTACGCATTTTGTCGTCATTATACTCGCGGC
The DNA here is from genome assembly GCF_014641855.1 of Shewanella inventionis. Classification (GTDB taxonomy): domain Bacteria; phylum Pseudomonadota; class Gammaproteobacteria; order Enterobacterales; family Shewanellaceae; genus Shewanella; species Shewanella inventionis. Next base: position 61,875 of record NZ_BMII01000003.1, read on the forward strand.
TTTGGCAAACCTTTAATTGTAATGTCGATATTAACGGCTACGTTGGCGATATTAGAGGTGTCACTATTTGGCTTTATGGGTAAGTTAGTCGATTGGTTAGTCACTAAAAATCCACAAACTTTATGGCAAGACGAACACGTTACCCTTATTGGCATGTCGGTGATTGTGTTAGTTGTGATCCCGTTTATTGTTTGGTTGCATGCTTCGATCGTGCATCAAACATTATTGGGAAATTATCCCATGGCCATTCGCTGGCAAGCGCATCGCTATCTGCTTAAGCAAAGTATTAGTTTTTATCAAGATGACTTTGCAGGACGAGTTGCCACAAAAGTGATGCAAACCTCATTAGCCGTGCGTGAAACGGTCATGAAGCTATTAGATGTATTGATGTACATCTTAATTTACTTCACCTCAATGCTAGTAATGATTGCCAGCGCAGACGTAAGGCTAATGTTACCCATGCTAGTTTGGCTTATCGCCTACGTTGCTATCCAGTGGAAGTTAGTGCCTAAATTAAAAGCCATTTCAGCTAAACAAGCGGACGCCCGCTCGAGCATGACAGGCCGAATTGTCGACAGTTATACCAATATTTCTACCGTGAAATTATTCTCTCACACTAAGCAAGAAGCAGATTATGCACGCGACAGTATGAGTTTATTTTTAGACACAGTTTACGGCCAGATGCGTTTAGTGACCGTGATTAACGTTGCCGTGCAAATCATTAATTATCTATTGGCATTCACTATTGCTGCTGTATCAATTTGGCTTTGGGCAGATAACGCGATTACCGTTGGCGCTATTGCCATTGCCGTGAGTTTAGCACTGCGTTTAAACGGTATGTCTCAATGGATAATGTGGGAAATTAGCTCATTGTTTGAAAACATTGGTACCGTTACCGACGGGATGAATACCTTATCAAAACCTATTGCAATTGAAGATAAACCAGACGCCAAAGATATTGTGATTGATCAAGGTAAAATTGACTTTAACCAAGTGAGTTTTCATTACGGTGAGAAAAAAGGCGTTATTGATTCATTAGATCTGCACATTAAGCCTGGAGAAAAAGTGGGTTTAGTCGGCCGCTCAGGCGCAGGCAAATCAACATTAGTTAATTTACTAATGCGTTTTCATGATGTTGAACAAGGGCAAATTATTATTGATGATCAACCCCTAACCGATGTCACCCAAGACTCTCTGCGCGCCAATATCGGCATGGTCACTCAAGACACTTCGCTATTGCACCGCTCTATTCGCGAAAATATTCTCTATGGCGACCCACACGCTAGTAAAGAACGCTTAATGGCAGCTATCACTCAAGCGCAGGCATTTGATTTTATCGATACGCTTACCGATCCCTTTGGTAATAAGGGCTTAGATGCACAGGTCGGCGAGCGTGGTGTTAAGCTGTCTGGTGGTCAGCGTCAACGTATCGCAATTGCCAGAGTGTTACTTAAAAACGCGCCGATATTACTGCTCGATGAAGCCACATCAGCACTCGACTCTGAAGTAGAGGCGGCAATTCAAGAGTCTTTATACCAACTAATGGAAGGTAAAACGGTTATTGCCATTGCGCATCGACTCTCAACGATTGCAGCAATGGATCGCTTAATTGTATTAGACCAAGGCAAAATTGTAGAACAAGGCACTCATCAGGAGTTGATTAAAGCCAATGGCATTTACTCACAGCTTTGGGCTCATCAAACCGGTGGTTTTTTAGGGCTGGATTGATGCCGTAATTTACAGATTTTAATAGAAGCCATTCAATTTGAGTGGCTTTTTTATGGCCGAACATCAAGAAAGTTAAAAAGTGAGATTGCAAGAAGAAACATTAGAGCATTCTAAATAAAATTGAGTAATCAAATAAGATTGCAGTTGCCTAAGAAAGATTGCAGTTGGATTAAATTAGATAATATAACGAGGAATATGGTGGTCGCTACTGGGCTCGAACCAGTGACCCCCTCCTTGTAAGGGAGGTGCTCTCCCAGCTGAGCTAAGCGACCTGGGATATAACGCAGATAGATTAAGTTGATATGGTGGTCGCTACTGGGCTCGAACCAGTGACCCCCTCCTTGTAAGGGAGGTGCTCTCCCAGCTGAGCTAAGCGACCTGGGAATATCAATCTATAAAGCAGTAAAATATGGTGGTCGCTACTGGGCTCGAACCAGTGACCCCCTCCTTGTAAGGGAGGTGCTCTCCCAGCTGAGCTAAGCGACCTGGGATATTTTACTATTGAGTCCAATACATTTATGAGAAATGGTGGTCGCTACTGGGCTCGAACCAGTGACCCCCTCCTTGTAAGGGAGGTGCTCTCCCAGCTGAGCTAAGCGACCTGGGACTCTACACATCATTTTATCAGATTACATGGTGGTCGCTACTGGGCTCGAACCAGTGACCCCCTCCTTGTAAGGGAGGTGCTCTCCCAGCTGAGCTAAGCGACCTGGGATGTAATCAACATAAGAATATCTTCATCAGTGAAGATATGGTGGTCGCTACTGGGCTCGAACCAGTGACCCCCTCCTTGTAAGGGAGGTGCTCTCCCAGCTGAGCTAAGCGACCTCATGCTGTGTGGGGCCGTATTATAGGGGGCAAGTAAAACCTGTCAACGCTTTTTAATTAAAAAAATGCTAGTCGGCCTAAAATTGTTCGCTTTGACGCTTTGTTAATCAACAGATTGACCTAATCATAATCAAAATAAAAACCAGTTCAGTTTCATCGTTTACACAATATTTGCTGACATTATTACGCCTCACTGTACATCACAATGTTTTAATCGCAGTGAAACTTACAACAAGTCATTTTTGACGTTTATCCGCACAGAAAAAATAAAATCTGTCTCAGGTTTGAGTGCGCACCATTTCAACTACCGAGTTTGGCTGTTAGAATAGCGCCACATTTTTTTGTTTGTCTTTAATTTAGACGTTTATAAATAGGTTAGTGTCCGATTATGACTACTAAGACGCGTTTTGCTCCAAGTCCAACTGGTTTTCTTCATGTAGGTGGTGCCCGTACTGCACTTTATTCATGGTTACACGCTCGTGCTAACAATGGTGAGTTTGTGCTTCGCATTGAAGACACCGACATTGAACGCTCAACTCAAGAAGCGTGCGATGCCATTCTTGATGGTATGAACTGGTTAGGACTAACCTGGGACGAAGGCCCGTATTACCAAACAAAACGCTTTGATCGTTACAATGAAATCATTGAGCAAATGCTGAATAATGGTACTGCATATAAATGTTATTGCTCACGTGAGCGCATAGAAAGCATGCGTGAAGAACAAGCGGCGCAGGGTTTACAACAAAAGTATGATGGCTGCTGTCGTAACTTGGCGCCACGCGATACTGACGAACCTTTTGTTGTTCGTTTCAAAAATCCTATCGAAGGCAGTGTAGTATTTGACGATCACGTCCGCGGCCGTATCGAAATTTCAAATGATATGCTTGACGATTTAATCATTAAGCGTACCGATGGTGTGCCAACCTATAATTTCTGTGTGGTTGTTGATGACTGGGATATGGGGATTACTTGTGTTGTACGTGGCGAAGATCATATCAACAACACGCCACGCCAAATCAATATTCTTAAAGCATTAGGCGCGCCAATTCCTGAATACGCTCATGTATCGATGATTTTAGGTGATGATGGTGCCAAATTATCTAAACGCCATGGTGCTGTTGGGGTAATGCAATACCGTGATGACGGTTATTTACCAGAAGCACTACTAAACTATCTTGTGCGTTTAGGTTGGTCACATGGCGATCAAGAAGTGTTTTCAATGGAAGAGTTAAAAACACTGTTCAAATTAGATGATATTAACAAAGCCGCTTCTGCATTTAATACTGATAAGCTAGTTTGGTTGAACCAACACTATATTAAATCACTTGATCCAGTTTATGTTGCATCACACTTACAGTGGCATATGGATGATCAAAAAATTGATACCAGCAATGGCCCTGCTCTTGCTGATATCGTCACTGCATTATCTGAACGCGCTAAAACTTTAAAAGAGTTAGCCGCTTCTAGTCGTTACTTCTATGAAGACTTTGATCAGTTTGATGAAGATCAAGCGAAAAAACACCTTCGTGGTGTCGCATTAGAGCCATTAACACTGTTCAATCAGAAATTAGCTGAGCTGAATGACTGGAGTGTTGAAGGCATTCACCAAGTGATCGAGGCTACGGCAACTGAACTTGATGTAGGTATGGGTAAAGTCGGTATGCCTTTACGCGTCGCGGTTACTGGTGCAGGTCAGTCTCCTGCATTAGATTTAACCTTATTCCTAATCGGAAAAGAAAGATCTGCACAAAGAATATCCAAAGCGATTGATTTTGTAGCAGATAGAATAAATTCCTAAAAAACGAGTTGACACTTTTGGGTATGCTGCATAGAATGCGCCTCGCAGTTGAGACATGGCATCAGTTAATTCTGGTTGCATATCCAAAAGCATTAAGTAAGAAAGGGGTTATAGCTCAGCTGGGAGAGCGCTTCGCTGGCAGTGAAGAGGTCCACGGTTCGATCCCGTGTAGCTCCACCACTTACTTAACTATCTTTAATTAGATATTTAGCACCAATGTTTAGCCTACAGACATTGATGAGTATTCACTCGATACAGAGTATAACGTATCAACTGTGTCCCATTCGTCTAGAAATAGAGCTTAGGACATCGCCCACTTTGGTTTATAAAGAGTCGGCGTTAACAGGGGTTCGAATCCTTGTTATTTTGTAGCAATTAGCACCAATGTTTAGCCTACAGACATTAGTGAGTATTCACTCGATACAGAGTATAACGTATCAACTGTGTCCCATTCGTCTAGAGGCCTAGGACACCGCCCTTTCACGGCGGTAACAGGGGTTCGAATCCCCTATGGGATACCACTTTTTCTTGAGTGGTTGACTGTAAAGTTAACGATTCGATAGCACCAATGTT
>NZ_BMII01000003.1:66899-187456 GCF_014641855.1 Shewanella inventionis
CTACAGACATTAGTGAGTATTCACTCGATACAGAGTATAACGTATCAACTGTGTCCCATTCGTCTAGAGGCCTAGGACACCGCCCTTTCACGGCGGTAACAGGGGTTCGAATCCCCTATGGGATACCATATTATTCAAGTTTTAGTTTTTATTAGCTAGAATTTGGGGCTATAGCTCAGCTGGGAGAGCGCTTCGCTGGCAGTGAAGAGGTCCACGGTTCGATCCCGTGTAGCTCCACCATTAAATTGGTATTCGTACATATTGATATGTATTCGAAACAAAAAAACCACCTCACGGTGGTTTTTTTGTGCCTATTAGAAAATGATATTACGCGATATCATCTCAATTTCGACTCAACACCAGCAACATTTCGCACGGCTCACGTATCAAACACCATATATACAGAAAACGAGAGCGCCATAACGCCAACAATAAATGTGTGACATTCCACCCATAGGTAGATTTATTTTGTGTGACATCCCACACAAACCACAGTATCTACATATCAGTACTTAAATTAAAGTTAATAACTATCATAATGTTACAAAAAATTAACACTATGGCCTAATGCTTGCTATGTTTTATCTATCCTCATAATGCGTTTATGGTTGGCTTGTTCTGGAACGGGTCACCACCGTGAGGAATATATAACACTAAAAAAAGGAAGCTAAACCTCATGAAAAAATCGACAAGTACCTTTACCCAACCATTAAAGTCAATCGCTAAACTGGCCACCATCGCTTCAATTTTGGCAGCAAGCTTTAATGTATTTGCTGAACCTGTGGAAATTAAATTTTCACATGTTGTGGCCGAAAATACTCCTAAAGGCCAAATGGCGCTCAAGTTTAAAGAATTAATTGAGCAGCGTTTACCTGGCGAGTACGTCGTTAACGTATTTCCTAACTCGCAATTATTTGGTGACAACAATGAATTAGCGGCATTGCTATTAAACGACGTGCAATTTGTGGCGCCTTCCCTATCTAAATTTGAACGCTATACAAAAAAACTACAAATTTTTGACTTACCTTTTTTATTCGAAGATATGGCTGCGGTCGATCGTTTTCAACAATCAGATTCAGGCCAAAAACTTCTTAACTCAATGAACCGAAAAGGTGTGGTGGGCTTAGGGTATCTTCATAACGGCATGAAACAATTTTCAGCTAACAACCCACTGATGTTACCAAAAGATGCAAATGGCAAAAAATTCCGCATTATGGCATCAGACGTTATCGCGGCACAATTTGATGCTGTAGGCGCTATCCCTGTTAAAAAGCCATTCTCAGAAGTTTTTACGTTATTACAAACCCGCGCCATTGATGGTCAAGAGAACACCTGGTCGAACACTTATTCTATGAAGTTCTACGAGGTGCAAAGCCACATCACTGAAAGTAACCATGGCGTATTAGATTACATGGTTGTGACATCAAATACTTTCTGGAAAGGCTTGCCAGCCGACAAACGCGCGGTATTTAAATCATCTCTTGATGAAGCCATCGCCCTTGGCAATAAAATTGCTGCCGAAAAAGACAATGAAGATAAACAAGCTATTTTAGACTCAAAACGCTCTGAGTTAGTGACCTTGTCACCAGAAGACCGTCAACAATGGGTTAATGCAATGAAACCGGTTTGGGCGAAATTTGAAGATCAAATTGGCAAAGACATGATCGATGCCGCACAAGCTGCAAACACAAAATAATCTTAACACTTAATGTGGTGCTGAAACTTATTACCATCAGCACCACACCATCCTTATTTTATTCAAGGAGTATAACTGTGATATCAAGATTATTTGGTTATTTCGAAGAAGGTTTTCTTAACCTTCTCATCACATTGATGACCCTACTTGTATTTGGTGAAGTCATTGCCCGTTTCTTTTTTAATACTGGCTTTTTATGGATACAAGAACTGACATTAACCTTGTGCGGCTGGTTTGTTCTTTTTGGTATGTCTTATGGTGTCAAAGTCGGTGCACATATTGGCGTCGACGCATTTGTATCTAAACTTTCTGGTAAACCACAAAAGATGGTAGCGATATTTGCTTGCTTATGTTGCGTTATATATTGTGCAATGTTTTTGAAAGGTTCGTGGGATTACTTAACACAAATGTACCAAATTGGTATTCCAATGGAAGATATTGATTTTCCAGCATGGTTTATCCATCAGTTAGACCCAGACTATGCATGGGAAACATTACGCATCGATGTTGAAGATGGCGCGGTACCAATCTGGTTGTCTCAAAGTATCTTATTGATTGGTTTCTCAATGTTAACCTGGCGTTTCATTGAGTTATTTATTGCCATTTTACGAAATCAAGCTGTCGGTTTTCAGCTAGCCGATGAAGCAAAAGACAGTATGCACCTGATAGATGAAGCCGCCAAATCAGCTCCAGAACAACAAGAACAAACTGATAAGGACGCAAAATAATGACTATCGCTACATTATTTATCACCCTGCTTATTTGTATGATGGTAGGTATGCCTATTGCAATTGCATTAGGCTTTTCAAGCATGCTCACTATCTTGCTTTACTCAAATGACTCGCTTGCTTCAATCGCTTTAAAACTTTACGAATCAACCTCAGAACATTACACCTTACTTGCGATACCATTTTTTATTTTATCTTCAGCGTTTTTATCAACCGGTGGCGTCGCAAGGCGGATCATCGACTTTGCAATGGACAGTGTCGGGCATATTCGTGGCGGTCTAGCAATGGCGTCAGTCATGGCCTGTATGTTATTTGCTGCGGTATCAGGCTCTTCACCCGCAACTGTTGCCGCCATTGGCTCAATTGTCATCGTAGGTATGGTTCGCGCTGGATACCCAGAGAAATTTGCAGCGGGAGTTATCACAACCTCGGGCACACTTGGTATTTTAATTCCGCCATCCATTGTGATGCTGGTGTATGCGGCGGCAACCGAAGTGTCGGCGGCCAGAATGTTTATGGCAGGCTTAATTCCAGGATTAATGATGGGCTGTATTTTAATGATCGCCATCTATATTGTCGCTCGAATTAAAAAACTCCCCTCACGTCCATTTCCAGGTGTAAAAGCACTCACAATATCAAGTGCTAAGGCAATGGGTGGATTAGCACTCATTCTTATTGTGCTCGGCTCTATCTACGGTGGTGTTGCCAGCCCAACAGAAGCCGCTGCGGTAGCTTGTGTGTATGCCTATTTTATTGCTGTGTTTGGATATCGTGATATTGGACCACTAAAAAATGTTGCCTGGCGAAATAACCAAGAATCGCTCGTTGTAGCAGCTCTGCGCAATATCGGATTCATGTTACTCGCTGTGATTAAAACACCTACAGACAAAGAAATACGTCATGTGGTACGTGATGGGGCAAAAGTCAGTATTATGCTGTTGTTTATTATTGCTAATGCCATGCTATTTGCTCATGTACTAACAACAGAGCGAATTCCTCACATCATCGCTGAAGCAATTGTGGGGCTGGGTTTACCAGCTTGGGGCTTTTTAATTATTGTCAATTTATTGCTGTTAGCGGCGGGTAACTTTATGGAACCGTCAGCAATCTTATTGATTATGGCTCCAATTTTGTTCCCCATTGCAACTCAGTTAGGTATTGATCCAATTCATTTAGGGATCATCATGGTTGTTAACATGGAAATTGGCATGCTGACACCGCCTGTGGGGCTCAATTTGTTTGTCACCGCGGGCATAACAGGAAAAAGCATGGGGTGGGTAATACAGTCTTGCTTACCTTGGTTAGTACTATTACTTGGCTTTTTAATATTAATCACTTACATCCCGCAAATATCACTATTTTTGCCTGAGTATATCGACAAATTAAACGGCTATTAGCTTTTATCATTTATTAAGCGAGCCTTATTAAATTAAGGCTCGCGCTATACCTTAACCAAAAACACACCAACGGCTCAAGTTCCTATGACGTCATACTATTGCGTTTCATCTGAGTCATGTAAAATGGTTTACAGCAATAAACACGACATTGGTTATACTTCCACTATTCAGTAAACCTTCTTTCGCGATTAACCGACCAAAATATTAACCTTCATTACTCACGGTATTTTGCATGCTTTCATTTACAACGATTAAAAAACGTAAAGTACTAATAGGCATATTACTGCTTATCGGGTTATTGCTAACACTCAAGGCGACACACTGGTATTTACTTGATCAAGGTACAAAAAGAATTGCTCAACAATCAGAAAAACAAATTAATGAATTAGTTCTCTTTATTGATAACGCCCTCGCCCATTACGAAAATATACCCGCAGTGTTGGCCAAAAACCCAATCTTAGAACAGGGCTTGCTTGATCAGCAAAACCCTAACACTATCCAAAAGCTGAATGCATACTTGTCAGAGCTACAACAAGTTACAGAATCCTCTGATATATATCTCACAGATGCATTAGGCGTTGCCATTGCAGCAAGCAATTGGGACAAACCCAACTCTTTTGTCAATCATGACTATTCTTTTCGCCCTTATTTTATTGAAGCCATATCCGGAAAATCAGGACGTTACTATGCAGTAGGCACATCATCAAACAAGCGCGGTTTTTACTTTGCCAATCCGGTTTATCATAAAGGCTTAGTCCTAGGAGTCATCGTCGTCAAAGTTGATATTGGTCTTGTAGAGCAGCAAGGGAGTGGCATAGCCTTAGCCAGCCAGTACGAATTTATGATCAGCGACCCTGATAACATTGTCTTCTTGTCTAGTGTTAGTGGATGGCGCTTTAATTCATTAACGCCATTATCACAAGCTAAACGTTTCGCATTAAATTCTTCAAAGCGATATGCCAATCGGCCAATTGGCGAATTACATTTTGCGCCTAAATTCGCATTGGGGGCATCCAACACAACACAGGTTTATCAAATCGCCTCTTTTGAAGAAAATGAAAAATACCTAGAGCGTCATCAATTGATGCCCAACGCCAATTGGCATGTTCATGTTCTGGCACCAATGAAACCTCTTTACGAATCATTACCCCCAATAATGCTGCTAAGTGCAACCTTATACATGCTATTTGCTTTATTTATTGTGTACAGCATTGAACGAAGAAAAAACTTACTCAGAATGCGGCACGCACAAAACCAACTCGAACTGCGTGTAAAAGAGCGCACGATAGAATTAGAACAAGCCAACAATCAATTAAAAGATACCCAAGATGAGCTCATCCAAGCGGCAAAACTGACTGTAATCGGCAGCCTATCGGCCAGTATTAACCATGAGTTAAATCAGCCATTGGCAGCATTAAGGAGTTACGCTCAAAACACTCAAACGTTTATTGGCCGTAACATGATTGATGAAGCCAGCAGTAATATCAAAACCATGATAGAACTGACAGACAGATTAGCCGATATTATTGGCCAATTTAAAAGCTTTACTCGCAAGTCGCAAGGTAAGGACAATGCCACAGAGATCAACCAATCAATTGAGCAAGCTATTACTATTGTGCAACCAGAGCTAGATAAGCAAGGGGTTAAATTGTCTCTTGCATTATTAAAAGGAAAATGCCAAATATGGGGCGACAGCGTTAGATTACAACAAGTACTAGTTAACTTAATCAGTAATGCAATTGTTGCCATGCAACTGTCAAAAAACAAACAATTACACATTGCTGTGTATTGCGATAACAAAGTCAACATCAGCATTCAAGATAGCGGCCCAGGAGTAAGGGAGAGCCAAATGAGTAAAATATTTGAACCCTACTACACCACCAGCGAACGCCAAGGATTAGGGCTAGGATTATCAATATCTCAACGCATAATTGAATCGATGCAAGGCTCAATTACAATCGAAAATGCACAACAAGGCGGCGCTATTTTTCATATTATTTTGCCGCTCTACCTACGCGAGGAAATGTAAACGTGACCCAAATACAAAACATCAATGATTACCAAGTGGTCATTGTTGATGATGAACCCCACATCGGTACCGTATTACAACAGTTGTTTAAACTTGAAAATATCAGTGCACTTGCCATAACAGATCCACAAACCATTGCCCGCCACATTACACCCAATTGGGGTGGCATCATTATTTCAGATGTCAATATGCCGCAGCTTGACGGCCTTAGTCTACTGCAACAATTAAAACAACAAGATAATGATTTACCAGTGGTACTCCTTACTGGCTTTGGTGATATTGCCATGGCCGTTGATGCGCTAAAAAAAGGGGCGTATGACTTCATTGAAAAACCCTTTAACAACGAACACATTCTCGACGTGACCAAACGCGCACTAGAAAAGCGATCACTCACATTAGAAAACCGTAAACTAAAACGTGAGCTAGAATCACACATAGCTCCTGGCCCTCGTATTTTAGGTAGCAGCCCTGGTGTAATGAAAATGCGCCACCTCATTGATCAAGTACTCGACACGCCAGCCGACATCATGATCGAAGGAGAAACAGGGGCAGGCAAAGAGCTAGTCGCTCGTTACCTACATGATCATAGCTACCGTAACAAAGCCAATTTTGTCGCGATTAACTGTGGTGCTATTCCCGAGAATTTAATCGAAAGTGAATTGTTTGGTGCAGAATCGGGCGCATTTACCGGTATTGATAAACGACGCATAGGCAAATTTGAATATGCAAATGGTGGCACGCTTTTTCTAGATGAAATAGAAAGCACACCAATGTCTTTACAAGTTAAATTATTACGAGTACTAGAAGACCGAAAAGTGGAACGCCTAGGCTCTAATACACCTATCAATTTAGATATTAGAGTCATCGCCGCCACAAAATTAAACTTGCAACAACTGTGTGAAGAAGGAAAATTTAGGCAGGACTTACTCTATCGTTTAAATTTAGTCACTATTGCAATTCCACCACTGCGTGAACGTCTAGAAGACATCCCACTGCTTTTTTTGCACTTTGCTCGAATTGCCTCTGCACGATATCACAAAGCATTAATTGCCTTAACACCTCAACAAACCATGGTACTAACCTCTCATGATTGGCCTGGTAACGTTCGCGAATTACGTAACTTAGCCGAGCGCTATGTTTTACTAGGCGCAGATGCCGCCTTTGCTGGAAATTTAGATAACCACACCACCATGCATACAAGTATGTCATTACAACAAAGAGTGGAGTTTTTTGAGCGAATGCTCATTGAAGAAGCGCTAAGTCATAACAAAGGCAGCATAAAATTAACTATGGAGCAGTTAGAATTACCCCGAAAAACCTTATATGACAAAATGCGTAAGTTTGACCTAGACCGCAAACAATTTATCGAAAGCTAACCCTCCCAGACTTATTCAATCAGCCTTTCACTGGGAGCACCTTAGTGCTCCCGTAGTGAACACCCAAACGCCAAACTGCAACCATTAACAATGCCAATAAACTCATAGAGCCTATCACCACCCCATTCCATTGTGCGTCATGCCAAAACCACATCAAATAAGGCCCCCCTAAAGACGCCCCAAGGTAGTAACAACACAAATACAATGATGTCGCTTTAGCTCTATGCTGGGTAGCTCGCATAGCCACAAATGAGTTACAGCAACTATGAGTTAAGAAAAAGCCACAAGCACTAATCAAAAAGCCTGCAACAATGGCAAACAAGGTGTCAACTAACGTCACTAAGGTTCCACACACCATTAAGCACAAAGCCACTCTAAATAAAGGCATAGAACCAAAGCGCATAATCCACTTAGCCGACAAATAAGAAGCAAACGTGCCACTTGAGTAACATAAAAAAATCAAGGTTGCCTGAAAGCGGCTTAACTCATAAGGCTCAGCCATAAGATGCAGCTGAATAAAACTAAATTGATTCACCATCATCATAAAAGCTAAGCCGCCAATTAAATATGCCAAGCACATTTGCTTATCAGCCAAATGAAACATAAAACCATCAATATCTTGTTTTATCTTTCGCAGCAATGATACTTTTTGTTTTATCACGTTGGGTTTAATTTCTCTACGTGGCAGCAAATAAGTCACTAAAGCCACCCCCATTAACGACACTAAAAACACCAACCCCATCGACGATTGCCACGATAGATGCTGAGCCATGAGGCCCCCAAAAATTCGTCCAGCTATTCCACCCATACTGTTGGCCATAATGTAAACCGCAGCAGCTTTGAGCATAAATTGTGGCGCTAATTGCTCCTTAAAATACGCCATAGAAATGGCAGGTACTGCAGCTAACAGCACACCTTGAAGCAAACGAACCCAAACCAACTGATCAAATGTTTGAGCAAACATTAATAAAATATTAGATGCAGCCAAAAGCCATAAACTAACAACAATAGGCGCCAATCGGCCAACCCTGTCAGATAGCACTGCATAAAATAATAACGAAAATGCTAGCGTAAAACTGGTTACCGACAACACTAAGGTCGCTTTAGCACCAGACACATCAAAATGCTCAGCAATTGAAGGCAGCATTCCTTGCACAGTGTACAAATTAATGTAAATCACTACAGAAGCAATACATAAAGCCCAAATCAATCGTGATTGAGCTTCACTGCGATGAACCGGTGTTAACTCTGTCATAGGTAACCTAAACAGCACATTAGGAAAGAAAACAGATTATTACCCGCCAAACATAAAGATCAATGACGGGTAGATAAGTTTGTGAACTAGATTGATTGAAACGTTATTTAACGCGCTTCATCAATACTTCGGCAGAGTATTTACCGTTATTGATCACATGATAGCGATCATAGGTTTGAAAAATCGCTTTCCCCTGGTAAGTAATCATAGCAACTACACCATAATCAACAGCGTTACTGATCACTTCAGCAGGTAAAATAAACTTAAATGGAACAGGCGTTTTGGCCACATCAAAATTTTTCTGTGAAATAATCACCCCAGGACGGTTAAAATCAATTATCGAAATATTAATTTTACACCCTTTAGTAAGCGCTATTTTTTCTAAATATCCAGCATAGCCGTTAACGACAACAGGCTTTGGAGGTTCAACAGTCACACAGGCACTTAGAACAACACTTATCAAAATAAATACACATAACTTAAACCATTGCGTCAATTTACACATTTAAGCATCCTTACTTGTCATTATTATTTGTGAGTCATTCTTAACAGGCCTTCCTGGGTTGCCGAAGCAACAAGCTGCCCTTGCCTATTAAAAAACTGCCCTTTGACAAAACCTCGGCCACCACCCGCATTAGGGCTTTCAATGCTATAAAGCAGCCATTCTTCCATGTTAAATGGGCGATGGAACCACATAGCGTGATCAATGGTCGCCATTCGCATACCTGGAGTTAAATATGACACGCCATGAGGCTGAGCCGCAGTCACTAAAAAGTTAAAATCAGAAGCATACGCCAGCAAATATTCTTGAATATTATGATTATTTGGCACTTGCCCATTGGCTCGCAGCCATACATACCGCTTAGGTTCATTAGTCCCTGGAGCAAGTGGATTAAGCGGGTTAACCAGGCGCATTTCAATCGGCGAATCGGCCATAAACTTTTCCAGCATTTGCTTAGGCACTTTATCTCGCATGGTCATTGCTAACTCTTGCTGATTTAATAATCCCTCAGGCCCCGGTACGTCAGGCATTGAAGCCTGGTGCTCAAAACCGTTTTCGTGTTTTTGAAACGAACAGGTCATATAAAATATGGGGCGCCCCTTTTGTATCGCCTTAACACGACGAGCACTAAAACTGCCACCGTCACGCATGTTCTCAACGTCATACACAATAGGGTGTTTTTCATCGCCAGCACGCAGAAAATAAGAATGTAAAGAGTGCACATGCCTGTCTTCGCTAACAGTTTGTTTTGCTGCACTTAACGCTTGCCCCATCACCTGACCGCCAAAAACATGGCCAAATCCTAAGTCCTGGCTTTGACCGCGAAATAAGCCATCCTCAAGTTTTTCCAATGACAACAATGACAACAAATCGTTTAATACCTGACTCATACTACCTTCTATACAGCAAAAATTAACACCTAAGGTTACCTTAGTTGCATTGATATTTTCTAGCATAATCGCAGTTAAATCGTTGAATAAACATCATCACAAACAATTAGTAAAAGAGTGATACAACGCAAAAATTCATATCAGCACCCAAATTGAAACTTTGATATGATATTAGCCATGGCTAATCGACCCTGTTTTTGACAAAAATATGCAAGCTAGTTCTATACAATCATGGCTTATGGCTATTCGCCCACGCACCTTACCTGCCGCCATAGGCCCGTTACTCGTCGGTAACATGCTCGCAATAGGCTTAAGTCAATTTAGCCTATTGATCGCTTTTACCTCTATGTTATGCGCAATTTTATTACAAATATCGGTCAATCTTGCTAACGATTACTTTGATTTTAAAAATGGCATTGATACTGAAGATCGGATTGGCCCCGTGCGAGTCACACAAAGCGGTTTGATAGCACCACGCCATGTTAGAAATGCCATGATAGGCTGCCTTATCACAGCATTAGTGGTGGGTTCGCTGTTAATCGTCCATGGCGGCTGGCCCATAGCAATTTTGGCAGCAGCTTCGATTTTAGGCGCGCTTTGCTACAGTGGCGGGCCTTATCCACTTGCATCGCACGGATTAGGCGAAATAGCCGCATTTGTTTTTTTTGGCTTAGTGGCCGTGGTCGGAAGTTATTATTTGCAAGCAGGCACCACCACAATTACAGCCTGGTTACTCGGCAGTGCTATCGGTTTTTTTAACGCGGCAATCATGTTAGTTAACAACACTCGTGATATTTCAACCGATACCAAAGCAGGTAAAAATACCCTTGCGGTTCGAATAGGTGAATCACAAGCAAAGGTGTTATATCAAAGTTTGGTGTACTTACCCTTTGGGATCATCATAGCGGGATTTTTATTGGGTTCACTTGATGGCTTACCCGTGTTACTTGCCGGAGTGTCATTAGTCATTGCCCGTAATTTAAGCCGAGAGTTTCATAACAACTCTGGTGAGGCGTTAAATCCAATCCTTGGACAAACTGCAAAGCTTTGTATGATTTTCAGCATCTTGTTTAGCGTCGGACTATTTATCACCCTTAGTTAATACGACAACCTTGTAGGTGGGGTTACTTACCTGCAAGGTTGTACCATAACGAGTTATTAATACCTTGCTCTAAAATGCACTTCGTGTGGTTCCATCTCATTTTTTACCGCAGCCTTAATCGAGTCATCAATAACAGTTGCACTTAAATCATATAAACCACAAAGGGCAAATGCTTTAGTGATATTAATTGATGCACCTAGATACTCATAAACCACTCGAGTACAAATTGGCATTCGCTCACCACTGCCACTTACTCCTATTTTCAAACCTTTGAGCTGAGTAATCCGATTCTTAAATGTTGGAAACAAAATAGTTTGTGAAATCTCATGCTTGGTTAATGACTCATAATCAACCATAAAAATACGGTCTACCAAAAAGTTCGCCATTCCTAGATAGACACCATGATAGGGCTTTCGATGAGACTGTTCGACTATTCGCTCCGTGCGTTGGTAATAAATTTTTTGATTTACCTTGGTAAAACAAACTAATGTTCGCAGTAATTTACCTGGGTGCGCCATCGACAAATAGTATTCGAAATAATAACCAAGATATTTGTCTAAATCATGAGTACTGCTGCGCGCTAATGTTTCAAAGTGGGTGGTTTCAGGTAAGCGCACATTCTCTGTAGTGTGTAATTGAGGCCTAACTTGAATTAATAACTTAAATTGGTTTTGAGGCATCATAATCTCGAACTCTTCAACCCCAAAGAACTCGCAAATTTTTAACATGGTATTGGCACTCGGTTTATGTGTGCCGTTTAAATACCGATTAAATTGAGCGCGGTTAAACCCCAATCTGCGACATACTTCAGCGATTGATTTGTAATAACTACAGAGTAATTGCAAGTTTTTAGAGAAATCGGACGACAAAGCCATTAAATACACCTTGGATTAAGAGCAAGCTAAAAAGCATCGAGGCATCATAAGTTTATTGCCCTTGATACACAACCACAGTCCATTCGCAAAAAGATGCCATAACAGCATCAACTAGCACCATTTATAGTTAACTTGTCAAATCGCTTCTTAATCAAAACATTGGTTAAATATCGTTGAATTTAGCGTAACAGCTTGGCAAACCAATGCCACGAACAACCATTAATCTCAATCAATATAGGCCAGTATATGCTTGCTAGAACAGAACATGATCTTATCGGTGATATGGAACTACCAAATACGGTTTGGTACGGTATTCAGACTCAGCGAGCGCTTGATAACTTTTCAATTTCTGGTATTCCTATCGGGCATTTCCCAGAATTAATTACTAGCTTAGCAATGGTAAAACAAGCGGCTGCGTCAGCTAACCAACAGCTGGGGTTATTACCTCAACATAAAGCTGAAGCGATTATTGCTGCCTGCAAAGACATTCAGTCAGGGCAATATAATCAAGATTTTGTGGTTGATGCAATTCAAGGAGGAGCTGGTACCTCCACCAATATGAATGCAAACGAGGTTATCGCTAATATCGCGTTAACTAAAATGGGACGTATTAAAGGTGATTATCAATTTTTACATCCTAATGACGATGTAAATCGTTGCCAGTCGACGAACGACGTTTACCCAACGGCTGCCAGTCTAGCGATTCAATTTGCCGGTGACGCCTTAATTCTAGCAGTTGCTTCATTAACTCAATCTCTGGATAACAAAGCACAAGAATTCAATCATGTCATTAAAATGGGCCGAACTCAGTTACAAGATGCGGTGCCAATGAGTTTAGGCCAAGAGTTTAAAGCATTCGCCACTGTACTAGGAAAAGAGAGAGCGCGGCTCCAAGAAGCAGGTAAATTACTCTGTGAAATCAATCTTGGCGGCACTGCGATAGGAACGGGGATCAACAGCCATAAAGATTACCCCAATTTGGCCATTGCTCATTTGGTTGCCATTTCAAATAAACCGCTATTTCAAGCAAGCGATCTTATTGCGGCAACATCCGACATGGGCGCCTTTGTTTATTATTCAGGAATATTAAAACGTCTCGCGGTAAAACTAAGTAAAATAAGTAATGATTTAAGGTTGTTATCAAGCGGACCAAGGACCGGATTAGCCGAAATATCATTACCGGCGGTACAGCCAGGTTCAAGTATTATGCCAGGGAAAGTCAACCCGGTAATTCCTGAAGCCGTCAACCAAACTGCTTATCAGGTTATTGCAAGCGATCTTGCGGTCACTCTGGCTGCTGAAGCTGGGCAGTTGCAACTCAATGCGATGGAGCCGCTAATCATCTACAACTTATTAAACTCAATCAAAATGCTAACCTCAGCTTGTAAAATGCTTGATGAGCGCTGCATAAGAGGAATACAAGCTAACGAACAGCGGTGTCGAGATAATGTCGACAACAGTATTGGTGTCGTGACAGCTTTGGTTCCGGTGCTCGGTTATAGCAATGCCAGTGCAGTAGCTAGACAAGCGCTAGCAGAAAACAAAACAATTAGTGAAGTGGTGTTAGCTCGAAATCTACTGAGTCAGCAGCAGCTTGATAACTTATTGAACCCCACCAGCATGATGGGTATTGCTTAATAACATTTATACTCATCCTTATTTATCCCAATAAAAACGCTCTCATTTCAATGAGAGCGTTTTGGTGTTAACAACCCTTACAGCGGATTTATACTTTAGATAATGTGCGCTGTTTGGCGCTCCAGTCTAAATGGTATTTTTCACCTGCGGGTTTATCAGTACGCTCAAAGGTGTGAGCACCGAAAAAGTCACGCTGACCTTGCAATAAGTTAGCCGGTAATGTCTCACAGCGATAACTGTCGTAATAGGCAATAGCCGAGCTAATACAAGGCGCAGGGATCCCTTGCATAACTGATGCAGCAACAGTTTTTCGCCAGCTAAAGTGTTTTTGCGACAAAGTCTGACTAAATGTATCGGCCATTAATAGATTAGCTAGGGTTGCATTTTCTTGATACGCCTGAGTAATCGATTGCAAGAATGTAGCGCGGATAATGCATCCCGCTCGCCATATCTTGGCTATCTCAGCAAAATCTAAAGCCCAATTCTGCTCTTTTGCCATCATCGCCATAAGCTGGAAGCCTTGAGCATAACAACACACTTTGGCGCAATATAATGCATCTTCAAGGTTAGCGATAAACTCCGCTTTTTCGGTTTCGCTCAATACAACCGGGGCCGGCCCCGCAAGCTTAGAATTTAACTGCACTCGCAACGTCTTTTGAGTACTTACAGCACGTGCGTAAACTGCTTCTGCAATCGTTGGCGCCGGGCAACCAATTTGTAAACTGCTCACTGCAGTCCATAAACCGGTGCCTTTTTGACCTGCTTTATCTAAAATCATTTCAACTAGGGGCTTACCCGTTAATGGGTCATCTTGCTGTAATACTTCAGCACTAATCCCCATAAGGTAACTGTTTAATATTCCCTTGTTCCATTGTTTAAATACGGTACCGATTTCATGGGCAGACATCCCCAAACCATCATTAAGCAACTGATAGGCTTCACAAATAAGCTGCATGTCAGCATATTCAATACCGTTATGGACCATTTTGACATAATGGCCAGAGCCCGCAGGACCAATATAGGTTGTGCAAGGCTCGCCTTCAGTCACCGGATTGCCCGGTTCAAAACGCTCAATCGGTAAACCGGTTTGTGGATCCACTTTAGCCGCTATAGCATTCCAAATTGGTTCAACATAACGCCATGCTTTTTCGTCGCCACTTGGCATTAATGAAGGCCCAAAGCGTGCCCCTACCTCACCACCAGAAACGGCTGAACTAAAAAAAGTAAACTGACCTTTATACTTAGCTTCACGCTCTACAGTATCAGTCCATAAACTGTTACCCGTGTCGATAACAATATCTTGAGCTTCTATACCTGCGTCAATTAATGACTTACATACACCATCTACAGGAGCGCCCGCAGGAACAGATAACACGATCACACGAGGTTCGACTAAATTGGCGAGCATTTCTGAAAGATTATTACACGCTTGCATACGGTCAGCTAAGCCAGCCTTGCGCTCATTTGCTTCTTGAGAAATTGCAGCGTTCACTTTTTGAGTATCGAGATCAAAAACAGCCACATGATAGCCGTTATCTGCGATGTTTAGTGCAAGGTTCTTGCCCATCACACCAAGGCCAATAACGCCGACGTGAGATTGTTGGGTGTGGTTATTCATAGTCTATATTTCCACAGGTCACAGAGATTAATCGCGTAATGCGAATCCATTTGGGTGGCAATTATAGCGATTCTTGTAACTAAATTACCAGTAACAAAACGCGGAAACGCTGTTTTTTACAAAGTAAGTCTAGCCGAAGAATATAAAGGTAACCTATTGTCAGAATAGAAAAAACCATAAAAACTACTGTGCTTTTATGGTTTTAGTTCAGTTTAATTAAGGCATTTATTTGTGTTACAAAATGATTTAACCACCAGTGTGCTCTGATGCGAGTGCATTTGCATAACCCATTTTTGTCAACGCGTTACGAACAATTTCTAAGGTGTTTGGATCTTCAATGGTCGCAGGCATGGTGTAATCTTGATTGTCAGCGATTTTGCGCATGGTTGCGCGCAAAATTTTGCCCGAACGCGTTTTTGGTAATTTTTGTACTGCACTCACTAGTCTAAAGGAAGCAACAGGGCCAATTTCATGGCGCACTAACGCCAGTAATTGTTTATACAAGTCATCATCAGATAACGTCACCCCATTTTTAAGCACCACTAATCCAAGCGGAACCTGGCCTTTAAGCTTATCTTGCACGCCAATAACCGCGGCCTCAGCAACGGCTTCATGTTGACACAATACCTCTTCAAAGCGCCCAGTAGATAATCTATGCCCTGCGACATTAATAATATCGTCAATGCGGCTCATGATGTACAAATAGCCATCTTCATCAATGTAACCTGCATCTCCAGTTAAATAATAACCTGGGTACATAGACAAATAACTATCAATATAGCGTTTGTCATTTTGCCACAGCGTAGTAAGCGTGCCTGGTGGCAAAGGCTGCTTAATCACCACATTACCACTTTCATTGGCCGCAACAGGCTCGCCCATCGCATCTAATATCTCGACTTGATAGCCTGGTACAGCTCGTGCGGGGGAACCAGGTTTAATCGCGATTGGATCTGTACCCATTAAATTGGCTGCAACTGGCCAACCGGTTTCTGTTTGCCACCAATGATCAACCACTGGCTTACCTAACTGTTGCTGACTCCAATTTAACGTTTCAGGATCGCAGCGCTCGCCAGCTAAATACATTTGTTTAAGGCACGATAGGTCAAACTGTTTAATAAATTCACCGTTTGGATCTTCACGTTTAATTGCACGAATAGCCGTTGGCGCAGTAAAAAAGCTGCGAACGTGCTTTTGTTCAATAATGCGCCAAAAAGCGCCTGCATCGGGAGTGCCTATCGGTTTACCCTCATACATAATTGTGGTCGCCCCCACAAGCAATGGCCCGTACACAATATAAGAATGTCCAACTACCCACCCTACATCGGATGCAGCCCAAAACACATCACCCACACCAGTGTCATAAATGTGCTCCATAGACCAGGCTAGCGCAACAGCATGACCACCGTTATCGCGAACAACCCCTTTAGGTTGGCCAGTTGTACCTGAGGTATACAACACATATAAAGGGTCTGTCGCATCTAACGAGACACAGTCAACATCTTGTGCATCAACCAATGCACTGTACCAATCAAGATCGCGCGGGGCGTTTAGCTCAGCCTGATATTCAGTGCGATTTAAAATGATACAATGTTCAACTGTGTGTGTTGCCTGAGCTAAAGCATTATCTAATAAAGGCTTATAAGGCACGACACCCGACGGCTCAATACCACATGAAGCAGATAAAATTAATTTGGGTTTCGCATCATTAATACGAGTAGACAACTCATTGGCAGCAAAGCCACCAAACACCACAGAGTGAATGGCGCCAATGCGCGCACAGGCAAGCATTGCGTAGGCGGTTTCAGGGACCATTGGCATGTAAATGACGACACGATCGCCTTTAGTGACACCTAATGACACCATTAACCCCGCAAGGCGTTTGACTTGCGCTAGCATTGATTGATAACTAATCGCGTATTCATTTTGAGTCACGGGACTAATGTAATGGATAGCAGTTTGCTCACCACGACCAGCGAGTACATGACGATCGACAGCATTAAAACAGGTGTTCATTTTGCCATCAGCAAACCATCGATAAAATGGCTTGTTGCTATCATCTAATACCTTATTAGGTACAATGTCCCAACTGATGGCCTTTGCCGCTTTTTGCCAGAAAACTTCGGGCTCAGCTATCGACTGTTCATGCATTAAGAGTCCTAAATCCGCCATATTGATCTCCATTAATCAGGGTGTATGACAATGATTATGAGCAGAATTCATGAAATAGCCCTATTAGACAAAGGGATAACAATTCATCAAATGCACAAAAAAATCTTTAATTTCAATCAAGTGTTTAATATTATAATGACGTTAACTACTAAAGATTAATATCAAATATAACAATTGGTTAATGTATAATACTTAGCAACGTGGCAAGTAGAATTAACACGTATTTGCAGGATAAAAAATCAAAATAAACCCCACAAACTTTACCTTTACGTAAACTTCATATATCTTGCATCAAAAGAAACAGTTTTGGTGACATGATGAGCACAATCCATAGCCCTCAATCCACATACTCAATCAGTGACTTATCAAAAGAATTTGATATCACCACCCGCAGCATTCGTTTTTACGAAGACCAAGGCTTAATCAAACCTAAGCGTCGTGGTCAAACTCGTATATACAGTTTAAAAGACCGAGTACGTCTTAAACTCATACTTAGAGGAAAACGACTTGGGTTTTCATTAGCAGAAACACGCCGATTATTTGAACTTTACGATGCAGATAAAAGCAGTTCGACTCAATTACAAACTATGCTTGATTTAGTCAACGAGAAAAAAACCGCACTACAGCAACAAATGGACGACATTAAAGTGGTATTGATGGAATTGAACTCAGCAGAGCAGCAATGCAAAGCAGCATTAGCAGATAACACAGCCAAAAAGATGAAATAAATAACAGCAAAGAATGGCTGAATCAATTCGGCCAATGTTTTACCCGCTACCCAAAACGCAACTCTATAAGCGTTGGTAGTCAGTGCTTTACAAGACAATAATAAAAATTCAACAGGACACATGCAAATGAGCGACTTATATACCAGCCTAAACTTTGGTTTAGGTGAAGATGTTGACATGTTACGTGATGCAGTTCGTGGTTTTGCCGCCAACGAAATCGCCCCGATTGCCGCCCAAGTCGACCTCGATAACGCCTTCCCTAATCAATTATGGCCAGTGCTTGGCGATATGGGGTTACTTGGCGTCACCGTCGATGAGCAATATGGTGGTGCTAACATGGGCTACCTTGCTCATGTGGTCGCAATGGAGGAAATCTCACGCGCATCAGCGTCTATTGGATTAAGTTACGGCGCGCACTCAAACCTATGTGTTAACCAAATTAACCGCAATGGTAATGACGCGCAAAAGGCAAAATACCTGCCTAAGCTTGTGAGTGGTGAACACATTGGTGCATTGGCCATGAGCGAGCCTAATGCGGGTTCAGACGTTGTATCGATGAAATTGCATGCCCGTAAAGAAGGCGACCGCTACATTCTTAACGGCAATAAAATGTGGATCACCAATGGTCCAGATGCACACACCTATGTGATTTACGCCAAAACCGATCTTGAAAAAGGCCCTCATGGTATTACGGCGTTTATTGTCGAACGCGGATTTAAAGGATTTAGCCAGGCACAAAAACTCGACAAACTCGGGATGCGCGGCTCAAATACCTGCGAATTAGTATTTGAAGACTGTGAAGTGCCAGAAGAAAACATCTTAGGCGGCCTCAATAATGGCGTTAAAGTGCTAATGAGCGGGCTAGATTATGAGCGCGTTGTGTTGTCTGGTGGCCCATTAGGCATTATGTCTGCTTGCATGGACATCGTTGTACCTTATATTCACGAGCGCGAACAGTTTGGGCAGTCCATTGGCCAGTTCCAGTTAGTGCAAGGAAAATTAGCTGATATGTACACAGGCATGAACGCTGCCCGTGCTTATGTTTACAGCGTGGCAAAATCTTGCGATCGCGGTGAAACCACACGTAAAGATGCTGCTGGCGCCATTTTATACAGCGCCGAACTGGCGACTAAAATGGCCTTAGATGCTATCCAATTGCTGGGCGGCAATGGCTATGTTAATGAATACGCCACTGGCCGTTTATTACGCGATGCTAAGCTTTACGAAATTGGTGCTGGCACCTCTGAAATTCGCCGTATGCTCATTGGCCGCGAATTGTTTAACGAGTCAAAGTAACCAGCATTTCAGTATAAAGGTGATATAACAAACATGTTATGTCGCCTTAATTAAGCCCCTATTTTTTGCTTCATTAAGGATATAAAAATGACGCAACTGAGCAGCCGTATCAATCCTCGCAGTGACGAATTTAAAGCCAAGTCAGACAGCATGGCCTTACTTGTCGACGATCTTCAACAAAAACTCAAAAAAATCGAACAAGGTGGCGGCCCTGTCGCACTTGAGCGCCATTTGTCTCGTGGTAAGTTATTGCCGCGCCAGCGCGTTGAAAAGCTACTCGACCCGGGCTCACCCTTTTTAGAAATATCACAATTTGCCGCATTTGAAGTGTATGACGAAGAAGTCCCCGCAGCGGGTGTAATTGCCGGTATCGGCCGCGTCAGTGGTGTTGAGTGCATGATTATCGCCAACGACGCCACAGTCAAAGGCGGCACCTACTACCCAATTACGGTTAAAAAGCATTTACGGGCGCAAGACATTGCCAGCCGTTGCCACTTGCCCTGCATTTACCTAGTCGATTCAGGCGGGGCCAATTTACCCCGCCAAGATGAAGTGTTTCCAGACCGCGATCATTTCGGCCGAATTTTCTATAACCAGGCGCAAATGTCAGCCAAAGGTATTCCACAAATTGCCGTCGTCATGGGCTTGTGTACCGCAGGCGGTGCTTATGTACCTGCCATGGCCGATGAGTCAATTATCGTCAAAGAGCAAGGCACCATCTTTTTAGCTGGCCCACCGCTTGTTAAAGCCGCAACGGGTGAAGAAGTCAGTGCAGAAGAGCTTGGCGGCGCTGAAGTACACACAAAAATATCCGGTGTCGCCGATCATTTAGCCCAAAATGATGAACACGCCCTTGAGCTTGCTCGCCGTGCAGTACTGCGTCTTAATCATCAAAAAGAAATCAAAAGCTTATTAAGCCCAGTTAAACCACCAAAATTCGACATCCATGAGTTGTATGGCATTGTCGGTACCGATCTTAAAAAGCCGTTTGATGTAAAAGAAGTCATTGCCCGTGTGGTAGATGACTCAGACTTTGATGAATTTAAAGCCAACTATGGCGCAACGCTCGTGTGTGGTTTTGCACGTATTCATGGCTACCCCGTCGGCATTGTGGCCAATAACGGTATTTTATTTTCTGAGTCGGCGCAAAAAGGCGCTCACTTTATTGAACTGTGTTGCCAACGTAAAATTCCATTACTGTTTTTACAAAATATCACCGGCTTTATGGTGGGTAAAAAATATGAACATGAAGGCATTGCTAAACATGGCGCCAAAATGGTGACCGCGGTGTCTTGCGCTAAAGTACCTAAGTTTACCGTGATTATTGGCGGCAGTTATGGCGCAGGCAACTACGGCATGTGCGGCCGAGCGTTTGAACCCACCATGATGTGGATGTGGCCTAATGCGCGTATTTCGGTCATGGGTGGCGAACAAGCCGCAGGCGTATTAGCCACAGTGCGCCGCGATGGTTTAGCCCGTAAAGGCGTTGAATGGTCAGCACAAGATGAGCAAATCTTCCGTAAACCCATTGTTGAGCAATACGAAAAAGAAGGCCATCCATACCATGCCAGCGCCCGCTTATGGGACGACGGCATTATTGATCCAGCGCAAACCCGTGACGTGGTCGGCCTAGCCTTGTCGGCAGCATTAAATGCTCCTATTGAAGACACCCACTTTGGGGTGTTTCGCATGTAATTGTGCGGTTAATTCAACAAATAAGGAGTCATAAATCATGTTATCAAACCAATATAAATTTATTGAATGCCGCCTTGAACAAGGGGTGGCAGAGCTTATTTTAAATCGCGTTGAAGTGCACAATGCCTTTGATGAAGTGATGATCAGCGAGATGATCCAAGCTATCGAACACTTTGCCAAAAACAGTCAATGCACCATGTTGATATTGCGCGCCAATGGTAAAAACTTCAGTGCAGGCGCCGATCTTAATTGGATGCGCAAACAAGCCCAAATGGACTTTGAGCAAAATCTGACTGATGCCCATGAGCTTGCCAAGCTGATGCATGTGTTAGACAAGTTTCCCAAACCGACCATCGCCCTTGTGCAAGGTGCCGCGTTTGGTGGTGCATTAGGCTTAATTTGCTGCTGCGATATTGCCATTGCCACCACTCGCGCCAGTTTTTGCTTAAGTGAAGTAAAACTCGGACTGATCCCAGCTGTAATAAGCCCTTATGTGGTGCGTGCCATGGGTAATCGTCAATCACGCCGCTTTATGCTAACCGCAGAACGTTTTAGTGCTGATGTTGCCTTAACCCATCAAGTCATTCACGACATTAACGACGACCTCGATGCCGCGGCAGCGCCTTTTATTGCTGCATTGAATGCCAACAGCCCTCAAGGCATGGCATGGGCAAAAAATCTTGTGGCGTATTTAGAAAACGGCGTAATTGACCACGAAACGCTCAACTTTACCAGCGAGCAAATTGCTCGTATTCGTGTATCAGATGAAGGTCAAGAAGGCCTTAATGCCTTCTTTGAAAAACGACCGCCAGCATGGCAAACCGCTAAATCTGATCCACAAGGAGCCCAATAATGTTTACCAAATTACTGATTGCTAACCGTGGTGAAATTGCGTGCCGTATTATTAAAACCGCGCAAACCATGGGCGTACGCACCATCGCCCTTTATTCTGATGCCGACAAAGATGCCCGTCATGTCGCCATGGCTGATGAGTCATATTACCTAGGCGGCAGCGCCCCTGCTGACTCATACCTAAAAGCTGACTTGATTATTGAAATAGCTAAAAAATCGGGCGCAGAAGCTATTCACCCAGGTTATGGTTTTTTGTCAGAAAATGCCGAATTCGCCCGCAAATGTGAGCAAAATGGTATTGCCTTTGTTGGCCCAGGTAGCGATGCCATTGATGCCATGGGCAGTAAAAGTGCCGCCAAAAAGATCATGTCAAAAGCCAATGTCCCCCTGGTGCCTGGCTATCACGGCGACGATCAAACCGATGCAACCTTAATTGCCGAAGCAAAAGCCGTTGGTTTTCCTTTGTTAATTAAAGCGGCTTACGGCGGCGGTGGCAAAGGGATGCGTATCGTTGAAAACGAAGGCGAAATACTTGAAGCCATTAAGTCTGCACGCCGTGAAGCCATCTCGTCATTTGGTAATGACAAGCTACTCATGGAGCGCTACTTACGCCAACCGCGCCATGTCGAATTACAAATATTTGCCGACACCCATGGCAATGCCATTTATTTATCTGACCGTGACTGCTCTATTCAACGTCGCCATCAAAAAGTGGTTGAAGAAGCGCCAGCACCCGGTTTATCAGACGAACTGCGTGCCCAAATGGGTAATGCCGCAGTAGCAGCAGCTAAAGCCATTGATTATGTTGGCGCAGGCACGGTTGAGTTTTTACTGGATACCGACAACAGCTTTTACTTTATGGAAATGAATACCCGATTACAGGTCGAACACCCTGTAACCGAAATGGTAACTGGTCAAGACTTAGTAAAATGGCAGTTAGTGGTCGCAAGTGGTGGCGAATTGCCGCTACGCCAGGATGAAGTGCGTATCCATGGGCATTCATTTGAAGTACGCATTTACGCTGAAGATCCGCAAAACGAATTTTTACCCGCCAGCGGTAAGCTAAACTTTTTGCGTGAACCAGAGCAAAATCGTCACGTACGCATAGATTCAGGCATTCGTGAAAACGATGTTATCAGTAACTTTTATGACCCCATGATTGCCAAACTAATAGTATGGGATGAGTCGCGCCCTCGCGCCCTGCAACGTTTAGTGCATGCGCTTGAGTCATACCAAATCAGTGGCCTTAAACATAACATCGAGTTTTTAGCCAATATTGCCGAGCACCCAGCCTTTGCAGCTGCCGATTTCTGCACCGACTTTATTGAACGATATGGCGACACCTTAATTGGTGATGCCGCCATTGAAGCCGATACCGCGTTAGCACTAGCAGGACTGTATCAAGTGCTGTCTCGCAAACAAGCGGCCAAAACATTGGCCATAAATAGCGCCGACCCATATTCACCTTGGGGCCTCGTGAGCGGCTTTAGACTCAATAGTTCAAGCGTACACCATGTGTCACTGTTAACTGATACCGCAACGGCCACTCAACAGCACGATCTCGTTATTACCGCCGTGGGTGAGCAATACCAATTATGCTTACATGAGCAAGTGCTAAACCTAGCGGGTGATCTCAAAGCAGACTTACTTTTAGCCGAAATTAATGGCCACAAAAGCAAAGTACCTGTGAGCCACCAAGGTGACGACTTTACGCTATTTTTACCTTCTGGCAGCTATCACTTTAAAGCCATATTGGCTCAAGTGGCTGAAGAGGTGGTAAACCATGCAGATAAGCTTAAAGCACCAATGAACGGCACAGTGGTAACCCATTTAGTTGAAGTTGGCGAGCAAGTTAAAGCTGGCCAAGGCTTATTAGTGATGGAAGCCATGAAAATGGAATACACCATAGAAGCGCCATTTGACGGTGTGGTCAGCGAGTTTTATTTCCAAAGCGGTGAGCTTGTCAGTGACGGGGCACAACTGCTAAACGTTGAACCATTAACCAGTGAAGCTAACGTCGAGGAAGCATAAATGTTACCGACAAAAGTCAGCATTTTTGAAGTCGGCGCCCGTGACGGCCTACAAAACGAAGTGCCGGTGACTACAGCCGATAAACTCACGCTAATCACACAACTTGGTGATGCAGGTGTTAAACGTATTGAAGCGGGCAGCTTTGTGTCACCTAAATGGGTGCCACAGATGGCAGACTCCCATGAGGTACTGCAGCAACTTAAACGCCAAGCGGGTGTGGTTTACAGTGCCTTAACCCCTAACCTAAAAGGGTTTGAACTGGCATTAGCGGCTGGCGCCGATGAAGTGGCCATTTTTGGCGCCGCATCAGAGAGTTTTAGCCAGAAAAATATTAACTGCTCAATTGATGAGTCAATCGAGCGCTTTGCTCCGTTAATGGAAGCCGCCAAACAACATGGGCTTGCTGTGCGCGGGTATGTGTCTTGTGTGCTAGGTTGCCCATATGAAGGCGAAATTGCAGTAAGTGACGTCGCCAGAGTATCTGAGATCCTTTATAAAATGGGTTGTTACGAAATATCACTTGGCGACACCATCGGTGTGGGTACGCCCACTAAAGCACGGCAAATGATTGAAGCTGTCGCTAAAGTGGTGCCCATAGACAAGTTAGCTTTGCATTTTCACGACACCTACGGCCAAGCGTTAGCCAACATACTTGTCTGCCTTGAAACCGGTGTCAGCGTGTTTGATACCTCGGTTGCAGGCTTAGGCGGCTGCCCCTATGCCAAAGGTGCGTCAGGCAATCTTGCCACAGAAGATTTAGTTTACATGCTCCATGGTATGGGCATTGATACCGGTATTGACCTCACAAAGCTTGCGTTTGCAGGCGACACCATTAGCCGCGTGTTGGGGCGCGCTAATGGGTCTAAAGTGGCAAATGCAATCAGAACATAATCACATATACTCACAGGGGTGAGGCAAAACACTCCCCCTTGTGAACATAACAATAAGGACAACAAGATGGCAGGATTCAATAAAGTCGTCCACAGCTATGACGAAGCGCTAGCAGGACTGAGTGACGACATGACCATTATGGTCGGCGGATTTGGTTTATGTGGTATTCCTGAAGGCTTAATTAACCACATGGTAAAATTGGGTGTAAAAGGCTTAACAGCCATTTCAAACAATGCAGGTGTAGATGATTTTGGTTTAGGTTTATTGCTTAAACAACATCAAATTTCGACCATGATAGCCTCTTATGTTGGCGAAAACGCCACCTTTGAGCAACAAATGTTGTCTGGTGAACTTAATGTCATACTCACACCACAAGGTACGTTGGCTGAAAAAATTCGCGCTGGCGGTGCTGGTATTCCAGCCTTTTTTACCGCGACAGGTTACGGTACCCCTATTGCTGACGGCAAAGAAACCCGTGAAATTAAAGGTCGTCATTACGTATTAGAAGAATCATTAACGGCAGACTTTGCTTTAGTCCGCGCCTGGAAAGCCGACACCATGGGTAATTTGGTGTTTCGAAAAACCGCCGCTAACTTCAACCCAATGATGGCCACCGCAGGCAAAATTACCGTGGTAGAGGCTGAAGAGATTGTTGAGCCAGGCGAGCTCGACCCAGACCACATCCACACACAGGGTATTTATGTTGATCGCGTTATCAAAGCAAGCTTTGAAAAACGTATCGAGCAACGCACCGTTAAAGCTGCGAAATAAGGGAGGCAACACCATGGCATTGACCAGAGAACAACTCGCCCAGCGCGTAGCAAAAGAATTACAAGACGGTTTTTACGTAAACCTTGGTATTGGTATCCCAACCCTTGTGGCCAACTATATTCCACAAGGCATGCAAGTGATGCTGCAATCTGAAAACGGTTTACTCGGTATGGGCGAGTTCCCGACTGAAGAAAACATTGATGCAGACCTTATCAACGCCGGCAAACAAACCGTTACAGCAGTACCTGGCGCATCATTCTTTTCATCAGCAGAAAGCTTTGCGATGATCCGTGGCGGCCACGTAGACTTAACTGTACTCGGCGCATTTGAAGTCGATGTTAACGGCTCTATCGCCTCGTGGATGATCCCGGGTAAGCTCATTAAAGGCATGGGCGGCGCAATGGATTTAGTGGCAGGGGCTGACAACATCATTGTTACCATGATGCATGCAGACAAGCATGGTAATTCAAAATTACTGCCCAAATGTGAACTGCCATTAACCGGTTATGGTTGCATTAAGCGCGTAATGACCGATTTAGCCTTTATGGAAATTAAAGACGGCGCATTCCATCTTTTAGAGCGCGCACCTGGCGTATCTGTTGAAGAGATCGTCACAAAAACAGCCGGTAAGCTAGTGGTACCAGATCATGTACCCGAAATGACGTTTTAAAATTTGCTTATCACGATCAATAAAGCCCGGTTTTTACCGGGCTTTTTGTTACTGGCTTTATGAGTGTTATTCTTCTGTTGGGATAACCAAAACATTACTGCGCATCCGGCTTAAAATGGCTTCTGCAGTATTACCAATAATTCGCCCTAACAAGCCTTGGCGCTGCCTTGCACCGACCACAAAGTATTGGCTTTTTAAGCGGCAGGCTAATTCAAATAAACACAATTCAGGCTCACCGGTAATGATATGCATGCAATCGGCATCAACACCTATCTCGGCAATTTTTTGTTTATGTTCCGCATAAGCCTTTTTCACTAGGGCATTGATATCAAGTATATCCATATCGCGCACAATTTGCGGAATTCTGAGCACATAAGCCACATGTAGCTTTGTCCCCGTTGCTTTAGCAAACTGCTTACCATGGGCAATAACGGCATCATTAAGGCGCTGTTTTGCAGGGTTACTGGTGCCAAGGTCAATTGAAATTAACGTCGTGTTGCCGTTATTAAGCGGATTGTTAGTAAGCAACAACAAGGGCACTGTTGTATGGCGAATAAGCTGCCAGTCGGTCGGTAAATAATGCTCTGCATGGTGCACCGCTTTAACCATCAAATCAAAACCATGACGCTGAGCATGGCTGCAAGCATGTTCAAAAAGGTATTTACTCCAAATCACATGTAATGGCACATCTTCAGCATCGAGGCTATCTAAATGAGCTTGTAATTGTATTTCGCGTTGAGTCATCAAGGCTTTTTGCGCCACGCCCGCTAACCTTGGGTTGTCTCGGTCGGCACCACTTAAATAAGCATAAGTATAAGCAAACACTTCAACTTGTTTATTTAATTGTTTCGCTAACACTAATCCATGAGCAATGGCATCTGTGTGGGCATTTTCCATTTGAGCAATAACAAACATTTTGTTCATTTATATCTCCTTTATGAGACGTGTTAACGATCCAAAGCCACTTAAAACACATTGACTAAAGCTAATATCATCATGTTGTCACGTCATTAAAAACGCAGTAATTACCTAACAGCTACCCCATAACACATTCTCTAAAAACGTGAGCTAGCAACTATCTTTAGCTTAGCTAATAGCGTAAGTTTGTGCATAAATATCGGTATAAAAATTGATCAACATCAAGTTTATTAGATCAAAACAATCAAATACATATTGCCCAACTTAAGGAAAATGAGATGGCAATAGACAGCTTTGTCGTGTCACTGTTTCTTATTCTCATTGCCGGAAGGTTATTAGGAGAATTAAGTGACAGGTTGGGGTTTCCTAGCGTGGTGGGAGAAGTCACTGCGGGAATAATCATTGGTCCGTCACTGCTTAATTGGGTGTTACCACACAGCACTTTGGCCATCATCGCAGAACTCGGTGTTATCTTATTGTTATTTGATATTGGTTGTGAAACATCAATCAAACGCCTTGCTCATTCAGGTAACCAAGCTATTCGCGTTGCCTTGCTAGGAGTTGTCATTCCATTAATGACCACGGGGTTGGCGAGTTTGTACTGGTTATCACTGTCTCCTTTTACTGCATTATTTTTTGGCTGCGCATTAACTGCCACCAGCATAGGCATTTCAATTCGCGTTTTAGCACTCAATAACCAAACTCAGAGTCACGCAGGGCAAATTATCCTAGGTGCTGCGGTAATAGACGATATTGTTGGCGTAATGTTGTTAAGCATACTGTTTAATTTTGCCTCATCGGGTGAATTAGCACTTAGTTCAACATTGATGTTATTTATCATGATCGCCTGCTTTATTATCTTTAGCCCGCCGCTCATCAGAGCCATTATTTATCTTACTCGTTGGCTTCACCTAAAAGCGCGTATTCCAGGGTATGAAGTGTTTGTTGTCATGACCATGATTTTGTTATTTGCATGGTTAGCACACTTGTTTGGTACACCTGCCATTTTAGGTGGATTTGCAGTCGGAATGGGCTTGTCGAAACACTTTACATCTCCCTTTAATCGTTATTTAAAGAACCCTTTTACTTACACCAACCAACTAGAAGGAGCAGCAAAACCGTTAGTCCAATTATTTAGTCCAGTCTTTTTCGTGTACGTTGGCATCAGTTTAGACTTAAGCCAACTTGATGTGAGCTTTACAGGCTTAATATTACTGGCATGGCTAAGTTTTATTGCTGTTGTCAGCAAGTTTTTAGCGGGGCTCACCGCAAGCTCTAAATGGCAAGAAAAACTCATTGTAGGCTCGGCAATGGTGCCACGGGGTGAAGTCGGCTTAGTGTTTGCTGAAATGGGTCGTCAGCTTGGAGTAATACAAGCCAAAGAATTTGCCATACTTGTTATGGTTATTGCTCTGACAACACTGATTGGGCCGTTAATCTTAAAATTAACAATGGAAAAAAATCAATCTCAGTGACGAAATAGCAAGCGTATTTTAATATCGCTATTGCTGATTAACCCGTTCATTTATGCCTAACAGTTCAAAAAAAACAGTCACAACGACCTTAAGAAGGTGGCAATTGAACACAATTTACAGACTACCCAAGCCAAGCAAATAATGATCGTTTAGGCATAAACCTCCGTATCGAACAACATTCATACAGCATATGCGCCAAAGTAAATTTAACAATACATCCAATATTCGAAAAAGTTTACGCTTACGTAAAAATAATGCTGAGTTTTTACTCGAAATTGGTTATGTTAGATAACACAAGCCAAAGAGATTGGACCAGTATTAAAAATGATGGTTTACCGCCTTTGTTGAAATATTGAAATACACAGTAACCAAGGAAAGACTTTATGCCAATTTATCAAGCCCCTCTTCGCGACTATCAATTCATTTTGTCAGAATTACTCAGCATTTATCAGCAAACTGATCTACGCGGTTTTGATGAAATAGACGCAGATCTCACCGATGCAATCTTACAAGGTGTAGCAGACTTTACTACCGACATCATGTTACCACTTAATGCCAGCGGCGATTTAGAAGGCTGTAAACTGGTTGACGGCAAAGTCATTACCCCAACAGGGTTTAAGCAAGCATACAAACAATATGTTGAAGATGGTTGGGCCACATTAACATGCGACCCAGAGTACGGCGGCCAAGGTTTACCAGAAGTGATTGGCACGTTTGCTACCGAAATGAAAACGGCAACCAACATGGCGTTTGCCATGTACCCAGGGCTTACCCATGGCGCCTACTCAGCCATTCATGTACATGGCAGCGATGCACTAAAACAAAAATATTTAGCGAAATTAGTCAGTGGCGAATGGACAGGCACCATGAACTTAACTGAATCGCATGCAGGAACAGACCTGGCATTACTGCGCACTAAAGCCGTTCCTGCGGGTGATGATCTGTATGCCATCAGTGGTGAAAAAATCTTTATTTCATCTGGCGATCACGATCTTGCTGAAAACATCATTCACCTGGTACTGGCACGCTTACCAGACGCACCTGAAGGGGTTAAAGGCATTTCGTTGTTTGCTGTACCTAAGTTTTTAGTTAATGCTGACGGCAGTTTGGGTGAAGCCAATACACTTGGTGCGACCGGCCTTGAGCATAAGATGGGCATACACGGTAACTCAACCTGCGTAATGCATTTTGACGGTGCCATTGGCGAATTAGTTGGCGCCCCACATCAAGGCTTAAAAGCCATGTTCACTATGATGAACCAGGCTCGTTTAGGTGTCGGTATTCAAGGCTTAGGTGTGTCTGATATTGCATACCAAAACGCATTAGTCTATGCCAAAGAGCGCATTCAAGGCCGTGCATTAAGCGGTGTAAAACAGCCTGAGCAAGCTGCTGACTCATTATTAGTGCATGGTGATGTTCGCCGTATGTTGTTGTCACAAAAATCGTTTAACGAGGGTACCCGCGCACTAATGGGCCAACAAGCATTATGGCTTGATGAAGCTGAGCGCCATACCGACCCTGTAAAAGCCAAACAGGCCTCGGCGTTAGCTGCACTGTTTACGCCAATCGTTAAAGGATTTGTTACAGATCAAGGCTTTAAAGCTTGTGTCGATGCACAGCAAGTATACGGTGGCCATGGTTATATTAACGAATGGGGCATGGAGCAATTTGTCCGTGATATCCGTATTGCGATGATTTACGAAGGCACTAACGGTGTGCAAGCACTTGATTTAGTTGGCCGTAAATTACTGGCAGACAAAGGCGCTGCATTAACGCTATGGTCTGGCATGGTGAAAGCATTAATCGAGCAACATGCAACTAATGATGCGATGAAACCTTATTTAGCGGGGTTAATGGATGCGGCGGGCGATCTTGAAAAAGCCACCGGCTTTATTGTTCAAGCTGCCAGTAAAAATCCAGATCTCATTGGTGCTGCATCAATGGCCTATATGCAGTTATTTGGCATTACCGCACTAGCTTGGATGTGGACACGCGTTGCAGCAACGTCATTAGCCGCATTAGAAGCCGGAACCGAAGAAACTGGCTTTTACCAGGCTAAACTTAAAACAGCACAGTTCTTTATGAGTTATTGGGGCATCCAAACACGCAGCTTACGCAAACAGATTGAATCTAGCAGTGCTGATATTGTTGATTTCGCAGACGCTGATTTTTAATCGGTAAATGCAAACAAAAAAGCCGCGTCATTTCACATGACGCGGCTTTTTTTTATTCAATCAGCTTAGGTTGGCCTAATCCCACAAAAACTCTCTAAAATGCTTACGACACACTGACTCGTAACTTTCGTTGCCACCAATGGCGACCTGCTCACCTTCTCGCATCGGTTTGCCTTCATGGTCCAGCCTTACCACCATGTTGGCTTTACGGCCACAATGACAAATCGTTTTTAGCTCAACCAACTTGTCAGCCCAAGCCAATAAATAATGGCTGCCAGGAAATAGCTCACCTTGGAAGTCGTTACGAAGGCCATAGCACAACACGGGAATATCCATATTATCGACCACATGAGTTAACTGACGTACTTGTTCTTTACTCAAAAATTGGCTTTCATCGACCAGTACGCAATGGATTTTTTGCTCGTTGTTCGACGCGGAAATTAATTCGATTAAATTATCGTCATCTTTAAAAACCTGCGCATCTGTTTCAATACCAATACGCGACGACACTTTACCTACGCCATAACGATTATCTATCGATGCGGTCATCACCAAAGTGTGCATGCCACGTTCGCGGTAATTATAAGAAGACTGCAGCAATGAAGTTGATTTACCGGCGTTCATTGCCGAATAATAAAAATACAGTTGCGCCAAAATTAAGCGTCCTAATCGTTAATGATAGATAGGCTGTCATATTACCTTTATTAACATCGCAACAACAAACAAAAATGCCGTATTCGTTACGAACACGGCATTTTTAAACGTTAAGCACAACGACTAAGCAGCTTAAAGCTAAGCTCAACGTTTATTTTTTAGCCCAAAAGTGTAACATCACAATGCTGAACACAAACAATACACTACAACAGATTAATCCTGCCATTAGCGAGCCAGTAAACCCTAATACGCTGTAACCAACCAAACTGATAGCAGCTGCTATCAAGGCATAAGGTAATTGCGTCACAACATGGTCTATATGGTGACAACTTGCACCGGTTGATGACAAAATGGTGGTGTCAGATATCGGCGAGCAATGATCGCCAAACACCGCACCAGACAAAACCGCTGCCAACATAGGTAACATCATGCTGCTGTCACTGCCCATAGCCATATCAGCTGCAATCGGTAACATAATGCCAAATGTGCCCCAACTTGTGCCTGTAGCAAACGCTGTAATTCCCGCTAATAAAAACAACACGGCAGGTAACAAGGCAAACGGGATATTGTCTGTGGCTAAACTTGCCATATATTTACCCGTTTCAAGCTGACCAATCACACTTGAAATGGTCCAAGCAAATAGCAATATGTAAATTGCAGGTAACATAGAGCGAGCACCCACGGCCAGCCCTTTAAATAGCATTGAAAGTTCGACTTTCTGAAATATAGCAAGCGCAACTGTAGCGACAAAGCCGACAAGCGAGCCAAAGAAAAGCGATGAACTCACATCGGTGTTTTCAAAAGCACCTAACACACTAAACGGCAAGTCACTTGCAGCTAATGCATCAGCGCCGCTTGCAACCATAAAATACACAGTAGCAAATACCAAAATGGCAATCGGTAAAAATAAGCCTAGTACTTTGCCTGTATCAGCCTCTGGTAAGTCAGCAACAGCCCCAGGAGGTTGACCTTTATTCTCGTCAAATAATTCACCACGTAATGCATTTAATTCATGCTGGCGCATAGGGCCAACATCTAAACTAAAAGCTGCAACGCACAGTAATAACAACAAAGAAAACAGAGCATAAAAGTTCATTGGGATCATTTGCACAAAAACGCTTAAATGGCCTGAATCGGTAAAACCATGAGCGGTTAAAATGCCACCAATTAACGCAATAATGTAAGCTCCCCAACTCGAAACTGGAGAAATCACACACACAGGCGCTGCTGTCGAATCCAGAATATAGGCCAATTTAGCACGCGAAATATGATAACGGTCAGTAATAGGGCGCGAAATGGAGCCGACAACTAAGCTATTGAAATAATCATCAATAAACACCACACAACCCAAAAACATGGTCATTAATTTAGCATCTCGTTTATTACGGATACGCAATTTAGCCCAATCAGCAAATGCCCTTGCAGAACCACTGACGGTAATTAATGCTGTGATCATCCCAAGGACAATCAAAAAGCCCAGAATGTACACATTCCAACTGTTCAGAGCAGCGTCTTTCCACACAAGTTGGCTTGCGGTATTGGCGATATATTCACCACTACCCACAACAGAAAAATCTGTTAACAACAACGCGCCTAAGACAATACCTAAGCCCAAAGATAGCAGCACTTTACGCGTAAAAATGGCCAATGTAATCGCCACAAGTGGTGGCAAAACTGACAGTGCCGAATCGGCATAACTTATGATCATAATTTAATTATTTCTTCGTTGGATACGAATAGAGCAAACTAGAAATAAGACTGGACACACACAGAAAGTGTATGCTTGAACTTAACTAGTAGCACTCCACAGCAATACCCATTTAATATGAATATCATTTTTTATCATCACGATAAAAAACACTATGACAGTGCAGTCCCTTTCGAGAACTGCCCCAACAAATGAGGGTGATAGACTCATTTATTTCGGCATTGCATCCTTTGGTGCTGAATTATTGGAATCACCCAATCCAGCATTACTCTTATACAATGCACCTCTACTTTCACTACTTGCCAATGACACCTCACAAATAGCGCCGACATACAATCATAAATGGTACGTAGTCCGCTAGCAATAAGCGCTAAAAGGCGGTGCAAATAACAATTATGACAACTAAAGCCACAATTGCATTTCATTATATTAACGTTTTTGAATCAAATAAACACGGCACACACTGAATACAAAAAACAACAACTAAGCAATTTAGGCAAAAAACGCCCAATATAAAAGGTTTCTACCGGTTAAGTAGAAACCTTTTATTATCTCAAACAGCCCATCAAAAGATGAGTTGTTTAAATGAGCAAACGATATGATTAAACTAAATTATTTAACGCCGGAACCGCCTCAAATAAATCAGCGACTAAACCATAGTCTGCGACCTGGAATATCGGTGCTTCAGGATCTTTGTTAATAGCAACAATCACTTTAGAGTCTTTCATGCCCGCAAGATGTTGAATAGCACCAGAAATACCCACAGCAATGTACAAATCAGGCGCCACAATCTTACCTGTTTGACCCACTTGTAAATCATTAGGTACAAAGCCTGCATCAACTGCCGCACGAGAAGCACCCACTGCAGCACCTAACTTGTCAGCTAACTGCTCAAGAATGGCAAAGTTTTCACCACTGCCCATACCACGGCCGCCTGAAACAATTATGCCAGCGTTACCTAATTCAGGACGCGCAGATTCAGTTAATGCTTGTGATACAAACTCAGTACGAGCTGTAATAACCTGAGAAAGGTTAACTGTTTCGGCGCTGCCTGTTGAGGCAACCGCGTCAAACGCACTTGAACGTACCGTCATGACTTTTTTAGCATCTAAACTTTGTACTGTCGCTAATGCATTACCCGCATAAATAGGACGAACAAAAGTATCGCTGCTAACAACATCAATAACCTCAGAGATTTGCGCAACATCTAATAACGCTGCAACACGCGGCAAAGTGTCTTTACCAATGCTCGATGCTGCGGCTAAAATGTGCTCGTAATCAGCCGCCAACTCAACCACCAATTTAGAGAGGTTTTCAGCAAGCTGAGCACCATATTCAGCGCTATCAGCAACCAATACTTTACTCACACCCGCAAGCGCTTGAGCAGCAGTGACCGCAGCGCCACAATCAGCCCCCGCCACAAGTAAGTGAATAT
Organism: Shewanella inventionis; assembly: GCF_014641855.1. Taxonomy (GTDB): domain Bacteria; phylum Pseudomonadota; class Gammaproteobacteria; order Enterobacterales; family Shewanellaceae; genus Shewanella; species Shewanella inventionis. Next base: position 101,473 of record NZ_BMII01000003.1, read on the forward strand.
CACCACCAATGGCCGTCGCAGCGCTAACAACCTTGGCCGTATCAGATTTTAAACTGACGTTATCGTGTTCTGCTAATACTAAAATGGCCATGTTAGATCACCTTCGCTTCGTTTTTTAACTTCTCAACCAACTCTTCAACTGAAGACACCATAATACCGGCTTTGCGATCCACAGGCGGAGTAACTTTAAGCACAGTTTGATGAGCTTTTAAGCTCACACCAAGATCGGCAACGGCTAAAGTGTCTAACGGCTTACGTTTGGCTTTCATTATATTTGGTAATGATGCGTAACGAGGCTCGTTTAAACGCAAGTCAACAGTGACAATAGCAGGTAACGGCATTGATAAGGTTTGTAAGCCTCCGTCAATCTCGCGAGTAACAGTCACCTTCTCACCATCAAGTTTAACTTCAGATGCAAAGGTAGCCTGTGGCATATCGGTTAATGCCGCGAGCATTTGGCCTGTTTGATTGTTGTCACCATCAATTGATTGCTTACCAAATATAATTAGCTGTGCTTGTTCTTTTTCTTGCACCGCTTTTAAAAGTTTGGCAATAGATAAAGGAACTAAATCCTCATCAGTTTCAATATGAATGGCTCTGTCTGCACCAAGAGCCATAGCCGTTCTTAACTGCTCTTGAACTACTTTGGCACCCACACTCACCACAACAACTTCAGTGGCTATGCCAGCTTCTTTTAATCGAACCGCTTCTTCTACTGCGATTTCACAAAATGGGTTTAACGCCATTTTAAGGTTTGTCGTATCAACATTTGTGTTATCAGCTTTTACCCTGACTTTCACATTGGCATCGACTACGCGTTTAACAGGCACCAATACTTTCATAGGTTTTCCTTCTTACACCTTCAATGTATGTGGACAACACACTGGCGTTTGCCAATGCAAGATGGGATTACTTTACGTCCTGTTAACGTTAACGTCAATCAAAGTCAAACGCTTGTTTAGATTTTTTTATCCGCGAGGTGGCAATCAAACTACACGGCATTTAAACAAAAGGGCATAAAATATTAAGTTTAATTAAAAATATTGGGTATTAAAGGTAATTTAATTTGATCCTATACTGAATAGTTTCTATTATTGTAACTATATTCGGTATTATTAATTTTGCATTGGTCATCTTGTGAGATTAACTCTCATCAATATAATTAAAAAGAATCCAAATAAACCACATGCAATACTGAAATTTACCCTGTAAGTTGAACAAATTACCTTAAATAAATCTTTTATTTTTAATAATAAATCATTAGGAAACTAAACAACATGAGTGACTTTTTAGATATTTTAACCCACGGTCGTCGTTTTAAAGCAGCAGTAAAAGAATTGTCTCTTGATGATTTACGTGACACAGCCGCCAAGTTAGAAAAAATTATTGCTGATCGTGAAGAAGAAGAAAGATTAGAGCTTGAAGCCAATGCTGAGCGTAACGCTCGCATTGCGGAAATTCTCGCACAAATCGAAAACAGTGGTTTATCAATTGAAGATTTAGGTGACGTAACATCTGCACCTAAAGCGGCTAAAGCCAAACGCGCACCACGTCCACCTAAATATCAAATTACGGTTGACGGTGAGTTAATCCAATGGACGGGTCAAGGTCGTATGCCTACTGTATTTAAAAACCAAGTTGAAAGCGGTAAAGACATTAAAGAGTTCTTAATTCCTGGCATGGAATAATTTTTTAATAACATATTTGTTGATTAACGATAACAAAGGGCTTACTTAGGTAAGTCCTTTTTATTTGACTGCTTTATCAACACCAGAAGACAGGGTAAACTTAAGCCGTTGGCTCATACTTATTAATTAAAGGCTACGGCTATGATTTTTTCTGTTAAACACGCATTGTTTCTTTCTAGTGCCGCACTTTTATTGAGCGCGTGTGCAAGTGATTATGTTTTCAAAAGTAATTTAGACGGTAAAGCAATAAACGAATACTTTAAAGTAGGTGACGTTGTTTTATATGATGGGGAGGTTCAACCTAAAGGGCAATTTGAAGTATTAGGTTTAGTCGAGGGCGAAGCCTGCCAAGAAACCCAAAAAGACACGCCGCCCCAAATGGCAGAAGCAAGAACCAATGCCAGAAAAGCCGCTGCTGAATTAGGTGCAAATGGTTTTGTCGTAAAAAGCTGCTTTATGATTACCGAAGCGGATAACAGCTGTTATAGCCGTGCATTTTGTGTAGGACAAGCAATCAAAACAACTAATACCAACTAAGCTAAAGTGACAGAATCAATATTAACCGCAGCACTGAATCTAACGTGATGAAACACACAAATAATGAGTCATCACGTTAGTTATTATCTTTATTCGACTATTTGCTTATTTCAGGTATTGCATGACTCAAGATGCCACTCAAATTCATTTAAACACACCAAACAACACTGGCTCGTTTAGCAGTCAAATTAATGCCGTAGCCATTTGCAGAACCCCCTATAAGCAGAAATTTGGCATTCCTCGTCAACCAGGTCTAGTTAAGGCCACTGGCTATATTGAGTTTGAACCGGCGTTTAACCATATCGACGCCATTCGAGGCATTGAGCAATATTCTCATTTATGGCTTCTGTTTTGCTTTCATGAAAATTTAGCACAAGGCTGGAAAACCACGGTGCGCCCACCAAGATTAGGTGGAAATGAAAAGCTTGGCGTATTTGCCACTCGCTCAACATTTAGGCCCAACGGTATCGGCCAATCCGTTGTCAAATTACATGGCATAGTCAATCGTAAAGGCAAAGTATGTTTAGCCATATCTGGCATGGATTTACTAGATGGCACGCCTATCATTGATATTAAGCCTTATATTCCATTTTCAGATGCGATCCTTGATGCAAAAGGTGGCATTGCCCAACAAGCTCCAGAGCTCATCGCGGTACATTACACTGAACTGGCTAAAACCCAAATTGCACAATATGGCACACAAGCGCAATACCAGGATCTCATGGAGCTTATTAATGGTGTCCTATCCCAAGACCCTCGCCCCGCTTACAAAAAAGCCAAAGACGATCCCAAATTGTATCAAGTAGCCTTATACGACTTAGATATTTTTTGGCATATCACCTCTCACGGAATTGAAGTGCTAGAACTTAAACCCACTAAAGTCTTTCTACTGAAGGACTAACAATATGGCAGATCTCAACTACCAAGCTCAGCATAAAAAACGTTTATCTTGGATGCCATGGCTATATTTTTCACTTAAACCAAAACATTTGCTGTGGGCTAAACCTTGGCAAGACGACATACAGCAGCAGTTAACACAACTTGAAACCATTCACATTGGTGAACATTGTTTTATTGCACCACAAGCACAATTATTTGCAGAACCCGGACGTGATATCGTTATCGGCAATCAATGTATGATCAGTGCCGATGTGTTTATGCACGGCCCAATCACAATGGGAAATGAAGTCGCAATCAATCACGGTTGCAGTCTTGATGGCGGACGAAATGGAATACAAATAGGCCATCAAACGCGTATCGCTAATAATGTGACCATCTATGCCTTTAACCATGGTATGGCACCAAATACGCCAATTTATCAACAAGCAGCAACCTCAAAAGGCGTAGTTATTGGTAACGACGTTTGGATTGGTGCCCAGGCTGGAATTGTCGATGGCGTAACAATTGGTCACCATGCAGTAATAGGTATGGGCAGTATAGTCACCAAAGATGTGGCCGAATATGCAATTGTGGCAGGAAATCCAGCCCGAGTGATTGGCGATAGACGAGATAAATAATCACCTTAAGCAAATAAAGCACAATAAAGACATATTTTGAGTTGAATTAGCAGGTGACATCGTTCATGCAGGTGCTAAAATGACGCACATTCATAGTAATTATTTTGGACATTGGGAATGCGAGTTAGTAAGTACCTGCTTTCAACACAAAAAGAAACCCCTGCAAATGCAGAGGTGATTAGTCATCAGTTAATGCTTCGCGCGGGTATGATCCGCCGTAACGCATCAGGTCTATACAGCTGGTTACCCTCAGGTTTACGTGTACTTCGTAAAGTTGAAGCCATTGTTCGTGAAGAAATGAACAAAACAGGCGCTATCGAAATCCTAATGCCTTTAGTACAACCAGCAGATCTTTGGGTTGAAACTGGCCGTTGGGAAAAGTTTGGCCCTGAATTACTGCGTTTCCAAGACCGCCACAACCGTGATTTCGTGCTCGGGCCAACCCATGAAGAAGTGATCACAGATTTAGTACGCAAAGAGTTAAGTTCATACAAACAATTACCACTGACTCTTTACCAAGTACAAACTAAATTCCGTGACGAAGTTCGTCCTCGTTTTGGCGTAATGCGCGCACGCGAATTTTTAATGAAAGATGCCTACTCTTTTCATTTAGATCAAGACACTATGGATAGCACATACCATGCTATGCATACCGCATATAGCAACATCTTAACGCGTATGGGCTTAGAGTTCCGCCCAGTATTAGCCGATACAGGTTCAATTGGTGGCAGTATGTCACATGAATTCCACGTATTAGCTAACAGCGGTGAAGATCTTATTGCTTACTCAACTGGTAGCGATTATGCCGCTAACATTGAAAAAGCCGAGTCGCCAATACCTACACAAGCTCGCCTTGAACCAACTCAAGCAATGACATTAGTTGATACACCTAATGCCAAAACCATTGCTGAACTGGTAGAACAATTTAATCTAGACATCACCAAAACTGTTAAAACATTGATTGTGAAAGGCGCAACCGAAGAAGCTCCATTAGTTGCATTGGTTATCCGTGGCGATCATGAACTTAACGAGATCAAAGCCGATAAACTCGAGCTTGTTGCCTCTCCGTTTGAATTTGCCTCTGAAGCAGAAATTCGTGATGCTGTTGGTGCAGGTCCAGGTTCATTAGGCCCTGTGGGCTTAACAATGCCTATTGTTATCGATTATAGCGTCGCGGTTTTAAGTGATTTTGCTGCCGGTGCCAACACTGAAGATAAGCATTATTTTGGTATCAACTGGGAACGTGACTTACCACTTGCAACAACTGCAGATATCCGTAATGTTGTTGAAGGCGAACCAACACCTGATGGTCTAGGTACTTATGCAATGGCACGTGGCATTGAAGTTGGCCATATTTTCCAACTTGGTACCAACTATTCAAAAGCCATGAATGCCACAGTATTAGATGAAAACGGTAAAGCTCAAATACTGTTAATGGGCTGCTATGGCGTGGGTGTAAGCCGAATTGTGGCCGCCGCAATTGAACAAAACCATGATGATCGTGGCATTATTTGGCCAGAAGCGATTGCACCGTTCAGCGTCGGTATCTTACCGATGAACATGCATAAATCTCATCGCGTTGCAGATATTGCAGAGAAACTTTACCAAGACTTAGCCGATGCTGGTATTGAAGTGTTGATGGACGATCGTAAAGAGCGCCCAGGTGTAATGTTTGCTGATATGGAATTAGTCGGTCTACCGCATGTTGTGGTCATAGGCGATCGCAATATCGATGCAGGCGTATTTGAATACAAAAACCGCCGCACCGGTGAAAAACAAGATATTCCATTCGATCAAATCGTAGAATTCTTAAAGAATGCGGCAAAATTGTAACCACTAACTGCTAAATTAAAATCCGAAAAACGCACTTTATGGTGCGTTTTTTATTGGCTTCTTTTCAGGATTAACATAATTTAGTCCAATTGGTGTTAATCCCCTATGGAGTGCAATAGAAAAACAATTCATACTAGAATGTAAAATAACCTTATATTTACATAAGAAGGAAACAGATTGTCAGTGTCTACAGCATTAGTTTTAGGTGGAGGCGGTGCAAGAGCTGCATATCAAATTGGTGTGCTTAAGGCCCTAGTACAATTTTACCCGCGCAATCATCATGTTCCATTTGATATCATCTGCGGCACCTCCGCCGGCGCTATAAATGCAACCTCACTTGCAACCCATGCATCGTGTTTTCATTTGGGTGTCAAAAAACTTGATTGGGTTTGGCGTCACTTCGAAACAAAGCAAGTTTACCGTACTGATATTTTTCAAGTGCTTAGGCATCTTGGGCGAATGGCCATCAAAGGCCTACAGGACGATAAAGTCAGTACCGACGCAGGCAGTCTACTCGATAATCAACCCCTAAGAGAGCTACTGAATAAACTTATCGACTTCAAACGTATCGATCGTAACATTAGTAATAATGCGCTCAAAGCAATTAGTGTTGATGCGTCTTGTTACAATAACTGTCGCTCATACAGCTTTTATCAAGGCAATGAACACATTGAAGACTGGCAAAGAGCCAGAAGGGTTGGATTACGCAGTTTGCTCAATACCGAGCATTTATTAGCGAGCTCAGCTATCCCTATGGTGTTTCCTTCCATAAAACTCAATCAAGCTTATTATGGCGACGGCTCGGTACATCAATTATCCCCTCTTTCTAGCCCTATTCACCTAGGCGCAAACAAAGTGTTTGTGATAAACCTCGACAGCCCACATAAGCATTTTCCGATAGAGTTCGAATACCATCCTAAAACCGCCACCATAGCAGGCCACTTATTAGATACTATTTTCTCAGACACGCTAAACAGTGATCTAGAGCGTTTACAGCGCGTTAATAACACATTATCAATGATATCACCGCAAGACAGAGTGTCATTAAACCTACGACACATCGACACGTTTGTGATTAAACCCAGCCAAGATCTCAGCCGAATCGCAGCGCGTTTTTACGATGACATGCCATTTGCAATAAAAACATTATTAAAGTTTTTTGGTATCAATCGCCAATCAGACTCAAGTATTGTCTCTTATTTACTATTTGAAAAAAGTTACACCAGCACGCTAATCGATTTAGGTTACCAAGACGCAATGGCCCAAATTGATGAAATAAAACAGTTTTTTGAAATCACAACTAAAGTATAACGTGAGGTTAAAAATAACTGTGCTATAAAGAATAGTGAGTTCGATTTAGCATGATAGTGGCTGATAGTTAGATGATTTAGAACAAATTTATCACACAAGTAAGACAGGCAGATTGCATGACGCAAACATGCCGCCAACGAGTTACATTTTAATATCTAAAAGGATTTTAGATGAAAAAAGCATGGTTATTTCTCTTATTAACGCTCCTAGGCTGTGACCAAAAAGCACCTATAAATGATGATATTGCGACCAGCAGCATGAATACCATCCAATGGCCAGGTGTGTATCATGGCATTTTTCCCTGCCCCAGTTGTGAAGGAATGGACACCACCATCGAACTCTTTCGTCCAAACAACTATATTATTCATACCGTACGACTAGGCAGCGATCCAAATCCATATCGAGGCAGTGGTACATTTAAATGGGATGAAACTGGCAATATCATTATTTTAGACCGAGGGCATATCTACCAGGTGTATCCTGATCACCTGTACTTACTCGATATCACATTTAAACGCATAAAAGGCCCAGATGCAGAACGATATCGTGTAGATAAAATAAAAGGCCTAGGTCAGTCCCGCGACTAATTACACCAAAGCGCCCTGCTTTATTGGCTATAGCTGTGTTAAAATTGCCAGATTAGACACTTGAAGACAGTTAAATGAGAAAAGGTATTTTATTAGCGGGTGGTTCAGGCACACGACTTTATCCCATCACACAAGTTGTCTGTAAGCAATTACTCCCCATATACGATAAACCCATGATTTATTACCCTCTTTGCACCTTAATGCAAACAGGGATCACTGAGATTTTGGTCATATGTACTGAAACAGACTTACCACTGTTTAAATCGCTGTTAAAAAATGGCCATCAATGGGGCATCAAAATTGAATACACTATTCAAGCTAAACCTGAAGGCCTAGCCCAGGCTCTTATTCTTGCAGAGCCATTTTTAAATGGTAGCCCTAGCGCACTGATTTTAGGTGATAACCTATTTTATGGCCATCAGTTGCAGACCACATTGCAAGCCGCCAATAACATGACTGGCGCAACCATATTTGGTTACCATGTTGCAGATCCGCAGGCCTATGGTGTTATAGAGTTTGATCAGCATAAACGAGTCAAATCCATCACCGAAAAACCGACAACACCAAAATCAAATTTTGCCATGCCTGGGTTATACTTTTTTGACAACAAAGCATGCCAATATGCAAAGAAAGTGTCGCCCTCAGCAAGAGGTGAGCTCGAAATTGTCGATGTGATTATTCAATATTTAAACACTGAACAGCTCAATGTTAACATTTTAGGGCGTGGCACCGCATGGCTAGACACGGGGACACCAGATGCGATAGCCGATGCGACACAATACATTGCAGCCATTGAAAAGCGGCAAGGATTAAAAATTTCCTGCCCAGAGGAAGTCGCATTTTCAATGGGATTAATCGATCAACACCAACTCACCATACTGGCAAACCAACTCATTAAGAGTAGTTATGGTCAATATTTACTGTCATTAATTAATAAGAATTTTCCTGATGAAATGCATCAATACTGAGCTTGATGAAGTCTTGTTATTTAGTCCACAAAAGTTCGTTGACGAGCGTGGGTTCTTTATGGAGACATTACGCCAAAATGTATTCAATGATGCGTTTGCACAACGAAAGTTGACTACACCGCAATTAGTTCAAGAAAATCAATCTCGTTCGGTTAAAAATGTGCTCAGAGGGCTTCATTTTCAGAGACAGTACCCACAAGGAAAATTAATTAGAGTATCAAGAGGTTGCATATTCGATGTCGCAGTAGATTTAAGAAAAGGCTCTAGCACCTACGGCAAATGGATAGGACAGCAACTTTCTGATGAAAATGGCTACCAAATGTGGATCCCACCGGGTTTTGCACATGGTTTTTATGTGTTATCAGAAGTCGCCGACATTATTTATAAGTGCTCAGAATATTATCGCGCTGATGACGAACACACCCTGGCATGGAACGACCCAACACTGAATATTCAATGGCCAATCACTGCTGATATTGAGCCCATTGTCTCCAGTAAGGATAACCCAAAAATAAACCCTAACATTGTTACATTTGGCACTTAACGTCATGACAGCACAAAACACACAAACACTCAAAATCCTTATTACAGGGGGCTGTGGCTTTATTGGTTCGGCATTAATCCGCCATATCATTAGCTTAACATCACACCAGGTTATCAATCTCGATAAACTCACATACGCAGCAAACCCACTGAGTTTATCTTCAGTACAAGACAATAAACGCTATCATTTTATTCAAGGTGATATCTGCGATGACAAGTTAGTTAACTCTGTATTTGAGCAATATCAACCCAATGTGGTGATGCATTTGGCGGCTGAAAGTCATGTTGACAGATCGATAGCGGGACCCGCTGATTTTATTCACACTAATATTGTCGGTACCTTCAATTTGCTCGAAGCAAGCCGACATTTTGTTAATCAGTTACCATCACATCAAGCCAAAGGATTTCGATTTCACCATGTTTCTACCGATGAAGTCTTTGGCGATTTACCTCAAACGGGTTTCTTTAATGAGCAGAGCGCTTACTCGCCTAGCTCGCCTTACTCTGCAAGTAAAGCGTCTAGCGATCACCTAGTAAAAGCATGGCATAGAACATACGGACTCCCAACATTAATCAGCTATTGCTCAAATAATTATGGGCCGTTTCAGCATCCTGAAAAACTGATCCCGTTAACCATTACTCGCGCAATAAAAGGACAGCACATTCCTATTTATGGCGATGGTCAACAAATACGCGATTGGTTGCATGTACAAGATCACGTCGAAGCATTATTGACCGTGCTAACACAAGGCCAAATAGGCGAGGCTTACGCAATTGGGGCCAATAATGAACAAACTAACCTGCACCTTGTTCAATCTATTTGCAAACATTTGAGTATCTTAATGCCAGAACACCATCTTGCGCGCAATAATGGGTTTGAATCATTAATTCGTCATGTAAAAGATAGACCTGGACATGATCAACGCTACGCCATCGACGCGAGTAAATTAATGTCCGAGCTTAATTGGACACCCAAATACACTTTTGAAACGGGTTTAAATCAAACTGTTCAGTGGTATTTGGCAAATAGCAAATGAAGATACTGACATTTGGCCAAACGGGCCAGCTAGCAAAAGCATTAAAACGCACTAAGCCAAACAATATTGAGTTGACGCAATTATCACGACAGCAAGTGGACATCACGCAACCTCAGCTTATTGACGAAGCCTTGGAATATTATCGACCAGACATTATTATCAATTGTGCAGCTTTTACCGATGTAGAACGTGCTGAAAACAATGGTCCGCAGGTTTTGCAAACCAATGTTGAAGCGGTTAAATTTATGGTTAACACGGCGAGCAAACTTGGTATTCGATTTATTCAGTTATCAACCGATTATGTATTTGATGGCAATTCGTCATTACCTTATTCGGTCAATCAAAAGCCTACTGCGATTAACGTATATGGCCAATCCAAGTTACTTGCCGAAAAAGTCATTTTGCAGCAACAATCAAATCAATATTGCATTGTTCGTACTTCTTGGCTCTATCACTATAGTGGCAAAAATTTTGTCACCACTATGCTGAAACTCATGTCACAAGCGCAATCCAATTCTCACATAATTAGTGTAGTTAACGACCAAACTGGCAGCCCGACGATGGTTGATGATCTTGCTCATTTTTTATGGAAACTGTGTTTACAAAAACAATGGTCGGCTATTTATCATTGGAGTGATGCAGGTAAGTGCACCTGGTATGAGTTTGCCCTGGAGATACAATCACAAGCCCTAGCATTAGGGTTAATACCGTCAACAGTGTCCTTAATACCTGTGACATCTGAACAATATAACTCTTGTGTTAAACGCCCATCTTTCAGTGTGTTAGATACAAAACAATCACATTCAATTGTTAAACCTAAACCCTGGCAACAGCAATTGGCGCACAGCCTTAATTCATACTCACTCGATAAAGAGTGAGCCCTTAAAGTAAAAAATAAACCGTCATCTAATTGTCATTTTGTCATGCAATAATTTTTACCGTCAAGAATGAAATATTTCGCTTTAGCTTATTATTAACTTTAGGTAAAAAGAGGCTGTACCAACAGCGGTACAGTTATCTGGAATGTTGAAAATGTCACACTCATTTGAATTTGATGAAGATGATGCGCCATGGGGCGATAACATCAAGGGAAAACCAAAATCTAAAAAAGTAAAACAGCGTCGCCGTGATACTAAACGCCGCTACTTTGACGATAATGCAGAAATGGAGTTCGCACCTGCTAAGTGGAAATAAGCTAACAGGATTTTCTCATCAAGTTTAAAAAGCAAGTTGCCTGCAACTTGCTTTTTTGTTTAAAAAAAATGGCCTTGAATAATTCAAGACCATCTTATTATTACCGCATCTGCCAATACAGATATTACTTGTTTTTTACTTGGTTACTTATAGATAAAGTATTGAGGCTAAACCTAAAAAGGTAAAAAAACCTACCACATCGGTGACTGTGGTTAAAATAACCGAACCCGATAACGCCGCATCCTGGTTAAAGCGCTGTAAAATCATTGGCACCATAACCCCTGCAATTGCCGCAACGGCCATGTTGATCAAGATTGCACAGGCAATCACAACCCCCATTACGGTATCATCAAACCACCAGCCAGCAATTATCCCGATAACAATGGCCCATAACGTGCCATTTAACGCACCAATACCGAGTTCGTTTTTCATTAACGACATCACGTTACCTGCAGTGATTTGGCCCATCGCCATACCGCGGATCATAAGCGTTAATGATTGGCTCCCTGCAATACCGCCCATTGAAGCAACAATTGGCATTAATACTGCTAATGCCACTACCTGAGATAGCACGTTTTCAAACATACCAATGGTGGCAGAGGCCAAAAATGCAGTCAGCAAATTAATCCCTAGCCACACGGCACGACGTTTAGCACCAACAACAATCGGAGCAAACAAGTCGTCGTCTTCATCCATACCTGCGGTTGCCATTAACTGCGCTTCATAATGTTCGCGCACTAAAGCAGTGGCTGTACGCAGTGTCATGCGGCCAATCAAAATACCGTCTTCATCAACAACGGGGAGCTCTAATTCACGGCTATGCTCTATGGCTTCAGCAGCCTCAATCAGCGACGAATCAGCAGAGATAACACGACTGTCATCCCACTTTAATGCTTGCAGCGGGGTATCGGTATCCACCGTTTTAAATACATCGTAACGACGTACTGTACCTAAATATTTATCATTGTTGTCCACTAAAAATAAGTGATCATTACAGTCTAAATCGATACGTCTAAAAAATCGCTGGCCTTGTGCCACCGTAGAGCTTGGATTTAATGCCAACATTTGGTGATCGGCATAACGACCAATTTCATTTTCAGTATATTGATCGTATAACTCAAAGTGTTTACGTTGACGCTCACCCATTTGTGCCAATGCACGGTCGGTAATATTGTCAGGTAATGAATCACTCCACTCAATGAGATCTTCAGGGCTTAATTGCGAAAACAGTAAATCAAGCTCCTCATCAGGCATTTTCTTTAAAATGCCTAAACGAGGATCTGCACGCATTAAGTTAAGAACATCAACACGTTCTTCTACATCAACTTGCTGCCAACGTTCATAACGTTCATCAAGCGGTAACGATTCGAGTAATAGTGCGATGGTACCAGGCTCAGCATCAATCAAAATCTCACTGAATACTTCAGCCTGTTCCTCACCTTCGGCTTCAGTTAATTGGAGGACGACTTGGCTAACATCAGCTTGGGGAGATGAGCTGGATTCGATTTCATCATCAGAGTTAAGTTCGTTCTTTAAATCATTCATAAGCACGCCCTAATTCTCTAGTTAAATATGCGCAAACTATATTGAAATTGTCATTAATAAGCAAATAGATATATTTTATTGTGCGCAATTAAATTGCCAACAACTAAAATCTACATTATAGTCATAGTTTTCTATGCAGGAGTGACATAATGAGCAGTGCAATATATTCAATCACAGTAAAAGATATTAAAGGCCATGATATCGTCATGAACGCGTACAAAGATAAAGTCTTATTAATTGTAAACACTGCCAGCAAATGTGGATTTACTCCACAATACCAAGCACTTGAGGCATTAAATCAAGAGTATAAAGATAAAGGTTTAGTCATTTTAGGCTTCCCATGCAATCAATTTGGTAAGCAAGAACAGGGAAATGAACAAGAAATTAGTCAATTTTGCGAATTGAATTTTGGCGTTACCTTCCCTTTGTTCAGCAAAGTTGAAGTTAATGGTACTCACACACACCCTTTATACCAATTACTCAAAAAATCCGCCAAAGGCTTGCTTGGTAGCGAGTCAATTAAATGGAATTTCACCAAATTTTTAGTCGACAAAAATGGCAATGTAGTTAATCGATATGCTCCAACCACAAAACCTGAAGAACTAAAAAGTATAATTGAAAAATTATTAGCCTGAAGCCCCTGAGCCGTGCACATCACTCTAGCATAGCTCTAAGATATTGAATAATATCAAAAATTAAAAGTAACTTAAAAAAGTGATAAATTTATACTTAATTTTTGAACTTTTTATCTATTTGATACTCAAAATAAGTAACAGTGAAATTGACTTTTATTGTTCATCATCTCCCTGAGACTTCTAGCGCAGTCTCCTTGATCGTAAAATCGATCGATAGGCAATCATTTGGTTGCCTTTTTTTATGGCTTGGATTTAAACCACTCAACATTGATCGCGCCATGAGTTAGCTCTTGCTCCACCTACCACCTACAACCTACAACCTACCACCTACCACCTACCACCTACCACCTACCACCTACCACCTACAAAATACGTATAACTAATTAATTTAAAAGAATAAAAATTATTATTGATTAATAATCAATTTTATTATGAACTTTTTAGCACTCTTCTAGTCTTAATATATGTAGCAAGTTGAAACACAAATAAGCAACGTTTACCTCCAGCGGATCTTGTTTGTAGCAAAGCCTTAATACTTTGATCCAACCTGCACAGATTTATGTTCATTGTTCATCATCATCCCTATTTGGAGAGCATTAACACGCTAGCGCACTGTTAACCGCCCTTCGTAAAGAACGACTTAGGCAACCATATTGGTTGCCCTTTTTTTTGACCTTTTTATCCTTCACAAACAAGATTTAAGCAAAATATAATTACAAACAATAACCTGACCCCAACAATTCATAATTGCCCATCAACATTGATCAAATAGATAAATAATTTTTCCCGGGTTGTGAACTTTTAAAATATTGTCTGGTCAGAATATATGTAACGAATGAGATGCCGTTGATGTGAGTCATAAAGCCATGATTTAACCTTCTCCCCCGGAGTTAAATCAACACGCTCAATTGACTCGCTCTAACTTCTGATAGGATTAGTTACTGCTACAGGTTTTAATGTTTATTGTTCATCATCCCCCATTGGGCAGTATTAGCACGCTAGCGCACTGTTAATGACAACCCGCAGAGATTTATTTTGGCAGCCGATAGGCTGCCATTTTTTTGCAAGTACAAGTCTTAAATCCCCCACAAAATAGTAAATTCACGCCATCAGGATCCACAAAATGCCATTGCGAGCAAATTATCATTTTTTTTAATAAAATTTTTGAACTAATTTGAAATCACTGTGTCTGATTATATGAACCAAATTTGCATTACTTATTTTGTAGCTAGTAGCGTTTTTTTGTTCATCATCATTCTCCTATTTGGTAGTAGATTAATTCTATCGACAGTATTGCCTTTAGCAATAGCAGCAACCTTCTTCTTGGGTTGCTTTTTTTTGTCTTTTTTCAGCGTGAATGGTGCTAACAATTTTTTGCGTTAATCATGTCTCATTTCTACATAAGAGACATCTGCACACTCAATGATTCTGCGTCCAACATAACGTGATAAAAATGCCGTAGGCGCATTATGGGCTCTCTTAACACCTGGACGATATGGATATTGGACATATCAAAATGATGCAAGACTCATCTTATACCTGTGTTTCAACACATTTAAGTCCAGCCTTAACGTTGACTCGATTTTCCATCACCAAGGGGCAGTGATATCACTAAGTGATGTGCAATGGTATAGCTTGAGGGATATTTGACATTAAAAACAAAAAAGGCCTCAAATGAGGCCTTTAGATTAATGGAGTAAGCGATTAAAGCTTAACACCCACTTTTTCTAAATCTTTAATAACAACTGCTGAAGGAACTGGTACATAACCGTCTTTTTCAACAACTTGCTGACCTTGCTTAGACAATACAAAGCGTAAAAACTCACGGTCCATTGGCGATAAATCTTTATTTGGGTGCTTGTTCACGTAAACATATAGGTAACGTGATAATGGGTAAGTACCGTTAGCAGCATTTTCTGCAGTTGCTTCGATGAACTTATCACCTTTTTTAGACAGAGGAACCGCTTTAACGCCAGCAGTTTTATATCCAATACCTGAGTAACCAATCGCATTTAGTGACTGTGATACCGATTGAACTACAGACGCAGAACCTGGCTGTTCGTTCACGTTTGCACGGAAGTCACCTTTACATAATGCTTCTTCTTTAAAGTAGCCATAAGTACCAGATACTGAGTTACGACCGTAAAGCTGAACGTCTTTAGCGCTCCAGTTTCCATCTAAACCAACATCGCCCCAACGATTGATTTCTGTTCCGCCACACTTGTGTGTAGAAGAGAAAATGCTGTCGATTTGCTCGATGCTTAAACCTGTGATTGGGTTATCTTTGTGCACAAATACTGCTAAAGCATCAATCGCAACACGGATAGCAGTTGGTTGATAACCGTAATGTTTTTCAAAGGCTTCGATTTCATTAGGCTTCATCTTACGGCTCATTGGGCCAAATTGTGAAGTGCCTTCAGTCAGTGCTGGTGGCGCAGTAGAAGAACCAGCAGCTTGAATTTGGATGTTTACGTTAGGATAAATATGTTTGAACTCTTCAGCCCACAACGTCATCATGTTTGCTAAAGTATCAGAACCTACAGAAGACAAGTTACCAGAAACACCACTTGTTTTTTCATATACAGGTAAAGTTGGGTCAATAGCAGCCATTGATGCTGCTGAGAATACACCAGCGGCTGTTAGGGTAATTGCGCCGACAAGTTTGTTCAGTTTCATTGTATTGCTCCAGAATTAAGCGTACTTAGTTTTTTTAAACGTAGTCAGTATCGACCTCATTGATCACAAGTCTATGACTTTGATATGACAGTTGTATTACAGTTGTTAAAAATACCCCAATACGGCATCCCAAATGGCCTATTTATGTTTATCAATAGCTTAGCTCATGCTTATATAAGGCATTCCGTCACTTATTGTTAATAAAACTGTAGAATTACAGCGAACCATAGCGGATATAGCAAGATGAGCACGTTATTATAGACATAAAAAAACAGCAAAAATGCTGTTCTTTAGATGGCTAACCATAACACTCGTTATTGACGTTCTAATAAATGCGTTGGAATTATAAAACTGAAGGTACTGCCTTTACCGTATTCACTGGTCACGTTAAGCTCGCTGTGATGATGGCTTAATGCATGCTTTGCAATGGCTAATCCAAGCCCTGTACCACCGGTTTTACTTGACCGTGCATTATCAACACGATAAAAACGCTCAGTTAATCGATTGATGTGTTGAGGTGCAATCCCCACACCAGTATCTTTTACCGAAAATAGCGCGCCCGTAGCCACACTTCGCCAAGTCACCGAAATGATACCACCGGGTGCTGTGTAACGGATGGCGTTAGAAATGAGGTTTGAACAAGCGCTTCGTAGCTGTAATTCATTACCATGGGTATTTAATCCAGGTTCACAGCTAAACTCTAAGGTATATTCAGTTCCGGCAAGGGCTTGAGCTTCTTCTCTTAGAATATCCATCATGGCTTGCATATTAACTGTTTTTGATAAATCAACGTCAGCGGCATCTTCAATACGCGATAATGCTAATAACTGCTCAACCATCGACTGCATACGTGAGGTTTGCTGTTGCATTAAAGAAAGAGGTTTTTGATTTGGTGAGCCTTCGTCTTCCATTCCTTGCATTATCTCTAGATACCCCTGCAACACTGTTAGTGGGGTTTTTAATTCATGAGACACGTTAGCAACGAAATCTTTTCGCATACCTTCTAATTGATGGATCCGAGTAATATCACGGGCAATCAATAACAGTTGCCGATCGCCATAACTCATAATACGAATTTCTAATAATCGCTTGTCAGAAACAGGAGATGGGAGCTCTAAAGGCTCTTTATAACTGCCTTTTTTAAGATAATCTGAAAAATCAGGATGACGGATAAGGTTATCAATCCTTTGCCCACTGTCTTGAGGCCAAACAAAACCTAAAATTAATTGGGCTAATTTATTACACCACAAAATATTATGCTCAGCATCAAGCACCACGGCTGCATCAGGTAACGCTTCTGCACCTTGCCGAAATCGAGCTAATAACGTGGCTAACTGACCAACACGGCGGCGATTTTTTCCTTGTAAGCGATAGATACCATTAAACACACCTTCCCAACTTCCCTGGCCTTGTGGAGGTGTTAATTTTTTATCTTCCCAAAGCCAAAAGTTAAGTCGAGCAATTTGCCGATAATGCCATACAAGCATAAAAATGGTGCCCAGTAGCATTACAATTGCGATATGACCAATTAAAGCACCCACAAAGAAAAATAATGTCAGAAACAACGCCAAACGGAAAAATAACCGCAATCCAGAATAAGAGTTAAGCATAAGCAACCTAATGGCTAAAGTAACGCAGCCAACACTCAATAGTGTCGTTACTGATTATTAGGACTAACGAGGGATAACAAGATAGCCTAAATTGGCTATTGTGGCTAGGGAGCAACATGTAAAGAAACTCTGTTAACATCAACAGAGTTTCTCTTGTTATCCGTTAGATTACATTCTGGTCGAAAAGCGATAACCAGCACCACGAACGGTTTGAATAAGCTTGTCATGCCCGCCCTGCTCAACCGCTTTACGTAACCGGCGAATGTGCACGTCAACGGTACGATCTTCAACATACACATTGGTTCCCCAAACGTTATCGAGTAACTGCTCTCGACTGTATACCCGCTCAGGGTGAGTCATGAAAAAGTGCAACAATCTAAATTCAGTTGGCCCCATATCTAGTACAGCATCACCTACAGTCACACGATGACTCACAGGGTCGAGTTGCAAACCTTGCACATCAATGGTTTCTTCTAAACGCGTAGGCGCGCTTCGGCGTAACACCGCTTTTATTCTGGCAACCAACTCTTTAGGAGAAAACGGTTTAGTAATATAGTCATCAGCCCCAACTTCAAGGCCTTTCACTTTATCTTCCTCTTCTCCGCGAGCAGTTAACATGATAATGGGAATTTGACGAGTAAACTCATCTTGCTTTAAACGTTTTGCCAATTGGATACCGCTACCACCAGGGAACATCCAATCTAACAAAATTAAATCTGGATACGGCTCTTGAAGCAACTCAATGGCTGAATCAAAATCTTCAGCAGCAGCTGTCGTAAAACCATGTTGATCCATCACAAATGTCAGCATCTCACGAATTGCTGATTCATCTTCTACTATTAAAATCCTAGCTGTCATTTTGGGTTTCTACATTAATTTGCCACATGAGTATTATTGGACACTTTTGTTACACTTTCATGACCCTAAAGCCAATATTGCCACTAAAAAACGTTTTTTGTCATAAAAAATTAATTGCTGTTATCACGTTGTAACAAAAAAAGGGCCGAAGCCCTTTTTTTTAAAATGACAGGATATACCTTAGTGGTTAGAACTTATGTTCAATACCTACACCAACATAGTTGTCATCTTGGTCGTTTGAGTCAAACGAGTTCGCGGTGTAAAAAGCAAATAACTTAGTAGGTTTACCTAAGCTGTAGTCTGCGCCAACAGACCATGAGTCGCCTTTATTTTCCATATCAGCAAATTGCGCTTTAAGCGTAACATCGTTGATGTCATATGCAGCGCTTAGTAAGAAACCATTGTCACTTACACCGCTGTCTAGTGCTTCTTGTTGCTGGTACATACCACCAAGCACAACACCTGCAACTTTACCTTGTACCGTAGCACGCGCAGTGTCATAACCCTTCACTTTAGAGTCATAGGCAATCGCCGCGTATATTGACGAATTTTTTAAACCAGCATCGCCGTACATCACAGCCATGCTCACACCATCTTCACCGCTTGTGTTATCACCCACAACTTGATCAGAGTCGCCAGATGCAACATAAGTTACACCAGCTTGAACATCGCCAAACATTGGCGTGTAATATGTCACTGTCTGCGCCATGCGGTTTTCACCTTTAAATAAGGTTTTAACATCACCAGACAAGTCGTTGAACTGGTCAACTTTACCTTGAGATACTTTTAAAATAGTGTCGTTACGACCAACAGAAACAGCACCAAAGTTGCCTTTTAATCCCACAAACTGATTGCGAGCTAAAAAGTTTTCTTTGTCTTCATCACCCGTGTCAACTTCGTATTCGATAGTGTAGAAGGCTTCTAATGAATTGCTTAATTCAAAGTTTCCGGTCACACCAAAACGTGATGCATTACTTTGAACTGTCGTTTCGGTTTCATCAGAAACATCGTTTGACTGTGCTGTAACATTTAATTTGCCATACACTTTTAGAGGTTCTGCAGCATATGCACTTGAAACTACAGAAGCGGCCATTGCAGAGGCTAATAGAGTTTTACAAAAAACGTTCATCATTTCATCCTTTTGACGATTATGTCGTCATGGTTATTCAGGGTAAGTTGTATCGGAACGAGCGGAATTCTGCCTTGTAAATGTTTCAGAAATATTTCACTAGTTAATTAAATACTGATATTCAACTCACAAAAAGAACCCTCAACCCACGAAATGCTGCAACAGTGGTTTGAGTAGCGATATATTAAATATGACAGTTTGATGAATTCTCATTCTTAGCAAGTGGCTCATCATGCAAATGCTGCTTTTTTGTAGGTTTACCGCTTTGCATCTATCCCGTAAACTGCTGTAACTGAATTTATCCTGTAAATTAATGAGAGCATTCTATGTGGTTTAAAAATCTCACCCTATACCGTTTCAACAAACCGTTTACAACTGATACCGAAACACTAGAAACAGCATTATCGGACTTCACCTTTTCGCCTTGCTCTAGCCAAGACATCAGTAAGTTTGGTTTCTCATATGCGTTAGGAAAAAAAGGCAATGCGCTGGTACACAGTGCAGAAAATCGTCATTTAATCTGTGTAACCAAAGAAGAAAAAATCCTCCCGGGCCAAGTAATAAAAGAAGCACTCGATGAAAAAGTGGCTGAAATCGAAGCGCAAGAAAACCGTAAAGTCACTAAAAAAGAAAAAGACAATATTAAAGACGAAATCACCACCACATTGTTGCCGCGTGCATTTTCTCGTCGCAGCCAAACTCATGCTCTTATCATGCCTGAACTAGAGATGATTTTAGTCGACAGTTCAAGTGCCACTAAAGCTGAAGAGTTATTAGCTTTACTTCGTAAAGCGCTTGGCAGTTTACCCGTCATTCCATTGAGTTTTGCTACCCCAATTGAAGCCACACTGACCCAATGGTTACAAGCAGGAGAAGCGCCAGCCCCTTTTGAAATGCAAGATGAAGCTGAATTAAAGTCAGATTCAGATGAAGGCGGCATAGTTCGCTTTAAACAACAAGTTCTTCAAGAAGATGAGGTACTGGCGCATATCGCTACTGGTAAGCAGGTACATAAGTTGGCACTGCACTTTGGCCAATCGATTGCCTTTTTGATGCAATCAGATGCCAGTGTCAAACGCATTAAATTTTCAGAAGAATTTAGAGCAGGTAATGATGAAGTGGGAACTGAAGACCCTATTGCCCGCCTAGATGCCGATTTGGCCCTCATGGGTAGCGAGTTAGTTGCCTTTATTAATGCACTTAACCAAGCATTGGGTCCATTAGAGCAAAGCGTATAAACTTAACAAGGACATAATATGAAACTATACGGAAGTTATACCTCACCTTTTGTTCGCCATTGTCGTATTGCGTTATTAGAATCGACACTAGATTATGAATTTATCGAAACCGATCAAGCTGCAAGTGCCACAATGTCGCCCACAAAACGGGTACCGTTTTTACAAGATGGCGAGCTAACACTTACCGATTCTAGTGCCATATTACGTTATATTCGTCAAAAATCCGCCAAACCTTTTATCGACAGCGCGGTTGAGTTTGATCAATATTGCATGATCAATACCGCGCTAGATAGCACCATTAATTTATTTTTCTTGGCTCGCGATGGTGTCGACATTGAACGCTTTGATTACACTCTTAGGCAGGCACAACGTGTTGAATCCATTTTAGTCGAGTTAGAGCAACTCAACTTGCCATTACATGGACCCTTTAATGATGTTCAACTGCGTTTAGCATGTTACTTAAGTTGGGCTGTATTTCGCCAACGCATCAATATAGACCGTTATCCAAAATTGAAATTGTTTTTAGCGGCACTAGAACACGAACCATTTTTTGTTGAAACGGCCCCACCCGCTTAATCAAAATAACAAAAAGCCCTGATATTTCAGGGCTTTTTTAAAGTTAAACGTCTTCGTTAATTGTTAACCACTCGCCGTCGTCATCAAATGGCCAATCAATACCAAGCCATGATTTAAAAAAGGCTTTTTGTTTGCCAGTCACCTGCTCTAGTGGCTTAATGGCTAATGTTCCTTTGGGCTGCTCGCCTAACACCATAGTCACTTCTTTTAAGCGATCATTACTAAAAACGGTTACCGAAATCTTATCTCCTGGGGTAAAGTCATCAAAGCGTTTAGCAAAAGCATCAGCGGTTATTTTCAAACCATTGACAGCAACTAACTCATCACCAGCCGTTATCCCCGCGTTCCATGCTGGGCTGTTCTTAGCCACCGTCGCAAGCACTAAATCGGCATGCAAACCAGATAATCCCATACCCGTTTCAACCTGGATTTTGGGTTTGTCACCATAAGTTGTGACCAAACCGGCTTGAGCCAATAAGTTATCAAAGTCTACACGAACAGGTTGCTCCACAAACTCCTGCCACCAAGCTTGATAATCTTTCCCTGTGAGGGTCGTTAAAATCTGTTGTACGTCGGCGACATTATAACCCATTGGAATTTTAAAATTCTGATATAAAGCCTTATGCACATCCCGATAAGAATGACGTAAATCGCTGTCTTTGATCACGCTAAAATCTAATGCCATTGATGCAAGGTAGCCCTCAGAATAAATATTTACACTGTGGTTAATTGCATAATCCCCCCAGGTGCTGCTCCACTGGCCTAAACTTGCTTCAGCGACCGATTGCGTGTCTCGACCGGGATTATCTTGATTGAGCACAATACGTTGGCTTAAATCTTCAAAAAACTCTTTTGGAGTAATCACACCAGCTCGAAGTAACAACTGATTTTGAAAATAACTTGTCGAGCCTTCAGCAACCCACAGTAAATCACTCATGTTTTCAGACTGATAATCATAAGGAACTAACCCTTGTGGACGATAAGACTTTACATTCCATGTATGAATAAACTCATGCGAGGCCGTGCTAATAAAGCGTAAATAATCTTTTCGTTCCCTAAAATTAAACCTTGGTAACTGAATCACGGTAGAATTAAGGTGCTCGGTAGCACCTGTGGCGCCGCTTGTGGCATGCACCATATAGACATACCGTTCAAATGGATAATCATCCCAAATCATTGACGCCTGGCCACTAATTTTGCGCAAATCTATTAAAATTTGCTCCGTATCGTAATTACCCTCGCCCCAAAAAACGACCTCGTACTCACGTCCATCAGCGTCAAAACTAAAATGTTGATTAATGCCTGTCTCGATTGGCGAATCAAGCAATACATCATAGTTGGCTGCAATAAATGAATGAGGATGACGGCCTTTTTCCATACCAGAAAAACTCTTCCAGCCATTAGGCACTTTCATATCGACTGAAATAGGTTGTTGGCGAAATTCTGGGCTGTACATAAACACACCACTGGCATCTAAATAGGCATGGCTGTCATCAATATGGCGCAAACGATCAGCTAATTGATTAGCATGTAGCTGATATGTCACGTTAACAGCGGTTGGTTCAGTTAAACTGATTGTCCACTCGCCACTGGCTGTTCGCTCCCAGGGTAATGCCCGCCCTTTAGCGTCAGTGGCCTCAAACAACCTAACACCATCCGCAACGGGGAGTACTTGATATCGTCCTGTTCGCCACACAGGGAGGTTGACCTTAAATTGTGTAGCCTCTGTTTTAGGAAATGAAACGCTAACTTGCGCTAAATGATGAACAGGCTGATTGATATCAATATGGTAATCAACATCAGCCATCAACTGAGTCGAAAAACACATTGAAAAAAAGGCGCTTGAAATTAAAAAGGCAAGATTAGTAGGTTTCACTCTAGGTTCCTTCTGGTATGATTCGAGTTGTTTTTATTTTAAATTACGAACAATTATAACAAGCTACGCTTATTTACAAAGTGCCCATTAACGACTCATTACAAAAAGCATTAGAGAGTCGATAAACAAAATGGGATTTGTATACCGTTACCGCCCGAACAGCGTTAATTTAAGAAACACATTAAAAGGTTTAATTGCTATGCTGCGACTCGCTCAACTTATCATGATCATCTCATTATTTATCAGCGTTGCCGTTGCCGCAAAAGATCTTCAACAACAAGAAATTGAATTTAAAGAAGACCCAGGCAAACTGTTAGTTAAACTCTCAAAATCGACAGAGTTTCCACTGCATTTCACCAGTAAAGAAGAATTTATCCAAGTCGCCAACGACCTAGGTTTTGAACCGGTTGAATTACAACGAGACTTAGAAGTACTCGCACGAGTCAACCTTGAAACCAATTTATCGTCCACAACAAAATATGAAGATGCAAAATTGCTAATCGAGCAACTTGATTTAATTGCCAATACGGCTTTTGATCAAGCCATGGTGACTATGCTAAAAGCCAGGTTAAGAGGACGTGAAAATAAAGAGTATCAACCAATTGTTGCTCAATATATGGATGCATTAAACAGAATCAATACTGACATGAGCCCCCAGGCAACCTTGTTCAAATACATTCTCCACGAACACCTAGGTGGCCTTAATATGATGTTGCTGCAAAGTGCGCCAGCATTATCTCACTTCAATCGTTATCGAGAAATTGCTTACCAATTGCACAATGACTATTTTATTGCAGAAGCCGAAACCGCGCTGGGTAAATACTATAATCGCAATGGTGATAAAGCCAAATCATTACAGCATTTTAGTGAAGCATTTAGATTAGCAAACAGTATTCATTATCCTCAATTAAAATCACAAACACTGATAAACCTTGCCCGCACATATCGTGACTTAGAACAATGGGATGACGCGTTAAAATATGCCCATGAAGCGGCCGAAATCCAGCAGGAATTAGGATTAGACACCTACCTAGCAGAAACCTTAAACGTGATAGCTATGGTGTACGAAGGGCAAGAAAATTGGAACAAAGCCGTTGATTATTATTTAAATGCACAACAAGTTAACGAGCGTGTAGGCAACATTATTGCCGTTGGTATCAATTTTCATAATCTGGGGGGGATCTATTCAAAACTGAACAACATTCCTTCTGCGCTCAATGCATTACAAGGGGCAAACGAGATTTTTCGCTCATTAAAAACCCACCATTATCTGGTTCATAATGAATTACTCTTTACCAAAATTTATCTAGAGCAAGGTAAATGGGCGGAAACCATAGATCACGCCAACAAAACCTTAGAGCTTGCTAAAAAACTTAAACAAACAGACATAGAAATTGAAACTCTGGGTTATTTGTCTACCGCTTACCGAAAAACCAATGACCTCAACGCGGCAATTAATAGTGTTGATGCGATCATTGCACTAACAAAAGACAACGAAGATACCCCAAAAGAATCAGATAATTATTCTGAATTCACTCAACAAAAGCTCAAATTTGAATTAACACTTGTCAATAACAAACTCGAACAACAAGTTAGTAAAAACAAACATAATCAATTGGTGATGATTTTATTGGGGCTAATGCTCGCGTTTACGCTAGCCATTATCATATTCATTTGGCGTAAATTAGTCTTAAAGAAAAAATTACACCTTGAGTCAACGGCCTTAAATCGTATCGAGCCCATCAGCCAAACGCCAGGATACAGAGCGTTTATTGAAACATTAGAGTCAATGGATCCGACACAGCCTAAAACACTGGCATTGATTAACATCAATGAGCTTAACAATATTGATATACAGCTGGGCCTCACCGAAGCTCAAACCTTGATGCAACAGCTGACAACACAAATGAGCCAAAATTTAGATACAGAAGTCTTTATAATCCGCTCGGGTTTGTTTGCCTGTTATTTTAATCAACAGCATGACGCTGAATATATTTATGATGCAGTAGTAAAATGTCTTGAAAAATTAAAGACAATAAAAACAGCTATTCCACATTTTGCCAATTTACACGATGCCCACCAGGCTAGCATTGGCCACATCAACCTACCGCTATTGGCTAATCCAGATGTTAATATCAGTGCTCAGTTGCATTTTGAAACATTACAGTACGCATTAGCGGCGGCAATCGGCATTAACGAAAAACCCAATTATGTGTCATTAAGGCCACTTAATTTTGCACCCGCAGCTATTTTTATGCCGCCGTTATATTTAAACCTGACTCAAGCATTAAATAGAGGCATTATTCGTGCGGAGAGTAATCGTAATACCTTAGATATCAATTGGCCAAAATGCTAATTGATGAATAAACTAGCAGTTATGACTGAAATATTCGACTTTCATCGCAATTCGATTTGTTGAACAACATTAATGCGATAACATCACTATACTAAACAGGTTACGAGTTCATCCTTACCACTTGGTTATGGCACGAGATAGTGAATAGCTATCAAAATAATAGTAGGCAATGCAATAATGAAAGAGTCAGATACCGCAATTTCGCAAATAACCTTAATGAAGCAAAAGCTTCATGCGGCGAAGCTTGCTCTGGATGAAATAACCACAGATCGTAACGACAAATTAAAAACGCTGATCCAATTTATTAGCCACTTAAGCCTTGCTTGCAAAGGCCAAAATATCGAACTCGACAACAAATTAGCTAAGTTACGTCATCATATGCATAACTTTGAGCAAATTGATGACGCATTGCCAGAATTAATCGATATTGAACGTTTACTAAAAGCGCAATATAGCCACACCATGAGCCGCCTTGAAGACAGCCGATTAGGCCTAACAAGAGTAATTCGTCAAATACAGCGCATTAATTCAGCACCAGACAAACTCAAAAAAGAAATCACCTACTTTAAACAAGATCTGGGCAAACCTTTTCATACCGTTTGGGAATACATTCCTAAGGTTGAAAAACTTATCTTTTTTTATGAAGAAATTTTAAAACAAGAAATTTCAGGTGCCGATCATTACGATATCTTGCCTCAACACATACAATTGGCCAGAGAATTAGCGGCAAAAATTGCTGAAGTTGAGTTCAGAAAAGATCAACGAGATCAAATACTCGTCATCAAAGAAGTATTGTTAGGTGACATTAATGTTGATGGTTTACTTGAGGCCTACCAAACTATTTTGAGTTTACTGCTCGACAATATCGCCCGAGAAAAAACCGCCTCACAAGACTTTTTATTTGCGTTAAATGATGCACTCACTATTGTTAGAGATGTTGTGAACAACACCTACAATAACAGCCAACGCAGCGAACAATTAAAAGGCCAATTAAACAAAGAGATAAACCTGCGCGTCAATAATGCTGACGCCATAGTGGTCGATATCGATAATATTACAGAACTTAAAACTCAACTTACGGTGCAATTATCTTCGCTTCGAGATGCACTCTCTCGCAAAGAAGCACTTGAACAACGCGAGCAGGCAATCCTTCGTAAGTCCATTGACTCAATGCGCAAAGAGCTAAACGCAATGAGTAACGAAGCCAATACCTACAAAGAAAAACTATTTGAGCACCAAAAACTTAACTTGCTAGACCCATTAACTCAACTGTCTAACCGCACAGCGCTAGAAGATAGAATGGAGCAAGAATATCGCAATCATATGCGCTATAAAACACCATTATGGATTGCCATAACAGATATAGATCATTTTAAATCCATTAACGATAATTTTGGTCACAGCACCGGTGATAAAACATTACAAGTTATCGCAATGGCACTTAAAAACTCATTACGAGACAGCGAGTTTGTTGCAAGGTATGGTGGAGAAGAGTTTGTTTTACTCTTGCCCGACATTACCGATGAGCACATCTCACTCATGCTTAATCGTGTAAGAGAAAAAATCAAAAATATTCCGTTTAAGTTTAAAAATCAGAGAATTACAGTTACATTATCTATAGGTGCTGCTCAAGTAATGGAAAATGAGACGCTCGAAGAGGCATTCGAACGAGCCGACGCAGCATTATACCAAGCAAAAAACAACGGCAGAGACCGAGTCGTTATTGATATCTAATCCACTGCGTAAGCAATGCTTTTGGACTTGATATCACACACTCGAGTCCAAAGGAGTTGCTTATGATAGTAAAAATTAGCCCACGCGGTAGCCTAGATCAACTTTCTCAATTAGAAGTCGAACGCCTAAGACAAGGCGCAAAAAGTGACCTTTATCAGCTTTATCGAAACTGCTCGCTGGCCGTATTAGCCTCCGGCTTAATTAGCGATAGCTCCGAAGAATTATTTGCTCGTTATGAGTCTTTTAATATCAATATTCTTCAGCGTGAGCGTGGCATTCAAATCGAACTCATCAATCCACCAACTCAGGCCTTTGTCGATGGTGAAATCATTGTCGGTATTCAAGAGCACT
Organism: Shewanella inventionis; assembly: GCF_014641855.1. Lineage (GTDB taxonomy): Bacteria > Pseudomonadota > Gammaproteobacteria > Enterobacterales > Shewanellaceae > Shewanella > Shewanella inventionis. The sequence goes on from NZ_BMII01000003.1 coordinate 129,272, forward strand.
TATTTGCGGTACTTAGAGACATTATTTACATCAGTAATAAATATGAAAACCTAAAGCACATCGATTTTACCAATGCTAATCACATTACCAATGTTGTGTTTGATATTTTACGCAATGCTCAGGCCATCTCACCAATGAAAGACCCCAATGTTGTCGTTTGTTGGGGCGGCCACAGTATTAATCCTGTCGAGTATCAATACACACGAGATGTTGGCTATCAGTTAGGGCTTAGAGGTGTTGATATTTGCACTGGTTGTGGCCCTGGAGCCATGGAGGGCCCCATGAAAGGCGCCACCATAGGCCATGCAAAACAACGAGTCTTAAATGCACGATACATTGGCTTAACAGAGCCTAGTATTATCGCCGCAGAGCCGCCCAATCAAATTGTCAATGAGCTGGTTATTTTACCCGATATAGAAAAACGTCTAGAAGCGTTTGTTCGCATAGGCCACGGTATTGTGATTTTCCCTGGTGGTGCAGGTACAGCAGAAGAGCTACTGTATTTATTAGGTATTTTGCTTCATAAAGACAACAGTCACACACCGTTCCCGTTGGTGTTAACCGGCCCAGCTGAAAGTGCCGAGTACTTTACTGAAATAGATGCCTTTATCGGTGCAACACTTGGTGAACAGGCCCAAAGTAAATATCAAATCGTCATTGCCAATCCTGAAAAAGTCGGCCAAATCATGAAACAAGGCATGAGTGAGGTAAAAAGTTACCGTAAAAACAAAGGTGACGCCTACCAGTACCAATGGTCACTCAAAATTGAACCAGAATTTCAATTACCCTTTGATCCAACCCATGAAATTATGGCAAATTTAAACTTATACTTTCAGGATAACAAAGCAGAACTTGCCGCTAATTTACGTAAGGCATTTTCGGGCATAGTTGCAGGTAATGTAAAAAGTGACACCATTAAACTTATCCAGCAACATGGACCTTTTAACATCCAAGGCGATGAGCAATTGATGCACATGATGGATAAAGTGTTAACGGCATTTGTTAAGCAACAACGGATGAAATTACCAGGTAGCGCATATGTGCCCTGCTACAACATAATAAAAAACAATGAATAAACTGCTGATAATTGATGGATTAAACCTAGTTCGCCGTATTCATGCGGCGCTGCCAGACGAAAACGACATAACAAGCGTGCAGCAACGCACGCTAGCTGCGTCACAAAAAATGTTACTTCAGCATCAACCAACCCACGTTATCGTAGTGTGGGATGGCAATCAGACCTCTTGGCGCAAAGTACTGTATCAAGACTATAAAAAAGGCCGTAAACCTATGCCCCCGGCATTAAGTGAGGGGCTGGCGCAAATTAAAGCCACATTAGCAACCAATGACATTCATTCTTTTGATGCGCAATCAGAAGCAGACGATGTGATCGCCACTATCGCCACAAAAGTGATTAACAATCAAGGTGAAGTCGTCATTGTGTCAACTGACAAAGGGTTTAGCCAATTACCAAGTAAAAACCTGACATTGTGGGATCACTTTAACCAACAAACATTCGATATTCACCAATATGAGAAAAAACTGGGTGTTGAGCAATACCAACTCCTCGATTTTATTGCACTAGCGGGCGACAGTGGCAACAAAATCCCAGGCATTGCCGGTATTGGGCCTAAATCAGCCGCTGACTTACTCAACAAGTTCAGAACATTAGCCAACTTATACCGTTCACTTGATAACCTCGGTGCTAAACAGGCGCAAAAGCTTGCACAAGGCAAAGAAATGGCGCGCATAAGCTATAAACTGGCACAACTACAAACCGACATTCCACTCAACGTAAACTTAAAACAATTTAGGGTAAAACACGCTGAGTAAAGCGCTTAACGGTTACAAAAAGGCCTCAGCATCAATGATACCGAGGCCTTTAATTTTTAAACTTAGCTAACCGCCATTAACCTGAATTAGTCTGAGTTAACCTAAACAATTCACCTTAAAACGCATTGTCGCTGCTGTTTATTCGGCTTTTTTATACTCCTGATAGGCCTCACCCTGTGTTAGCCATTGTGGTGCAGGCTCGCCTTTTAAATAATGGTCAAAGTATTGTTTCATTTTAATACTGTAGTCCAACTTATTAGGGTATTTTTTCAAGTGATGAGGCTCATCTTGATACTGTAAAAACACCACGTCTTTACCAGCACGGCGCATAGCCAAATACAGCTCAACACCTTGCTCCCAAGGCACCGCATCATCTTTATCACCAAACATAATCATCATAGGAGTTTGAATACGATCAGCATAAAAAATAGGTGAGTTTTCAACGTACTTTTGTGGCGCAGCAAATAAACTGGCCCCAATCCGGCTTTGGCCTGTTTCGTATTGAAACTGACGAGCCAAACCTGAACCATGACGAATACCGCTATAAGCACTGGTCATATTAGACACAGGCGCACCAGTTACCACGGCCTTAAATATATTGGTTTGTGTCACGGCATAAGCACTTTGATAACCACCCCAAGAGTGCCCCTGGATCCCAACTGCATTTGGATCCGCCACGCCCATCTCAATAATCTTTTGCACGCCCGCCGTTAATGCTTTTACTGACGAAATCCCCGGATAACCTATCTCAAAACGAATATCGGGTAAAAATATGGCGTAGCCATTATCAGCATACCAAGCAAAATTAGGGCGATGATTAAGCTTCATATCTGGAAATGCATGCAATCTGTCGCTCATAAAGCGATAAAAATACACCATGGTGGGGTACGTTTTACCAGCTTGGTAGTTAGCAGGTTTAATCAATACACCGTCCATTTTAACGCCATCACCATCACGCCAATGAACCAGCTCAGCATTACCCCAAGCAAAGTCATTACGCTGTGCATCAAGTTCAGTTAACTGAATAGCATTTGACACATTATCGATATCTGCGCTGTACAGATCTGGGTACAAGTCATAACGCTGCATAGAAAACAGCACAGTGTCAGCATCTTTTGCTCTGGCAAGTAACGTCAGCTTGCTGTCACCTTTAGTCAGCGCCGTCACGCCTTTTTTACCTACTGTCGCGCGATAAAAAATATCAGCTTTCGTGCGGTGACTATAACCTTGCAGCAGTATATCTTGGCCATCAGAAATCACCGCAGGTAAACGCTTTTCTTTTGCTAACCCAACAACTCTAAATTGAGTGGCGGTGTTACGCCCTTTGCCGTCAGTTAACATCAACCCTTTATGTGATCTTGTATCAAATTGCCACATATCGTATTTATCATAAACAGTGAGTCCGCTATCATCAGCTAACCAAGGCCCAAAACCATATCCAGGGGCCTCAATAGGATAATCATGGTCTTCATCAGCAAATGGAGTACTGATTTTTTGGGTTAAATTAACGTTACGCCCTGATTTGATATCGAATAAATACACCCCGCCATGCCTGTAATAGGCTAAATACTTAGCATTAGGTGATAAGGTTGGCATGGCATCACTTGGTTGCTGGGTGAGAATGTGTTGCTTATTTCCCGTTTTAAGATCAACAAGATATACATCACGGTAGAAACCAGCCCAAGTGATCATTTTTTGATACGGCACATCAGAACTCGCCACTAAATAATCGCTTTGTTCGCCATAAGCTACATCGGGTACGCGCTCATCAGCTAATTGGACTATTTTGTTGCTTTGCAAATGAAGCACTGCAAGATAGGTACGTTTTAATTCATCAGCGTACTCTTTCACTTCCTGTGGCTTAATTTTAGGATCGTCACCATGCCAAATTCGTAATTGTTTTTGAGCTGTAATAATCTCAGGATTTAACACATCAGCAGCATCATTGAATGCTGGCAGCTGAGCTTGCTGAGCCACACTTGCAACGCGGCCAACAAATAAACGTTGGTTATCTTTTGAAAACTGCAAACTTGAATATTGATTGTAACTCCAACCATTATCTTGGCCGAAGGTTTGCGACTGTTTAGTCGTGGTATCTAACAATAGCAGCGTGTGTTCGCGCCCATAACGCTCAACCGATGCATCACCTTTAGTCAATGCCACAAAACGTCCATCAGCACTGATAGCTAATGACTCAAGTTGCTCACTGTCACTATTAAATAGCGTCTCAATGTTGAGCGAATCGAGTTTAACTAAAGACAGTTGGTGCACTGCTGCCTGCGGCTGATTTTGCAGTACTGCTAAATAATTACCTGCTTTGTCAAAGGCAAATTGAGTCACATTGTTTAGCGTAATTTGCTCATTGGTGGACAGTTTGATTAACGATACATCGGTACCAACATCTTTTTCATCAACATCATTTTTTGTCTTTTCTTTAGTTGACGCTTTATCTGTTTGCGTTAACGGCGCCTTGGCATCCTCATCCTCGTTAATCGGTTTATATTTAATCAGTAAATATGCACCATTTTCGCTAAAACGAGTCGACTCAACATTATCAAACTCTTGTTGCGTGCCGCTCTGTGTGGCTAACAACACTACTTGATGAGGCAAGTCATCTTTTTTTTCAGTTTCGCGTTTAAATAAAGGCGCTTCAATGTCGGCAACAACAAAGCGGCCGTCCGCACTCACTTTAACATTGCTACCATGGTCAATTTGGTATTGTTTGCTGTTATCTGTAAAGTGCACCAATGCACGGCTATTACCGCGATCAGGCTTGGCTTGCACAGCCATGACTTTACCATTATCTGAAATTACAGGCTGTTGCAGCGTTTCAAACTGCATAATGTCATCAATAGTTAATGCCCTTTGCTCAACAGCAGATGCACTAAAAGACAGGCACAACGCCAGTGGTATTAGGTTAATTACTTTCACAGTTCCCTCTAATTATTATCATTATGGATGTTCTGTTGTTTCAAAGGCAGGCAAGCTGCACTGTTAGGCTGATGCTCATTCGGTCAATATTCATTCGACCAAAGTCGTCTATATAAAAAAACCTCAGAGAATAAGCTAGCTCAATCAAACTTATCGAAGGTTTATAGTAAAACAATCGGATTAGGATTGACTTAAAAATATCGAAAATAATGTGATAACTTTCACTATTTTCTGTAAATAAACATTAAAAGTCGTTAAAATGCGCCGCAGAAAAACGACGGGGTTTATCGTCGTCTGACCGTAGCAAAAATGCGGTTCAACTCTTGCACTAACCACAATCGTGGAAGGACTATTCATGTCAAAACGTACAATTACCGTAATCCCAGGAGATGGGATTGGACCTAGCATTATCGATTCAGCCTTAAAAATCCTCGACAAAGCAGGATGTGACTTTGAATACGAATTCGCTGATGCAGGATTAACAGCGCTAGAAAAACACGGTGAATTATTACCACAACGCACCTTAGACCTTATCGAAAAAAACCGTATTACCTTAAAAGGTCCATTAACTACACCCGTAGGTGAAGGCTTTACTTCGATTAACGTCAGCCTGCGTAAAAAATTCAGCCTTTATGCAAACGTTCGCCCGGTGAATTCATTTAAAGGCACTCAAGCGCGCTACGAAAATATCGACATTATTACCGTTCGTGAAAACACCGAAGGTATGTACTCAGGCTTAGGCCAAAAAGTGTCTGATGATGGCCAAACTGCAGAAGCAACTAGTATTATTACGCGTCTAGGTGCTGAACAAATTACCACGTTTGCTTACGAATTAGCGCGTAAAGAAAACCGTAAAAAAGTGACCATTGTTCATAAAGCCAACATCATGAAATCAACTTCAGGTTTATTTTTGAAAGTGGCACGTGAAGTGAGCCAACGTTACCCAGATATCACCACAGAAGAAATGATTGTTGATGCAACGTGCATGAAATTAGTCATGAACCCTGAAAACTTCGACGTAATCGTAACCACCAACTTATTTGGTGACATCTTATCAGACTTATGTGCAGGTCTAGTTGGCGGTTTAGGCATGGCGCCAGGTGCAAACATTGGTCGTGATGCCGCTATTTTTGAAGCCGTACACGGCAGTGCCCCAGACATTGCAGGTAAAAACCTTGCCAACCCAACATCCGTTATTTTAGCCTCAATTCAAATGCTTGAATATTTAGGCATGTCAGACAAAGCTGAAATGATCCGCAATGCGGTTTCAGCCGTGATAGAAGAAGGCGACCGCACCACTCGCGATTTAGGCGGCACGCATGGCACAACCGACTTCACCCAGGCGGTACTTGACCGTTTAGGTTAAACACGGTTTTTACAAGCTTTCGAGCTTAACAAAAAGCCCGCTGATGGTGACATCAGCGGGCTTTTTATATTAATCAATACTGGGATAATTAAGCGTAACTGACGCCTTTTTCTGGAAATAACCACAAATGTACAGTCACTTCATCACGGTCGTGATACAGGTGCTTACACTGCATTTTAAAGTCGATTTCGTTCTCAGTTAAAATGGTGGTCATGGTTTCTAAAATGGTGCTCACTTCTTTGTAGCGGCTCTTCATCGGTAATTTAAGGTTAAAGATGGCTTCTTTAAACCAACCATTAATCGCCCAAGCTTCCATTAGTTCGGCAACGCGCGCTGGTTTTTCTACCATGTCACACACTAACCAATAAATGTTTTTACGCGGTGGTTCAAAACGAAACCCATCGGCGCGATAATGTTTAACCTGCCCAGTTTCCATTAATTTAGGATCCATCGGGCCATTATCAATTGCAGCTACCATCATACCGCGGCGCACTAACTGATATGTCCAGCCACCTGGGCAAGCGCCTAAATCGACAGCGTTTAAGCCACTGCGGCAGCGTGTTTCTTGCTCTTCTTTAGTTAAGAATACCCCAAAAGCTTCATCAAGTTTTAAACTTGAACGACTCGGTGCATCTGCGGCCATTTTTAAACGTGGAATACCCATAAAGTGAGGTGAGCTATTGTTACTCAACGAATAACCCGCATAGGCTTTACCAGGTCCAATAAAACACACATGTATAATTGGACGGCGGTCGTTTTCAGCACCAAGCAAAGCGCCACTCTTTTTTAACCCTTGGCGCAGCGGTACCGTAAATTTACGGCAAAAAGCTGACAGTTCTTTTGACTCGTTGGTGTCAGGTGTTTCAACTCGTAATTCACCACACTTAGACAATTCAGATAATGCAGCAACAATTGGACTCACCCGATCTTGCTCTGGCAAATCCACCAATAACTCACTGGCAGCAAACATTTGCCGAGTAAAAATTAACGAACTTAATGCTAGCTCTTTGGCTAAGGTGTCGGCACCGTCTTCTTCAAAACATTGATAAATCACATAAGCATCGTTGGTATTGGTTTTAACAAAACCACCGACATTAAGCTCTGCTGCACGTTGTTGAATTTCTGCCGCACAGTCTTTTTCGTAGCCTGAACGACAAAATAAGAATAGGTTTTTCATTTGAAGCCTTAACGTAAGGAGGGTCGCATACAATAGCGAGACAATATTCCCGCTATTATAACCAAAAAAACATAAGAAAGGAGAATTTAGCCGCGCGCTTTTGATTGCCAAATGGCTATTGCAAATAACAACCATCCCATTAGCAAACACAAACCACCTAAAGGCGTGATAGGTCCAATCCATTTCGCCCCCGTAAAGGCATACAAATAAAGCGAACCTGAAAACAACACCATCCCGGCGATAAAACTGTAGGCCGCCCAGCTCAGTAGTTTTGAGCTAATCCATTGTCCAGAAAAGGCTAACGCAATAAGGGCAAAGGTATGATAAAACTGATAGTCGACCCCAAGCTTAAAAATACTCACTAGCTCTGGTGGGGCAATCGATTTAAGCCCGTGGGCAGCAAAAGCCCCTAACGACACAGCTAAAAAACCGCTTATTGCTGCGATAAGTAATATACCCTTATTCATTTATTCAGCCTTTTGCAAAAAACATACATCTTGAGTGTTAATAAAATCACTAATGCTGCAAACAGCCAATTGTAAATGACCTTCTAAGGTGTGCCCTGAAGATTTTCTCGGTTGTAAGCTGTGATCGCCATCATTCATCCAGCACAATTGAGTCTTTTCTGATAGTGTCCAATGATGAACCTGTTCACGGCCGCCAAACTTATCCCGTTCACCTTGAACGATAAGTATTGGTAATGGGTTAGTCTGGATCGGCGACAATCTCGGCTCGCCCCCTTTAAGGGGCACAAACGGATACCCCAAACAAACAACCGCGCTAATTTTTGATGCAATATTTTTTGCCACAGATGACACAAAACAATATTCATTACTGGTTATTATTGCCGACATCCGGGCGCCCATTGATTTTCCCATCAACACAATGCGTTTAGGGTTAATCAAACCTTGATCGATTTTTTCGCCAACATCTATCAATACCTGCTCAAAATGATTGAGTAATTTAGAGGCACGATCAGGTGGGCGACGTTTGCCATCTTGCATATTGACTTGCATGTACAAAAAATTAAATCGATACACTTGAAAGCCTGCATCGACCAACTTATTGCTCATACTCACCATAAAGTCATGGTGCATATTCGCACCCGCACCATGAGCAAAAACAATTAAGGTATCGCTAATATCGCCCTGGAGAATATAATCTTGCGCCAGTGCATCTTGATTATCCGGTAAGCAGCTCACTGCGTGACTCCTCAGCAAACATGTCTACCATCCATTCCCTAAAAGCGGAGATTTTACCTATTTCAGAGTGATTTTGTTGGCACACCAAATAATAAGCATCTTTACTCACCAGCACTTCAGAAAACGGACAAACTAACCGCCCTGCTTTAATGTCTGGCCTTGCCAATACACTGTATCCTAAAGCGACACCTTGTCCGTGAGCTGCTGCCTGCAACACTAATGACGAATGACTAAAAATGGGACCTTGATTAACATTAATGTCTGTTACCCCACATTGCCTAAACCATGCCTGCCAATCCTGGCGGCTCGAATCATGTAATAAGGTATGAAATTTTAAATCGCTCGGCTGAGACAAGGGTTTAGGGCCGTTGAGTAATAAGGGAGAGCAAACGGGGATCAACACTTCATTGCGCAGCTTATCAGCCCGTAAACCGGGCCAATTACCTTGGCCGTAGTAAATCGCTACATCGACATCATCGGTTAATGAACTTGCGTCGCTGTCTACGGCTTTAATGCGTACGTCGATATCAGGGTTTTTCTCGCTAAATTTTGCTAAACGAGGCACTAACCACTGAATAGCAAAACTTGGCGACATGCTCACCGTTAACGAGCCAACTGCACTGCGTGCAAGTAAACGATTAGTGGCTTCACCAAGCTCAATAAAAATATCTTTAATATCGAGAAAGTAGCTTTGCCCCTCTTCTGTTAACAATAATGATCTATTCTTACGCCTAAACAGCTTTAGCCCTAAAAAATCTTCTAATGCTTTGATCTGATGACTTACGGCAGCTTGAGTGACGAACAACTCTTCTGCGGCGCGGGTAAAGCTCAGATGCCTTGCTGCGGCCTCAAATGCTTTAATGGCATTTAAGGGAGGCAATCGTCTAGACATAGTGATCAATCTCTCATTTTATGATTAGTTTTTCTAATGATTATCGTTATTTTTTGTCGTTTGTAAAGAACACTGTGTTTGGTTAAATTAGCATCATTGAAAATACAGTTGGACAATCTCTACGACGTAAACGGGATAGTCCGGCAAATGTGAAAAATTAGCCTGGAGGCTCACCCCTTATGTTCAATCTAAAAACGGTTATTGCATTAACCCTAACATCGATTATTAGTGTTGTTTCTGCCCAAGCAACAGAGCTTGAGCCAATCAATATGACAGATTTACACGCCGAGCTTTCTCAAAGCATTGAAGAAATGCAAATTGACATTAATGACGATGTTAACAGCATTTTAGTTGCAGACAATGAAGAAGCACAACAAACTTCTAAAGCAACTCAAGCAAACTGATGCAAACTCAGTATTCAGGCATAAAAAAACCGCATTAATGCGGTTTTTTTATGTTTGTAAATCATAGGCTAACCCAAAAAATTAATTGAAGGTTAGCCTATATAGCCTCACGCTTACGGACGATAAACTTTAACGTTTGTGTAGCCTTGCTCAATTAAGTATAGCGCTTGCAATTTACTCATTACACCACGATCACAATACAACAAGTACGTTTTACTCTTGTCTAAATCGGCAAACTGAGTCGAAAGCTTAAAAAATGGAATGGTTTTAACCATCACGTTCTCGATTTCTAACGGCGCACGTTCTTCTTCTTCCGGTGCGCGCACGTCAATCACAACTTCACCCGAGCTGACCTCTTTTACGGTTTCAGTTTCAGTCACCTGCTTGTTCATTTCGGCTTCGATATCACGGATATCCATAACAACGGCAGCATCAACGACGCGATCAATTAAGTCTTCAGAGAATTTAAGCTCTTCTTTTTCAACTTTTGACAAAATAGCTTTAACTGTTGGCTTTTGCGAAATCACCCCACAATACTCTGGAATTGACTTGGCAAAATCTTCAGTGCCAATCACACGGCTTTGATTAATAATATCTTGCTTGTCCATAGCAATAAGTGGACGCAAAATTAATAAATCAGTACTGCGATCAATTACATTTAAGTTGGTTAGCGTCTGGCTAGACACCTGCCCTAAGCTTTCTCCGGTAACTAAAGCTTGAATACCATACTTGTCAGCAATACGTGTAGCAGCGCGCATCATCATACGTTTTAACACAACGCCCATTTGACCATTATCAATACGCTCTAAAATTTCAGCGACAACTGGCTCAAATGGCACAGAAACAAAACGTACCTTATGTGACTCACCGTACTTTTGCCACAAATGGAAAGCCACCTGCTTTACACCGATTTCGTGCTGAGCACCACCGAGATTAAAGAAACAGTAATGGGTACGAGCGCCCTTTTTAATAAACTGAAAACTTGATACGCCAGAGTCAAACCCCCCCGATATCAACGACAACACATCTTCTTGAGTCGCCATCGGAAAACCACCTAAACCAGGAATACGGCGCTCTACCATATACAGTTTATCTTGGTCTATCTCCAGATTAACGGTGACCTCAGGGTTTTTAAGTCTAACGCCCAATGCATCTGTGTGCTGGTTTAACCCACCGCCAACATAACGTTCAACGTCAATCGAGTTAAAATCATGTTTACCAGAGCGTTTAACACGCACGCAAAATGTTTTACCCGCTATTTCGTCACGGTATTTTGGCAGAACTTGCTGATAAATATGATCTATCGATTCAAAGCTGTGTTCACTTACCTGTACAACGTGAGCAATACCTGGAATGCAGGCTAAACGCTCTGCAAAAGCGTCACCTAACTCAGGTTTATCGGCTGGTACTTTCACTAAAATACGATCATATAAACGTTGTACTTTCGCCTCTTCATCGACTTTTTTAAGTACGTTACGAATATTCGTCTCGAGCATTTTGGTAAAACGCATTCTTACCGACTTGCTCTTCATCATTATTTCAGGGTACAGCTTTACAATAAACTTCATGGGGCGTCCGCAGGCATAACTCATCCATTAGCACAGCGTTAACCAGCTAAAAGGAGTTGTAATACATTGATTATATAATTGAAAAACAGCTTACAGGGTTTATCAAACTCAGCCTTATCTACAAAGCTGAGTAAAAACGTAAGCAATAATTGGCGGATTATACCAAAAGCTGACTATTTACCAAACATATTCACTTGTAATCATGCAATTTGTGAGGGAAATACGGTTAAGTAACAAGTTAACAACAAAAAACGCGCAATCTGTTTAGATTGCGCGTTAAAAGGTAAAATGAATAACTTACTGAGACACGGTTATCTCATTGGACTCTTTTGCTTTACCTTGTTCAATCGAAATTTCAACTCGGCGATTACGCGCCTGGTTTTCATTTGTATTATTAGGAACTAATGGCCTATTTGACGCTTCACCCACGACTTTCATTCGGGTTTCATCAAAACCAGGCACACGCCTTAACTCATCAGCCACAGCAACAGCACGTTGGCTAGATAGCTCCCAATTTGAACTGTAAAGTTCATTACTAATGTGCGCGCCATCAGTGTGACCAGACACAGTTACAATGCCTGGTACATCTTTTAAAAGCGACCCAATTGAGCGCACAATAGGCTTAAATTTTGGTTGTAAAAAACCAGAACCAGAGGCAAACGAGCCTTTTTCACGGATCCTAATAATGATTTGTTGCCCTAGAGACTCAATTTCAATGGCACCATCAACGATTTCTTCGTTGAGTTTTTCGGCCATTTTTTTCACTTGTTCATTAATATTTTCTTGAGCTGAGGCGGCATCTTTTTTCAATGATTCTGCTTCTTGCTGTGCCGTTGCAGCAGCATTACCGCCACGTTGTTCGCCACTTTGCTTTTGCGTACCACCTGCACTGTCTTCTTCGCCCGCTTGATATTCAATCGTCTGCTGAGTCATTTCATTCGTTTGCTGATTAATAATTTCAATCGGCGTTGGATCGGGACGACCCGGGCGAAATTCAAGCGCAATCACAGAGGTCCCTTTCGGGATATCTTTGACTTCTACTTTGTTTTGCACACCAAAAGCGTACTTCATCGAGCCCGCAATTTGCTTAAACTTCATCACGTCCATTTCAGAAAACGCTAACAATAAAACAAAGAAGCACATCAGTAATGACATTAAGTCAGCAAAGGTTGCCAGCCACATAGGTGCACCAGCCGGTGGACAATCACACTTGGCCTTAGCCATGAGTTACTCTCCGTCCGTTGTATCAATTTTGCGCTGTTTTTCCGCAAGGTAGTTCTTTAAAAAGCCTTCAATAACCCGAGGGTTTTGACCATCTTGAATGGCCAACACGGCATCCATAATTAAATTACGGTTTAATAATTCCTCGTTCATACGCAGTGACAGTTTATCGGCCATAGGCAGTGCAATCATATTGGCGATAACAGCACCATATAGTGTGGTCAACAAGGCAACAGCCATAGAAGGCCCAATCGATTTTGGGTCATCCATGTTTGACAGCATTGCCACTAGCCCCACAAGCGTACCAATCATTCCCATTGCCGGTGCAACATCACCCATGGCTTTAAAGATACTAATACCTGTTTTATGGCGCTCTTCTGTTAAAGCTATGTCTTTTTCCAGCGCATTGCGTACCACATCACCATCGTGGCCATCCACTAACATATCTACCGCTTTTTGCATAAAGGTATTGGTAATAACGGCTTCTTCTAAGGCTAAAAACCCCCCTTTACGCGCTGCATCCGCCATGGTGACAGATTGCTCAATCAAATCCTCGGGTTTATCAATTTTAAAAATAAAGGTTTTCATGCCAATTTTAATCGAACCTAAAAATTGCTTTAGGTTAAACTTCATCATTACAACAAACAAAGAACCCATGATAACAATCAAAATTGATGGCACATCGATAAATAAACCGATACCACCACTGGTTACCATTGCGCCAATAATAAACGCAAAAGCACCGATAATACCTATTAGGGTAGCTAAATCCACAACCTCTCCTCAATCGCAGCGATGATCCTGCTTATTTATGTATGTGCTTTGTTAATGCTATCGATGATGACGTTTTAGCATAATTCTGTCGACACAATTCACAACTATGACAATACTGTAAAAGTAATCATGAAATTTGCCAACAAGATGTTAGTCGAAATTACGCTACCAATATTGCTATCTTTTGAAACTCATAACTGATTATCGGACAAACTCGGTCCAAGTTTAGCCTGTTTTTAAGGTTTCTAAAAAAAATTCAACAACAAAGCGTGCTGTCGAGCAAATAATAGACGACTGTATTTGACCGATGCGTTAGCCTGATATACCTTGTCACTCGCGCCAAAAGAGGAATATGAATCGTGGCTAAAAAACCAGAAAATCTCAGTTTCGAACAATCCTTAACAGAACTCGAAACAATTGTTGCTAATTTAGAACAAGGTGAGGTCTCACTAGATGATGCGCTCAAACAATTTGAACGCGGGATTACCTTAGTGCGTCAAAGCCAAGCTAAGCTAGAGCAAGCCCAACAAAAAGTGTCTATTTTATTAAATGAAAATGATGTTGAGTTAACGCCATTTTCTGTCGAAAGTGAATAATCATCAATCATTTAGGTTGAATTATAGGTCTTGATACGTGTTAGCTGAAGCAATAAAAACTTACCAAAAACGAGTCGATGCGGTACTGAGCGAGCATTTAAACCAACTTGACGAAGCCGCACCTCAACTAAAAGCGGCCATGCAACACGGTGCACTACTGGGCGGTAAGCGTATCCGTCCTTTTTTGGTTTACAGTGTAGGCGACATGTTTGGGGTTGACGTTAACGTCCTTGATAAAGCCGCGGCTGCCATTGAATGCATTCATGCTTATTCTTTAATACACGACGATTTACCGGCAATGGACGATGACGCGTTGCGCCGTGGGCAACCCACAGTACATATTGCTTTTGATGAAGCCACCGCCATTTTAGCAGGCGACGCCCTGCAAACTTTGGCCTTTGAAATCATCACATCGCCATATGAAGGATTAACCCCCAGCCAACAATTAGCCATGGTCAACGTGTTAGCTAAAGCTTCGGGTTATCAGGGGATGTGTGGTGGGCAGGCAATTGATCTCAGCGCGACTAATCACAGTATAGATTTACAACGCTTAACCGAATTACACAATAAAAAAACCGGGGCATTAATTAGCTGCGCCGTAGAAATGGCGTTAATAGCAGCTAATGCACCCGCAGAACAATATCTGCTGATGATGCAATACGCTAAAACTTTAGGGTTAGCGTTTCAAGTTCAGGACGATATTTTAGATATAACATCAAGTACACAAGAGCTTGGAAAACCTCAAGGCAGTGATGAGCAATCCAATAAAAGCACCTTCCCTAAACTCCTAGGTCTACCTGGTGCAAAGGCCTGTGCAGAACAACTAATACAAGATGCACTATCAGCGCTGACTAAATTGCCATACAATAGCCAGTTAATTGCAGACTTCGCCCGCTACATTATTGAGCGAAGATTATAATAAAGAGTCAGAAAATCTCGCTATGAGTTTCGATATTTCTAAATTCCCAGTACTAGCGCAAGCTAATACGCCTGAAGAATTAAGGAAGTTACCGCAAGGATTACTTCCGCAAGTGTCTGATGAACTTAGACAATTCTTACTTCAGTCTGTTGGTATTTCCAGCGGACATTTTGCGTCTGGCTTAGGCACGGTTGAATTAACCGTGGCGCTTCACTACGTGTACAACACGCCAGTTGACCGTTTGATTTGGGATGTTGGCCACCAGGCATATCCACATAAAATATTAACCGGTCGTCGAGAGCGCATGCACACCATTAGGCAAAAAAATGGTTTGCACCCCTTCCCTTGGCGTGAAGAAAGCCAATACGACACTTTTAGTGTTGGCCATTCTGGCACTTCAGTTAGCGCTGCGTTAGCGATGGCTGTTGCTGCTGAGAAAGAAGCGGCTGGCCGTAAAGTGGTCGCGGTTATTGGCGACGGTGCAATGACCGGCGGTATGGTGTTTGAAGCGATGAACCACGCGGGTGACCTCCATAAAGACATGTTAGTTGTATTGAATGACAACGAAATGTCTATTTCAGAAAACGTCGGCGCGTTAAATAATCATCTTGCTCAGTTAATGTCTGGTCGCTTTTACACCACCATCCGCGAAAACAGCAAAAAAGTGCTTAAAGGCATGCCTGTGATTAAAGAAATGGCAAAGCGCACCGAAGAACACCTTAAAGGTATGGTTGTGCCTGCAACCTTATTTGAAGAGTTAGGTTTTAATTACATTGGTCCAATTGATGGCCACGACGTAGACTCGCTTGTTGAAACCATGCGCAATATGCGCAACCTAAAAGGCCCGCAAATCCTGCATATCATGACCAAAAAAGGTCGTGGTTATGAACCTGCAGAAAAAGATCCTATTGGTTGGCATGCCGTACCTAAATTTGATCCAAGCCAATTTAAAAAACCTGCAACTAAGCCTGGTTTACCGACTTTTTCACAAGTATTTGGTAAATGGTTATGCGATGTCGCCGCTCAAGATGACAAACTAATGGCAATAACACCCGCCATGCGTGAAGGCTCAGGTATGGTTGAGTTTTCACAACGATTCCCGAAACAGTATTTTGATGCAGCTATTGCCGAGCAACATGCTGTGACACTCGGTGCAGGTTTTGCGTGTGAAGGCCTTAAACCAGTTGTGGCCATCTATTCAACCTTTTTACAGCGCGGATATGATCAATTAATTCATGATGTTGCCTTGCAACGCTTGCCTGTACTCTTTGCTATAGACCGAGGCGGCATTGTGGGCGCGGATGGCCCAACACACCAAGGAGCGTTTGATTTAAGCTTTATGCGCTGCATCCCTAATATGGTGATTATGGCGCCGTCAGACGAAAACGAATGCCGGCAAATGCTTTACACGGGCTACTGCTACCAAGACGGCCCAACAGCCGTTCGATACCCTCGAGGTAGTGCAACTGGTGCAGAGCAGGTTGAAGAAATGACAGCAATGCCGATAGGCAAAGGGGTACTAAAACGCCAAGGCAAAAAGATTGCCATCGTTAACTTTGGTACCACATTAGCGGCAACGCTTGAAGCTGCTGAACAACTCGATGCCACAGTGGCAGACATGCGATTTATTAAACCACTTGATGTAGATTTACTCGTCGAACTGGCAAACAGCCATGATTATATCGTCACGGTTGAAGAAAATGCCATTATGGGCGGCGCTGGCTCTGGCGTGCTCGAAGCCTTACAAAAGATGCGAATTGTGAAGCCTGTATTATTGATAGGCTTGCCTGATGAGTTTATTAAGCATGGGGCACCCGATGAAATTACAGCAGAGTTACAACTTGATGCTGCCGGAATTTTGTCGCAAATCAATGCGTTTGTGTCTTAAAGTGGCATATTGTTACGGTTAATGAACATAAAAAAAGGACTGAAAATTCAGTCCTTTTTTTTATCTATAATTTCGTAACGTTTACGCTTTTATGGTCTACGCTTCTACGTCTACGCTATTACCGCCTTGCGAAACCATCACCATTGCAGGGCGTAATAAACGGTCATTTAGCAAGTAACCTTTCTGCATTACCATCATCACGGTGTTAGCAGCAAACTCGGCACTCGGTTGCATGCCAATAGCTTGATGATGCTCAGGGTTAAATGCATCACCTTGAGGGTTAATTTGCGTTACACCAAACTTCTCAACAGAAGTCAAAAAGCCCTTCATGGTTAACTCAACACCCTCATAAATGGCCTTAGTGGCTTCATTTTCAGGATCGGTTCCTTGTAAAGCACGCTCCATATTGTCAATCACTGGCAATAATTCGTTAGCGAACTTTTCTAATGCAAACTTACGCGCTTGTTCTACATCTTTTGCAGCACGAGTACGAATATTTTGTGTTTCTGCCGCTGCACGAATTTCAACATCTTTACGTTCGGCCAACTCTGCTTGAGTTTCTGCTAATTGTTGCTCTAATTCTTCAATGCGAAAATTTGCTTGGGTCAATTCATCCATCAAACTTGCTTCATCAGCCACGACTTCAGGTGTTACCACTTCTTCCACTTGATCTTGCGGTGCGTTGTTCGATTCGTTGCTCATTTTCACTCCAGCTAAAAAATGCAATATTGGATATGCTAATAATGTGACTATTTACTGATTAATTAACAGCAAATAGCACACTTTTAATAAGTTTGAGTATATTATGGGGATCAATTCTTATGTTTCAAGTCCTAAAGGCACAACAAACTCGAATATGACTAAATTGTTCAACACAATCGGACTCATCGGCAAACCGCATCATCAAGGGACAAATCAAACCCTAAGGCGATTGCATCATTGGCTCAGTGTTCAGGGCTTTAATGTGATTGTTGAAGAACGTGTCGCAGCCGAGTTAGGCCCTGAGGTTTGCTCAATGGACCTGCTCGAAATGGGTGAACATTGCGACTTAGCGATTGTGGTCGGCGGCGATGGCAATATGCTAGGGGCGGCAAGAGTATTAGCTCGATTTGACGTGGCAGTAATTGGAGTAAACCGAGGAAACCTTGGTTTTTTAACGGATTTACCACCCGATAATTTTGAAGATGCATTATCTAAAGTCTTAGACGGGGAGTTTGAAACAGAACACCGATTTTTACTTGAAGCAGAAGTCCATCGTCACGGTAAGATCACCTCAAGTAATACCGCAGTTAATGAAGCGGTACTGCATCCTGGCAAAATTGCTCATATGATCCAATTTGAGGTGTATATTGACGAGCAATTTATGTATAGCCAGCGCGCCGACGGCATGATTGTCTCGACACCAACAGGCTCAACGGCATATTCATTATCTGCTGGCGGCTCTATTTTAACCCCTAACTTACAAGCGCTAATATTAGTGCCTATGTTTCCGCATACCCTGTCATGCAGGCCCATCGTGGTCGATGCTTGCAGTACGATTAAGTTAGTCGTTTCACCCAATAACGGTGAAAACCTTGAGGTCAGTTGCGATGGCCATGTGCATTTAGCCGTGTTACCTGGCGATGAAATTTTTATTCGCCGATCTAATGAACGCTTACGCTTAATCCACCCCAAAGGTCATAATTACTTCCATGTCCTGCGCAATAAATTAGGCTGGGGCAGTAAACTTTTTTAACTTATGACCCCTGTCACATACCTTAACGCCCATGCGTGAAACGCTTCACATTAACACTCACTAATACACGTTATCTTAAAGCCATTCGTTTCTCCAAATGACATGGCTTTTTTTATACTTTTATACATCCCCAAAAAACGTGATCTAAAACCAATATCTAAAATACTGCTACAGGATGTGGATCCCACTTCTTTAAGCGAACTTGCTTTCTCGAGTTTTAGATGATCTCGATCAACTCTTTTAACACTTAAATAACGTCTATTACGCCCTAGTTAGCCAGAAGCTAACACAAATAATAACAACTCAATACCCACTAAATAGTGATACAGAGGTATGCATGACAATATTACAGTTACTCGCAAGCTTAACGCCCATTATTAGCGTAATGGTATTTTTAGTACTAATGCGCTTACCGGCATCAAAAGCAATGCCCATATCAATGATTGCAACAGGTCTGGCAGCAATCTTTATATGGCAAATGGACACGCAATTACTTGCTGCGTCTGTTGTTGAAGGTCTTCTATCTGCACTAACACCGCTTACCATTATTTTTGGTGCGGTGTTTTTGTTAAACACCCTAAAATTCTCTGGTGCCATGGATACCATACGTTCAGGTTTTACTAACATCAGCGCAGATGCACGCGTGCAAGTTGTCATTATTTGTTGGTTATTTGGCTCATTTATTGAAGGTTCAGCAGGCTTTGGTACGCCAGCAGCAATTGGTGCACCATTACTTGTATTACTCGGTGTCCCTCCGATTGCAGCAGCGGTTGTTGCCTTAATAGGTGACTCAACTGCAGTATCGTTTGGCGCAATTGGTCTGCCAGTATTATTTGGTATGGAGCAAGGTCTAACCGAAGGTGGCGTTAACATGGCTGCTGCGCAATTTGCAGAACATGGCGGCACATTTGTTGGTTACGCACAGTTCATTGCTAAGCACATGATCACTATCGATTTAGTTACCGGCTCACTCATTCCATTGGTTATGGTGTGTGTATTAACGGGCTTTTTTGGTCGTAACAAATCAATCAAAGAAGGTTTACAAATCTGGAAATTCGCTATTTTTGCAGGTTTAGCCTTTACCGTACCAGCATGGTTAATTAACTATTTTGCTGGTCCAGAGTTTCCATCAGTGATTGGTTCTCTTGTAGGTATGGCGTTGGTTATCCCTGTTGCAAGAAAAGGTTGGTTATTACCTTCTCAACCTTGGTGTGACTTTAGCGAAAATGACAACAAGTCAGATGATGAGTTAGCCATTGATCAAACCCCCGTTAAATTCTCACAAATCGCAGCTTGGTCTCCTTACATCATCATGGCAGCCTTGTTAGTACTGTCTCGCGTGGTGGGTCCATTTAAGAGTTGGTTAACAAGCTTTAACATCAGCTGGACCGGCTTGCTAGGAACCGATCTTAAGGCCAGTTTTGCTACCTTCTATGCCCCTGGCATTTTCTTTGTTGCCGTGTGTTTGTTCGGTTTTGTGTTATTCAAAATGAAACCTAAAGCAATGAAGCAATCATTTACTGTGTCTTGCAAATCAATGCTACCTACCATCATTTCATTAGGTGCTTCTGTACCTATGGTGAAAATCTTCCTTAACTCAGGCGACAACGGGGCCGGTCTTGCTTCAATGCCTGTTGCACTTGCAGATTTACTGGCAAATAGCATGGGTGCGGTATGGGCTTGGGTGTCTCCTGTTGTCGGTATTTTTGGTGCATTCCTATCAGGATCTGCCACCTTCTCTAACATGATGTTCTCAGGCTTACAGTATTCAGTGGCAGACAACATTGGTATGAACCACGCGTTAGTATTAGCACTTCAAGGTATTGGTGCTAACGCCGGTAACATGATGTGTGTGATGAACGTTGTGGCTGCAGCAACTGTTGTTGGTATGGCAGGACGTGAATCAGAAATTATTCGTAAAACAATGCCTATCGCATTAGGTTATGCCCTTGTTGCCGGTACCATTGCAACAATTTGGGGCGGTTTTTAATTACAACGGATATCAATAACGAAATACCCAATATCATGGAGTTGCTGGCAGTAACGGCAACTCCATAAACAAGGGTATAACCGATTGTAGGCATAGCAGCCTACAAAACATTACAGTGTTAAGAGAGCATGTTATGACTATAAACTATCAAGCGGTAATGGATATTTTAACGTCTCAATTGGGCAGTAAATTTGTTACCAATGATCCTGTACGTCGTTTTGCTTGGTCCACTGATGCGAGTTACTTTCGTATCGTACCTGAAATTGTGGTTCACGCAGACACGTTAGATCAAGTCAAAATCACCTTAAACGTTGCTAGAGCGAATAATGTACCTGTCACCTTTCGTGCGGCTGGCACTAGCTTATCTGGACAAGCAATTGGCGAAGGTATTTTATTAATACTTGGC
Organism: Shewanella inventionis; assembly: GCF_014641855.1. GTDB lineage: Bacteria > Pseudomonadota > Gammaproteobacteria > Enterobacterales > Shewanellaceae > Shewanella > Shewanella inventionis. Next base: position 150,174 of record NZ_BMII01000003.1, read on the forward strand.
CACGATGGATTTAGAACCATTGACATCAGCGAAGATAAATCGTCTATCTCATTGGGTGCAGCGGTGATCGGTTCAGATGCTAACGCAGCATTAAAACCTTTTAACAAGAAAATAGGCCCCGACCCTGCAACTTTAGCCTCAGCACAAATTGGCGGTATGGTTGCCAATAACGCTTCTGGTATGTGTTGTGGTACAGCGCAAAATAGTTACCAAACCATTAAGTCAGCTAAATTAATGTTTGTTGATGGTACAGAACTCGACACCGGTTGCCCAAATTCTAAAGCCGCATTTAGCCAATCACATTCAACACTTATTGCCGCATTATGCGATTTAGCCGAGTTAACTCAAAATAATCCAACACTCGCTGCACGAATTCGTAAAAAATTCTCGATTAAAAATACCACAGGTTACAGTATTAATGCGTTGGTGGATTTTTCTGATCCGTTTGACATCATTAACCACTTGATTGTTGGCTCTGAAGGCACATTGGCTTTTGTTAATGAAATCACTTACCACACGGTAGAAGAAGCGAAATTTAAAGCCTCTGCCATGGCGGTATTTTTTAATATGGAAGATGCCGCTAGCGCCATCCCTTTAATTAAAGGTGACAGTGTTGCCGCTGCAGAGCTTCTTGACTGGGCGTCAATTAAGTCAGTAACAGGTAAAACCGGCATGCCAGAATGGCTAAGCCAATTACCTGAAGGCTCGGCAATTCTGTTGATTGAATCACGTGCTAATGACGCTCAAACTCTCGATACATACACCAACGATGTTATCCAAAAAATTGCCCACATAAAAACCGAACGTCCAATTGAGTTCAGTAAAGATCCGGCAGTGTTTGGCCAATATTGGGCCATGCGTTCAGGCTTATTCCCTATTATTGGTGGCGCGCGCCCTAAAGGCACGTCAGTGATTATTGAAGACGTGGCATTTGAGCTTGAACACCTTGCCAGTGCTGCGGCAGATTTAACTGCACTATTTCATAAACATGGTTATCCTGAAGGGGTCATTTACGGCCATGCATTAGCAGGTAACTTCCACTTTATCATCACCCCAACGTTCGCTTCACAAGAAGATATCGATCGTTTCCATGCCTTCATGCAAGACGTGGCCGACATGGTGATAAATAAATACGATGGTTCAATGAAAGCGGAACATGGTACTGGGCGTGCTGTAGCGCCATTTGTGGAAATGGAATGGGGTAGCGATGCTTACACCCTAATGAAACAAATTAAACAAATTTTTGACCCTAATGGCTTACTCAACCCTGGTGTTATTTTAAATAATGACCAACAAGTCCACGTTAAAAATATTAAGCCATGCCCAGTGGTGGATGATTTTGTCGATAAATGTATTGAATGTGGTTTCTGTGAAAAAACCTGCCCAACATCAGCTCTAAACTTCTCGCCACGTCAACGTATTGCTGTTTTACGTGAGATTGAACGTTTAGAGCAATCTGGTGATAAACAAGCGGCTGCAGAAATGCGCGCCAGTGCGAAGTACGATGTTGTTGATACCTGTGCGGCCTGTCAGCTTTGTACTATCGCCTGCCCGGTTGATAACAGTATGGGACAGTTAGTGCGTAAATTGCGTACCCCTTACATTACCACCACAGAACAAAAAGTGCTCGACTTCCAGGCCAAGCACTTTGGCGCGGTAAACCAAGTCATTAGTACAGGATTTGATATTCTAGGCATTATTCATAAAGTAACGGGTGACACTATAACCAATTCAATGATGAATGCCGGTCGTATGATCACCAAAGAAGTGCCTTACTGGAATCCAGATTTCCCTAAAGGGGGTAAAGTTGCTAAGCCATCGGCGCATAAGCCTGGCCAACAAACAGTACTTTACTTCCCAGCGTGCGGTGGCAGAACCTTTGGCCCGACACCAAAAGATCCCGATAACCGTACACTGCCTGAAGTGGTTATCACACTACTAGAGCGTGCCGGTTACAATGTGATTGTGCCAGACAATACTCGCCATTTGTGTTGTGGCCAGATGTGGGAATCTAAAGGTGATTTTAAAAATGCCGATGCAAAACGTGATGAACTCATCGATGCACTCAGCAAATTGTCTGACAACGGTAAAGTGCCAGTCGTCGTTGATGCCTTGTCTTGTACATACCGTACATTAACAGGCAACCCGAAAGTTGCGATTACTGATCTAGTTGAGTTTATGCACGATAACTTGCTACCAAACATGAAAATCACCAAAAAATCTAATGTCACCTTACACCAAGGCTGTAGTGCCCGTAAGATGAAGTTAGAGCCAAAACAACAGGCCATTGCAGATGCATGTGCCAACCATGTTGTATTGCCTGCTGGGATTACCTGTTGTGGATATGCGGGTGAAAAAGGCTTGTACAAACCTGAAATCAACGCAAGCGCACTGCGTAATATCAAAAAACTCATTCCGGCTGAAACCAAAGAAGGTTATTACGCTAACAGAATGTGTGAAGTTGGCTTAACCCAACATAGCGGTATTTCGTATCGTCACCTTGCTTATTTATTAGAAGAGTGTACTCGCTAACCGCGTAAGCCTTTGTTAAAAAGCACAAAGCAAAATGGGCATTGATGTTATATCAATGCCCATTTTTTATTGCGCTAATCACATCAATAAAAACTAAAAAGCTGTTGTTGAAGCAGATCTCCATCGAGCGGTTTATCGCTGATAATTTCAATGCGCGAGTCAAGCGCGTCATCTAATTCATCCAGGGTTAGCTTATCATCCACCATATTAACACTCAAAATACCGTCAAAGGTGATGACAATGGCTTTTAACCTCAGTACGGCTAGCGATTTAACCGAGTCAACCCAGTCCATAAACAGTTCAAAATCAAAATGTTGCTGACTATCGATAATCCAGCCATAACTGTAGCAGCCTTCGCCTTGATTGGTTTTGTAAACATAACCCTGCACGGCAAGCTGTTGTTGCAGTTCATTATCAAGCAAGGTGGCGCCCACCTGTGGCATAAACCATGGCTCAGCAGAACGCGCAAGCATACTGGGAGGCTTAGCGGCTGCAACCTGCATTTGAGCGCGGTGGCTGGGCTGATTAAGCAAAGCGACAATTTGCTCGACTTGCGAGGCGTGAATAAAGTGATTATCGCTAAGCATAATGGCAGTGTCTGCCCGGCCTAACGCCGTCATAAAGTTCACTAAATTTGGCAGATTTTGCTCATCATAATGTTGAGCTTTGTTAGCTATCACAGTGTCAGCAATCTGCAACTGTTGTATAAATATGTCATGGTTGCAATAACGGCTATCACTGACTTTACGGGCATCCACCAGACAAAGACTGGTTTGCAATGTGATGATATTTTGCAAATGTGGCGCTTGTAACAGCTTTACAATTTCAGCAGGATGGCCAAGCCCTGTTGGCTCAATCAATAATCTATCAGGTTTAGCCTGTTGAATAATTTGATTAATCGCCACTTGCGTTGGCACACCTGCTGCACAACAAAGGCAACCACCTGGCACTTCTTTAATCACCACGCTGGCTGCATCTGAGGCGCTATTTAATAAGCCACCATCTATCCCTATTTCACCAAATTCATTCACTAACACAGCCCAAACTTCATTGTTGGGTTTATGGGCCAATAGGGCTTTAATAAGCGTGGTTTTACCAACGCCTAAAAATCCAGTAATAATGTTGGTCTTTATCGGTTTTGTTATCATTTTTTCGCTTTAGCGTATTTGCCTTTACGGCTCGGTTTCACATCGCCTTGTGATGGTTTTCCTCGGCGATGTTTAAATACTTTTTTCGGTTTATCTGGGCTAATGTCACGGTATCTTGCCGGTAAAGGGGCGCCTTCTTCATAGCCATTAGGAACTTGCATAGCTAAAGATTGGCCAATCAATTGTTCAATTTGACTTAATAACTCAAGTTCTTGTGGGCTGACTAATGAAATGGCCTCACCAGCAAGCCCTGCTCTGCCGGTTCTGCCAACTCGGTGAACATAATCCTCACACTCTTCAGGCAATTCAAAATTGATTACCCGAGGCAAGGCTTGAATATCTAAGCCACGTGCGGCCAAATCGGTAGCAATCAACACACGCAGCTGACCTGCTTTAAACTCTTCAAGCGCGCGATTACGAGCCCCCTGGCTCTTATCTCCGTGAAATACAGCAGATTTAATACCATCTAAAGACAATTCACGAAACAAATGTTCAGCGGTTTCTTTGCGGCTGGTAAATACCATCACTTGCTGCCAGTTATGCTTTCCAATCAACTCAGAAAGTAATTCGGCCTTACGACGAGTGTCTACTTTATAAACTTGTTGAGCCACATTCGCGGCTGTAGTTTGCGTTTCAACGTGAATATATTCAGGTTCGATAAGCATTTTTGCAGCAAGGCTTTTTACCTCTTCAGAAAAGGTGGCCGAAAACATCATGGTTTGATGTTGCTTGGCAATTAAGCGTTTTACTTTTTCAATATCTTTAACAAACCCCAAATCAAGCATGCGGTCAGCTTCATCAATCACCAAATGGGTCACAAACGAAAGATCTAATTCATGCTGTCCAATAATGTCAAATAAGCGCCCAGGCGTGGCAACTAGCAAATCAACACCTTGCTCTAATGCTTTACGTTGCGGATTAATACTGGCGCCGCCATAAATCGCTAAACTCGTTACATCGCAAAATTGGCCATACTGAATAAGATTTTGTTCAATTTGAATAGCAAGCTCACGTGTGGGCGTCATAATAAGCACCCGCAACCTTGCTACAGGGCTTAAGGCTTGCGCCGATTGTGATGCTATTAATTGGTGTAACAATGGCAGCGCAAACGCTGCTGTTTTGCCGGTGCCTGTTTCTGCACTGGCTAAAATATCGCGCCCGTTGAGCGCTAGGGGGATAACCGCTTGTTGAACAGGAGTCGCTGTATGATAACCTAATGGTTCAACAGCATTTAACAGTAATGGCGATAACCCTAGCGAAGAAAATGACATAACAGACTCAATAAACAATAAAATAGACCACTATTGTATACTAGGGCGGTTTGATCTTTGTTTATTTTTTATGTTCAGAGCAAAAATGGCTTTAGGCAAGACACATTGCTGTGGGCATAGCCGTGAGCTTTTTGGTGAGCACAGCCGAGCTTAGCCTGGGCATGTTGATGAGCATAGCCGTGCTCATAATTGTAGGGCTCGTTATGGGCTTAGTGATGGGCTTAGTGATGAGCATAGCTTTAAGAATAGCGCTAGGCATAATTGCCCTACATCGAGATTATTCAACGCGGTATAAAACAACGTTAGCCTTAACTCGACGGGCTGAGGCTATTTTCAAGCCATACTGCACACTAATTTACTTATTTAGCCAGCTAAATGGCGTTCATTTGCAATTGTCTGACAGAAAAAACCAACTGCATAATTTTCAACAAAGATAAAAATGCCCTAGTTTTTATTGTAAACGAGCAATGCAGTTAGAATCACAAAGAATTGTTAAAAGACGCTTGTTATCCAGAAGTTCAGGTAAATTAATGCGTAACCAAATCAGTTAAGAGCATGGGCTTAATGACTGAGCGGATAAATTGTTGTTCAAATTCATCGCTACACAAGGCAGGTGAAAACAAATAACCTTGGCCATAATCACAACCTGCAAACTCAAGTAAATTTCGCTGCTGCTCAGTTTCAATACCCTCAGCAATGACTTTTATGCCCAGTTTATGTGCCATGACAATAATGGCTTCACACAAACTTAAATCATTGCTATCAGGAGTAAGGTTATTAACAAAAGACTTGTCAATTTTAAGGTAATCTATACTGAATTTACGCAAGTAAGATAAAGATGAATATCCAGTACCAAAATCATCTAACGACACTTCAAGCCCTGCATCGCGATAAGCCAACAACTTGGCTTCCACATTTTGTTCTTTTTCCAGTAATAACCCCTCAGTAATTTCAATACAGATATTTTTGGCATCCACCTGAAGCTCAGCCATTTGCGACAACCAGTCGTTAACATCTGTCGTTTCATCCCTAAACTGTATCGGCGATTTATTGATACTGATTTGAATATCCATATTAAATTGTTTTTTCCATTTGGCCGATTGAGCAACAGCCTCTGCAAATACCCAATTACCAATTTCGATAATCATTCCGGTTTCTTCAGCAATTGGAATAAACTCCGCTGGAGGCACAAACCCCATAGTGGGATGTTTCCAGCGGATAAGCGCTTCCGCCTTTACAACGCGATCAGTACTAAACTCAATAATAGGCTGATAATATAATTCAAATTGCCCCTGCAACACGGCGTTTTTAAGATCTTGGACTAATTGCATGCGTTTTTGCGCATCATTTTGCATTGCTGGTGTAAAATAATTAAACCGATTACGCCCGTGTGCTTTCGCTGAATACATCGCCTGATCTGCATTTTTCAGTAACGCTTCTGTGGTGATGGCATCATCAGGAAACAAGGTAATACCAATACTGCCACTAATATAGGCAGTATGTTCACCTAGCGTGTAAGGTTCGGCTAAACGTTTAAGAATGTGAGTAGCAACTCGTTCAACACCATGATTATCATCAAGATTGGTTAACACTATGGTAAATTCATCCCCACCTAAACGTGCCACAACGTCAGACTCGCGCACGCAGGCTTTAAGGCGCTCAGCGGTTTCTAATAACAACACATCCCCCATATCGTGGCCTAATGTGTCGTTAATTTCTTTAAAGTAATCCAAATCTAAAAACATTAAAGCAAAGTGATTGTGCTGTCGGTCACTGTGGAGCACTTCTTTACTTAAAAATTCGAGCAACATTCTTCGGTTTGGCAAGCCTGTAAGTGCGTCATAGTTTGCCTGCCGCCAAATTAATTCTTCTGTTTGTTTTTTCTCGGTAATATCAGAAAATAATGCCACAAACCGAGCAGACTTGGCCCTTGTTTGAAAAACGGAGTTAATGGTTAACAAAATAAGGTAGTTTTCACCATTTTTACGGCGCATCCACACTTCGCCTTGCCAACGGCCAAGTTGTTTAAGCTTTTTATCTAGTTGTGCGTAAAACGTTTGCGACTGCAACTCAGATTGAAACACCCGTAAATTTTTGCCTTTAATTTCTTCTTTATTAAATCCTGTGATCAACGAAAATGCCGGATTAGAATCAATAATTGTACCGTCTGAAGTAAAGACGCTCATTGCCTCACTGGAGTTTTGATATACCGATGCGGCAACGCTTAGTGTCTCCTCCGCTTGCTTAATATCGGTAATGTCATTCAAGGTGCCACACACGCGAAGCGGTTTACCCTTTTCGTCAATATCAACCACTTTACCCGTTTGTAAAATCCATCGGGTTTCACCAAATAAGTTAGTCAGTTGATATTCAATCCTTTGGCTAATACATCGCCCCTTGCGGATATTGCTTATTGAGCGCAAAAACCTAAATTTGTCTCCTGGATGAATGGCATCTAGCCAAGTTTTAGGAGATTGATTCAATGTCGCCATCGAACAGCACAAAATATCTGCACTGTAACGGTTGATTTTCATGGTTTGGTTGTCAATATTCCAATCCCATACACCTAATTCACTGCTATCAAGTACTAAATCTAGCTGCTCTTTACTTTGCAGCAAAGCCTGTTCTGCCTTCTTTTGTTTAGTAATATCAAGAAAACCGGCAATCACTAAAAAACCGTTGTCTTCGACATTGCGCTTACAAGCTATGGTGATGTGGGTGTAAACAATAGAGCCGTCTTTAGCCACAAATCGCTTGTCCATTTCGTACTCATCAATTTCGCCTTTAACCATCTTGTCGAATAAAAGTAGTTCTTTATTTAAATCGTCTGGGTAAGTTAGTTCTGCCCAAGTCAGGGTTTTTAATTCACTCTCACTGTATCCAAACATTTGGCATAAATATGGGTTAACTTTGAGCCAGTACTTAGCTTTTGACGTGATAGAAATGCCAATGTTACCAATATCATATTGATTTCTATAAAGTAAATCTTCCTGCAATTTAAGTTGGGCATCGCGTTCTCTAAACACTATTTGAGTCAATAGATGCCCTACTACCATGGTCAAAAATGGGAATATAATGAGCATGGGTAAAGCAATACTCAAAAGGGCATCGATTGCTTGTTCTCGCGGCAAAAACACCAGAGATAATAATAAAAAAGCGTGTACACAAATGCCGAAAACATAAAAGGCTAAGAGACTAATTTGATCAAGCTGGTTTTTACGATAATGACGCCAAATAACACCGATCATACCGCTACAAAACAGCATAGCGATACCAACGAGCGCGCCTATACCACCGAGACTATAACGGTATAAAGCCATACAAATTGCAGCAATAGTAGTGGGAATAAAGCCAAAAAAAAGCCCAGATAAACACAATAAAACGGAGCGGGTATCAAACTGCAGCCCTTGCTGGAAAACCAATGGATTCATCATAATAATCACGCCAATGACACCAATGATCACCCCCATACTAACCCGCCAAAGTAGCAAATGAGCATGACGTTGTTGAGCTGGAAACAGTGAATAAAGGTACACCAGCGCTAATAACAGCACTGCATTTTCGAAAAAAGAGAACAACACATTCAGATTTAGCATCTACACATTTCCTTAGGCTTCCTTGACATACTTATTTGCATCCAAGCGGTCATTAATTAGTGTAGCAGAATCAAACAAATGACATGATTCTTTTGCTATTTATACCGTATGAAGAAATATAAATAAATCCCATTAAAGACCTAAACGTTACAAGAGCGTATTTATGTTACGCCATTACATTATGTTCAAATTAAAAAAGCACCTTATCAAAGTGCTTATGCACAGTGCAGGGTTGATGCAAATAAGCCAAAGCAAAACATTTGTGTAAACGCCCCTTTCAAGCATACGGCTTTGCCAGTAGGTGTAATAATAAGCCCCATTTAAAATAACTGTTGTTCGCTTTATATAACTTGTCATAACACTAGCTAAACGAATCGACAAAAATAAATACGCCCTATTACGCCCATCACAGCTGCTTGAGATCACAAATCAACGGCTAAATATCGAATGTGTAGTAAAAACACCTACATTACGTGCGTTGCAGATCTATCTTTAGAGGTATATCACACAATACTCTCTGCCATATTGGTATTTTTACTACAGAAAAATTTAAAATTAACATACAGGGGTACAACTTATGGCGACTAAATTCTTTATACCAAGCGTCAATATTCTTGGCCAAGGCAGCGTGGATGAGGCAATCAATGACATTAAAGCACTCGGCTTTACAAAAGCATTAATCGTTACTGATAAACCATTAGTCAATATTGGGCTTGTAGCAAGGGTACAAGATAAGCTTAACACCCAGGGAATTGACGTGGTTATTTTTGACGGCGTACAACCTAACCCAACAATGGGCAATGTCGAAGCAGGCTTAGCATTACTTAACACTCACCAATGTGATTTTATCATTTCACTCGGTGGCGGTTCACCTCATGATTGCGCAAAGGGCATTGCACTCGTGGCGACCAATGGTGGACAGATTAAAGATTATGAAGGTGTAGATGTTTCTAAAAAACCACAAATGCCGCTTGTAGCAATTAATACAACTGCAGGTACTGCAAGTGAAATGACTCGTTTTTGTATTATTACAGACGAAGCAAGACACATTAAAATGGCGATTGTAGATAAAAACACCACACCTATTTTGTCAGTTAACGATCCTGAACTGATGCTAGAAAAACCGGCATCATTAACTGCTGCTACAGGAATGGACGCGCTCACCCATGCAATAGAAGCTTATGTTTCTATCGCAGCCAACCCGATTACCGATGCTTGCGCCATTAAAGCAATAGAGCTAATTAACGCAAACCTGGTTAATGCCGTTAAACAAGGCGACGATATAACCGCACGTGAAAATATGGCATATGCACAGTTTTTAGCTGGCATGGCATTTAATAATGCTAGCCTCGGTTATGTGCATGCTATGGCTCATCAATTAGGTGGGTTTTATGATTTACCACATGGTGTATGTAACGCATTACTGTTACCTCATGTGCAAACCTACAACGCAAAAGTTGTACCTCAACGCTTAAGTGATGTTGCAAAAGCAATGGGAGTAAACGTTAGCACTATGACCCCAGAGCAAGGAGCTAATGCAGCGATTGATGCAATTAAAGCGTTATCTTGTGCAGTGAATATTCCAGCAAATTTAACAGAGCTTGGTGTAAAAGCTGAAGATATCCCAACGCTTGCTGAAAACGCCCTAAAAGATGCTTGTGGATTTACTAATCCTAAGCAAGCAACCCATGAAGAGATCTGTCAAATTTTTACCAATGCACTATAAAGACATAGGTTTAGTATGATTAACCGCGCTATCAACAACCTGATAGCGCGGTTATTTTTTATCGTTGATGATGTCGACAACCACTCAAGCTTTAAAGCAAATATTCAATACTGACAATAGGTTATTTATAATTTAGTAAAAAGTGATGCATAGGTCTAAGTTCTTGAAATAAGCATTGACCAACATAAAAAATAAGGACTATGATGAAGTCACTTAGATAGCGAATAGGTAGGTAAATAATGACAGCAATTACTCATGTATATAATTACACCGTTCGATGCCCGCACTATAAAGAAAATGAACAACCTGCAACATGGCTTAACCACATAGAAGTAAACCAGTCTTGTGAAATCGCTTTAAACCGCATCACCAAATGGCACAACCTTTCAGGGACAAAATCGTTTGAACTCGATGATTTTGTTGTCAGAAAAGCCGATAACGAAGAAGCATATTTTGCGATGCAAAGCAGCCGCTTAAAGCACGATGGACATGCATTAGTTACGTTCAAAATATTTCTAGACAACTGCTGCCAAGAAGCATCACCCAACGCAATCATGCAGCATTTAATTGAAGACTATCAACATCGAATTGCAAAAGTAGAATAAACATCACTTTGGGGAAATGCCCAAATTTAAGTCTTTAAAGGAGCAAATAAGTCACTTTATTTGCTCCTTTTTTGTCGGTTTAAGCCGCATTAGCACGCATTCCGTGGGGAATTGGTAAACCATTTTCGTTGATATTTACAAACACCATTTTATCAATAAATGCGATGGGAGCATGGTTGACTTTATTACGGATTTTGCAACGAACAGTAACCGAACTTTGCCCTAAACTGACCAACTCAAAACCAAATTCAATAATGTCACCAACATAGGCTGGCGCCATAAAGTTAATTTCTGAAATCACTTTTGCAATGTGAAATTGGCTACGCATCTGGCAACTGGCAAAAATAGACGCCTCTTCATTGACCCAGCTTAACAATTGACCACAACATAAACTTTGACTGCTGTTTAAGTTAATTGGCATAACCATATGACGTGTAAAATATTTCATGATGACCTCGTGTGTTAATCCATTAATTTTATGCCACCAGGCATATACCACTTAATGGGTAGCAACGTTTAGGCCAACTATTTTAAATAAATAATACAATAACTTATAATTACACCTTTTTTATAAAACCCCAAATTGCCCGAATAAAATGCAATTACGCACCAAAAAAAGACAAAGACGCCATCAGCATCTTTGTCATCTTGGTATATACAATTTTACTTAACGCTTACGATAGCGTGCTTGAGTTGTTGCACAAAAGTGGTGATATCTTGTTTACTGATATCATTATGAGTTACAAGACGAAGTTGTTGGCTAGCACTGATCAAAATTCCCTTTGTAAATAATGCGTCTGCGAGGCGTTTAGGATTGATATTATCGGCAAGCTTGGCAAACACCATATTGGTTTGAACTTGCTCAACGTCAACGTCTATCTCATCGACTTGGGTCAGCAGCATGGCTAACCTTTTTGCATTGTCGTGATCATCAGCCAAACGCTCGACTTGATCGGTTATTGCAAGTGTTGCGGCAGCAGCAATAATCCCAGCCTGTCTCATACCACCACCAAGCATTTTCCGCCAGCGGATTGCCTTTGCAATCAAGCGCTCATCACCTAACAAAATTGAGCCAATTGGCGCGCACAAGCCTTTTGATAAACAAATAGATACAGAATCAAAATACTGAGTAATATCAGCAATCGCTATGCCCTGAGCAACAGCAGCATTTGCAACACGCGCACCATCAAGGTGAATTTTAAGACCACGGTTAAAAGCCAATGTCTGCGCCTTTGCTAAATAGTCTTGGCTAAGTACTTTACCACCAATGGTGTTTTCTAAACTTAGCAAACGTGTTCGGGCAAAGTGAATATCATCGGGTTTAATTGCTGCCTCAATGTCGCTGAGTAAAATACTGCCATCCATTTGATTAGGCAAAGGTTGAGGCTGAATGCTGCCCAAAACTGCAGCGCCACCACCTTCAAACTTATAATTATGAGCTTGTTGACCACATAAGTACTCATCGCCACGTTCACAATGAGCCATTAACGCCAATAAGTTTGCTTGTGTTCCAGAGCTGACAAACAACGCACTGTCAAAACCAAACATGTCAGCAGCCATATCTTGCAAACGATTAACCGTAGGATCATCGCCATACACATCATCGCCTACTTCAGCCTTTGCCATCGCCGCACGCATCGCAGGTGTCGGTTTGGTTACGGTATCACTTCGAAAATCTATCATTGTATACTCAGCTAGTTGTTAATTTGCAGCTATCTCAGTCAGCGCATTAAGTGCGGCATCGTAATCGGGATGCTCACTCACTTCTTTAACAAGCTCGTGGTACTGTAAAATACCTTGCGCATCAATAATAAATATTGAGCGAGCAAGTAAACCACGATCTTTGATTAACAAACCATACTTTTCACCAAAATCACGCCATACAGAATCAGACAACACTCTGATTTTGTCCACATTTTCTGTCTGGCAAAACCGTTTTTGTGCAAAAGGTAAATCTTCACTTATGGTAAGCATCACAACATCTGCACTAAATTGAGCAAACTCTTTATTAAAACGTTTAGTCTGTAAGGCACAAACGCCGGTATCTAGGCTAGGAACAGCGCTAATTAAAACCGTTTTGCCTTTAAAGTCACTTAAACTAATCGGGGTAAACTTCTCATCAACCACTTTAAATAAAGGAGCCGGTGTTCCAACGCTTGGGATTTGGCCTTCAAGGGCAACAGGATTGCCTCCCATAGTGATCATGGTTCGCTCACCTGCATACACGTTCGCTGCAGAGGTAGACAACAGCGCTAACGCTGCAAGAGTAGAAAGTAGTTTCATACACACTCCTTAAACTATTCAAATTATGTTTTGTACACCTAAGTGACAAAATAGATTGGGTAGAATATAAAAAAACCAGCAAATGCTGGTTTTTTTATAAAAACGTGGCTGCAAATTATTTTGCTGGAACTTCTTTTACATGTAAATCCATTTGTGGGAATGGAATTTCAATGTTTGCAGCGTCTAAAGCATTCTTGATTTGTTCTAGCAATTCAAAGCGCACTGGCCAATAGTCTGCGGTGCTCACCCAAGGACGAACCACAAAGTTAATTGACGAGTCAGCAAGCTCCGCTAAACCAATTGTGTAACCAGGATCTTTTAATACTGATGCATTGTTATCAAGCACATCTGCGATCACTTTTTTGGTTGTTGCAATATCAGCGGTATAAGACACACCAATCGTTAAATCGATACGACGCTTTTCTAACGCAGAATAGTTAGTGATAGTACCGTTCATAATTGATGAGTTAGGCGCAATAATCACTTTGTTGTCGCCGGTACGTAAACGCGTAGAGAAAATAGTAATTTCATCCACCACACCCGCTATGCCTGCAGCTTCAATAAAGTCACCTACACGACATGGACGGAACAACACCATCAATACGCCAGAGGCAAAGTTTGATAACGAGCCTTGAAGTGCTAAACCAACGGCTAAACCTGCAGCACCAATAACAGCAACAAGCGATGCGGTTTGTACGCCAACTTGGCCAAGTGTAGCGATAATAGTAAATACAAACACTAGCGCCCAGGCTAGGTTAGCAACAAATGATACGACTGTTGCATCAACTTTACGACTTTCAAGCAATTTCACGGTTAAACGTTTTGCAACTCCAGCAAAATATTTACCAATAATAAAGATTACAATCGCAGCTAACGCTTTAAGACCATAAGTCATAAAAAACTCTGGTGCTTGCTCGATAAGACCATCTAAACCTTCTAGGTTTTCCATTTTTTTCTCCCTTAAATAAGCAGAATCATTCTGCCGTAATGATAAACTCCACACGCCTATTACGTTGTCGCCCTTCTACTGTGGCATTATCCGCTGCAGGCTTTTTGTTACTCATTCCAACAACTTCAATAGAGGTTGGTTGAAATTGATAATCATTTATCAACAAATCTTTAATTGCCACCGCGCGCTTAAGTGATAACGCCATATTGATCGCTTCGCTACCAATAATATCGGTGTGCCCTTCTAAACGAACTTTCACTTGAGGATGCTGTGCAATATATTGCTGAACTCTAACAAGTGTAGGGCGCTGAGTTAACAGCACGTTGGCTTTGTCAAAATCAAAATACACTGGCTGAAGAATCGAACCAAAACAATCTGCTGCAACGGTAACATCTGGCTGAAGTCGACATTGCTCTGCAATTAACGCAGCATTGTTGGTAACTGTTGCACCCACTTCGCCTTCATCAAACTCGTCGTCATCGTCACCATCTTCATCAACAACTAAAATGTCAGTATCAACACATCCGTTTGCCATCACAATGGTATTAATTGGTGTATCTTTACAGGCATCTTTTTTATCTGGCACGCCATCAAAATCGGTATCAACCCACGCAAAAGCACTGGGGATAAATAAACTGAGTATGACCAATGTCAAAGTACGAACGATAGTCATAAGAACCCCTTCGACATAGTATCGAGAACTGTTAATAAAGCGTATTTTAACTGGTTACCGACAAAATTAAAAGACAATACTTAATAATCAATACCTTGCATTACTGTCATTAAACAATTGTTATTAAGCCGCTACATTATTATCGGCCACGATTCAAAAAACCTAACCTACTTAGCGTCTACTTTACACACAAAATATTACAACTTACTAACATAAAAGCCTTTTTATTTTTTACTCAGACACACTTTCTAACAGGGTAAAGACCGCGGATCCCCGCATTAACATTGACTTTATCGCCTCTAAAAGGGTATATAAGGTTAGCTTTTTGGTGTTTGGTCAGTGTTTAGCATCAAAATGACATAATCTCTTATAAAAATTAACCAATTTAAGTCGCTCAGCGGTGTTTTTCTTTAATTACTCTTTCTTTGTAGAGGGTTAATATTAATGGCACTGCAAGGCGATTAATGCAAACAAATAATTTCTGTGTCGACAATTTCGCACAGGCAATCACAAGCTTAAGGTGGAACACTTAATGAGTGAAGCAAAACAAGAAGGAACCATGTTTGGACACCCAAAAGGGTTGTTCTTACTTTTTACAACGGAATTATGGGAACGCTTTAGTTACTATGCTATGCGCGCCATTTTGGTACTTTATCTTGTTGATAAAGTGCAAAGTGAAGGCGGACATGGTCTTGGTTGGTCACAAGCTGATGCCATTTCACTTTATGGTACATTTACAGGTCTGGTCTATTTAACCCCTCTTTTAGGTGGCTGGTTGGCTGACACCTATTTAGGTCAGCGTAAAGCTATCTACATAGGCGGCTTTTTGATGGCTGCTGGTCAATTCTTATTAGGTACGCCACATGCTTGGGTACCAGGTATGGAAATTGAGATGTTTTATCTAGGCCTAGGTACCTTAATCTTAGGTAACGGTCTATTTAAGCCAAACATTTCAACCATGGTGGGTGATTTGTACCAAGAAGGCGATCATCGTCGTGACGGTGCTTTTACAATCTTCTACATGGGTATCAACGTTGGCGCATTTTTGTCAGGTATTGTAGTAGGTTCTGTTGTTGCGGCCTACGATGGTAACTTCCAAGCAGGCTTTATATGTGCTGGTATTGGTATGATTGCCTCGTTAATTATCCAATTCCTATTTGCACAAAAGCTACTTGGCAATATCGGTACTGTACCTGCAGCTAAACTTGAACAAAGCAAGAACGAAGCTAAAGGTGAAACTCGTAAAGAACCATTAACCAAAATTGAACGTGACCGCATTAAAGTGATCATGGTGATGGGTCTGTTCACGATTATTTTCTGGGCTGGGTTTGAACAAGCCGGTGGTTTAATGAACTTGTTCACCGACGACTTCACCGATCGTATGATTGGCTCATGGGAAGTCCCAACAACCTGGTTCCAATCGCTTAACGCCATGTTTATTGTATTATTTGCTCCAGTCATCGCTTCAATTTGGGTCAAGCTGGGTAAAAATGAACCAAACTCTCCAGTTAAGTTTGCCCTCGGTTTGTTCTTTTTAGCCGTTGGCTTCTTGTTTATGATTGGTGCGGTTTTAGAAATGGGCGGTGACGCATCAGCTAAATCAAGCATGTGGTGGTTAGTGGGAGCTTACTTTTTCCACACCATGGGCGAACTATGTTTATCACCTATTGGTTTATCAATGGTGACTAAGCTTGCTCCACTGCGTATCGCTTCATTAATGATGGGTGCTTGGTTCCTATTTATTGCTGCTGCAAACAAAATTGGCGGCTTAGTAGGTTCGTTAATTGGCCATGGCGGCGCAGTTGAAGAGCAGCTCGCAAACGCTATGGCTATCTTCGCGGGTATCGCAATCACTGCTGTTATCTCTGGTATTATCTTATATTTAATGTCAGACAAATTGGTTGACTGGATGCACGGCGCAGAAAGCAAGCATGACAGTGAAGAGCAAGCACTTGAAGAAGAAATTGCCGTTACTGCTGAACATGAAGCAATAAAACGTTAATAGTATAGCAACTTACTTGATGGGCCATTGAGCTCATCAACAAAAATCCCCTGCCATTTTGCAGGGGATTTTTTAGCTTGAAATATTAATACTCGTTTGAAATATTAAAAATACCCACGACATACTTTTAAAGATTAGCGTTAATACCAATCAGAATAAATAAGTGAGTCAGAGATTGCATAGGAAAATCGCTTAGAATAAGGCAGAAATTGCAGCGAGCGAGTTGTTCTACCTTCAACATATCTAACGACGTTATAAGCGATGTTAACCAGTAAGCAGGATGATTGGTAAAATATAAATCAATATAACAAATATGTTTAGCCACACGACAACTGCATAAAACCACCGGCATGAATATCGGGTTGGTAAATCAAGCCAGTAAAGCGATTATTTAGCAACTGTTGCTTATGCTGTTGATGATACGTACCAATACACAGCTTTTCACCCATTAGTAACGTTCGTCGTTGCAATCCTGCCTGATGCCAATTTATATCTCCAAGTTGCAGTGCATGCGGAAGCACTAAAGGCATTAAATGATTATCTTGCCTTAAATAGCAACGTAACCCATTGCCAGCCTGCCCTACAGATACAATATGCTGATGTAAATCAATCGACACATAAATAATGTCAGTCAAAATATGTAGCCCAGATCTCACCATACGCTTATGTAAATACGTGAGCATGTTGCCAGGTTCAATCAATGTGGTGCTTAATCCGTTTCTGAACAATTTCAGTTTTTGATTCACAAAACTTCGAAGTAATACGCAGCCAAAAGCAGCACTGTTATCTTCAGGATCAAAATGTGCCATGTACATAACCAAATGGTTGTCTCCGACCATGGTCGAGTCAATAAAGTAAGCACTTACATCATTATTTTTAAACAAACTGTAATCAATCGCCGCTTTAGGGTAATGCACATGCGATGCAGGAAACAATTGTTGTTGAACACTTTTGGCCGCTTGCGCGTTTTGCTCAAGCAAATATAAATTATCCGTCAACTCTTGATAGGATAACTCATTCATTTCATGCAGATGTGATTGCCCTGCAGCATTCATTGTTGTAGTTGCAGTCAATATGGCCTGAACAACAGCTTGCTCAATAATAAATAAATCAGCAATCGGTTTTGTGAGGTAGTCACTGGCACCAATACGCAATGCCTCAACTACATCAGACATAATATCGTTACCCGATATTACAATAGAAGGTATAGCAGGATTAATACTTTGCATTTGCCTCAGCATGGGCAGTCCGCCCAGAATGGGCAAGCCAAGATCAGCAATCACAATGTCGAATGTGGTTTGGGAAAAAAGCGTAATGCCTTCAGGGCCATCGCAAGCCTGTTGAACACAAGCCCCTTGCCCTTGCAAAAAATCGACAACAACTTGACGAAATATAGGATCATCCTCAACAACGAGAATTTTCACATCAGTTAACGCCATTCTACAACCCCGCAGATGTGCTGTCGGGGTTGTTACATACCCCGAACTATTCTAGTTCATCTAGATATTCATCAAGTAACTCGTCATCAGCCTGATTTACAGGTACATCACCATCATACACTTTGTAATCCATATGCTGTAAATAAGCATCTTTAGCAAACGCATAAGGATCCAGAGCATTGTCTAATAGTCTTTCTTGATCAATCGCTTCAGCTCGCGAATGCAGGCCTTTGAGGCCCCACTTCAGTACAGATTGCCAAAAGGTCAGTTCAGACAAAGGAAAGTATAGACCATCAACCCAATCAGAGGCGATCTCTCTTGTCACAAAAGGACCATAAAAAGGGGCCATAAAATAAGGGCCATTTGGTACGCCGTAGTAGCCTAAGACTTCGTTAAAGTTATCTTGCTTACGTGGCATTCCCATCATTTCGGCCACATCAATCACCCCAAGTAAACCAATTGTAGTGTTAACGGTAAAACGGCCACCAGCATTGGCAGCCCACAGCCATTTGCCTTGCAGAGTGTTATTCACTAGTGAACTGGGCTCTTCAAGATTATAGACAAAATTAATCACCCCGGTTCTTACTGGGTTAGGCACATATTCCTTATACCCATGAGCAACTGGCCTGGCGATGTATTTATCTAAAAATAAATAGTTAAAGTCCCACATGGTGCGGTTAAATTCTTCAAACGGATCTCGAGGATCGTTATAGGTGATCTCAATCGCAGGTTGGGATTTTGTGGCAACTTGAGGCACATCACTCTCGGCATACGCAGGTACACTAAAAGCAACAAGTACCTGAAGTAATATCCATTTATACTTCATAACACTCTCTTAAAAATGACAAAAGGGGCTACTCAACAAACTGCTAATTTTGTCTTTTTATTAAAGCAATTTTTGTTCAAGTCGATATAATTTAACGAGCTACTGAAAGGCTTTGCCTCAAAGTGTTTATTTGTAGCGCATTAAGCTTGTTCTTATTACTAGCAATCATTGTCAACATTAGATGTTGATATCATTAATTGCCCCAATATGAGTAACAAGAACGCTAAGGATACTGCGGCTGTTGACAATATCAATCAAAAATTTGTAAATGATGTTTATTTCGTTAATCCAATGATTGAATATCACCGACATATTGTCTTGTTCGCTTAATAGGATTGATATGGTTTTGCCAACAACAACCTCTACATCGGTGAGCTCAACAACCTCAAAACCTGCTAGCGCAAGTCAACCAAACACATCAGAAAATCAGCAGGTTCAAAGCACGTCTGAATCACAAAAATCCCTACAAGCAAAAGTAAAGTCAGATCTTTCAAGCTTACTTTTACCGGTTCAGATACAACAAAAACAGACGCCTGCTAACGCCCAGGTCAATATCACTATTCAAGAACAACAATATCAATTGAGTAAGACCGCTGAACTGCAAAAAATATTACATCAAGCAACTCAAATTGTGATATCTCACGACCAAGCCAAACAGCTAGCCGCCACAGCCAGATTAACATCAGCAGTTGAACTTGCACCCGCAACATCTAGCACAACGCCAACATCTAGCACAGCGCAAGCATCAGGCATCAATATTAAACCAATTTCAACCCAACTGATCTTATTGGCTCAAACAGTACAATTTGCTTTACCACAACCGTTAACTGATTTAGCCACTCAAAATGGCGTATCGACCACGCAATTAGCCGCCTTAGCCTCTCGTACTCAAGGCTACCCATTACCCACGGCCCAAATATCACAGGGGCAATTAACATTTACTGATGGTCCGAGCCTTAAGTTACCCATTAAGACCGTTCTCAATGATGGCCAATATCTAGCTAAAGTCGTGCTCAATCAACAGCAATTACAACTGGCCTTAACACCAGTAATCGGTGAAATAAAAGTCGATCTCCTAAAACAAGCGCCAATACTGACACCACAGCAACAGGCAAATATTGTGGTCACCAAAAACGAACCCGCGCAAATTTTGAGTCAATTTTTAAAAAAATTAGAATCAATCCCCTTGCCAAACACAAACACTCCCACCACAAACGACATCGGCAAATTACACACGCAAACAACACTACCAAACTCTACAGCGGCGGGCAGTTCATTTGGAGATAAAAATGCCAATATACCGGCATCAAATATAAATCTTACTGAATCAAGTAAAACAAAAATACAAAACCCGCTCAGTGCCCGCTCGCCAATCGCCCCCCAGCAAGAGGTTAGCAACACAAAAAGCGAACAGCATGGGGTTAATCTCAAAACTGATGGTGTTAATATTGCCGGGGCTAAGCACGCTGTAAACCATGCAACTTCGCCGTCTGTATTGCCTGCAGGCTCATCAACAAGCCACAAGCCCAATGCTGAGTTTTCATCACAACAAACCGTGAGCGTTAATAAAGACCCTCAACCAATAGAAGTGTTAAATAAGGCATTATCGAAAGCTGGAGCTATGCCGATAAAACAACAACATTCGTTGCAATTACCCAACAGCCTTGCTAGCGAATTATTGAAACATCTACCGCAGATAAGCCCTCACCCTCTGAGCGCATTAAGTGATCCTCATTTACTCAGCCAAGAACTGCTCAGTCTTGCAGGATTAAATCTCACACAATCCCAAGTACAATCAAACAGTACGATGACATCAACACTGTATTCTGGTGGAGCCATCACGACCCTATTTCAATTGCTGTTAGGTGTTAAAGCCAACACGAGCGGTTTAGGTATGAGTGCAAAATTGCAAGAACATCTCAATCAATTACAACAGCGCACACTCGCCAAATTAACAGGAAACGCAGGCTTACTCAGTGCATTGGATAAACTAGGGGGCGCAGACTCTTTAGCACAATTGGCTAGTAGTATTGCAATGTACCAACAAGCGAGCACAGATCCTAATCAATCAATGACCTGGTATTTTGCCCTTCCCTATTCAATCAATCAGCGCGATGAGCAATTTGAGGGGAAATTTGAACAAGAAAACCCACAAGATAAAGACAATAATAATGGGTGGAAATTACAATTAAAATTTAACCTTGCCCAAGGGTCGTTGCTGATCTGCGCGCACAAAAAAGACGACAAGCTGGATATACAATTTAAAGGGAACAGCCAAGCACTGTTAGCTAAGGTCAATAGCTTCAATGGCTCTTTAGCGAACAAAATAAGCCAAATTGGATTGACTCCTGGGACATTTAGCACCCAACTGACTCAAATTCCAGCAACCTTATTACCAGGTGACCACTACCTAGTTAAAACGAGAGCCTAAGTAATGAAAGATGAATCGAAAAAAATTCAACAAGCTGTAGCACTTAGCTTTGATGGTAAAACTGCGCCAAAAATTACCGCAACAGGCAAGGATTTAGTGGCAGAAGAAATCATCGCTATTGCTAAAAGCGCTGGAATACACATTCATCAAGACCCTCATTTAAGTGAGTTTTTGCAGTTACTTGAACTGGGTGAAGAGGTGCCCAAAGAGCTGTACTTGCTGATTGCCGAGCTTATTGCATTTGTTTATATGCTTGATGGTAAATTTCCAGAGCAATGGAACAACCTGCACCAAAAAATTGTAGCCCAAGCTTAAGCAAAGCAATAGCAATTTAGGCAAACTAACTCAAAAAGAGATAGGTCACTTTTGCAATAATAAATAAGCCGCCGAGGCCAAGCCCACCAAGACACAACCCCGCGAGCCTTTCTTGATCAAATTCGAGCCAGTCATTAAATGCTGCATAAAAACGTAAAGAAATGCCATACAGCACAATCACCGCAAGAGAAAGAAAACTATAAAGATAATGTTCAGGATAAAAGAAGGTTAATAGTGGAGTAAACGCTAACAGATAGTCGCCACCTTTATGTGTAAAATCGGTTTTTGCTTCAACAATAATATCCAATAAAATTTGCAGCGGGATCACAATCACCAGCAAACCAAGCAATACGATAAAATCCATTATCACCCCTTATAGGCATAGCAAAGGTTAATGGTATTTAGCGACAAAACCGCATTCGGTTTAGGGGATGTGGCACGAGTCATTGCAAAGGGGTCAGTCGCCACATAATGGCGAAAATGATAAGTAAACCTGAACGGAAAGAAACACAGGGATGTGTGTACATCACTCAATAGCGATGACACCCTAAAGAAAAAACGTGAAAACAAGGCAATATAATCCATTATAAATTCCATTTATCAAGCGTTGTCCATGACCCATTTTGGCTTCCAAATTAAATGCTAAACGGGGTTTTAACCGTTATCTTATACCGTACTAATAAAATATAATCAATGTGTTACATTACAAAATTAATGTCAGTAACCACATGATGATAACAAATTTGTGATATGTCACAAAATAATGACAAGTCGCTGGATATAATGATTTTGCATACTATGTTCACAATTTGCATTTTAAATTTAGATTGCGTGCAATCATAATGCAGCCCTGAAACTAACAGCTAATCGATGCTGACAAATAACTTTAGTACACCACGCCATTTTATCTGCTATATCGCTAGCTCAGGGTCATTGGCGGCCCAGCAAATGAAACGAGAAAATGATGCTTACCAAACATAATCTATTGTTCACTTTTATCACAATGATCTTTGCAGCCTCTGCACAGGCACAAATGATTGACTTTGACGATTACGGTCCATTGAGGGTTTATGCTCAATCCCCTATGCAATCCATAAACCACAGCCCATTGCTTCGCTCAGGATTCGCTTTACCCAATAACCAGAAAGAATGGTATATCACGGGCAATATCGGGAGCATGTGGTCTGAGTCAGATGTATTGCTGGCTGATTACTATCAAAATACGGTCACAGGTGGCGTAAAATGGCAGATGTCCGATGCGTTAATGCTAGATGTCAATTACCGCTGGGGATTTAGTGCAGATAACCATTTAGATTCGCTCACGATGTGGTTTCATGACGCTTTTGGGTTTGATCAAAACGGTCGCCAAGATCAAGCCAAGCATCAGAACCAAATTCGGTCAGATGAATATGATATTCACATTGATGATTTAAGCGGGGAAACACTTGAAAACGCCTTAACGGCATACTTAGGTTACCAGTTAGTACAAAGTGAACATCATGGGTTATCTGTTGGCGCTAGTCTCTATTTCAAAGCTGTCGATAGTGGGCCATTTGCTGAAGATTCATTCGCGCAGAGCATCCAAATAAACTACAGCTATAAAAATGGTCAACATCATGTAAATTCAAGCTTTGGGATCAGCTTTATTGAAGACACAGAATCGATATCAACCAATAATTATGACGCACGTTTCACCACGTTTGGTATTGGTTATGAATATCGCAGCGGGCGTCATGGTTGGTTAGCAGAAATCCATCGATATGACGGATTAGTAAGCTGGGATGAAAACTTCTCGGACGCGTCTCATGAGGCGTTATTAGGCTACCGTTATTATTTCGACAGCAGCGCAATTGAATTCACCCTGGTTGAAAATTTTCTTAACATGGACAATAGCGCAGATATTGCTTACACACTCGGCTATCGCCATAAATTTTAAATCAATGTGTCATCAAAACGATCGCTCAAAACAAGTGCTCAAAACGCAACCCGACAAGCATGGTTAAAAATAATTGGCTGGTTTTCTTGGGGTTAACTAAAAGCGCATAGACTTGCAATAACCATTGCAAGTCCTAACACCGTTAGCAAAATTAAGCACCTTAGGTTTTAATCATCTGTCGTAACAACACCGCTTTATTCGCCACGGTTAACTAACTTGGCACACTGTCTTCTGTTAATACTTGTGCACCAAGCACTCTATTTCGGCCACGTTCTTTGGCTAAATACAGCTGTTTGTCTGCGGCCTCAATTAATACTTTTTCAGAAATATGTCTTGCCGGTACTATCGTGGCCACGCCAGCACTTAAAGTGACATATTGAGATACTTTCGAGGTCTCGTGTGTAATTTTTAATGACACAATGCTGTCGACGATTTGCTGAGCAACATAAGTACCACCAAGTAAGTCAGTATTAGGTAAAATACAAATAAACTCTTCGCCGCCAAAACGCGCAACCAAGTCATAAGGCCGATTAACGGTATCTTGTATTTGTTGTGCAACCCGCTTTAGGCAAGTATCGCCTTCAGTGTGTCCATAGGTATCATTAAATAACTTAAAAAAATCAATATCTAATAAAATAATGGTTAACGGCTGCTGTTCACGGCTGCATTGTAGCCAGCTCACTGGTAATGTTTGTTCAAATTTACGTCGGTTTGCAACGCCTGTAAGCCCATCAAACAACGCAATTGAGCGCAATAAATCAGATTGAGACTTTAACGTTAACTGGTTTTTAATTCGGGCTTTAGTAATGATTGGATTTATGGGCTTATGAATAAAATCGACAGCCCCTAACGTAAATCCTTTCACTTCTTTATCTTCATCAAAATGACCACTGATAAAAATAACCGCAATATCTCGTGTCGTCGCATCCTTTTTGAGGTGGGCACACACATCAAAACCATTAAGAATGGGCATTTCAATATCAAGCAAAACCAGATCTGGATTTACTTTTTTGCACATATCAATAGCTTGATGACCATCTCGGGCCATATAAATATCGTAATCATTTTGCAGTAGTTGATGCAAAATTTTTATGTTGACGACTTGATCATCAACTAACAATATTTTGCCTCTCACAGGAGCAACACCAGAAATATACTCATCTATGAACACACATCACTCCTTCATTATCGACGTTAATGTATCAATCGCATCAACAAACTCTAGTTGACCTACCTGAGTTTTCAATCTTGACCAATGAGTATCTATGGCGACGTTCTCCAACAATTGCTCAAGATAACTTATCGCATCTAGATTTTGCTCAACTAATAATGCCATTAACTCTTCTATTTTATCGGTCGTTATACTGGTTATCGGCAATAACGCCGTTTTATCCAATCCATTTGCTAAATGTTGTGTATTTTCATCAGGAAATAACGTCTCAAGCATATGCAAACTATCGTTAATTTGCCCTTGTAATTGGGTTAAAACCACTTCGGATTCAATATTAACCTTTTGTTTAATTTTTTGTTCGAGTTGCTCTGCAAAAACAGCAAGCCGTTTAGCACCAATATTACTGGCAGTGCCTTTTATCGTATGGGCAATAATACTCATTTTATGATTATCTTGTTGCTTAACCGCTTCTGTTAACGCGGTAAGTTGCTCAGACATCTCCGCAGAAAAGTGATGTTTTACATCAAGAAAGAAATCACGTTCGCCACCAAAACGTCTTAAAATTGATTCGGGATCTTCAATAATGGCATCGTCATCATCGGGGTGCTCATCACTGCTCATTGCTGGTGAATGCTCGTAATATTCATTACCTGTTGAATGACTCTCTTTGCCCAATAACCTGAGCATACAAGGTAGTAAAAGCGTCATATCTATCGGCTTACCAATATGCTCATTCATACCTGCCTCTAAACACAAGGTTTTATCAGCCATGGATGCATTCGCTGTCATGGCAAGAATAACCAAGTCATTGAATCGTCCATCTGCACGTATGAGTCTTGTCGCTTCTAACCCATCCATGTCGGGCATTTGCATATCCATAATCACGATATCAAATTGATTTTTTGATTGCGTTACCCACGCAACGCCTTCAACACCGCCTGAGGCCAATGTCACTATCGCACCCTGTAATCTAAGTAATTCATCAATCACTTGGCGATTTAACTGGTTATCTTCAACTACCAGCACTTTTACGCCCTGCAACGCTAAATGAGTCACTTTTTTAGTTTCTAATGCGCGACGCTCACCAGAAATTGCATTACTCACAGCTTCCAACATTAAATTAGCCGTAATCGGTTTGGTTAGCATATTGATAAAAGGTTGCTGGCTATAGAGCTTGGTTTGCTGCATCACCTCAGCACCATAAGCCGTTAACATAATTATTGCAGGTGCTTGGCCTTCAGAAAACATTGACTGAATGTGTTGAGCGGTTTCTAAACCGTCCATTTCAGGCATACGCCAATCCATAATAATCACATCATAATGATTGGTTGCCTGTAAACTTTGCTCAATCAAGCTAATAGCCTGCTTACTGTTACTTGCTTCATTAACATAGGCACCATGGGCCTTTAAGGTTTTTGATAAAATTCTTCGGCTCATCTTACTGTCATCAACAATAAGGATGTTTCGCCCTTGTAAATCAATATCAAGATGGGCATTTTTCATTTCTACTACATTTAATCTCAAGTCAAAACCAAAATGGCTTCCTTTGCCAAGTTCACTACTTAACACTAACTCCCCACCCATTAATTCAACCAAACGCTTAGTAATGGCTAGCCCAAGACCCGTTCCACCAAATCGTCGTGAAGTAGATGACTCTGCTTGCACAAATCCTTGAAATATTTTGCTTGCTTGCTCTTCGCTGATCCCAATCCCTGTATCTTGTACAGAAATATTAAGCTTCACCAAATCTTGAGCAAGTTTTTTACAATGAACACCAATAATAACATGGCCATTTGAAGTAAATTTTATTGCATTCCCCGCCAAATTGAGTAGCACTTGACGTAACCGCAGTTCGTCCCCTTCTATGAGGTAAGGCACGTCAGGATCAAGATCAAAAATCACCTCAATATTTTTACTGTGCACATTGGTTGCTAACATTACAGCCAATTCACGCATTAAGGTTTCCATTTGAAATGGATGCAGATCAAGTTCAAGTTTGCCAGCATCTATTTTAGAAAAATCCAATATGTCATTTAATAATCCCAACAAAGATTTTGCGGCAATTTCAGCTTTTGTCACATAATCAAGTTGTTGCTGGGTCATTTCAGAATGCTGCACTATTTGCAACATGCCTAACACGGCATTCATTGGGGTGCGGATTTCATGGCTCATATTGGCCAAAAATGCTGACTTAGCGGCATTAGCTGCATCGGCAGATTGCTTTGCAAGCCTTAAGGAGTGCTCTAATTCACGTTGCTCGGTAATGTCGCGGTTAATCCCAACGATACGCACAGCTTTACCTTTATTGTCGTAACTAATTTGAGCGCCAGCCTGGATATAACGAATTTTATTTGAGCGGGTTATAATCCTAAAATTGGGTTCATAGGTCGTTTTATGTAAAATGGCTTGCTGTAAACATTGATCCGCCATGTCAATATCATCTGGATGAACTCGCGCCTGCCAGTGGCGGTAAGTCAGCCCTTGCTCTTTCATTTCAATGGGGTAGTCATAAATAGCAAACATCTGGTCGTTCCAAATCAACGCATCTGTCTGTAAATCTAAATTCCAAATACCTAGCTCAGCAACCTCTGCGGCTTTAACTAACTGATTTGTCGCAGACACCAGTTCATCTTGCTGTTTAAGCATGGTATCAATGTTAACACCAACACCTAAATAACCGACAAGCTCTCCACTGTCATTACGCATTGCAGATACAGACAATGACACAGTACATTGACTGTAGTCTTTACGCACATAAGTCCATTTGCGAGTTTCGGGTCCAATATTTCTCGCTTTATACACAAACACGTCAAACGCACTAATGTCTTCACCAAACTCTTCGCTTAACTCTTTGCCACGCTGCCTCACCTCTGATGGTACATGAAATATCGCCGGGCTCATTTTACCAACAACCTCTTCAGCACTATATCCAAGTAACAACTCTGCACCACGGTTAAAAATGGTGAGAATGCCGTTATTATCGGTTGCAATAATGCCTATTTCAGAGGCTGCAGCTAACACATTAGTGAGCAAAGAAGTGAGTTTATTATTTTCAAACTCAATGTACTTACGATCCGTTATGTCGATCCTCAAGGCAATACAACGCTCGAGCTGCCCTGCACTGTTCAAAATGGGAGTAATCACAGTATCAAACCATTTAGCATTACCTTGCTTGTCGTGATTACACACTTCACCTTGCCAAGTTTTACCCTGGGTGATGGTTTCCCACATGGTTTTCCAAAATGCATCATCATGCTGATTTGATTTTAAAATTGAATGCTTCTGACCAAGCATTTGCTCACGAGTAAACCCAGATGCAATACAAAAATAGTCGTTTACCGCTAAAATAACGCCATCGCCATCTGTTTCAGAATACAGCAATTGCTGGTTGATGTTTTCAAGTAAGGTTTTATTTTCAGATAAGGCCTCTTGCAGGGCTTGTGTTCGCTCAGTCACTTTACGCTCGAGACTGGCATTTAAACGTAAAATTTGTTTTTCAGCATTTTGTTGCGCGGTTATATCACGAATGGTTTGGCTGACACCTGTTATCACACCAAACTCATTATAAATGGCTAATGATGTCATGGTGGTGATAAGCAATTCATTATCTTTTCGTTTATGTTGGCCAATTAAATTTAACAGCGGCTTACCTTCTAACACTTGTTCAAACTGTGCTTGCTCAGCCTGTAGGTTTTCACTGTCGGCGGCAATAAAGGTATAGTTTTTAAGGCCCACCACTTCGTCATTAACATAGCCAAAAGTTGATTCAGCCCCCTTATTCCACCCGGTAATAATGCCATTACAGTCGTAACTGATAATAGCATCTTGCGAATGCTCTAAAATATTTGCTCGTCTTTCATTATCGGCCAACACAAGACGCTTACGCCCTAAGGTATAACCGTAAAAACCGATAAACGAGCCCAATAATAAGCTCACAACAAAACCATAAACAAAAACAATATGAGGTGACGTTAAATGTAACTCGCTAACAAAATTAGGGTAAGCCGATACCGATATTTGCCATTTTCTGCCAAACACTTCACGTTCAACAATGGCACTATACTGAGATAAAGGGGAAGCATCATCGGTATGCGTTTCATAGAATGTCACTGAGTTATCATTGTCGGTAATATCTGTAATCGATAACTTTGTATTGGCACGAGACAAAGACAAATCGTCAAAGACTTCATTAGCAACCAAAGGCGCGTAACTCCAACCAAAAGCATATTGCTCCCTTAATGCGGGGGTAAGCGGGGTGTCACTTGTTTGGTAAATGGGCATTAAAATTAAAAAGGCTTGTAGCGGATTACCAGTAGCTTGCACGAGTGTGATGGGGCCCGTCAGCCTTACCTCACCGCTAAGGTAAGCCTCTTTGGCGGCTGTTTTACGGTTATTTTCTGAGGCAATGTCTAATCCAATCGCGGAGTAGTTTCGCTCAACTGGCTCTACATATTGAATGACGTAACGCTCATCGTCATGCGGGGTAAGCTGTCTAATGCTAAAATTTGGCCAATCATCTTGCTTTGCTGACTCAATAAACAAAGCTTCATCATGGGGTTTTACCCGTCGAATAAATCCAAAGCCACGCGCGCCAGGAAACTCTCGATCTAAATCGCGAGTAAAACTGTATTTAATAAATTGGGCGCGCGAAATGCCTTCTGAACCAACGGTGTATATAACACCGCGAGCGCTGCGCAACCCATATTGATACAACTTAAATCTATTGGTGATGTTGTTGGTGACTTGCTCTGTAACCTCTTGAAGAGATTTATTCACAATTTGATTATTTTTATTTTTTACCCCTAAAGCAACACCAACACTAATGACTAAGCCAAAAGCGAATACTCCAACTCCCAATTTAAGCGCATTTTTATAACTAGCAAATTTGGTCATTTTTATAATTAGTTTAGAGTTACAGAGAGTTAACTTTGGACGATAAAACAAATTTTTACAAGCTAGACATTGAAAAACATAGTATTTCTACAATTAATCATGTCATTAAATTCATTTGAATCAAAAAGATTATCTAAAGCAACATTAGCATTAGCCGATAAACATTGTCGACATCACTCAATCTACAAGGTTTATAGACCGCTTTGTCTTCTTTTCATCATACTCGCACTCATTTTTTGGCGATGATGAATTAAGTTAACTATGCTCAATGCATATACCCAATCAAGCCATCTTAACGTTAATTAATTATCACCTACATCGAGGATTGAAATGAGAGATATCAAAATTGGCAAGTTGTTATTGTTGGGGTTTTCAGTTCCCGTTATTGCCATTATTGGATTGATGCTGTTGTCATTATCACAAATGAATACTATCAACCAACAATCAACCGAAATATCGAGCAACTGGCTTCCCTCGGTACAATTAATTGAACGTATTAATACTCAAACAGCCGATCTTCGTAATGATGAAGCCGTACACATTATTTCAACTGACGCACAAACCATTCAACAAGTCACCAATACAATTCATCAAAAAAAACAACAAATTGAAAAAACCATTAACGACTATCGAGTGCTTATATCAAGCCCTGAAGAACAAGCACTTGTTGATGAGTTTGATGGCCTATATCGTCAATATTTAGCGGTGCAAGTTGATCTGCTACGCCTGTCTGAAAACAATAACAATGACGAAGCAAAAGCCCTATTTCTGGGAAACTCCTTAGCCGCCTATAATAAGTATTCAGCAACCCTAGTTGAATTATCAGATTTAAATGAACGAAGTGCTCTTGCCGCCAGTGAGTACGGCGACATCATTTATGACCGCTCGATGAACATTATGATTATCGCTGTGATTGTGGTGACCATTATTATTATTTTGATGGCACTGCGCATTTCAACCCTTTTGGTCAGCTCCATTTCGATTATTCAACATGCGATGATAAAAATGTCTCAGGGCGACTTAAGTGTTCATATAGACAATCAGGGCGAAAACGAACTGGGCGTATTGTCAGAATGCTTAAACAAAACAGCAGAGCAATTTGCTAAATTAACTCAGCAGTTAATCTCTGTTGCCGACACTGTCGATAATTCTTCGCAAACACTGGCTTCAACCATGGAACAAGCAGACAGCAACTCACAAAACATGTTAATGCAAGTGGAACAAGTTGCCACAGCCGTCAATGAAATGTCGAGCACCGCCATGGATATTAGTCGCAATGCTACAGAAGCCGAATCGTCAGCCATTGAGGCAAACCAAAGTGTCGATAAAGGCCACCATGCGTTGCAAGAATCAAACAAAATCTCAGATAAAATTAACAACTCTATTAAAGAATCAACTGAAATCGTCAATCAGTTAAAAAGTTACTCAAACGAAATTGGCGCTGTTATTGAAGTCATTAATGGTATTTCTGAACAAACCAATCTATTAGCACTTAATGCTGCAATTGAAGCCGCACGCGCCGGTGAGCAAGGCAGAGGTTTTGCCGTAGTAGCTGATGAAGTAAGAACATTAGCAGGCAAAACACAGAGCTCAACCATTAACATTCAGGAAATCATCACAAAACTGCAAAATCAGGCCTCTAAAGCCGACGAATACATGCAATCAAATGCGTATTTAATTGATGAAGCACAAAAAATTGCACAAGAAGTTCGCGACGCGTTCTCTGACATAGCTCAATCTGTCTCTCGCATTTCAGAAATGAACTCTTTAGTGGCAACGGCTTCTACAGAGCAATCTAGTGTTACTGATGATATCTCTAAAAACATAACCCAAATGGTTGATATGGTTAATCAAAATGTAGCCGGCATTAGCTACAGCTCAAAAGCCAGTGTTGATTTGTCTAAGCAATCTGCGAATCAGAAAAAAATATTATCCTTTTTCACCCTAAATTAACCGCTTCGCCTCAACGCCAAAGGCTACTATTTAGTAGCCTTTGCTTTATTTGACCATAACTTAAAGCTGCAAGAGTAAACTTGGGTTTCTGGTTTACCGACAACTTCAATTGGATTAATGCCAGTTCCATTATGTTGCATTGCCTTAAAAGGTATAACCAGTTAAAAACAATGTACCTTTAACTAAAAAATCTTCGCGCCATCATAGAATCGATGAGGTGGAGTTAAACCAGAGAAAAAAAGAAGCAGCTTAGGCGACAACTACCTTGAAAAACGCCGATAAAGACTCATTATCGTATTAACAACAATGGCTTTCAGGTCAATGACGGCTTGAACAAACCACCCACGGTGAATCTGTAAATGATTTAATGGGCCTCATAGAGCCGCGCTTAAAATAACGGCGTAGCATCTGCTGCCAGCGTGATATGAGCACCAATCAACACCTGCATTGGCATGCCAATAAATAAAACGGTAAGGGAGCAAAGATAAACAATCCGTCGCGCTGATGTAAAAAAGAGCAAGTAGCAAATCAAGCTAGCTCAACGACAGAGTATAGTTAAGGGGTATTGAACTTTTTTGGCTAACTTTCATCCAAAAATGGATTGAGCTGGCGAATGAATGACCGCCAGGTGATAGGTAATAAACTTTAATATTGATGATCAACTATCTTTTTGAACATCAATATGCCCCATTACTGAGATTGCTTGTCTTGGGATGCTTCGGCATAAACACATTCAAAATCTGCAGCGGACATTGGCTTGTATAAATAATACCCTTGAGCTAAATCACAATGAAATTCTTTGACATATTCAAGCATAAACTGATCTTCAATACCTTCTGCAATCACTATCAAATCAAGGTTGTGCCCAATATCAATAATAGTTTTAGCAATGGCAGCTGATGAGCGATTACTTTCAACATCTTGTAAAAAAGCCTTATCAATTTTGAGATAATGTAGCGGTAAAAATTGCAAATAACTAAACGATGAATAGCCTTTACCAAAATCATCTAAAGCAAAGGTTATCCCATAATTATTGAGCAACAACATCGTTTCTTTGATACTGAATTTATCTTCCATAAAAATGGATTCTGTTAGCTCAATAATCAGCAATTTACCATCAATATCAAAATCTGTTAGCGTCTGTATTAAGTGGTTAATAAGTGCTTTATGCTGAAACTCTAAACTGCTCAAATTTATTGATATTGCCACATCATGAATACCCACATTATGCCAAGCGGCTAACTGTTTACATGCTTGAGTAATCACTGAGAATCCAATGTCAATTATTAACCCCGTTTGTTCCGCAACTGGAACAAAAACATCTGGCGGGATCACTGTCCCATCAGGTTGAGTCCAACGGCACAATGCTTCAACACTCACCACTTTCATGGAGTGTAAATCCACTTTAGGCTGATACACGAGATATAATTCGTCGCTGGCAATGGCGCTACGCAGGCTTTGTTCTATGGCCAATTGCATTAGCGCTTCTTTTTCGAGAGCCTGGCTATAAAAATGAAAACTGTTTTTTCCTAAAGATTTTGATTGATACATCGCAAGATCCGCTTTTCGGATCAAACTATTGGCATTGTCATCATCATTGGGAAACAAAGCGATTCCAATGCTCGATGTCACCACAAATTGACGTGAACCAATTGAATAAGGCTGCTGGATCAACGCTAACAACTCTTGGCACACCTGTTTTACCGCCATTTCAGAGTGAATATTTTCAAGGACAATAATAAATTCATCGCCACCCTGGCGCGACAAGGTATCAAACTCTCGCAACCGACTTTGCAAGCGTCTAACGACCTCTTTTAATAATAAGTCACCTGCATTATGACCTTCAGAATCATTGATTTTTTTAAAGTCATCTAAATCCAAAAATAATACCGCAAGCTTTTGAGCTTCTCTTTTACTAGCGGCGATAGAATGTTCAATCCTATCAAGCAATAATGTCCTATTAGGTAGCCCCGTCAACGCATCATGAAATGCATGATACTCAATGGTGGCTTCATATTGCTTTTGTGCCGTCACATCAGTGAAACACCATACTCGCCCAATAATGCGACCATCTTGTATTTGCGGTAATGAACGATAATCGAAAAAACGTTGATCAATTAACTCAATATTTCCATTTAACTGTTGGAAAGGGTCAAGGTGTAAGTTGTCGATAATGGACAGCATATGCTGCTTATCTATTACCACACTCAAAAAAGCTTCCCAATGCGACACAGGTTGAAGCCCTAAAGACTCAAAAAAGGCTTTCCCCATGCTATTAAATGACTTTAACTCACCGTTTAATGCATAAACAAAAATAATTTCGCCAGTGGCATCAAACGTAGCTTTTAATAATCCAACCGAGCTTTCAAGCTGATCTTGAAAACTTTTCATTTCCGTTAACTGATTTTTTAATGTTTCATTTCGATCATTAAGCTCATTAGAAATTAGAAATAAAGCCCGTTCTAACATTTTTATGCTTTGCTCATTTTGAGCATAGGCAGCAGAAATCGATGTCAAGAGGCGATGGTTGTTTTCAATAAACCGTTCATCTTTTTGACAACGGTTAAGCTGACGTAAAAGCAATTTATGCGTATTCAATATGGCGACTTCTCTGACAGTAACGTGACAGCCATGGTCTGATTGTGCAAACCACATCGACCAATCGATTTAATAGGGGATATTTCACCGTATGAATAAAACCCCGTTATGTTGCAGGTAGTTGGAAATTCTTGCTTGATGATCTCAAGTTCTTCTTCAATTTGTTGTCCTAAGACCAATCTACGGCCAATGCAACTAATTAAAATAGCTAATTCTGGCTCACATTCATTAATCGATGCTAGCGCTTCGTGAGCTGCATGTTGTGCACCTTCTAATAAATCTTCGCCATTGGCATACATAAATTGACACGTCGCACCTTCAGGTAGATTCCCCGCAAACGACATGCTTTTTTGATGTTCATCAATGGATAATATTGTCCGAACAACAATCTCATCTTCACCTTGTTGTTGTAAAGCCAGAGGATACAATAAGGCTGATACTGGCAAGTCTGCTGAGAATTCACCTAAAAAAGACCGATAGAGATCCAAAGCGGGTTGGCCATCAAATTCAAATAAGACGTTGCTATGCGAGCGCGTAATTAATCGCTTAGGACCAAAAGGCCGCCAACCGCCCAAATAAGCATATCCTACAGATAAGCGCTCACCATATAACCCTGCAAGTACAATAATGCCAGAACCAACATGCTCATTGTGCCACACAATAGTTTGGTTAAATCGATCACCGTCTCCCGCCAGTCCACCAGTCGCTTTAACACCTTGAGGTAAATATTGATATAAACCATCCACCAACTCAGAACCATTGATGATATTACCATCAGACATCACTAACACGTGACGCAGATTGTCTTTTGGCAGTTGTGCAATTAGATACTTAATTAAAGCAGAACAATCTGCGTGTGACGAAACAGAGTCACTCACAACATGAACGTCACTGTGCTCAAAGGTAATCGCCGTAATACAGAGGCTATCATCATAAAGCTGATCGCTTTGAATTTCACCACTGGTGCTACCACCAATAATATCGGCGTTGGGAAATGCTGTTTTTAATGCATCAAAGCCATCTGCTTGTTGCATTAGCTCTGGTGCACCATAAACTAATACAAGTTGGGCTCCCTTGTGTGGCACAAGCGGTTTGTTCCATTGACCATCTTGGTAGATTGCTTGGAAAGTATTCAATACGTCCTCCTAACTGTTGAGGGCAAACATTCCAAAATACATGACGATTCGATCAATAATTGGGAATATAGGCATTATTGCAAATGGATAATCCAGACCGCAGCATTGCTGCTTTAAAGCATAAGTAATATCAGGCTAATACCTTGTTTTAACTAAGTCTATTGAGTATAGAGGACGATGATAATTTATTATAGAACAAGTTTACCGAGTGAGGTTATTGACGATTGAGATACCTAGCGATAATGCTTGTGGTTATATCAGGCAATACTGTAATTCACAATAAAAACACCTCTCGTGATCTCATGCCATTTATTTATCTGGTTTGCCTTGGCAACCACTTTAATCCGTTTTTGTGCAAATATCATTGGATAAACATGCGTTTTATGGCAACCTAAATACACCGGCTTAATGGCATCATTGTTAAAGTGTAAGAGTGACTTAGCATGTTCTATTTTGATATTTACTTGTTCAATAATGTGAAAGGATTAATCATTGCTCGAACTCATCAAAAAATATCATCCTAATCAGGGGGCGTCACAACAAGCTAGAGTGATTTCGCTATTTTCATTGGTCGGAATGTCCATGACCTTTCTTATGGGCGCGATCAGTTTTTTAGGAAGCGACAACGCCCTAACTGTCGTACTGTTCCTTGCCAGTTTAACCTACCTGCTTTCTTTCCTGTTTGTTAAGCGATTAAATGTATCTGTCAGTGCCAACCTCATCATTTATTCGCTCTATTTATTGATGTTTTATTTGGTTTTTAGTGGTGGCGTGTCGCAAACAGGGCCATTATGGATTTTTATTGTGGCCCCTGTTTCTGTGTATGTGCTGGGACTACGTCAAGGCATAATGAATTTACTGATATTTTTGTTTGTGATCAGTGCCATCATGTTTATGCCGCAATCATTAATAGCGCATGCTGCATATAGTAATGAATTTAAAATCAGACTTATTTTATCGTTTTTAACCATGTCATTTTTGTCTGCCCTATATGAACACTTAAGAATGCTGTCATACAAAAACGCACTCGAAATCAGCAGACAATATCAACAACTTGCCATGCGAGACCCACTGACCAAACTGGCCAATAGACGCAATGCCGCCGCCATTTTAGAACAAGAAAAGGCCAGACTACAGCGTAACAACGAACCGCTATCAGTATTATTATGCGATCTTGACCACTTTAAATCTGTTAATGATAAATACGGTCATAATGCAGGAGATATGGTGCTTACCGAATTGTCAGCCCTATTTACTGAGCAAGTTAGACAACAAGATTGTGTGGCGCGTTGGGGCGGGGAAGAGTTTCTGATTATTTTGCCACAAACAACTTCTGAGCAAGCTGGGGTCATCGCCGAGAAGATCCGCAGCAGTGTTGAGAACCACACGCTTCAATTTCTGGATAATAAAATTCAGGTCACTATCAGTATCGGTATTTCGCAACTGTCACAAGATCAAACCATTGATGAACTGATCAACAATGCCGACAAATGCTTATATCAAGCTAAAACCTTAGGCCGCAATCGAGTTCATCCTTAAGCGTGTTGAGTGCCTCATAAAGCACATCAATAACCTTTTTATTCCAATTAGGATAAATAAGTGATCATTCTTGTGCTGATTGGAACTATCTCCCTCAAAGTCTATGTCGCTGCCATAAAAAAGCCCCGAATATCGTAACACCTATCACTTAAGGTGTTTAGAGCGAACAGGGTAGCGAGTTTTATTGATACGAACGGTCCTTGCTTTGGGCCGTTTTCTTTTTTGGGGCAGTATGTAGCGTTTAACTCTCTCCCGCATGGC